>JBDKHF010000070.1:0-103013 GCA_039797825.1 Pseudomonadota bacterium | reverse complement strand
CCGGCAGGTTGATTTCGAGGGTTTCGAGGCCGCCGTCGATTTCGCGAATTACTGTGGCTTTTTGGCCGTTGACCGTAACTTTTGAGGCGAAGGTGGCTTGCGGCCAGTTTTGCAGGGCGGCGAGCATCTGGCCGGTCTGGTTGGCGTCGTCGTCGATGGCTTGTTTGCCGCAGATGACGAGTTGCGGTTGTTCTTTGTCGCACAGGGCCTTAAGTAGCTTGGCGACGGCCAGTGGCTGGAGTTCAACGTCGGTTTCAACCAGGATGGCGCGGTCGGCACCGATGGCCAGCGCAGTGCGCAGGGTTTCCTGGCAGGCGGTGACACCGCAGCTGACGGCGATGACTTCGGTGGCGATGCCGGCTTCCTTGAGGCGAACGGCTTCTTCGATGGCGATTTCGTCAAAGGGGTTCATGCTCATCTTGACGTTGGCGAGGTCGACACCGCTGCCATCGGCTTTGACGCGAATCTTGACGTTGTAGTCGACGACCCGTTTTACGGGAACGAGAATTTTCACTGCTCTCTCCTTTGTGTTCGGTTAATTTTGTTCAAAACGTTTTGTCTGTTTGACAGACGATGACTCAATCCGCACAATGACCATACTGTGTCGTATGGAAACGCATACGGTAGCGTATGGAAAACAAACCTGTCAAGCCCCCTGCAAAAGCGAAGCGTATTCGAGCGCGTGGCGAAAGTGCGCCTGCGCGCACCCCACTCGCCCCGGAGCACTGGGTCGAGATCGCCATCGATCTGCTCGCCAACGAAGGCATCGCCGGCTTGCGCGTTGAGGTACTGGCCAAACGCTGTGGTGTCACCAAGGGTAGCTTTTACTGGCATTTCAAGGATAGGCAGGCGCTTCTCGCCGCAGTTCTGGAGCACTGGAAAGAAGGCCGGATTCGTGACATTGAAAAAACCACAACGGTTGCCCCGGGAAAGGAAAGCGAGCAACTGCATTTTGCCATCGAGCTCTACGGTGCCAGCCGCAACCGCAAGGGCATGTCGATTGAGCTGGCGGTGCGTGATTGGGCGCGGCATGACGCGCAAGCTGCGGCGGTTGTCGAAGCGGTCGACCTGTATCGGCTCGACTGCACACGCAAACTTTTCGTTTCGAGCGGAATGAGTGATGCCGAAGCAAAAAGCCGGAGCCTCCTGCTTTACGCCTGTGTCTTCGGGCTTTCCCTGATGCATTACACACATTTTGATGACAATCTTGGCGACCTGAAACAACGCATCGCCGAGCGCATCATTTCCAATTAGGCACCGCAGCTTTTCAGTTGTCCGGCAGCCAGCAGTTCAGCCTCCCAATCCTTGATTGTTACGGTCAACTGCTCAATTGAGGCAGAAAGTGCGGCCACCCCGCCCCTTGCATCTGCCGATGGAGCATCACTAAGTAGATTAATCTCGCGCATTGCCATGCTCGTTCGACTGCGGTCCATCCATTGCAAACGACCTTGCAGCAACGCATGGCTAGTATTAGGCGTATCAAATACCTGACTGAATTCGGTAATATCAAGACGCAGCACGCACCCTGCCCGGCTTTGCCCATGCACCACAAATCCCAGTTGCTGGACCAAATGCTGCTGAATCAGTTGCGCCGGTGGGCCAGCCCAGCGGGCCCGACCATACTCACGCAAACGGGCTTTATCGACATAGGCAAGTCGGTACTCGATGCCCATTGAGTCGAACCAGAGGGGCGCCCGAACTTCAACGGCCATCGGCTGAGCTCGGCGCAGCTTGTCAGCGGATGGCACCGAGATCAAGCCCAGATCATAAATCGCCAGCGTTTCTTCACCACCGCGTTTACCTGCGGTAAAACAGCCGGTGAGCATCAAGCCAAGCAATAACGTCAATAAAAGCCGCATATTACTTCGCTCCACCAGCGGCAAAGCCAGCCTCACCCGGCCCCGGCGGCAAGGCCGGCGCACCAAAAACCAGTCCCTGCGGCGAATCTTCAAGAATGCGCAAGACACGGCTAAGTTGGCGGGAGGTCATTGAAAAATCGGTGGAAAGCTCATTCAAACGCGGCATCAAGGCTGAAGAGCCACCGGCGGAAGCATCGCCAATCGCCACATCAAGCTTGTCGGTAGCTGTTTGCATTTTGCTGACCAGCGCACGCGCATCAGACAGCAAGGGGCCAACTTCGCCAGCCGCACCGGATAGTTTGCGAATATTCTGGTCATCAAGCAATTTACGCATCTGAACCAGCGTGCCGGTCATATTTTCGAGCGCCGGTTTCATGTTGGCCGAGGCCGCTTCGAGATTTTTAAGCGTTGCCGTCAAATGGCGCCGGTTTTCTTCGTTCATCATCTCATTGGCACTAGCCATCAGCTGACGCGCCTGACGCAAGGTCGCCATGCCGTTTTCGCCCAATTCTTCGAGCAATGATGGAATCATGGTTATCCGTGGCGGCTCGGCATCGTTGGGCTGCAATGGCTGGGTATCCTTGCTTGACTCCAGCAAAAGTATATGGGCCAGCCCGGTGATCCCTTGATAATTCAGTTTAGCCACGGTGCCGGTGGTTAGCGGAACGTCGTCGCGAATATCAATGGTGACCAGTGTGTTGCTGTAGTCATCAGGGTCCAGCCGGATATCGCTGACCTTGCCCACCCGAATCCCACGATAGCGCACCTGCGCCTGCGGATTCAGCCCACCCACATTTTGCTTGGTCACCACCACATATTCGTGCGTTTCTTCACGCCCGCCACCCAGCCAGTAGATAGCAAGAATTGCCGCCACGCCAAAGACGAGGGCAAAAAGACCAGCAATGAAAGCGTGTGACTTGTTCTCCATGGCGTCGTATTAAAGCAGTTTATGGCGGTCTGCGCTAAAGAAGCCAGTAACAAACGGATGATCGACCGTCATTACCTCTTCTTTTGGACCGAAAGCAATAATGCGCTGATCCGCCAGCACGGCGACATGGCTGGCCAGACCAGCAATGGTATTGAGATCGTGGGTGACCATGATCACGGTCAAGCCGAGCGCTTGCTGCAAAGAACCCAGCAGTTCGACAAAATTCTGACTACGGTCAGGATCAAGGCCGGCAGTTGGCTCATCAAGCAACAAAAGCTCAGGCTCCAGCGCCAGGGCGCGGGCGAGCGCGACACGTTTGACCATGCCACCGGAGAGTTCGGCTGGCATCAGCCGGCTATGCCTCGGCGTCATTTCAACCATATCGAGCTTGAGCAAAACCAATCGGCGAATCCAGTCCTCATCCAGGCATTTCAATTCGCGCAGGGGAAAGGCAATGTTGTCGAAAACAGAAAGGGCTGAAAACAACGCACCGTGCTGAAACAACATGCCAAGCCGGCGATGGATGGCGCGCTGCTCAACAACTTGAGCCGTATGCAAATCAAAACCAAACAAGCGGATATTGCCGGCGCTGGGCTGCCACAAACCCAGCATCTCACGCAGCAGTGTTGTTTTTCCACTGCCCGATTCGCCTAAAAGACCAACTATCTGACCTTGATCAACCCGTAAATTCAAATCGCGGTGAACAAAGTTCGACCCGAATTTGGTGCTGATGCCCAGCAATTCGACAACCGCCACGGCGCTCATAACCTTGGCACGCCAATTCCCCGGGTCAACACGGCAAAGACCGCATTGATCACAATGACCATGGTAATTGCCGTTACCACCGAGGTTGTAGTATTTGCCGCAAGACTTTCCGTATTCGGTTTGACGCGCAGGCCAAAATGGCAGGCAATCAAGGCAATGATGAATCCGAAAAAAACACCTTTGGCAAGGCCGATGTAAAGATTGGAAACCGGAACAACCCGCGGCAAATTATCCAGAAAATAAACCAGTGACAAATCAAGTTGCAAAAATGCAGCCAGCATGCCGCCAAACATCGCGACAGCGGAGGTCCACAGCACCAACAAGGGCATTGCTACGGTCAACCCGGCAACCTTGGGCAAAATCACGCGCACGGTACGCGAGATTCCCATCGTGGACAGCGCATCGATTTCCTCGGTAACGCGCATCACGCCGATTTGCGCCGTCATCGCCGAGCCGGAACGGCCAGCGACCAGCACCGCAACCAGCACCGGCCCAAGCTCACGCACAATCGAAATGCCAAGAATATTGACGATCAAAAGATCGGCGCCAAAACTGCGCAACTGCAAGGCTGACAAATAACTGATCGTGATGCCGATCAGGAAACCAACCATCGCCGTAATCGGCAAGGCTTGCGCGCCAGACTTATAAACATTGGCGGCAAACTCTTTCCACGGCATTTCGCCGGGATGACGAAATAAATGGATGCCATCAAGCAGCAGTTGCCCGAACAGGGCAATTACGCCACGCACTTCAGCCAAGCCGCTCAACAACAGCTGACCGGGAATTTCCAGCCAGTAGCGCGGTCGCCGCTCAGGTATTGCCGCGACTGGCACCAGATTGGCAACCCGCTGCAAGGTTTCGCGCAAGGCTTCAGGCAGTACAAGGCGCTCAGGCCACTGCTCACCCCAGGTACGCCAGAGGAGTATGGCTGCGGCACTATCCAGCCGTTCGACACAACTCAGATCCCAGACTGCATTAGGCTCTTTTTGGAGGACCGTAAGCCGGGGCAGCAAAGCAGGAAGCTCTGCCTGCATAGCGGCCAGCGTCCACGCGCCAGCCAGCGAAATTTTCCCCGGCTCAAACAACAAGCTGGGGATCGCACTCACTCGGCAGCCTTTGGCTGATCGACTTTGACCAGCAGGTAGTCGCGGCCAATACGCAGCCAGACAGCCGCCTCATCAGCCAGGGCAGCCGCCGTCCACGGATTGGCCGCCAGCCACTCGCCAGGCAGTTCAAGCATGAAGCCGGTGCCATGTGAGCGAACTCGCCAGGCTGGCAATAAACGATCATCACGCGTGCGATGCAGCAGCACGGCAAGACGCAAACAAAAAATAAGGCGCCAAATACTGTCGACCGCAACAGCCTGCCCCAATTTTTCCAATTTACCGCGATGGCCAAGCACAATCGTCGCCAGCCGCGCCTGATCCTTTTTGGAGAAACCCGGCATATCGGCATAAGTCAAAATGTAGGCACCATGCTTGTGATAAGCGTTATGCGCAACCGAAATTCCAATTTCATGCAGGCGCGAGGCCCAAGCCAGGAACTGAACATCGCCCTCGCTCGGCTCGCCCCCTTCAAGTTGCGTCAGTGCTGACAGTGCCGTACTCTCAACCCGTTCAACCTGATCACCTTCAACCTGATAACGCCGACGAAACTGCGCGACGGTCGAATCACGCATATCGTGATGATGAAAACGCCCGAGCAAATCGTAGAGCACGCCCAGGCGCAAAGCACCATCGGCATAAGTCATACGCTCGATGCCCAGCTCCTCGAAAATGGCCGACATGATCGCAATACCACCCGGCATCACCGGCAGACGATCACGATTGATCCCCGGCAAATCGAGCGCCTCGGCGGAACCGGCCTTGATCAGCAAGTTGCACAAACGTTCAAGACCCAGCTTGGTAATGCCGGTTTCGCCATTCGGGTTCAACCCATTGAGTTCGAGCACATCGGCAATCGCCCGTGCCGAACCGGATGAACCAACCGCCTCTTTCCAGCCCAAACGCTGGTAATCGTGGGCGATCAGCTCGATTTCCTTGGCTGCCGCCGCTTGTGCCTCACGCAAACGTTTGCGATCAATCTTGCGATCCGGGAAAAAGCGCAAGGTGTAACTAACGCAACCCATGTACAGCGATTCCATCAACTGCGGGTCGTGTCGCTTGCCAATGATGAACTCGGTTGAACCACCACCAATATCAACCACCAGACGCTTATGTGCGGCCATCGGCAGCGAATGTGAGGCGCCAATATAGATCAGTCGCGCCTCTTCGCGCCCGGCAATAATTTCGATGGGAAAACCCAAAGCCTCTTCCGCTTGCGGCAGGAATTCCTCGGCGTTTTTTGCAACCCGCAATGCGTTGGTCGCCACAGCGCGCACTGCCCCTCTATCCAGACCACCCAGACGCTCACCAAAACGCCGCAAAGCATCCAGTGCACGCGCCTGCGAAGCCGCATCCAGCCGCTTGTCCTCATTCAGCCCGGAGGCGAGACGCACCGGCTCCTTCATTGAATCCAGAACATAAATCTGGTCATCAAACACTCGCCCAACCTGCAGGCGGAAGCTGTTTGAACCCAGATCAACAGCAGCAACAGTTTCGTAAATCATTGAATGGAACACGCGGAAAGGTAGGAGCAGCAAAGATTCTAACACTCGGCACCCGCTACGATTATGACCAAGCCGACGTAAAAAAACCCGCCGGATTGCGCCGGCGGGCCTGATCGGAAGTTAGCTGGATTAATTAGCTCGCCAGCGCGTTCTTGATCTGTTCCAGCGTTGAAGGATCGTCAATCGTCGTCAGATCGCCCGGATCACGGCCTTCAGCCAGCGCCTGCAGCGAACGGCGCAGCATCTTGCCGGAACGGGTCTTGGGCAGACCAGTCACGAAATGCACACGAGCCGGACGGCCAATTGCACCCAAAATGCTGTCGACCGTACCAAACACCTCCTTCTCCAGCGCCTTGATCAGTTCCGGCGAGGAAAGCTTGGAAGCATCCTTGACCACGGCAAACGCCATCGGCACCTGGCCCTTGAGCTTGTCTTCGACGCCAACCACCGCCACTTCGGCGATTGCCGGATGGTTCTGGATCGCTTCTTCGATCTCACGGGTTCCAAGGCGGTGACCAGCAACGTTGATCACATCATCGGTACGGCCAAGGATGGTGAAATAACCATCGTCGTCCTTGATCGCCCAGTCGTAGGAGGAATAAACCAGTGGCTCCTTGAACAGGGTGAAATAGGTGCTGACAAAACGGTCATCCTGACCCCAAACGGTAGACAAACAGCCGGGCGGCAACGGTGGAATAACAGCGGCGATACCTTTTTCATTGGCACCGCAAACCGAGCCATCTTCGCGGAAAATCTGCAGGTTGTAGCCGTAGACCGGGAAAGACGGCGAACCGTACTTGATCGGCGTGTTTTCAACACCCGGCAAGGCAGCCAGCATCGGCCAACCGGTTTCGGTCTGCCAGTAGTTGTCGATGACCGGCTTTTGCAGCTCAGTCATGAACCACTCGTGAGTCGGCTGATCGAGCGGCTCGCCGGCCATGAAGATGTGCTTAAGCGACGACAGGTCGTATTTGTGCATGAAAGCAGGATCCTGCTTCTTCAGCACTCGGGCAGCGGTCGGCGCCGAGAACATCACGGTCACCTTGTACTTTTCAACGATCTGCCACCAAATGCCAGCATCCGGACGCAGCGGCGTGCCTTCGTACATCACGGTAGCCATGCCGGCGATCAGCGGGCCGTAGATGATGTAGGAGTGACCGACCACCCAGCCAATATCCGAGGTGGAGAAGAAAGTTTCGCCTTCGCCACCGCAGTAAATGTGCTTCATTGACGAAGCCAGCGCCACGGCATAGCCGCCGGTATCGCGCTGGACACCCTTCGGCTTGCCGGTCGTCCCGGAGGTATACAGAATGTAGGATGGCTCGCTGGATTCCAGCCATTCACAAGGCACCTGGGCATCCATGAACTTGGCACGCTCGCTGGCGTAATCAACATCACGGCCGGCGACCTTGCTAAATTCCTTGTCCAGACCACGGTCGATCATCAGCACCTTGGCTGGCTTGTGTTCGGCCAACTCAATGGCTTCATCCAGCAAATGCTTGTAGGGAACCGCCTTGCCGCCACGCATGCCGGCGTCTGAAGAAACGATCAGTACCGGTTTGGCATCGTCAATCCGTGTCGCCAGAGAACCAGAGGCAAAACCACCGAAGACGACAGAGTGAATCGCGCCAATGCGGGTTGCCGCCAAAATCGCAAAAGTTGCCTGAGCCACCATTGGCATGTAAATCAGGACGCGATCACCCTTTTTGACGCCGAGGCTCTGGTAAATCGCCGCCATGCGCTCGATTTCACGCTGCAATTCAGAAAAACTGTAAACCGTCTCTTCATCGGTTTCGGTCGAAATAAAGATCAGCGCACGATCATTCGGGCGCTTGGCGGCGTGACGGTCAACCGCGTTGTAACAAAGATTTGTCTTGCCATTCACAAACCACTTGGCAAACGGCGGGCGTGAATAGTCGCACACCTGAGTAAACGGTTCTTTCCAGTCGATGAGTTGAGCCTGTTCGGTCCAGAACTCATCCGGTTTTTCGATGGAATACTGGTGAAACTCTTTATATGTCGCCATAAAATCCCTCAGATTAGGTTTACCTGCACTCAAAAATAAACGCCGGGCTATTTTCTATTCGTTGCCCGGTCCTGTAAGCGGCGTTCGATTTCTGCCATCGGCAGATCCAACCCCAAATCCTGATTCATTAAACGTAACAACGGCAAAACCTGCACGCCAAGCGCCGCAAGATGTGGCAAAACGACATCTTGCCGACGGGCGGTGATCAACTCAACGGCATGCTGCAAAGTCATTTGACGGGCTGAACCAGCACCTAGCGCACCCGACACAATCCGGTTACCCCCAGCCCGCATCGCATCATTCATGCGCTCACCGGCAAGTTCGAGCAAGGCCACCGCAGAATTGGCGCTATCGCCAGGCATACTGGCCAGACCAACACTGACCGTCAGCGAAATCGAGTCGCCTTGCATTGAAACACGCGCAACCTCAACCGCCTCACGCACACGCTCAGCAAAAGCCGTACACAGAAGCGGCGAGGTGCCAGGTGCAATAATCGCGTACTGCCCGACCCCGTAATGCCCGAGGCTATCTTCCTGACGTACCTTGGCAGCCAGCATTTTGACGAAACGATGACCAACCTGCTCGGCAGCTTCACCACCCAGTTTGGCCTGAACCTGCTCGAAGGCATCAAAGCCAAGGACCATGATGCTCACCTCAAGCCCATTTCGCGCAGCACGGGCCAGAGCCTGCGCCGCCTGTAGTTCAAGATACTTACGCGAGTACAAGCCGCTGCGCGGGTCTTGAACCATTGATTCACGACCCGCTTCAATGTTTTCCCGTGCCGCCGACAGAGCCAGCAAATTATTCAGGCGTACCAAAATCTCACTGCTGCCGGCGCCTTTAGTCACAAAATCTGACACACCAAGCGCGCAAGCACGTTCACGCTCTTCTTCCGTCTCCTCGCCAGAAACCAGAATGAACGGCATTTTCTGCAAGCGTTGCAGCTTGGAGCTACGCAACTTTTCGAGCAGCCCATAACCATCCAGCCTGGGCATTTGCAAATCAGAAATCACCGCGTGCAGCGATTGATCGAGTACCAAGGTTTGCCACGCCGCCTCACCATCGGACTCCTCGCGCACCTCGTATTGCCCTTTGAGATGCTTGATCAGCGTCATCCTGACCATACGCGAGTCATCAACCACAAGAATGCGCGGCAGATCTGCCATATCAGCCACCGGCCAGTTCGACGACAACACGCCCTTTGGCACGACCGGCCACATATTCAGCAAAGGTCGCCGGCAGCTCCTCAAAAGCGATCTTGCGCGACATCGATTCAAGGTGTGGGGGACGCAAATCACTCGCCAGGCGTTGCCAAACATCACGCCGATAAGGTTCGCGGATATAACCGGAATCGATACCCAATAGAGAAACACCCCGCAAAATAAAGGGCGCCACTGTCGTATTCAATTTCATGCTGGCCGCCAAACCGATGCTGGCGATAGTTCCGCCCTGCTCCATCGTACTGGCGATCCAGGCCAAAATATCGCCGCCCAGGTTGTCGACCGCAGCAGCCCAACGCCCTTTATCCAAAGGCCGAATTTTCGTTAAATCAATGCTTTGGCGCATCATCACTTCAGCAGCACCCAGACTACGCAAGTAGCCCGCTTCGCTTTCCTTGCCGGTCAGCGCCACAACGTGATAGCCAATTTTGGCCAGCATATCAACCGCCAGACTACCGACACCGCCGGTTGCGCCGGTCACAATCACCGCCCCCTTGGCCGGCGTCAGACGATTTTCTTCCATCCGGACAATCGCCAACGCCGCAGTAAAGCCTGCCGTACCAAGCGCCATTGCTTCATACAGCGACAAACCAGCCGGCAGCGGCACCACCCAGTCCGCTGGCACCCGCGCAATTTCCGCATAACCGCCATGATGTGCAACGCCGATATCAAAACTGGTGGCAATCACCGGATCGCCCTGCTTGAACCGGGGGTCAGCACTCTTGATAACCACCCCGGAGAGATCGATTCCACCAATGCAGGGGAAACGACGAATAATTTTGCCCGCCCCGGTTGCAGCCAGCGCATCCTTGTAATTAACACTGGAGTAGGCGACGCGTATGGTCACTTCACCGGCATCCAGTCGGCTCTCGTCCATATCGGTGATCGCACTAACTACTTGGCCATCACACTCTTCAATCAACAGGGCCTTGAAGGAATCCATTTATTGACCTCGCACCACGGGAAAGGAAATTGTATTCATAATTACGGATTATGAACATAGTTCTGCGCAGCTGATTTTGTATATCAGAAAACGCTATGGAGGGTTTACAAAGCATCATTTTTCACCTACATTTCGGGGCTATGCATAAAGTTCTAAGAGCCCTATTCTTATCCACCGCCCTCGCCTTCAGTGCGAGCGCTGTGGTCGCTGCCGAACCGGCGCGCAAAGCTGAAGAACCTTCTTTCCTCGAACGCTACACCAACGCTGCTCAGGATGTCATCCTGCAAGGCTTGAAACTGGTGGGTGTGCGTTATCGCCTGGGCGGTAACGATGAAGATAGTGGACTGGATTGCAGCGGCTTTGTTCGCCTGGTTTTTAAAGACAGCATTGGTGCTTCGCTGCCGCGCACTGCGCGTGAAATGAGCGAAGTTGGTCAAAGTATTGATACCAGCCAGTTGAAGCCGGGTGATCTGGTGTTCTTTAACACCATGCGCCGCACCTTCTCGCATGTTGGTATTTATCTTGGCGACAACCATTTCATGCACGCGCCACGCACCGGCGCTGAAGTTCGCGTTGAGAGTATGGAAAGCAGTTACTGGGTACAGCGCTATAACGGCGCCCGACGAATAATCGAAGGTAACTGATCAGAGAATGCGGCAAATTTGCCGCATTTTTTTCGCCCAGTTTCGATAACGGTTCTCATTTACAGAATAGAAATTGGCCTGTAAACTGCAACCATTCTCATTACCGAACCGGGAGCATGTGCATGAAATTGAAAAATACCCTGCTGGCCACGGCGATTGCATCCCTCGCATTCGCTGCCCTGGCAGATGAACTTAACCTGTATTCAGCTCGCCATTACCAAACCGACGAGGCGCTTTACGCCAATTTCACCAAGCAAACCGGCATCAAGATCAATCGCATCGAAGGCAAGGAAGATGAGCTGCTTGAGCGGATCAAGAACGAAGGCAGCAACAGCCCGGCGGACATTTTTCTTACGGTCGATGCAGCGCGTCTGGCCAAAGCACACGAACTTGGCATCTTCACGCCGATTTCATCAAAAACGCTGGAAACACGGATTCCCGCCCACCTGCATACCGACGACTGGTATTCCTTCTCAACCCGCGCCCGCGTCATCATTTACAACAAATCGGCGGTCAAGGCCGAGGATGTCCAGAACTATGCTGATTTGGCCAATCCGAAGCTAAAGGGCAAATTCTGCTCACGTTCTGGTTCGCACCCTTACAACCTGTCATTGATGGCTTCGGTTATCGCGCACGACGGCGAATCCAAGGCTGAGGAATGGGCCAAAGGCATGGTCGCCAATTTTGCCCGTGCGCCAAAGGGTGGCGACACCGACCAGATCAAGGCGGTGGCAGCTGGCGAATGTGGTGTGGCGCTCTCGAATACCTATTACGTTGCGCGGCTGTTGCGGTCAACCAAGGTAGAAGACCTAAAAATGATGGAAAAAATTGGTGTCGTCTGGCCAAATCAAGCGACAACCGGCACCCACATCAACGTTTCAGGTGGCGGCGTGTTGAAAACAGCGCCACACAAGGCCGCTGCGATCAAGTTCATGGAATACCTGGCCTCGGATGAAGCGCAGCGTTATTTCGCTGATGGCAATAACGAGTGGCCGGCGGTTGAAAGCGTCAAGGTCGCCAACCCGGCACTGGATGCACTGGGGAAATTCAAGGCGGATTCCATACCGGTCAAAAACCTCGCCATGTATCAAACCAAAGCCCAGATGATTTTTGACCGCGCCGGCTTCAAGTAATCCCGGCTTCCTGCCAGATCAGCGCCCCGCCATCGCGGGGCGTTTTCATTTTCGGCGGCGGGAAATCTGCCGGGAAATCGCGATCAGCGGCAAGAGGCCGACGGCAACAATCGCCAGCGAGGCGGTCGAGGCTTCGGCCAGACGTTCATCGGAAGCCAGCGTGTAAGCCTGCGTCGCCAAGGTGTCGAAGTTAAAGGGGCGCATGACCAGCGTTGCCGGCAACTCTTTCATCACATCAACAAAGACCAGCAAGGCAGCGGTCAGCAAACTGCCGCGCAACATCGGCGCATGGACGCGGCGCAGGGTTTCGCTTTGGCCCAGACCGAGGCTGCGTGCCGCGTCATCCATGCTCGGCGTGATTTTGGCCAAGCTCGATTCAATACTGTGCAGCGCCACGCCGAGGACACGGACCAGATAGGCGTAGATCAACGCGGCAATGCCGCCGGTCAGCAGCAAACCGGGGTTGTAGCCGAACCAGAGCAGCCATTGCCCGGCCAGCCAGTTATCGAGCCGCGTCACCGGGATCAACACACCAACCGCGATGACCGCCCCCGGCACGGCATAACCCAGCCCAACAAGACGGTTTAGCGCGTTGGCCAAAGTCGTTTTCGACAATCGCGCACCGTAAGCCAGTAGTAATGCGAGCAAAACAGCAATCCCGGCGGTGATGCTGGCCAGCACAAAACTGTTGCGCGCCAGCATGACGAAGCGTTCGCCAAACTGGGCATCGCCTTCGGTCAACGCCATTTTGAGCAACAAAACTGCCGGCAAGATGAAGCCGAGCAACAGAGGCAAGCTGCAGACGATGATCGCCAGCGCAGCCGGCAGGCCGGACAACTGGGCGCCAGCCATCGGGCGGTTGCGGCCAGTTGTATTGTTATAACGGGCGCGCCCCCGCGAGATGCGTTCGACCATCAGCAAAAAGAGGACGAAGCCAAGCAGCATTGACGCTAACTGCGCCGCCGCGACACGATCCCCCAAGGAAAACCAGGCGCGATAAATACCGGTCGTAAAGGTGTTGACCGCGAAATAGGCCACCGTGCCGTAATCAGCCAGCGTTTCCATCAAGGCCAGCGCGATACCCGCCGCAATCGCCGGTCGCGCCAGCGGCAACGAGACGGCGAAAAATGCACGCCACGGGCCCATGCCCAAAGTGCGGGCGGCTTCGAGCATGCCGCTGGCACGTTCGAGAAAAGCGCTACGGGCGAGCAGGTAAACATAGGGGTAAAGCACGCAAACGAACATCAGCACCGCACCCGGTAAGGTACGAATATCAGGGAACCAGTAGTCGCCGTGTTGCCAGCCGAAAGTTTCGCGCAGTGTCGTTTGCACCGGACCGACAAACTGCAGGAAATCGGTATAAACATAGGCCATGACGTAGGCCGGCATCGCCATCGGCAGGACCAATGCCCATTCAAAAATGCGCCTTCCGGGGAATTCGTGCATCGTCGTCAGCCAGGCGGTGGCGACGCCAATCAAACCGACACCCAAGCCAACGCCAAGACACAGCCAGAGTGTGTTGGCGATGTAATCCGGCAATACGGTTTGGCTCAAATGCGTCCAGGTGCTGCTCGTGCCGCCGACAAATAGGTTGAGCCCGACGCTAGCCACCGGCAATCCGGCGAGCAGAGCGACCACGAGAGCAATTATCAGGAGAGGAGAAAGATGGGCTGCGCGCATAGGGTTGTTGCGAATTATAATCAACCGCATGGCTCAACTTGAACTAAATGGCGTTATTCAACGCTACGGCAAAAACACCGTCGTCGATGGCGTCGATTTGCGCCTTGAAGCGGGTCAAATCGCCTGCCTGCTCGGCCCATCCGGCTGCGGCAAGACGACCTTGCTGCGCTGTATCGCCGGGTTTGAGGAAATTGCCGGTGGCGAAATCAGCCTGCACGGCCATATCGTCAGCCGGCCCGGGCAACGCGTGGCGCCGGAAAAGCGGCGGATTGGCATGGTTTTTCAGGATTACGCACTGTTTCCACATTTGAGCGTGGCAGAAAATGTCGCGTTTGGCCTCGCTCGCAAGCCGCAGGAAGATACTCATTTGCGCGTGCGCCAGTTGCTGGCGACGGTTGGGCTTTCCGGCCAGGGCGAAAAATTTCCGCATGAACTTTCCGGTGGCCAACAACAGCGCGTCGCTTTGGCGCGGGCGCTGGCCCCACGGCCTGAACTCATTCTGCTCGACGAGCCATTCTCTAATCTCGATGTCGGCCTGCGCGAGCGGCTTTCAGTCGAAGTTCGTGACATTCTCAAACGTGAGGGTTCGACTGCCGTGATGGTGACGCACGACCAGAATGAAGCCTTCGCGATGGCTGACCACATTGGCCTGATGTACGAGGGCCGCATCCAGCAATGGGATGTGCCGTACAACCTCTATCACCGCCCAGCCAACCGTTTTGTCGCTGACTTCATCGGCCAGGGCGTGTTGTTACCGGGTGTTGTTTCCGGCGGTACCGATGTTGAAATGGAGTTGGGCAAGCTGACTTCCGACATCCCGGTTGAATGTAGCGAAACCTGTGCCAATTGCGACGATGGCTGCGCGGTAGATGTGCTGCTGCGCCCGGATGATGTGGTGCACGACGACAAAAGTACGCTGCAGGCCGAAGTGCTGCACAAAGCTTTTCGTGGTGCCGACATTCTTTACACGCTGAAACTAGCCAGCGGGGCCGAGGTTTTGTCGCTGGTGCCATCGCACCACAACCACGCGATTGGCGAGCGGATTGGTATCCGCCTTGATGCCGACCACGTCATCGCCTTCAAAAAACAGCACGCATGATTCCCTTTCTTGGCCAACTCGACCCTTTTCCGCCGGTCGAACTGGCCAGGGAGGATATGGGTGGCCTGCTTGCGGTGGGTGCTGATCTCGCGCCAGATCGCATTCTCGATGCCTACCGGCATGGTATTTTCCCCTGGGGCACGGTTGAGGGGCAGCCGCTCTGGTACAGCCCAGACCCGCGCATGGTGCTATTCCCCGACGAATTCCGCCTGACCCGCTCGTTGTGCAAAACCTTGCGCGGCCAAAATTACGAAGTGCGCTTCGATCACGATTTTCCCACCACCATCGCGGCCTGTTCCGAAACGCCACGACCGGGACAGGATGGCACCTGGATTTCACCGGAGATGATGAACGCCTATATTCGACTCCATGAACTTGGCTGGGCGCACTCGGTCGAAACCTATGTCGAAGGCGATCTGGTTGGCGGACTTTATGGACTGGCCATCGGGCGCATGTTTTATGGAGAATCGATGTTCAGCCGGCGCAGTAACGCCTCGAAAATTGCCTTCGCCCACCTTGTACGGCAGCTCGGTGAGCAGCAATTCGGCATGGTCGATTGCCAGATGCACACCGAACATCTCGCCTCGCTTGGTGGCCGCGAAATTGAGCGCAGTGAATTTTTAGGCCGTTTACGGGCGTTGACCGCGACAGGCCAGGCGCGCTCTGATTGGCGCACCACCAACTCCCGATTTGCGTGGTAAATCATGTCGCACGCCAACGACGCCGCCCTGCCCTTTTCCCTGCTTCAGTTTTACACCACCGCACCTTACCCGTGCAGCTATCTGCCTGAGCGGGAAGCGCGCTCGCAGGTCGCAACGCCAGCGCACCTGATCAACGATGCGGTTTACAGCACGCTGGTTCGCAGCGGTTTTCGGCGTAGCGGCGTTTTCACCTACCGGCCTCATTGCGATGCTTGCCAGGCCTGCGTTCCCGTTCGTTTGCCCGTTACCGAGTTGAACACCAGTCGCAGCCAGCGCCGGGCGGTACAACGTCACAGTCATCTTGTTGCGCGTGAGGTTCCGCTGATTTTTGACAGCGCTCACTACGCGCTCTACGTACGCTACCAGCAGGCTCGCCACCCCGGCGGCGGGATGGATGACGACAATCGCGAGCAATACGCCAACTTCCTTCTGCAAAGCCGGGTGGATACCCGGTTGATCGAGTTTTCCGAGGGCGGCGAGGTGCGCATGGTCAGCCTGATTGATGTGCTGGATGATGGTTTATCGTCGGTTTACACCTTCTTCGACCCGGATATTCCGCAAGCCAGTTTCGGCACCTACAACATTCTCTGGCAGGTAGCCCAGTGCCGCGCACTGGGTTTGCCCTATCTTTATCTCGGCTACTGGATTGCCGAAAGCCGAAAAATGGCCTACAAAGCAGCCTTTACTCCCATTGAAGGCTATGTCGCCGGTCATTGGGGCACCTTGCAAATACCAAATTCAACGACACCATGAAAAAATTCATTCCCCTGCTGGCCCTGCTTCCTGCTTTATTACAGGCCAACGAAGCGGTCAGTTACGCCTGTGACGATGGCAGCAAAATCTCTGCCGTATTTTCCAAAAATAGCGAAGAACGGCCCTTGGCAACGCTCAACATTGCCGGTAGCAACAAGGAGCTAGCCCTGATTCCCGCCGCTTCAGGCGCACATTACCGGGGTGAAGGTCTCAATTTTTACACTAAGGACAACGATGCCATTTTTGTCGATGGCAATGGGGCGATGCGCCGCTGCAGCGTCGGCAACACACCACCACCGATCGTTAAAGAGCAGCCACCGGCAGTCAGCAGTTTTGTCGATATCAGCGGTAGCGTTGCCTACCGCCAGCGGATTGCGCTGCCACCGGATGCCATCCTGACGATCAAGGTGCAGGACACCAGCCGCGCCGATGCCAAAGCGCGGACATTGGCTGAGCAGACCATAGAACTGGCCGGCCAGCAGGTGCCAATTGCGTTCAATTTGGTCGTTGACCGTGATCTGATCGGCAAAAAGCAGGCGCGTATCACGTTGTCAGCCCGCATTGAACAACACGGCAAGCTGCTCTTCATCAACGACAAGGCTTATCAGGTCAAACTGGTCGATGGCAAAAGTCACAGCGATATGATGCTGCGCCAGGTTGGCGCAGCGCGTGGTCGATAAATTTCGCCACTTGCGCTGCATCAAGGATAAATCCTCGCACGCCGTGCGAGAGTAGCCAGCCTTGCTGCAACCCCAAACGTGAACCTGTGATTTCCCCAAAACACCCTTTCTGGCTGGTCGGCTTCCGGCCTTTCTTCAGCCTCGCCTGCGTCGCCGGCCTTAGTCTGCCGATACTCTGGATACTCGTCCTCAAAGGCGTTTTGCCGGCGCCCAACGCCGCCTATTCGCCCACCCAGTGGCACGCCCATGAAATGTTTTATGGTTTCGGCTGGGCTGTACTTGGCGGCTTTCTGCTCACCTCGACCAAAAACTGGGTCAATGTGCGCGGCTATCACGGCAGCGTGTTGATCTACCTCAGCGCCGCCTGGCTGGTTGAACGCCTGGTGATCGCCTTTGGCGGCCAGTTGCCGGCACTGATGTTCTGGCTTGGCAGTCAGCTTTTCCTGATCAGCATTGTCGGGGGCTTGCTCGCCACCCTGATTCGCCATCGCCAAACCGATGGCTACCGCCGCGACAACCTGTTTTTCCTGCTCATCCTGCCAACTTTCGCACTGGCCAAAATCCTCATCCTGCTGCCGGACAGTTTTCACCTCGGCTGGACGATGACCCTCGGCCTCTTTCGCGTTGCCTTTCTAGTCATGCTCGAACGCACGCTGACCCAGTTCATGAAGAGCATTTTCAAAGTCGAGATCCTGCGCCATCCGCTGCTCGACAACAGCATCAAGGTACTCGGCCTGCTGCTGGTCGCCGTCGGGCTGATGCCACCCCTGTTGGCCGCTGCATTCAGCCTGCTGCTGGCCGCGCTGCTGCTGGCTCGCTTCGCCTTCTGGCACCCGCTCAAGGCTTTCAGCCGGCTCGATGTCGGGATCATGTATCTCGGCTATCTGGCGATTACCGGCCAGTTGCTGATTGAGGCATCCAGCCTGATCTTCAACATCGCCTGGGTGGGCAGCGTGGCGGTGCACGTCTTTACCTTCGGGGCGATGGGCCTCGTCATTCCGGCCATGATGATCCGCATTTCCAACGGCCACACCGGGCGTAAAGTGGCTTTTGGCGCCTACGAAAAAACTGTGCTGTGGATCATGATCCTCGCCTTCGCCCTGCGCCTGATCGGCCCGCAACTGGCCCCTGATCTTTACCTGCGCTGGCTGGACATGGCCGCCACCTGCTGGTTCGTCGCCTTCCTGCTGTTAGGATGGCGCTTCATTCCCTATTTTTACAGGCCGCGAATTGATGGCAAGGATCATTAAACACCTCATCGCCAGCGCTACCCTGCTGGCGCTTTCTGGCGCGGTACTGGCTGAATCCGTGGTTTGCCACGTTAATTATGGCGGCACCACGCAACAGGTTGAAGCGCTGCCGGTCACTTCGCCTTACCGGGTTGCACCGGTGGCGATTGGCTCCTACTTTCTGTTTCGCATCGTCTTTCAGAAAGAGCCTGCCGAACTCGCCAACGTCAAGCTCTACACCTACGCTGACCGCGATAGCGGGCCGGTGATCATCCATCAGGCCAGCTACATCTATCCGCTGGTCAATGCTGCGGTCAACGGCTTTAGTGGCCTGAATTATGTCTATGAGCCAGTCCGTGATGGCGAACTGCAATATTGGTGCGAAATAAAATGAGCCGAAAACTCTGGTCGACCGTAACACTTGCCCTTGGCCTCAGCCTCAACGTCGTTGCCGAGCCGGTAAACCTGATTTTCACCGGCGACATCATGCTTGATGACGGCCCCGGCCGCTTCATCGGCGAAGGCGGTGACCCGCTGCTGCCGTTCTCGGGAATTCTCAAAGAAGCGGATTACCGGATCGGCAATCTCGAATGCCCAATCGCCACCAGCGGCACGCAACTCGACAACAAAATCTACAATTTCCGCGCCAAGCCACGTGTGCTGCCTGTGCTGCAAGGCCGTTTCGATGCGCTTTCACTGGCCAACAACCATTCCGGCGACTACGGTCACGAGGCCTTCCTCGAAACCATGCATCACCTTGAGCAGACCGGCATTCACTACTTTGGAGGGGGGCGCAATCTGGCCGAAGCCCACAAACCGCTGTGGATCGAGCGCAAGGGTCTCAAGATCGCCGTCCTCGCCTACAACGAATTCAAGCCGCGCTCCTTTGAAGCCGGTGCCGACCACCCCGGTGTAGCATGGAGTGAAGACAGTCAGGTGATCGCCGACATCCGCGCCGCCAAGGCCGCCGGTGCCGACCTGGTTATTCCCTACATGCACTGGGGCTGGGAAAAGGAAGACAAACCCAGTGCACGCCAGCGCCAACTTGCCCACAAAATGATCGACGAAGGCGCCGCAGTCGTTGTCGGCAGCCACCCGCACGTGACGCAGGGCGCTGAAACCTATAAAGGCAAGCCAATCATTTACAGCCTCGGCAACTTCGTCTTTGACGGTTTCGATTACGCCGCCGGCAAACGCGGCTGGTTGCTGCGCCTCAAACTCGACAAATCCGGCGTAATTTTCTGGGACACACTGGTCGCGCAAATGGACGACAACGGCACGCCTACGCCCATTTCCGGTTCGTTTACCCCTTGCGGCAAAGGGGGCGATGAAATGGTTTCGGAGTGCCTGAATCCGTAAACAGGAGACCAGCCATGGATAGCCGCTACCTTGATGACCTTTTCCCCGGCCAGCATTTCAAGACGTCCGGAATTACGCTGACTGAAGCCGAGATCATCGATTTCGCCTTGCGTTACGATCCGCAACCGTTTCACCTCGACGTCAACGCTGCCGCAGAATCACCTTATGGCGGCTTGATTGCCAGCGGTTTCCAGAGCTTGGCGCTGTGTTTCCGGCTCTTCATCCAGTCCGGCATGTTGGCTGAATCGAGCCTTGGCTCGCCAGGCATTGACGAGTTGCGCTGGCTCGCCCCGGTACGGCCCGGCGATACGCTGCATACAGAAATTGAAGTTATTGAGGTGCGCCCGTCCAAATCGAAGCCGGATCGTGGCATTGCCCGCCTGCGCTATCACGCGGTCAACCAGCGTGGCGAGGTGGTTTTGACCCTGATCATCAATCACCTGCTACGCCGTCGCACGACATGAGTACGCTGCGCGAATTTGCGCAACGCTACCTGATCCCCGACGCAGCGCCCCTGTCGCCAGCCGAGCGTTGGCGCAGCACGCTGGCTGCGCTACTCGGCATGCTGCTGATTCAGGGCATTCTGGCGATCTTGCCGGCACAACCCGGCATCAGTTATTTGCTGGCGCCGCTCGGTGCCAGTTCGGTGATTCTCTTCGTTTTGCCGCACAGCCCGCTCGCCCAACCGTGGTCGCTGGTCGGTGGTTTAATGTTGCCGGCAATCATTGGCCTGCTTTGTGGCACGTGGATACAACCCAGCTTTTTGGCGGTAGCCGTTGCGCTGGCGCTGGCCGTCTGGATTACCGCCTGGTTACGCTGCATACACCCGCCAGGCGGTGCGATGGCCGTCGTTTTTGCGCTCGGCGCCGCCCAGCAACCAGTCTCGCTAACGACCGCTGTCCTCAATGTGGGTGCGGCGCTGATCGCCGTCATGTTCGTCAACAACCTGATTCCCGGACGTCATTACCCGCAGTGCGCACCCAAGCAAAGCGCAGCACAGAAACCGCGCCCGAAACGTGGCAGCGTTCGCCATGAAGACCTGCAGCACGCGTTGCAGAAGATCGATACCTACCTCGACATCAGCGAGGACGACCTGGTGCGCATTTACGATCTCGCCACCAACCACGCCCACCAGCGCCACGAGCAGCGAGTTTGTGCCGAGATCATGACGACCGAGGTAATCAGCGTTGAGTTTGGTACTGAATTGAACGCTGCCTGGGCGCTGATGCAAGCACATAAATTACATGGCCTGCCGGTGGTTGACCGTAGCAAACGGGTGATCGGCCTGCTAACGCTTGATAATTTTCTCCGCCACGTCAAACCGGCACCAGAACAAGCGATTGGTGACAACATCCGGCGCCTGCTGCGTGCGACACCATCGGCTTACTCAGACAAACCGGAAGTGGTCGGCCAGATCATGAGCGAAAGCTTTGTCAGCGTTTGCATCAGTGATTCCATCAGCCAAACCGCCAGCCTGCTGGCGGCCTCTGATCACCCGATTATTCTGCCGGTGGTCGATAACAAAGGCCGCCTGGCCGGCGTCCTGACCCAAACTGATCTGCTCGCGGCGATCTACCAAAAGCAGGCGGCGGCAGCGGCCAAAGCGTAGAAAAATTTCGGGTATCCGGACGATGAAGCAACGACAGTGAGGCGGTTATCTGTCATTCAGTTGCTAATAGTAGTCAGTGGCCGGAGGCCACACGGAAGACTTATTCCGAACACATGGCTAATCAAACTTGAAGTTTGTTACTGACCTTTCCCAGTTCTGACCATCAAACTCCTTGATGGTCAGTTGCTTTCTTAAGGTCAAAAATTCGTCTAGACAACGAAGGTTGATGGTTACTTTGTCCGGTGCCGCTCGAGGATTCGTGAATGTGTGTACCCCGCAGTGAGAACAAAACCAGTGCTTAGCAATTTTCTCCCCGAATTGATACAGCCTGAGGGCCTCTTCTCCGGACAGAAGTTTGAATTCTTGGACACGATGATGAATGGCACCTTTTTTGGTGCAAATAGAACAATTGCATTCACAGACGTTCTGCAAATCAGCCTCAGCCTCGAAGCGAACGGCACCGCAATGACAACCACCAAAGTATCTTGACATCACCAGATTATTTCTTAATAAATCAGTTATTTATATTAAACCAACGCTTGATTGCCTGAGATCGGAACGTATCGATGCATAAATTGGCTTCCGTAAAGACAAAACACTAAACCGCCCTATAGGCAGTTATGTTAGCCCACAGTTTGCGGATGACTGGCACCGCGACCAGTAAGGCAAACAGTGAAACCAATACCCATTTGAGTACTGAGCAGACCGCCGAGACAGGGATTAACGGAGAGTGAAAACCAGGGGGCTGGCTGAGTAGGTAGAGTTGCGCGGCATTTTCGGCAAGATCAAACAAAGCACTGACCGGAAGCATGAGTCGGATGAGCCGATAGAGCACAGGTTTCATGCTGACGAACAAGCTGGTTTTGGAAACCACCAAATAGCCAAACGCACCGTAGATGAACAGGTGAACATTGTCGAATAAAAAATGCGATCGATAGATTGCCAGACCCGAAGCTCCCCACTGTTCGATGACACGCCAAAAGGCATCTGCCGTGAATGAGAGCTGTATCGAAAAGATACTTGGATGAAGCTGAGTGAGGATGAGGACAAGATTCGCTTGCGAGGCAACAAAAAGCAAAGTGATGAGAAGAACGACCAAGGCATTGCCTTGGGTGGGGATTAAACCTTTGCCTGATGGAAGAATCGAATTTTTCATTTTCTTGATACTTTCCCTGCACCCTCTTGGTTCAAGGCCCAAGACGAAAGTGCCCCCCCCTTCCACAAGACAAAGTCTGCGGCTCGGCAAAAGAAGCTCGCTGCCTTCGGTCAACTGATAATCCAGAGCATCCCCCTCAATGGTTATCAGCAGTACGCCTCGCCTGCAGCGGAGCATGCCCGGATGCTTTAGGAAGATCTTGCCGATGCAATCAGCTTGAATTGATTGCTCAACCGATTTCGGACCTATCGATATGTCAGTTATTGGCATTGATGAAACCTTGAACTTGTCCTCTAGTTTGGCTAGTGTGTCCTTCAGTGTTGACTTTGCAGGAGATAACAATGGCAGAATTGTCTAAATCAAGTGAAAAACTGCCATTCATTAGCCATGTCACCTAGCCAACAAACTGAGTCATTGAATTCGGGAAATACGGAGTCGATCCGGCACAGCATTTTCGTGTTGCTTATTCCGGGATTCGTCTTACTTGATGCGACTGGACCCATTCAGGTTTTTGCAACGACCAACGATCAATGTCGAGATGAGGGGATGCCGAATACCTACGATATTCGGGCTGTCTCTCAGTCGGGCGGGTTGGTCAGCTCTTCCTCCGGTGTCCGTCTCGACTCCGAACCGCTTCCTTCATGGGACGATCTTCAGGGGAGTACGTTATTGGTTCCTGGAACCCAATGCCTAAGCAACCTAGATGCCATTCAGGAGCTCGGTGTTTGGCTTAACACGGCGCATCAAGTGACCAGGCGCACATCCTCGGTATGTACGGGAGCCTTTCTATTGGCGACTGCAGGTCTTTTGGATGGGCTTCGCGCAACCACACACTGGATGGATACCAAGGAGTTGCAGCGCCGGTTTCCTCGCATCAAGGTTGAAGAGGATGCAATCTATGTTCGCGATGGTCGTATTTGGACGTCCGCCGGGATTAGTGCCGGTATTGATCTGGCGCTTGCGCTCGTTGAGGAAGACATGGGGCGGACATTAGCCATGCGTGTTGCCCACCGACTGGTGGTTTACTTGAAGCGCCCTGGCGGGCAACGCCAATACAGTGCGGAGCTTTACGCTCAAATTGAGGAGAACTCATTTAGTGGGCGTCTATCAGCGTGGCTGATTCAGCGTCTGGATAGCGCGGTTTCCGTTGAGGAGATGGCCGAGGCAATGGCCGTGTCGGCGAGAACCTTACATCGGCAGCTGGCAAAGGAAAGTGGTCTCACGCCAGCGGCATGGTTAAGGCGCCTGCGGGTCGAAGCTGCGTGCAGACTCCTGGCGCATCCCTCCCTCTCAATTAAACAGATTTCACAACGCTGTGGTTTTGGCGACGAGTACAACATGAGGCGGGCCTTCAATATCGATATGCGGGTTACGCCATCGGAGTATCGTGCCCGAATTGTGTGAGACGAAGCAATTTCTGCTTAGCTACCAAGATGGGATTGGTAGCGCAACCGTAACGCCCCAATTTGCGAGTACCAACAAATTTATTCCCCACTCGCCCCTCACCCAAAACTACTGGTAACGCAGCGCCTCAATCGGGTCGAGTTGCGCTGCTTTGCGCGCTGGATACCAGCCGAAGAAGATGCCAACGGTCGCCGCCACGGCAAAAGAGACCAGCGCCGCACTACCGGAAATCACTACCACCATGCCGGTAAAGGCATTGATGCCGAGTGCGACGCCGAGGCCGAGCAACAGTCCAAGCAGGCAACCGGCAAACGAGATCATCACCGCTTCGAGCAAAAACTGGGTCAGGATATCTTTCTGGCGCGCGCCTATCGCCATGCGGATGCCAATTTCGCGAGTCCGCTCAGTCACCGATACCAGCATGATGTTCATGATGCCAATGCCGCCGACCAGCAGGGAAATCGAGGCAATCGCACCAAGCAGGATCGACATGGTGCGCGTCGTTTCGGCTTCCGACTCAGCCGCTGCCGAGAGGTTGCGCATGAAGAAATCGTCGGGCATCCCTTCACGCAGACGATGACGCTGGCGCAGCAAGGATTTGATGCCCTCCTCGACCTTGGGCATCGCTTCGGAAGACTCGGCCTGGACCATGATCATCCGCACCGAGCCCAGGAAGGGTGTGCCGAATACCTTGCGCTGCGCAGTGCTGAGCGGAATGATCACGGTATCGTCCTGATCGCGGCCATCAAGATTCTGGCCTTTGCTGCCAAGCACGCCGATCACCGTAAACGGGTTTTGCTGGATACGCATCGTTTTGCCAACCGGGTCATCATCGGCAAACAGGTTCTCGGCCACCGTCTTGCCGATCAGCGCAACACGGGTCGAGGAACGCACATCGGAATCGCCAAAAGCGGCGCCGTTCACAATGCTCCAGGCGCGCGCTTCAAGGTAGGCAGGCGTTGTGCCGACCACCTGCGTGCTCCAGTTTTGCGAACCGTAAACCAGTTGCCGGGTGCCCTGATGGGTAGGCGCAACGTTGCTGACGCCATCCAGTTCGCTCATCGCCTCGGCATCGGCCACATTCAGCGACGGCGCCCCGGCGGAACCGCTACGCACGCCGCCGGCGGTAAAGGAACCGGAAAGCACGATATAAAGATTGGAACCCATCGTGCTGATCGTTTGCTGCACGGCATACTGCGCGCCCTGGCCGATGGCCATCATGATCACCACGGCGCCAACGCCAATCACCATGCCGAGCATGGTCAGCGCGGTGCGCAGGCGGTTGGCGCCCATCGCCAGCCAGGCTTCGCCGAGCATGGCTTTCAGCATGCTGATGGCTCCGTCAGGTGGTCGCTGACCAGCTTGCCATCAAGAAAGCGCACCTGACGCTTGGCGTGCGCCGCAATATCCGGCTCATGCGTGACCAGCACAATCGTGATGCCTTCAGCGTTGAGTTCGCCGAACAGACGCATGATTTCTTCACTGGTCTGGCTGTCGAGGTTGCCGGTTGGCTCGTCAGCCAGAATAAGCTGCGGTTTGTTGACCAGCGCCCGGGCAATTGCCACGCGCTGTTGCTGACCACCAGAAATCCGGCTGGGCAGCGATTCCGCATATTTACCCAGCCCCACTTTGTCGAGTTGCTCACGTGCCGCCAGTCGGCGCTGTTCCTTGCCGACACCGGCATAAACCAGCGGCAGTGCAACGTTATCCTGCAAACTCATGCGCGGCAGCAGGTTGAAGCCCTGAAAAACGAAACCCAGCGTGCGGTTGCGCAGTTTGGCCAGGGCATCGGTTTGCATGTGTGCAACATTCTCGCCGGTCAGGAAATAGTCGCCCATAGTTGGCGTATCGAGACAGCCAAGCAAGTTCATGAAGGTTGATTTGCCGGAACCGGACGGCCCCATGATGGCAATATATTCGCCGGCCTGAATCGTCAGATCCACCCCGCGCAAGGCAGGAAAAAGACCGGCTGCCGTGGCGTAGGATTTACCCAGCCCGGCGACCCGGATGACCGGCTCACCCATCAAAACATTCTCATGCCAACGCTGGACGGCTTTTTGCTGGAGGCGGTGTTTTCGCCGGTGATCAGCCGGTCACCTTCCTTCAATTCACCGCCCACCAATTCGGTATTGCGATTATCCGTAATGCCAATCTGCACACTGACAGGTTTGATTTCGTCACCGGCCAGCACGTAGACCGTACCACTCTGGCTATCGCGCTTCTTGCCAGGTTTACCGGCACCCGCGCCGGCTCCAGGCCCATTTGTTGCGGTCGACGCCGTTTTTGGCCCATTTTCCTTGGCCTTATCGCCAGCATCCGCCGGTTTGAAACGCAGCGCGGCATTAGGCAGCAACAACACATCCTGACGCTTGTCCACGCCAATGCTGACGTAAGCCGTCATACCCGGCAGCAGCGCCTGATCCTTGTTGGCGACGCTAACTCGCACGTTATAAGTCACCACGTTTTGCTGGTTGGTCGGATTCAGACGAATCTGCTGCACTTCGCCATTAAAGCTGCGGTTGGGGAAGGCATCGACGGTAAAGCGCGCCTTTTGCCCCTCGCGCAAATTACCGATGTCGGCTTCGGCAAAACTGGTGTCGATGCGCATTTCAGACAAATCCTGCGCAATCTTGATCAGCACCGGGGTTTGAAAACTCGCCGCCACCGTCTGACCGAGATCGACCACACGGTCGACCACGACACCAGAAACCGGCGAGCGAATGGTCGTATTACCCAGATTGACCCGGTCTTTTTCCAGCGCAGCCCGCGCCAATGCCAATTGTGCAGTGGCGGACTTCATCGCCTGACGCGAGGTTTCGTACTCCTGCCTGGAAACATATTCCTGAGCGAACAAGGACTTCATACGCGCCTCGTTGGCCTGCGCCAACTCCAGCGCAGCGGCGGCATTGGCAACACTCGCCTCAGTCTGTTTGACCTGCGCCGTGAGCAGCGCGGCATCGAGTTCAAGCAGCGGTTGGCCGGCTTCCACCTTGTCGTTGAAATCGACATAAAGCTTTCTGACCGTACCCGAAACCTGCGTACCAACGCTGACCAGCACCACCGGGTTGAGCGTGCCATTGGCCGAAACGGTTTGCGTGACCTCGCCCTTTTCCAGCGTTGCCAGCTTGTAACGCAGTTCCGGCGCCTGCCCGGCGCGTTGCTTGGCGTACCAGAGGCCGCCGCCAATCAGGCCAGCAATGAGCGTGACGCCAAGAATGATTTTGCCAACAGGTTTCATGGTTTTCCTTGCACCGCTGGTTGCAGCAGCGTGTAATCCAGCGCGCCGACCGTCTGGGCCAGCGTTGCGCGATAAACATGCCAGTCGAGGCCAGCCTGAATGCGTTGCAGGCGGGCATTGGCGAGCGCGGTTTGGGCGGTCAACAAATCCAGCACCGTCCCAACTCCCGCTTTGTAACGACCAAGCGCGACACGCTCCGACTGTTCAGCACTGGCGACCAGATCGCTGGTAGCAATCAGGCTTTGCGAAGCAGTGTTCAGATTTTGATAGGCCTTCCAGACATCCAGCGCCACCTGATTGCGCAAACGGTCGCGTTGCGCCGCCCGAACATCGACCTGAGCTTCCGCTGAACGCACGCGATAAGTCGTCTCAAAACCGGAGAAAATCGGCACGCTAAGCGTTACACCAACTGCGCCACCATTCGTCGATACGCCAGAAACATCCTGCCAGGTTGGCCCGGTGGACAAACTCAGCGTTGGCCGCCCTTGTGCGCGCGCCACGTCGACACTGGCTTCAGCCGCCTTGACTTGCGCCTCGGCTGATTTCAAATCGGGGCGCCGGTTGCGCGCTTCTTCGATCAAGGCATCGACATCGCTCTGGAAAGCAGTTTCCGGCAGGCTGCGCGGAATTTCATCGAGGATAATTTTCTGCTGAGCGTCAAAACCCATGACGTTGGCCAACACCCCCAAAGCATTGCGCGCCTCGCCTTCAGCCTTGATGCGATTGAGCGTCGCCTGTGACAAGGCGGTCTGCGCCAGCAAGCGATCCGCTGGCGTCCCGGCACCGACCTTGTAACGACTCTCGGCAGCAGCAAAACCCTCGCGTGCCGCACGCTCAGCTTCGGTCGTTGACGCCACCGCTGCACGTAGCGCCTGCGCCGTGTAATACGCCTGCAAAGCTGACAAAAACAGGCTTTGCACCGTGGCATTCTGGGTCGCGACGGCCGCGCTTAACAATTGCCGGGCATTTTCAATATTGGCCGAACGCTGGCCAAAGTCGAAGACCAGCCAGGACAAGGTCAGCACCGCGCTGTTCTGGTTGTAATTGCGCGCTTCAACAAAATTTCGCCCGGCAGAAACCCTGGCATCCAGATCGGGCAACCAGGCCGACTGCGCAACGCCAAGCAGCGCCGCCTGAACCCGTGCCGCCGCCCAGACTTCGCGGGTTTGCGGATTATTGCAAAGGGCGAGGTCGACCGTATCAATCGCGGTCAACGCTGTCACCGGCAAGGAATTGGCGCAAGGCATCTCGCCGACCCGCGCCGACAACTGCGGTAACGGCTTGAGCGGCGCCATGCCGGTTGTATCAAAAGGGTCGTGCAAGCCAGCCGCTGCGGCAGGCAACGCCAGCATGAGCAAAATTGAAAGAAGTCGACGGTTCGCAGATGACATGGGGCCGTAGTTTAGCCGGCCTGATACATTTCCAGCTGTTACAGTTTGTTTCTGCAAGTTGCGCTATCTTCCCGCTCGATGAAATTCGTCACAAAAATTCTCTCCCCCGCCTTCCTGAGCGGTGCCCGCGAAGGCTTCCACGCCTTCCTGCCGCTCTCGGTTGGCCTCGTTCCCTGGGCGCTGGTCATGGGTATGGCGATGGTCAGCAGCGGGTTTTCGCCCTTGCAGGCGATGGGCATGAACATCATCGTCTTCGCCGGCACGGCTCAGCTCGGCACCTTGCCGCTGATTGCCGCCGATGCCCCGGTCTGGCTGATCATCACCACCGCCCTCGCCCTCAACCTGCGCTTTGTGATTTTCAGTGCGGCGATCGCCCCCGGCTTTCGCGGCATTGGCACGCCGGGTCGCTGGCTGGCCGGGCATGTGCTGACCGACGGCGTTTTCGCCACCTGCCTCGACAAACTATTGCGCGTCGATGACCCGGCCTGGCGGCTTGGCTACTACCTGGCACCGGCGCTCTGGGCGTGGATTTTGTGGCAAGTCTTCGCACTGACCGGGATCTACGCCGCCGGCTTGATCCCCAAAAGCTGGTCACTCGAATTTATGGCAACCATCGCCCTGATTACGCTGCTGGTGCCAATGGCCAAAGTACGGCCAATGCTGATCGCCGCACTGGTTGGCGGAGCCAGTGCCACCTTGTTGCGCAACATGCCCTTGCGCCTCGGTGTTGTGGTCGGTATCTGCGCCGGCATTGCAGCGGGGTTTGCCGCCGAACACTGGGAAGGAAAACGGAGCCAGCCATGAATTACGATGCCTCGCTATGGCTGATCTTCATTTTAATCGGCCTCGCCACCACCCTGCCGCGTGCCAGTTTTATCGTGCTCGGCAATCGTGTCGTCCTGCCCTCGGTCCTTCAACGTGCCCTGCGCTACGCCCCGGCGGCGGTGCTGGCGGCAATCGTTGTGCCGGATGTGCTGGTTGTCGGCGGCACGCTGGAAGTCTTCAACCCCAAACTGGCGGCAGCGATTGTTGCGGTGGCCGCAGCCAGCCTGTCGCGCAATCCGTGGCTACCGTTCATTGGCGGCATGGCTGCACTACTCGGCATCCGCTTCTTGAGCGGCTGAAAAATCAGGCAAAAATCGCCGTCGACCGCAAGATTTTGCTGCATTGCGGTAAAATCCCGCCCACTATGCTCTATCCACTAATTCGCAAGTTCTTTTTCGCCCTCGACGCTGAAACTGCCCACGGTATTGGCATGAATGGTGTTGATCTGCTCAACGCCAGCGGTCTGGCCGGTTGCCTGGCCAAACCGGTCGCTGCCTGCCCGGTGGAAGTCATGGGTCTCAAGTTCCCCAACCCGGTTGGCCTTGCCGCCGGTCTGGACAAGAACGGTGACCATATCGACGGTCTTTCGCGCCTCGGTTTCGGCTTTATCGAAATCGGCACGATCACGCCCAAGCCGCAGGATGGCAACCCCAAGCCACGCCTTTTCCGCATCCCGGAAGCGCAGGGCATCATCAACCGCATGGGTTTCAACAACGCCGGCGTCGATAAATTACTGGAAAACGTGCGCGCCGCACAGTTCCCGAAAAAGGGCGGCATTCTCGGCATCAATATCGGCAAGAACGCGACGACGCCAATCGAACACGCGGCTGACGATTACCTGATCTGCCTGAACAAGGTTTATAACGACGCCAGCTATATCGCCGTCAATATCTCCTCGCCGAACACCAAAAATCTGCGTGAATTGCAGAAGGATGAGGCGCTCGACGATCTGCTCGCGCAGCTGAAATCCCGCCAGGAACAACTGGCCGAAAAACATGGCCGATATGTGCCGATGGCCTTGAAGATCGCCCCCGATCTCGACGATGAACAAATCCAGGGTATTGCCGATGCCGTGCGCCGCCACCGCATGGATGGCGTGATCGCCACCAACACCACCCTGTCACGCACTGAAATCGCCGGCTTGCCCAATGCCGAAGAAACCGGTGGTCTTTCCGGCGCCCCAGTTTTCCGTCGCTCAACCGATGTGTTGAAAAAACTCTCGACGGCGCTGGCTGGCGAACTACCGATCATCGGTGTCGGCGGCATCATGGGCGGTGAAGATGCGGCTGAAAAAATCCGCGCCGGCGCCAGTCTGGTTCAGTTTTACAGCGGCTTCATCTATCGCGGCCCGGATCTGGTCAATGAAGTGGCGGAAACGCTGGCCCACATCATGCGTAAGAAAGCCTAAACCCTTAGTTTCGGCGCGGTTGTTTGATTTCATTCAAAGCCCGATAATACCGGCCTCAACTCTCCCTAATCCATGAGCCACTACCTATTCATCCTCGTCGGCGCTGTTCTGGTCAACAACGTCGTCCTGGTGAAAATCCTCGGTCTTTGCCCCTTTATGGGCGTTTCCAAAAAGCTGGAAACCGCTTATGGCATGGGCGCCGCCACCACTTTCGTGCTGACCATGGCGACCGGGGCGAGTTACATCATCGATCATTTCCTGCTCATCCCCTTCGGGCTGGAATATCTGCGCACACTGTCCTTCATCGTCACGATTGCCGCCATCGTGCAAATGACCGAGATGGTGATTGCCAAAACTTCGCCGTCGCTGCAGCAAACGCTGGGCATTTACCTGCCGCTGATCACCACCAATTGCGCGGTGCTGGGCGTGCCGCTGCTCAACATTGCAAACGGCTACAACTTCGTTGAGTCTTTGCTCTTCGGTGCCGGCAGTGCCTTCGGTTTTTCGCTGGTGCTGATCCTTTTTGCCGGCATGCGCGAACGCATTGAGGGGGCCGATGTGCCCATTTACTTCCGTGGCGCGGCGATTGCGATGGTCACTGCCGGCTTGATGGCGCTGGCTTTCATGGGTTTTGCCGGCCTGGACAAGTACCAGTAAATGGAAATCGTCCTCGCCATTGCCATCATGGCCCTCGGGGCTGTCGTGCTGGGCGCATCGCTCGGCTATGCGTCGATCAAATTCAAGGTCGAAGGTGATCCGCTGGTTGAAAAAATCAACAGCATCATGCCCCAGACACAATGCGGTCAGTGCGGTTTTCCCGGCTGCAAGCCTTATTCCGAGGCGATTGCCAAGGGCGAAGTTGACATCAATCTTTGCCCACCCGGCGGCCTGGAAGGCGTCCAACGCCTGGCCGACCTACTGGGTCGCGAAGTCAAACCGCTGGAGCAGGAAGAGCGCCCCAAGCAAATCGCCATCATCGACGAAAACACCTGCATCGGCTGCACCCTGTGCATTCAGGCCTGCCCGGTTGATGCCATCGTCGGTGCCGCCAAGCAGATGCACACCATCATCACCCCGCTGTGCACCGGCTGCGAATTGTGCCTGCCGCCCTGCCCGGTCGAGTGCATACGCATGGAAGCAATTACTGAAAACATCGACAACTGGAAATGGAAATATCCGGTTGTCGAAATAAAGGCTGCCCTTGCGTCCCCAAGGGATACCCCCACCGGCGGTGCCGGTGACATAAAAGCTGCCTGATGTTAATGAATCTGTTCAAGTTCAAAGGTGGCGTCAAACCGCCGACCAACAAGACGCAATCCCTGGGATTGCCGATTGCCCAGGCGCCGCTGCCAACGCGGCTGGTTGTGCCCTTGCACCAAAGCATCGGCGGCTTGCCGCGTCCGGTGGTTCAGGCCGGCGACAAGGTACTCAAGGGCCAGTTGATCGGCCAGGCCGATGGCTGGATTTCTGCCGCCGTCCATGCGCCGACCTCGGGCACGGTGCTTGAAGTTGCCCTCCATGTTCAGCCCCACCCCTCCGGCCTCGACGCCCTGTGCGTGGTAATTGAACCGGACGGCAAGGATGAATGGATAGAGCGCACGAGGCTGGATTACCAGGCGATGACCCCGGAGCAGGTGCGCGAGCATCTGCAACAATCCGGCGTTGTCGGTCTTGGCGGCGCAGTTTTTCCGACGCACGGCAAGTTGACCGCATCAAAGACAGTGCCGATGGAAGAAATGGTGATCAACGGCGCCGAATGCGAGCCGTTCATCACTTGCGACGACCTGCTGATGCGCGAACGCGCCGAAGAAGTCGTGCGCGGCATCGGCATTTTCCGTGACCTGCTGCAGCCGAAAAAGGTGCTGATCGGTATCGAGGACAACAAGCCGGAAGCAGCGGCTGCGATGCGTGCCGCCGTCAGCGCCCTCAATGAGAATTTTGTGGTTGTCCCGGTGCCAACCCTGTATCCGGCAGGTGGCGCCAAACAATTGATCCGCGTCCTGACCGGCAAGGAAGTCCCGGCCAGCAAACGCTCGACCGATCTCGGTGTGCAATGTTTCAACGTCGCCACCGCCTACACCGCCTGGCGCGCCATCGCCCACGGTGAACCCGTGGTTTCGCGCCTGGTGACGGTCAGCGGCAATGTCCATACGCCGCGCAACTATGAAGTGCTGATTGGCACGCCGATGGACGAGCTGCTCAAACTCGCCACCCCGCACCCGGACACCGACGGCATCGTCATGGGCGGGCCGATGATGGGATTTTTGGTACCCAACAGCCACGTCCCGGTGGTCAAGGCAACCAATTGCCTGATTGCCCATTCGCCACGGATCTTCCCGCCAGCCCCGCCGGAAATGCCCTGCATTCGCTGCGGCTCTTGCGCGCAGGCTTGCCCGCACGAATTACAGCCGTTCGAGATGTACTGGTTCTCGCGCGCCAAGAATTTCGGCAAAACGCAGGAATACCACATCTTCGATTGCATCGAATGTGGCTGCTGTTCTTTCGTCTGCCCCTCACGTATTCCGCTGGTCCAGTATTTCCGCTTTGCCAAGAGCGAAATCTGGGCCCGTGAGCGCGAAAAGAACGCGGCGGATGGAGCAAAGGAACGTTTCGAGTTCAAGCAATTGCGCGATGAACGTGAAAAGACTGAAAAAGCTGAAAAACTAGCCAAGGCCGCCGCTGCCCAAACGGCGAAAAAAGCTGCTGAAGCAACGGCTGCCGCTGCTGCTGCCGAGGCAACACCGACAGAAACAGCGAGCGCACCGGTTGTCGTTGAAGCAACTCCAACTGTTCCGGTCGACGCCGAAAAAGACGCAAAAAAAGCCGCCATCCTGGCCGCGATGGAACGCGCCAAAGCCCAGCGTGAAGCCGCCCAGATCAAAAACACCGAAAACCTGAATGCCCAGCAGCAGCGCGACATCGCCGAAATCGAAGCGCGCCGCGAAGTCATTCAACCTGCAGCACCTGCCCCGGTCGACGAGAATAAAGCGTGAGTTTCACCACATCCCCCTACCTGCTCAAGGACACCAGCGTCAGCCAGGTGATGATTCAGGTCTGCATTGCCCTGATTCCCGGCATCGCCGCCTATGTCTGGCTGATTGGCCCGGCGATTCTGGCGCAACTGGTCATCGCCACAACGGCTGCACTGCTCGCCGAAGCAGCGATGTTGCGCATCCAGCGCAAACCGCTGGCTATCTTTCTCTCCGATGGCTCAGCGATCGTCACCGCCTGGCTGATCGCCCTGACTTTCCCGCCGCTTGCCCCCTGGTGGCTGGTATTCACCGGCACGGTTTTCGCCATCGTCATCGCCAAACACCTTTACGGTGGCCTCGGTCAAAACCCGTTCAACCCGGCGATGGTTGCCTTTGCCGTATGTATCGTTTCCTTCCCGGCACTGATGTCGCAATGGCCCAGTGTCGGCCTGCAAATGCCGCTGGTCGAACAAATCAATATCATTCTGGGCCTCGCCCCACGTGTTGATGCACTCTCCGGTGCAACCCCGCTTGATGCCCTGAAAACCGCGCTCAAATTGGGCGATGGCAGCGTAGACGTTGCTCACCTGCTAGCCAATCAGGACATCTTCGGCAACTTCGCCGGGCGTGGTTGGGAATGGGTGGCCGGCGGCTATCTGCTTGGCGGTCTCTATCTTTGGCAGCGCAAGCTGATCACCTGGCATGTGCCGGTCGCCTTTCTCGGTTCGATGACCCTGATTGCCGGCGCACTCTGGCTTTATAGCCCAACCCAGTTTGCCAATCCGCTCTTCCACCTGCTTTCCGGCGGCGCCATGATCGGCGCCTTCTTCATTGCCACCGACCCGGTATCCGGCTGCACCACCGCGCGCGGCAAGCTGATTTTTGGTGCTGGCGCCGGCCTGCTCGCCTACATCATCCGCGTTTTTGGCGGCTATCCGGATGGCGTTGCTTTCGCCGTCCTGCTGATGAATCTCTGTGTCCCGGTCATCGATCTCCTGACCCAGCCACCAATTTTCGGCATGAAGGATAAAGCATGACCAGCGCCAAGGAGATTTCGGCATCCGGCATGGCGCTGCGCACAGCCCTGACGCTCTTCGTCTTCGTCATCATCTTCACCGGCCTGCTTTCCGGCGCCTATTTATGGACCAAGCCAGCCATTGAGGCATCTGCCGCAGAAGAAAAGATGAAGCTGGTCAACGAAGTGTTGCCCGGCAGGGAATACGACAATGCGCTGCTTGAAGACAAGATTGTTTTGCCGGCCACCAAGGAACTCGGCCTCGATGAAGCATCAACCGTCTACCGTGCCCGCAAGAATGGTGAGCCGGTCGCGCTGGTCTTTGAAGCAGTAGCCCCCGACGGTTACGCCGGCAAGATCAAACTGGTCCTGGCGATTCGCGCCAACGGCCAGGTTGCCGGGGTTCGTGTTACGCAGCACAAGGAAACACCCGGCCTTGGTGATTACATTGAATTGAAGAAAGACAAAAACAAGGCGCAACCGTGGATTACGCAGTTCCAGGGCATGTCGCTTGCCGCTGTCAGCGACCGGGACTGGAAGGTAAAAAAGGATGGCGGGCGCATTGATTACCACGCTGGCGCTACCGTAACCCCACGTGCCGTTTCAAAAGCTGTTTTCAAAGCCGTCCAGTGGGCTGAAGCCAACCGCAACCAACTGTTTGCCAATACGGGAGCCACCCAATGATTACCCGTGAAGAATTCAAAACCATCGCCGATAACGGCATCTGGAAGCAAAACACCTCAATTGTTCAGATTCTCGGCCTCTGCCCGCTGCTGGCGGTAACCACCAATGCGGTCAACGGCATCATGCTGTCACTGGCCACAATCATCGTCATGGCGATGTCCGGCGTGGCAATTGCCAGTATGCGCAATCTGATCCCGCACGAAATCCGGATTCCGGTTTTCATCCTGATCGTTGCTGCATTAGTCACTGTGGTCGACCTGTTATTCAATGCCAATTTGCACGAACTTTATCTGGTCCTCGGCATTTTCATTCCGCTGATCGTCACCAACTGCATCGTGCTTGCTCGCGTCGAAGCCTTTGCCGCCAAAAACCCGCCATTACAAGCCACGCTGGATGGTGTTTTTATGGGTATCGGCATGTTGTGGACCCTGGCCGTACTGGGTGCCATGCGTGAGCTGTTGGGGAGCGGAACCCTTCTCGGCGGCATTGACATGGTTTTCCCCAGCCTGCAACCAATTCAACTGTTACCGGAAAGCTATCCCGGTTTCCTGCTCGCCCTGCTCCCACCGGGTGCTTTTATCCTGCTCGGCTGCATGATTGCCTGGAAAAACTGGATGAGCGCCAAGGCCGCCGAACGCACCCAGCGTCGCCCACCGGAGCCGGTTTCAACCGCTGGTTGCCACTAAAACAGGTTACGGCGCAGCAACCACGCAGTTTTTACCGCGCCGTTTGGCTTCGTAATTGGCTTCATCAGCCCGCCGGATAAACTGGCTTTCAGTCTCCCCGGACTGATACGCCGCCAGGCCAACGCTGACGGTGCAACGAATCTCCAGGCCATTGTCAGACCTGACAGTTTCATCGGCAAAGCCTTGGCGCAGGCGTTCCGCCAACATCCCCGCCGCGCCGATTTCGGCTTCCGGCAGGATCAGGACAAATTCCTCGCCACCATAGCGGTAGGCGCTATCGGTACGGCGCAAACATTGCCCAATCACTTTGGCCAGCGTTTGCAAGACCTTGTCACCCTCCAGATGGCCAAAGTTGTCGTTGATTCGCTTGAAATTATCGCAATCGATAACCAGCAGGGAGAGCGGACGTTGATAGCGTTGCGCACGCTCCATTTCGGCCTGCAGGCGTTCATGCAGATGGCGCGAATTGAATAAACCGGTGAGCGAATCGGTAACACTGAGTTGCTTGTAGCGCTCCTCACTCTCACGCAGGGCATCTTCCGCACGTCGACGCTCGGTAATGTCCTGCAAAGTCTCGATCGCCCCTATGATTTCGCCCGACTCATTACGGATTGCCGCGGCGGTAAAGAAAAGCCAGCGACCGCCGCTACCAAAATTGGGGAAAAAATCCTCGGCTTCAAAAGCGCCTTCGATTAAAACCGAACGGCGAAACTTGCCGTGGTAAAACTCATCGACATCGCGCTCAAGCGCACCATTGACAATCAGGTCAGCCATAATCGGTCGCGCGGTCGGGTAGAAGGCACGCCATTGCTCGTTATTGCCGATCATCTCCAGCGCAGGAACCCCGGTGAGCACAGCGCAAGATCGATTCCAGTGGGTCACTCGATGCTGACTATCAATGACGATAGTGGCCACCGGATTGCCTTCGATAATTTGTGAAAGACCAATATTTTCACGCGTATGGTTGAACACCGGAGGGCTGCCTTTCGTCAGGTAGAATCAAGTTTCGCCCACAATATCGCCGATTCTTCATGGCCTGACAATGCCGGTTACTACTTAGACGTGAACAAAATCCAGATTGCATCGTTTTACAGTCGCCTTGCCGCGAGCAATCCGGCGCCGACCACCGAGCTGAGCTACGCGACGCCATTCCAGTTACTGATCGCCGTCATCCTCTCGGCGCAGGCAACCGATGTTGGGGTCAACAAGGCAACAGCCCGCCTTTTCCCGGTCGCGCCGACCCCGGACAAAATGCTGGCATTAGGCGTCGAAGGGCTTTCTGAATACATCAAGACCATCGGCCTTTATCACACCAAGGCCAAAAACGTCATCGCCACCTGCCGCATGCTGCTTGATCTGCACGCCGGCGAAGTGCCGGATGATCGCGCGGCACTCGAAGCCTTACCCGGCGTTGGCCGCAAGACGGCCAATGTGGTGCTGAACACGGCCTTTGGCCACCCGACCATTGCCGTCGATACGCATATTTTCCGGCTTGGCAATCGTACCGGCATCGCCCCCGGAAAAACCGTGGTTGAGGTTGAAAACAAGCTGTTGCGCGTCACCCCGGACGAATATAAAAAGGACGCCCATCACTGGCTGATTCTGCACGGTCGCTACATCTGCAAAGCACGCAAGCCGGAATGCGAGCGTTGCGTCGTCGCCGATCTTTGCCGCTACAAGGGCAAATCGACATGAGAGTTGCCAGCGCGATTGCTGCCGGCTCCAAACCCCTGCCGGAACTGGCCGGCGCAGCGGTACAACAGGCACTGGCCAAGGCGGAGCTGACCCAGGCCGGCGCTGTGCTGCTTTTTCTCAGCCGCGATTTTCAGCGCCAGCCACAAGCCGCGCTTCTGGCTGCCGCCCGCGCTGCCGGCAGCATGGAAATATTTGGCTGCAGCGCATCCGGCCTGATCACCGAACAAGGCTGGTTACTTGATCAATCGGGCGCAGCGGCGCTGGTCATCGAATCACTGCCGCCCAGCAACAAATTGCCAGCCAGTCATCAGCTCTCGTTCTCCAGCCACAGCACCCTGCCCTTCGATTGGCAAGCCGGCCCGGCGCGCGCCGGACTGCTCGACAACGAAGCCGCGGTTTGGGCACATGGCCGCCAAATCAGCAACGGCAATGCCGAAATCCTCTTACCCGGCCTCAACTCGCATTTGGCCATTTCAACCGGTTTGCATCTGATCAGCGAGCCATTGTGTGTCGATGCCAGCCAAAGCTACGATGTGCGCAGCCTTGGCGGGATGAGCGCGGTTGATAGCTTGCGCCGCAAATTACCCGGCGAGCGTCGCCAAGCCTTGTCCTTGCACAATATTGTTGCCGTCCGTCAGTTTGGCGAACCGGGTATCGCCATCCTTGCCGCCAATGATGATGGCTCACTGACCCTGGCTGAACCTTTCGCGCCGGGCGACATGCTGACCTGGGCCATCCGCCAACCACTCGCTGCCGAGCAGGATATGGCCGAAACCTTGTCGGTTACGGTCAACGACCAAAAAGCCCCGGATTTTGCCGTGATGTTTTCCTGCATCGGGCGCGGCCCCTTGTTCTACGGCAATGATGACCGCGACTTGCTCGCCTTTCGCGCAAAACTGCCCAACACCCCGCTAATCGGCGCCTACGGCAGCGGCCAGATCGCCCCCTGCGCTGGTCGCAATCGACTTTTCCAGAATTCAGTGATGACCTTACTTTTCGAGAACGCCAATGTTTAATCCCTCCCGCGAGCAAGTTCGCCATTTCTTCTGCGATGCCTGGCGCAAACATAGCGAACACCTGCCGCTAGTCGGCGCTGAAGTGACCGCCGCCGACATTGCTGCCCGTCATCCCGAATACCACCCCTTACTCAACGACCGTGCAGGCGCACTGGAAAAGGAATGGACACCGGAGGGCGGGCAGATGAATCCTTTCCTCCACCTTTCGCTACATCTCGCCATCCATGAGCAAGTCAGCGTCGATCAGCCACCCGGCATACGCGCTGCCTTTGAAACCCTGCGCATCAAGATGGACCCGCACGCTGCCGAACACATCTTGCTCGAATGTTTGGGCGAAATCATCTTTGCCGCCCAGAAGACAGGAACTCAGATGGATGCCGTTGCCTACGTCGAAAAAATCCGCCGTGCCGGCAGCCCGTTCTGAGGGCCAACCATGAATTTTTTTAGCACAGAAACCTTCCCCGAACGTAGCACACACTCTCTCTCGCTAGGACTCCCATGCATAGACGTCAACTGATCAAAGGCTTTGCCGCGCTCGTTATCGCCGAACGACTGGGCATACTGCAAGCCGCCTGGGCTTCGGGCGACAAGTTGCCGCCGCCCGGCATCTTTCGCATCAAGGGTGAAGTCAAGGTAAATGGCCAGATTGCCCGCGTTGGTTCGCCAGTCAAACCGGGCGACGTAATCACCACCGGCGCACAGAGCGAAGCCATCTACATCATCGGTCAGGACGCTTATTTGCAACGCGACAACTCAACCGTCAGCATCGCCGGCGACGCCCTGAAAGCCGGCCTGCGCGTGCTAACCGGCAAATTAATGGCGGTCTTCGGCAAGGGCGAGAAGCGCATAGAGGCCGGCACGGCAACCATCGGCATACGTGGTACGGGTTGCTATATCGAGGCGGAAGAAACGAAAGTCTATTTCTGCCTGTGCTATGGCAAGGCGGATATTACTTCCAGCAGAATGCCAGGGAAAATTGAGACCATCGAAACCAAACATCACGAAAACCCGGTCACGCTACATGCTGATGGCCGCCAGATGATGGAAAAAGCCCCCATGCTCAATCACACCGATGCCGAATTGACCCTACTCGAAAGCCTGGTCGGACGAGTGCCAGCCTTCCACGGTCAACCCGGTTATAGCTACAAATAAACCCAAGAGGGCCGGTCAATCCAAGTTCGTTTATCCTGCTTCGGAGAGGCATCTAAAATTCGGGCTTGTCGCTGAAGACTGTGAGATTGGCCTTAAGCTGAGTGCTCATCGGCATACCTAAAACCACTCCTTTAGGTGGAATTGGTGATTCGAACCACTTGGTGTAAAGCCTAGCAAACTCTCCGGATCTCATCAGACGGGCAATTGTCCCATCAACCAGTTTCTTGAAATTCGGATCATCCTTGCGCAGCATACAACCATAGGGCTCTATCTGAAGAGCATCACCGACTACTTCGAGCGAAGACGGATCTTTTGAATTCGCTCTCAGGCCAAAAAGGAGTACATCATCCAAGGCTAATGCTGAAGCACGATCTTCTTCAAGAATTTTGAACGACTCTCCGTAGTCTTTCCCGGATACAAATTGGATATTAAGATTGTTATCCGTGCTGTACTTACGTAAGACTTTTTCGTTTGTACTACCTGCGGGAGCTACTACCGTCTTATTGGCGAGATCGGCATACTCTTTTAGATTGGCAGTCGCCTTGGCCAATAGCCGGGTCCCGGTATAAAAATGGCTGATAGCAAACGAGACATCTTTACCTCGCGCCGCGGTATTAGTAGTCGATCCGCATTCCAGATCGTAGGTTCCATCGACTAGCATCGGAATGCGGTTCTGACCAGTTACAGGAATGCGTATTACTTTTAGGTTCGGCTTCTTTAATTTTGCTCGCACATCGTCAATGATGGCATCCGTCAGGTCCACCGAGAACCCAACTGTGCGCGTCGGACTAAGTGAATAGCTGAATGGGACTGCTGACTCACGGTATGAAACGGTAATCTGATTGTTGCTGGCGATTTTTTCTAGTGTCTGTGCATTGCCTATGCAGGGCATAGTGGCCATAGAAAAAAACATGAGCGTAGCAGTGAAGTAGGTATGGTTCATGGTCAAATCTCCTGTAATTGGCGAGTTGCGCTCGAAGAATTGATGCGGCACCCACGGGAATCAATGGGTGCGGCGATGAACACTTCGATGCAACTGTCTGCTTTCAGACGTGTTATTGAAGGTTTTGACTAACGAAACCCATCTGAAGTGAAATGCTGTCATCAGTTTCGGTATTTCGTGTGAAATCAGGATATGCCGGTTGGACTTTTTGTCGCGAAGTAAGCCTGCCGAATGGCAGGGGTACATAGTACTGAATGGCCGGACAGAGACATTGCATCTGACAGTTGGCGTCAGATCAAGTCTCGATTTCTACACCTAAGCCTCATCCGAAGGCGGCGCGACCTTGATGATTTCTTCCAGCGAGGTCAGCCCCTGCGCCACTTTCAGTGCGCCGGAAATACGCAGGGGGCGCATGCCTTCGCGGATGGCTTGCTCGCGCACACGGGCCATTTCCATTTGCGGTTTGATCAATTTGCGCACTTCAGCCGAATTCATCAGAATTTCATAGATGCCAACACGGCCTGAATAGCCGGTCATGCGGCATTCCAGGCAACCGACCGGCTGATAAATCTGCGCCGGTTCGTTTGATTTCCACGGGGCGACCAGCGCCCGCCAGCTTTGGCGTTGCTCTTCGGTAATCGGTGACGGCTTTTTACAGTGTGGGCAAAGCGTGCGTACCAGACGCTGCGCCATAACCCCAAGCACGGTCGAGTTGATCAGATAAGCCGGGATGCCCAGATCAAGCAGGCGGGTGATCGCCGAGGGCGCGTCGTTGGTGTGCAGGGTGGACAGCACAAGGTGGCCGGTCAACGCAGCCTGAATCGCCATTTCTGCAGTTTCCAGATCACGGATTTCACCAATCATGATGATGTCCGGGTCTTGCCGCATCAAGGCGCGCACGCCGTCGGCAAAGCCGATGTCGATGTTGTGCTGAACCTGCATCTGGTTGAATGCCGATTCGACCATTTCAATCGGGTCTTCAATTGTGCAAACATTGACTTGAGGCGTCGCCAGCACCTTGAGCGTGGTGTACAGCGTTGAGGTTTTGCCGGAACCGGTCGGGCCGGTGACCAGCACAATTCCATTCGGGGCGCTGGTCATTTGATGCCAGCGCGCTTGGTCGTCTTCCGAGAAGCCCAGCGAGCGCAAATCGCGTTGCAGCACTTCCGGGTCAAAAATCCGCATCACCAGTTTTTCGCCAAACGCCGTCGGCAAGGTGGCCAGGCGCAATTCCACCTCCTGCCCGGCCGGTGTCCGGGTCTTGATCCGGCCATCCTGCGGGCGCCGTTTTTCGATCACGTCCATCCGGCCCAGCAGCTTGATCCGGCTGGTCATTGCCGTCATCACCGACATCGGAATCTGATAAACCTGATGCAGCACGCCGTCGATCCGGAAACGGACGATGCCGATATCGCGGCGCGGTTCAACGTGAATATCGGAAGCCCGCTGATCAAAGGCGTATTGCCAGAGCCAATCGACGATGTGCACCACATGCTGATCGTTGGCATCAAGCGTGCGATTGCTTTTACCGAGATCGACCAGTTGCTCGAAACTGGAGATGACCGGATTGACGTTGCCTTTTAGCGAGGCCTTCTTGATTGACTTGGCGAGGTTGAAAAACTCGACCAGATAGCGCGAAATATCACTCGGGGTGGCCATCACCCGGCGGATTTCCTTGCGCAGGATGGGTTGCAACTCTTTTTCCCATTCCCGCACATAGGGTTCGGCGGTAGCGATCACAACTTCGCGGGCATTGATTTCGACCGGCAGAATGGTGAAACGCGAAGCGTATGCGGTGGACATGACATCCGCCACCCCACTGAAATCGATCTTGAGCGGATCGATATGCAAGTAAGCCAGACCCACCTTGTTGGCCAGCCACTCCGTCAGCACCTCCTGGGTCAACACACGCGCCGGCAGTTTCGGGTTGCGCCATTTCTGTTCGGCGATCACTACCAGCGGGTGCACCTTGTCGCCGTGTAATTTGCGCTCGGTGCGCAGTGCGGCAGCGTCATCAGCCTCGGCAAGGCCATCAGCCACCAGCATTTCAAGCACCTCGGCAAGCGTCAGGCGGCGGTCTTGGCTAGTCTTTTCATTCATGAAATGAAATATAGCATGTCAACCGTAACGCCTTGTAACAGGCCAGCCTTCTGTTTGCATTCATTTACAACTCCACCTTTTCGACTGCGGCAATTCTCCTAGAATGAAATCAGACCAACACAAGGAGCAAACCATGAAAACCCGTCTGATGATGACCGCCAGCGCATTGATCGCCTCTCTGATTTGCCTGCCAGCAATCGCTCAACCCGGCCCTGGCATGGGTGGCATGGGCATGCAGCAAGGTGGCCCCGGCATGATGCAAAAAGGCCCCGGCGCGCGCGGCCCCCGTGATTGCGCACAGTCGCAGAATCCGGAAGCCTGTACCGCCCACCGCGAAGCTCGCGCCAAGGCTAATGAAGCCTGCAAGGGCAAAGCCGGCCCGGATCGCAAACAATGCATGATGGATCAGCGCCAAAATTTTGATTGCAGCAAGGCGGTTAATCCACAACAGTGCGAGGGGCGCAAAGTAGCCTACAAGGAATGTCAGAGCCAGACTGGCCCAGCCTTCCGTCAGTGTGTTCAGCAAAAAATGCCGGCGCCCGATTGCAGCAAGTCGAAAGACCCGCAGCGCTGCGAAATTAACCAAAAAGCACGCGAAGCCTGCAAAGACAAAGTCGGCCCGGAACACAAAACCTGCCTGCGTGAGCAGTTCAATGTGAAGTAATCAAAACACTGCAAACTTCGCGCTGCACATTTTTAGCCCGAAAAGCCGGTTGACCGTAACAACCGGCTTTTTGCGTAATCAACGCCCGCGCAGCGGGGTCAGCAAATCGGATAAACCGTTGTGGTCGATCTCCTGCATCAGCGCCAGCAGACGGCCAATCTCGCCCGGTGGAAAACCGACACGGGCGAACCAGTTGAGGTAATTGCCCGGCAAATCAGCGATCAGCGTGCCCTTGTGTTTGCCAAAAGGCATGCTGGTCGTCACCAGGCGTTGCAGGTCTTCGGGTTGCATCAGCGGTAATTAAATGATGAATGGGCGGTCATTGTGCCAAATAGCGCCTCAACCGTGCAGGATCATCCACAGCGCGGTGGCCAACAGCATGATGGAAAAGCCTGCACGCAAACGCCTTTCCGGCAATTTATGGGCAACTTTAACGCCCGCCGAGACGGTGAACGCGCCACCCAGTGCAAGCAGCATGCCCATTTTCCAATCCACCAGACTGGCATTGGAAAATGTCAGCAAGGCAATCAGCGAACTAGGGGTCACCAGCGCCAGTGCGTAACCCTGCGCCATTGCCTGTGACTGGCGAAAAAAGGTCACGAGGATGGGCGGCACGACCATGCCACCACCGATGCTGATCAAGCCTTGACAGGTTCCGCCGATCAGGCCGACCAGCGGAATCAGGCACTCCGGCAAGGCCAACTGCAAGCGGCTGGGTTTTGCCCGCAAGCCCCATAAACTGTGCACGGCCAGCCACAGCAAAAAGCCGCCGAAATAGCGGCGCAATTCGCTGGAAGCGAGACTACTGGCGTAATACGCCGCCACGGTCGTCGCCGATGCCGCGCACAGAACGAGCCAAAAAGTACGCAATTTGGGGAGTGGCTGGCGCTGGCTATAGCGCCAAAGGGCAATCGCCAGATTGGGCACCATCATGACCAATGCAGTGCCTTGGGCCAGTTTCTGGTCCATGCCGAAGAGACCGACCAGAACCGGAATGGCGATAATGCCGCCGCCAATACCGAAGATTCCCCCACCAAAACCGAGCAGTGCGCCCAAACATAGCGGCAGGGCAAAACTTAGCAGGATCAGCATAAAGGGACTCGGCAAAACGGTTGGACAGCATACTGCGTATGCGCAATCTCAAATATTGTGGGTTTCCACAAACTTTTTTTGCTGTGTTACGGTCAACGGTCAAGATGCCTCGTTTTTCAAAACACCACTGACGGAATCCAGAAACCATGCCCGTATCACTGATTCGACTGCTTTTGATCGCCCTGCTCTTGCCTATATTGGGCGCTTGCGCGTCGCGCGGCATTCCACAAACGGCAAGCACTGGTGAGCAAGCCGCAGCCCGGGCCGTATTGCAGAAATCGGCGGAAGCACATGGGCTGGCGGCCTTTCGCCAGATCAACGACCTCAATGTCAGTTACGCCGGCGAATGGTATGGGCTAGCCAGCCGCGTGCAGGCAACGCTGGTTGATCCGGGGTTTCGTCAGGGCTCGCAGGAGCGAATTCTGCTCAAGGAGCCGGTCAGCATCAGCCAGCGCCACGATGGGCCACAAGGTAGCAAGCAAGTGATTCGCACCGTAAATGGCGTGCAGGTTTATTACAACGATGAGTCCGCCAGCAACCCCGAGGTGCTGGCCGCTGCGGCACTGGTTGCCGATGGTTACCGCCTTTTTCTGACCGGGCCGTTTTACTTTCTCGATGGAAACCTGAGTCTGGAAACCGCCGCCAACGAAGAGGTCGAAGGCCGTCCCTGCCTTACTTTGGTTGCGGTGCGCCGCCCCGGCCACGGGTTTTCTGCCGAAGATCGCTACCAGTTGTTTATCGATAGCGAAAACCATCTGCTGCGCCGCGTTCGTTTCACGATGGAGGGGCTGGCGTCGACGCAGGGCGCGATCGCTGAAGTCGACTTTTTCGATCATCAGGAAATCGCCGGCGTGCTCTGGCCTACCCGCTTTTACGAGCGCCTGCGCAAACCGATCCCCAACTTGCCGGTACATGACTGGCGGCTGATCGGGCTTGATGTGAATCGCGGGCTGAATGAAGCGGATATTTCTGGAAATACTTTTTCGCCCAAGGCCGAAGCAGCCGCAAAACCACTCACGAGCCGCTAAAAAATACTCAGGCCTTGATCGGTTTGTCGTGCACCACAATTTTGGCGACAAACCAGATCGCCACCAGATTAGCCGCGATGGCAACCAAACCGACCAGCGGATAACCGACGATTTTTCCGCTGGCATCAAGGGTAATCAAAAAACCGGCAAGGGTCGTCGCAAGCCCCATGGCAACCGACTGGACGGTGCCGTTGAGCGACATGAAGGTGCCGCGCAACCTCGGTTCGGCGGCCGAAGTAATCAGCGCCATGCCGGGAATCATCCGGCCCGAGATCAACACGAAAAAGCAGGTGGTGCAAATCAGCCATTGCCACAAGGGAACCGCGCCGATGTTGGTCAAAACCAGCAAGGGAAGCATCGCAGCACAGGCGGCCCAGCGATAGATTTTGGCTTTACCGTATTTGTCGGCCCAATGGCCAATGAAACGCGCACTGAAGAATGTCGCGCCGCCGCCCACCAGATAAACGAAGGGAATATCCTGCAGCGGAATTCCAACATTGCCCACTGCATAAACCGTAATGTAAGGAATCACGGTAAAGCCGGAAAAAATCAACAAGGCTGAAAAGAGCAAGGCGCGCAGATGGTTGCGATCGCCCAGCACGGTAAAAATATCCGAAAACAGATGGGCGCGTTTTTTGTCCTCAAGATGCTGGTGTAGTTCCGGCAGGATACGCAAGCCGACAAAAATGAAGATCAGGCTCAAGCCGGCAATCAAGAAAAATGGCGCGCGCCAGGAGAACTGATTAGCCAGCCACAGCGAGAGCGGCACGCCCGCCACCGTGGCAACCGAGAAGGCGGTGGCAACAAGGCCACTGGCTCGCGCCCGCCGCACGTAAGGAATCGCATCGCCGATCATGGTTTGAACCAGCGCCCCCATGATGCCGCCGAAGATGCCGGCAAAACCTCGCGCTACCATCAGGCTCAGATAGTTGCTGGCCAGCCCGCAGGCTACGGTCGACAGGCAAAACAGCACGAAACTAATCAACAACAGGCGTTTGCGCTCGAACAAATCAACAAACGTCGCCGCCAAAAGGCCGGAAATTGCCGCACTGAAGCTGTAGGAAGCGACCAACAGGCCAAACTCATGCGGCCCGATCCCGAAAGCTCCCATCAATATCGGGCCGAGCGGCATCATGATCATGAAATCAAGAATATGACTGAACTGAATGCCAGCCAGGGTCAGCAGGAAAAATCGTTCACGGCTTGGGGAAAGCGAGATGGACATCAGGGAGCTTTGCAGGGGATTTTGTAATGAGCGGAAAGCCGCTGCTTCGGATTATCGGCGTTCTGACCTTGTTGAGTCTGCTTAAGTTTCTGGATTGCGCGCTGGATTTGAAGTCGTATTGCTTCGTCCCGATGAAAATGAAACGACCGTCATAACGGCGCAGGCCGGCATCCAGTACTGGCGTGACCGGAGAACCCCAGCTTCGCCCCCTTGTCCGCCAAGGGGACTTCCTGCGGGGCATCAGGGGAGCCTATCGTGCGGCTGAACTTGCTCCCCCTGACAAGGGGGTTGCCTTATGTCAAAAAGCGAACCTTAGGCAGCGCATAGCGCCGTTACGCAGTGCATCCACCACTTGCGCCAGCGGCCTTGGTGAGCGATCAGGGGAAAAGATGAAAGTGTCCGGTTTCACGACCGAACAGCACTGACTGGATAACCAGTTATGTGCCAAATGCCGTTCCCCTGCAAGAGAAAACTGCTGTAACTTTCGCCAGCTTATAAGAGCAATGAGGGTCGAAGTGAATTGGGAAACCAAATGTCACTGACACCTCTGGTCGAAAAATACAATAAGGGGTCTGACCCCTTATTTCTGCAAGTAATGCACTGAGTGATGTCTAACATTTCATTCCACCGGACCTGCGCAAAAATCCGCGCAGGCCAGTGAATTCAGACGTTGGGCATCAGAAAACACGCAACACCACACACAATCACGGGGAGGTAATTTTGTTTAACTTCAACGGCATATCGAATATTGTCTTTGCTTTGGGTCGGAATGGCCCCGCAGGTGTCCAAATTGCTGGGACAGCGTTCGCGCTGAACAAACCCGGATTTTTCGCAACGGCTTCTCATGTTGCGGGAACCGACGGTCAAGGACTTGTACTTGCATTCAAGAAATTGTCATCGCTGAACGACTACCAAGATACAGGAGACACTTCCCTCCAGCTGTTCCCTGTTCAGATCGAAGCATTAGATCCGTTTCACGATTTGGCAGTTCTGCGTGCTGACGTTGGAATTGTGTCGAATCTCGTTGTCGGGGGGGCCGACCAAGCACCTGTTGGGTATGGTGTTTCAAGTTTTGGCTTCCCACACGCGGATCACGGACGCATGGTTCTTACACAACAAGATGCAGAAATAGGCGCAAGGGTGCTGATTGCATCGGGTGGAATCAAGGCCAAGCACCTTGTTCTAAATACGCAAGCACGGCCAGGTCAATCTGGTAGCCCCGTTTTCCGCAAATCTGACGGGGTACTTGTAGGCGTACTTGTTGGTTCTTATGCACCGGGTGGCGGCGGTGGAATTTCTTTGGGGGGCGTTGACCCTCACACGCTTCATCAGACCACACATGCCGTTTCAGCCGAATACCTATCGAAGATGTACTAACCATGATTACCAACATTGATGCATTGCTCGCAGAGGAACCCATTAAGTGGGTTCAAGAGTTACCCGAATATCAACGCGAAGCCATAGAAAAACTGCATTTCAACGGCGCTTCCTTCGACGAAATCGCTCAAGCATGGCTAAATGCTTCAGCAGAAAACACGTATCGCTTTTCCGCTTCTACTCCAGTTGGTGACAAGGGGACATTCCTTGAAAATCTTAAGCGGGAGGTTCGCGCATTTCTTTGCGGCGACAAAAAATATAAGAAAGAACGTGACGGACTGTTCGGAGACAAAGGGCTCGCACGAACTTACGTTGTGAGCGCGATGGCGGTTGCGATTGCTCCTCACTTGAGTGTCGCCTCGGCTGTCATTTCCCCGCTGATCGCCCTTGTTCTAGCTAGCGTTGGCAAGGTTGCTCTAAATGCATGGTGCGTCACTCAAACTGACGCCGAACCCATCATTCCACCGGACGCTGCGCGATGAAGCCGCGCAGCACGGAGCAAAAAAGGGTCGAAGTGAATTGGGAAACCAAATGTCACTGACACCTTTGGTCCATGACCGTTAGGCTGCAAATACATGTTCCCCGCTGATCTTGATGCAATCAGAAGCCGAATTTTCCGGGCCATCGGAACAGTACAAAACGCTTCAGGGGCAGGCTATGAAACTTCATATCAGGCTGAAGGCACGGACTTCACGACTCACTTTCGAGCAGTGGGAATGAAGGCACCTGAGCAACTTGAGGATGACTTCCTCAACCTTTTCATCTGGGTGTGGAGTCTCAAGGATTACCTTAAAACTTACTTTGAGGCCAGAGGCCTCCGTGGAAGCATAGTTGAAGATGAAGTCAATCGCTGCCTGGCGCTTAAGTACGTAGCAGACATTGCCAATCGAGCCAAACACGGTGTGCTTCGAGAAAGCAGATCAAACGAGTTTGCTGAGTTGGTGGATATTGGCTTCAACGCACCGCAAAATTCAATCGAACAAATCACTGTTGCAGGGCCGGAGGTAACACTACATGCTAAAGATCCACAGATGCTTCACATCCACGCCACGGTTACCACCAAAGCTGGTGTCAGAATCGACGCCTTAGCCGTGTTAAGTGAAGCAATGCAATGCTGGGAGAAAAATGTGCAAAAGGTGTCGAAGTGAATTGGCAAACCCAATGTCACTAACACCTTTGGTCCAATTTCTGAAGCCCTAAGCCATAACGGGAACGTTCTCGCACCTTGCAACTCTTAAAACATCTGCCAATTGCGAGAACCTGTTTTGAACCCCACCCCACTGATCAACGCCGACTTTTCCCGGCAAGTCGTCATTCCACCAGCAGGAGAAAATGACTGGGTAGCTTCACCCTGCCCGGGTGTCTGGCGCCATCGACTGGACCGGATTGGCGATGAAATCGCACGCGCCACCAGCATTGTCAGATATTCAGCCGGCGCCCACTTCAGCCCGCACACGCATGACGGTGGCGAGGAGTTTCTGGTCCTTGAAGGCACCTTCTCGGATGAAACCGGAGATTATCCAGCCGGCACCTATGCCCGAAACCCCCCGGGCAGCACGCACACGCCTTTCACGCGTGATGGTTGCACGATTTTCGTCAAGGTCTGGCAGTTTTCAGCTGGCGACAGGCAAGCGGTGAAAATCAACACCACGACCACCGCCTGGCGCCCCGGGCTGGTGCCCGGCCTTTCAGTCATGCCACTGCATGAATTCGACGGTATCAGCAGCGCACTCGTCAAGTGGGCGCCACACACCCACTTCAACCCGCATGTTCATCCCGGTGGTGAGGAAATTCTGGTGCTTGACGGCGTATTCCGCGACGAACACGGTCAATACCCCGCCGGCACCTGGCTACGCAGCCCGCGCTGGAGCCGCCACACACCATTCACGGGTGCTGAGGGCGCCATCATCTACGTCAAAGTGGGCCACCTCGGCGCGCCTTTGCTGGAACCCCAGTCAAGTTGAAGCCTTATTGCCCGTCAGTCCGTTGCTGATCGACCCAGATCAGCTTGTCGGTTGCAAAGCCTAGCGTGCGTGCCTGGCTAAGCAGTTGTTCACGAACCTGAGCCGGTAGTTGTTTATCGCGGGCAAGTATCCATAAATAATCACGATCCGGGCCGGCGACGAGCGACCAGCGATAATTTTCCTGATCCAGCGCAATGACATGGTAGCCACCGTAAAACGGGCCAAAGAAGGAGACCTTGAGTGATGCCGTGTTGGTGTCGCCTGTAAATAATGCGCGGCCAATCGCCTCCTTCCACGCCTGACGCTGCGTGTCGTAACCCCGGTTGATCACTTTGACGCTGCCGTCATCCTGCAACTGATAAGTCGCATTGACATCGCTCATGCCGCGCTCGAAGGAATGGTCAAGGCGAGCAATTTCGTACCATTTGCCAAGGTAACGATTGATCTCGAACGGCGAGACGGGATTGATGCCTGCAGGTGGCGAAGTCGAACAGCCGGCAATCGTCAGGGCGCAACAAAACAGCAAAAAAACGGCACGAATGGTGGTCATGGCAGCCCTTAATAATAAATGGCGAAAAATCCAGCCTGTTACGGTCAACTATCAAATCAGCACATATTTTGTAGCCGAGAAACGAGCAAAAGGTGTCGAAATGAATTGGTAAACCAAATGTCACTGACACCTTTGGTCCAATTTCTGAAGCCCTAAGGAGGCACCGATTAATTCGTCGTTCCCGCGCACCCCAAGGGTACTTCCTTCAGAGCGTAGGCGGGAACCCAGTTTGTTGATTCTTATGGATTCCCGCCTGCGCGGGAATGACGTTTTCTGAATTAATCAGCGTCTGCTTAAACCACTCACAAACCTTCAATCCCGGCCCGAATTTCATCCGCCCTGCTCTGCGCGGCATCCACAGCTTCCGGGCTCATTTTGGCGAGTTGGCGATAGACCATGCCCAACCGTGGGTTGGCCGCCAAACGTTCGCTATTGCGCGCAAAGAAATCCCAGTAGAGCGCATTGAACGGGCAGGCCCGCTCGCCGAGGCGCGTCTTTTTGTCGTAATGGCAGCCCTTGCAATAATCGCTCATGCGGTCAATGTAGGCGGCGCTTGAGACGTAGGGCTTGGTGGCGAGCCTGCCACCATCGGCGAACTGGCTCATGCCGACGGTGTTGGGCAGCTCGACCCATTCGAAGGCGTCGATATAAACGCCGAGATACCAGCCGTGCAGCGCAGTCGGATTCAACCCGGCGAGCAGCGCGAAGTTGCCGATCACCATCAGGCGCTGAATATGGTGAGCGTAGGCATGTTCGAGCGACTGGCCGATGGCGTGCGCCAGGCAGCGCATTTTGGTCTCACCAGTCCAGAACCATGAGGGCAGCGGCTGCTGGTGGTCGAAATAATTTTGCGCTTCGTAGCCGGGCATGTTGGCCCAATAGACGCCACGGACGTATTCGCGCCAGCCGAGAATCTGCCGGATGAAACCTTCCGCCGCCGCCAGCGGCACGCGGCCTGATTCATGCGCCGCAACGGCTTTGGCGATGACCTCACGCGGATTGAGCATCTTGGTGTTCAGGCCAAAGGAAAGCAGCGAGTGGAAGAGCCGCCAGGCGCGATAGGTCAGCGCATCCTGAAAATCACCGAAATGCGGCAGGGCTTCGGCTATGAAATCATCGAGCTGCTGCAAGGCTTCGGCTCGGTTCAGCGGCCAGCGGAAGCGCTGCGCGCTTGGCTCACCAAAGCTGGCCACGCCGGCCTGCTGGATGCTTTGCCAGAGTGCCGAATGATCGTGCTCGCTGCGCCAGTCGGCTGGCTCACGTGGCAGGCCGGGCCAGGGCTTGCGGTTGTCGTGATCGAAATTCCACTGGCCGCCCTGCGGCTTGCCGTTGGCGCTCATCAGCACGCCATGCCGCATCCGCATCTGGCGGTAAAAATGCTCCATCAGCCATTGTTTGCGCTCGGCGAAGAGCTGGGCGGCTTCGTCGCGGCGAGTGTAGAAATGCTCGCTATCGACCATTTGGCCGGTAATCGAAAGCTGACTGGTGTAGTCGGCCAGTTGCTGGTCCAGCCGCCATTCGTCGGGTGCCTGGTACTCGAAGGCGCTGGCCGAATATTGGGCAAGCAGCGCATCGAGATTGGCCGGCAGCGCTTGACGGTTGGCCGGGTCGTCAATTGCCAGGTAATGCACGCGATGCCCAGCCAGCCGCAACTGCCGGGCAAAGTCGCGCATGCCAGCAAAAATGGCGATGATTTTCTGGGCGTGGTGCAGGACGTAATCGGTTTCCTGGCGGACCTCCATCAGCACATGAACCGTGTTGTCAGTGGGCGCCGAGAACCAACTGTGTGCTGGATTGAGTTGGTCGCCGAGAATGAGGCGGAGTGTGGTCATATTTTTCCCTGGCGATTTCGCCGGCAGCGCTCGGAGCAATATTTAACCTCGGCCCAAACGGCAGCCCATTTTTTGCGCCAAAAATACGGTCGACCGCAACAGATGCAGATTTTGCTCGGCAGGTCAGATTTTTTCGTGGCACGCATTCAAAATGCCGGCATGGTGGAGTTGGAAGTCGACATCAATGAACTTTTCCGGCGTATTCAACAACCGATAAACGATGAACAGAATTTATTTTGTCCTAGACAAAAATATGAAGCGGTCGCAATAATAAGCCAATTACAGCAAATTCTTATCGACTTTCACAACTCCGTTCTGGACGATTTTGAAGAAAATCCATGAACAATTCAGTCACAATAAGCATCGTCACCCGCCACTAATCAATTTGCCATGCTTGAAATAAATTCCCTGTCGCGCAGTTTCAATGGCCGAGTGGCGCTGCACAGCACCTCGCTGAACCTGCGCGAGGGTGAATATGTGGCGATTGTCGGCGAGTCCGGGGTAGGCAAATCGACCCTGCTCAACCTGATCGCCGGCCTCGACCGTGCCGATCACGGCACAATCGTTCTCGATGGTGAAAACCTCTCCCGGCTCGACGAAACTGCGCTGACCCGCTGGCGGCGCAACAAGCTGGGCTTTATTTTTCAGGCTTTTCACATCCTGCCGCATCTCACCCTGCTGCAAAACGTCGTGCTACCGCTCTGGTTACAAGGTCATTCGGGGCTCGCCGCCGATGACAGCGCCCGCCAGATGCTGGCCGCCGTCGGCCTCGCCGAGCGCGCCGCCAGTTGGCCGCATGAATTGTCCGGCGGCGAATTGCAACGGGTGGCGATTGCTCGCGCCCTGGTTCATCGCCCGCGCCTAGTGCTGGCAGACGAGCCAACCGGCAATCTCGACCCGGCCAATGCCGCTCGCGTGCTAGCCCTGCTTGGCGAACGCATTCGGGCAGTGGGGGCCATCGGCATTCTGGTCACCCACTCCCGCGAAGCGGCAGCCACGGCGGATCGCATCCTGCAGCTCACACCCGATGGCCTGAGCGAATGACGCTGGCCCCGGTTTTTCTCGGCTCCTTGCTCCGGCGGCGCATGGCGACCTTGTTCTCATTGCTCGCCATCATCCTCGGCGTGGCGCTGGGCATGGCGGTGCAGGCGATCCACGAAGCTGCCCTCAATGAATTTGGCCGTGGCGTGCGCGTGCTGGCCGGTGCTGCTGATCTGCGCCTGGTTGGCCCGGCCAGTGGCTTTGATGAAGCGCTGCTGGAGCAAATCCTGCAGCACCCGGAGATTGCCGTCGCCACGCCCATCGTTGAGGTGGAGGCCAAATTGGCCGGCCACGAACAGTTGCTGAAAATACTGGGCGTCGACATTTTCACGCTGGCCCGCGTTGCACCGCGCTTGCTGCCGCAGAGTCTTGATAAAAGTGATCGTTTCGCAACACTGGCTGAAAATTCGATTTTTCTCAGCGCGGCGGCGCAAGAAGCCTACGGCGCAAAGGTTGGCGAACATCTGACGGTGCAGGACGGCAGCCGCTCGCTCAAACTACGCGTCGCCGGCGATTTGCCGGGCGTGGCCGATGGCCAGCGTCTGGCCGTCATGGACATCGCTGCTGCCCAGCTGGCCTTTGGGCGCATCGGCAAGCTGTCACGGATTGACCTGACCCTCGCCGGCAGCAGTTCGCCGGAAGGCCTGCGCCGCAGTTTGCAGGCCACTCTGCCAGCGGGTGTCCTGCTCGAAGCGCCGGAAGCGGCCAGCGAACAATCAGGCAACCTGACCCGCGCCTATCGCGTCAATCTCAGCATGCTGGCCGCCATTGCGCTGCTGACCGGCGCTTTTCTGGTGTTTTCGGCGCAGGCACTAGCGGTCGTCAAGCGGCGCAGCGAGTTCGCCTTCTTGCGCGCCCTCGGCCTTGAGCGCGCTACGCTGATCCGCTGGCTGCTGGCGGAAGGCGCGTTAGTTGGACTCGTTGGCGGCCTCATCGGCGTCGCGCTCGGTTACGGTTTGGCCTGGGCGGCGCTGCAATTGCTCGGTGGCGATCTCGGCGCTGGCTACTTTTCCGGGCTGCAACCGCAGCTCGAATTCAAACCGGCGCTGACCGCCTTGTATGTTTTTCTCGGGCTGCTGGCCGGGTTGGCGGGGGCTGCCCTACCGGCTCTGCAAGCCGCTGATATTTCGCCGGCCCAGGCGCTCAAATCGGCTGGCGATGCCTTAATGATTCATGGTCACCGCTCGCCGTTGCTCGGCATGTTGGCACTGGCATTGAGTCTGGCCGCCGGCTTCATCCCGCCAATGGCTGGCCTGCCGGTTGGCGGCTACGCGGCGATTGCCTTTTTGCTGGCTGGCAGCATTTTGCTGCTCCCGGCCGCAGCCCATCGCCTGACGCAACCGCTCGCCGAGCGCGGCACCTCGGTGGCCTGGCGCTTGGCGGCGGCACGTCTGGTCAGCGCCCCCGGTTACGCCGTGGTTGCTGCTGCCGGCGTGTTGACCAGCGTTGCTTTGGCTGTGGCGATGGCGATCATGGTCGCCTCGTTCCGAGAATCGGTCGATGAATGGCTGGGCCAGTTGCTGCCGGCAGACCTTTACCTGCGCGCTGGCCGCGCCCAAAGCAGCGCTTACATGGGCGAGGATTTGCAGGCCGCCATCGCCCACACGCCCGGCATCAAGCACCTAGAATTCACCCGCCATGACCAGTTGCGCTTGAGTGAAGGCCAAGCCCCGGTTGCCCTGATCGCCCGGCCGCTCCCGGCGGATGGCAGCGCCTTGCCGCTGGTCGGCCAGGCGCTGACCTCAAACTTGCCGGCGCTCTGGATCTCCGAGGCGATGGCCGATCAATTCGGCTGGCAGCCGGGAAGAATCGTCAGCCTGCCGCTGGGCGGTGTGGCGCGTGAGTTTCATATCAACGGCGTCTGGCGCGACTATTCTCGGCAAACCGGTGCGTTGATGATCGATCTTGCGGTCTACCGCCAAATGACTGGTGATTTACGGGTGAACGATGCCGCCATTACGGTGGATGAACCAAGCACCAGCGAGCAAGTGGCCAACCGGCTGATGGCGCTGGCCGATGATGCCACCCTTGAAGTCGCCCGACCGGGCGAGATTCGCCGCATCAGCCTGCACATTTTCGACCGTACTTTTGCCGTCACTTATCTGCTCGAAGCAGTCGCCATCGTTATTGGGCTGGCTGGCGTGGCGGCCAGTTTTGCCTCGCTGGCAGCGACCCGGCGCAAGGAGTTTGGCATGCTGCGTCACCTTGGCGTCAGCCGTGCCCAGATCGGCGCGATGCTGGCCCTTGAAGGTGCTTTGGTCGCCAGCATCGGCGTGCTGAGCGGCTTGCTGGCCGGTGGTGGGATTGGCCTGATCCTGATTGAGGTGGTCAATCGCCAGAGCTTTCACTGGAGCATGGATCTGCATGTGCCGTGGGGCGCCTTGCTGCTTTTCGCCAGTAGCCTGATCGCCCTGGCCAGCCTGGCGGCGGTATTGGCCGGACGTCAGGCGATGCGTCAGGATGCAGTGCTGGCCGTACGCGAGGACTGGTAAATGCAGCGCCGCCATTTCCTCATTGCGCTGGCCGCCTGGCGCGGCCTCTTGCCCAGCCCCGCTGCGGCAGTCGAGTTTGCCCCGGTACTACCGGGACGCCGCCTGGTCTTTCCCGATGACTTTGGCGCACATCCTGATTTCAGGACCGAATGGTGGTACGCCACCGGCTGGCTGAAGCGAGCAGATGGCAAGCCACTGGGTTTCCAGATCACCTTCTTTCGCGTGCGAACCGGGATCGGCGAAAGCAACGCCAGCCGCTTTGCCCCACGCCAACTGATGCTCGCCCATGCCGCCATTGCCGACCCGGAATTTGGCCGCTTGCGCCACAGCGAACGGGCGGCCCGCGTTGGCTTCGGCCACGCCGGTTTTACGCTGGGGCGCAGCGAGGTGTGGATCGGCGACTGGCGCTTTTCCCAACAAGGCAATCGCTATCAGGCGCGCGTTCACGGCGAGGATTTTTCCTACGATCTCGCCCTGGACGCCAGCGCCCCGCCGCTGCTCAACGGTCGCGATGGCTTCAGCAGCAAGGCGGCTGACCCGCGCCATGCGAGTTATTACTACAGCCGGCCGCAACTGGCGGTGAGCGGCTCGGTGTCGTTACAGGGCCGGGCCGAAGCAGTCAGCGGCCATGCCTGGCTCGATCACGAATGGTCGAGCGAATTGCTGCCCGACGGGGCGCAAGGCTGGGATTGGGTCGGCATCAATCTCGCCGACGGCAGCGCACTGATGGCCTTTCGTTTGCGCGATACCAGCGGCAATCCACAGTGGGCGGCGGCTTCGTTACGGTCAACCGGAAAAATCGATCAAATTTTTACCCCACAAGAAGTTAATTTCTCGCCGCTGCGCCGCTGGCGCTCACCGCGCACCGGTATTGAATACCCCGTTGCCTGGCGGCTGAATATCAGCGAACGTACGTTCGAGCTCATTCCCCTGCTTGATGATCAGGAACTGGACAGTCGCCGCTCGGTGGGCACGGTGTATTGGGAAGGGGCGATTCACGTTAGCGAAAACGGTCAGCCGGCCGGTGAGGGTTATCTGGAATTGGCCGGTTATGGCGAAAAAATTCGGGTCGGTTGAATGAGCGTAGTGAAACATTACGGTGTGTACTTGTCGAAAAGGCACCTTAGTCTCTTATGGCTGAATTCTTGACAAAATATGAGCAGGATTCCAACAAGCTCCCCTCGCCCGCTCGCGGGAGAGGGGTTGGGGGAGAGGGCGACTTTTCACTTTGCCGCGCGCTGGGAAACCCTCTCCCCGGCCCTCTCCCGCAAGCGGGAGAGGGGGAAAACCAGTGTGCCACGTGGACTTATTTGGCTCCGGCTCGTCCGGCTTAGGGAGCGCATTACATGCTGAAAATGACTTTAAAAACCTTTTACATCACCTGTTTGTTAGTGAGCGCCGGGGTCGCCGTCGCCGCCCTGGCCAGCCGCAAGCCCGTCGCCGAGTCGCCAACGCCAGCCTATTGCAAGGCGGGTGGCAACTGGCTGGCGCTCAGCACGACACCGCCGAAACCAGCCAGCATCCAGGAGATCGTCGCCCATGCGGCTAAACAGGATGTGGTTTTACTGGGCGAGCAGCACGACCTTGAGGACCATCATCGCTGGCAATTGCAAATGCTCTCCGCCCTACACGCACAGCGCCCGAATCTGGTCATCGGCTTTGAGATGTTCCCGCGCCGCGTTCAGCCGGTGCTTGACCAGTGGGTGGCCGGTTCGTTGACCGCCCAGGAGTTTTTGAAACAGGTCGAATGGGACAAGGTGTGGTCCTTCCCGCCGCACATTTACCTGCCTTTGTTTGAGTTTGCGCGGATCAACAAGATTCCGATGCGGGCGCTCAACGTCGACAAAAAATTGACGCGCCTGGTCGCCGAAAAAGGCTGGGAAAACGTCCCGGAAGAAGCCCGTGAAGGCATAGGCCACCCCGCGCCGGCGCTCCCTGAATACTCGGAATTTTTACGTGAGATGTACAAAATGCATGAAAAAACAGCGGGCGCGTCGGCCACCAAAAAGGGCGTGACAACCGATGCCGGCTTCAAAGGCTTCGTCGACAGCCAGCTGACCTGGGACCGCGCCATGGCGGAGGCTCTGAGTCTGGCAGTCAGCCAGAGTGGCGGCAAAAATCCGCCACTGGTCGTCGGCATCATGGGCAGCGGCCACATTCGTTATGGTCATGGCGTGCCGCATCAACTCAGCTCTCTCGGGGTAGCCAAAGTCGCCAGTCTGTTGCCGGTGGGCCAGGAGGAAGAATGCCGTTATCTTGAGGCTGGCCTGGCTAGCGCCGCGTTCATTTTGCCTAATAAGGCGATGCCACCCAACGAGCCGCCGCGCCTCGGCGTCGTGCTGGAGGATGAGAAACAGGGCTTGAAAATCACTACCGTCAGCGCCGGCAGTCTGGCCGAAAAAACCGGGCTGCGCGCCGGCGACCGGATTATCGACATTGCCGGACGCCCGGCCAGCGGTAGTGGCGATGCGGTGGCCATCATCCGCCGTCAACCGCCCGGCACCTGGCTCCCGCTGCGCATTGCTCGCGGTGAAAGCCAGCTTGATCTCGTTATCCAATTCCCCGCCAAACCATGAACTTCATCCACTCTCGCCACACCGCCGGATTGTTGCTCGGCCTGTTGTTTTACGCCGCCAACGTCTTCAGCGCGACCGACCCTGACTTGCTGCTCGACATTTCACTCGATCCGCAATCGCGGCAATTCAAGGCCAGCGCCGAATTGCAGATAGCAGCACGGAGTTTCCGTTTTCTATTGCATGAATCGCTGCGCGTCACCATTGCGCAAGTCGGTGATCAAATGGTCACCACCGAACGCAGCGGTGGCCCCAAGGGTTATCGACAATGGACGATCCACCTGGCCAAGGCCAATCAAAAAGTTGTCATCCACTACGAAGGCCAGTTACCGGCGCTGGAACGCGACCGCGATCACCGCAGCGTACTCGGCGGCATGCCGCCGATGGCCGCACCCGAGGGCAGTTTTTTATCCTCGGGCAGCGGCTGGTATCCGCGCCCGGCTGAACTTTTCTCGTACCGGGTCAAACTCGCCGTTCCTTACGGTCAACGCGCTTTAGTGGCCGGAAAACGCATCGCTGAAACCGTCCCGGCAAAGGCCGGAGAGAGCTATCTGGCAAGTTTTGAATTCACCCAGCCGAGCGATGGCATCGACCTGATGGCCGGGCCGTGGGTCGTGCGCGAAAAAACTGTGGCGCGCTCCGGGCAATCGCCGCTCCACCTGCGCACCTTCTTCCCGGCGGATCTCGATGCCGTGCCTGGCCTGGCGCAAGCCTATCTTGACGATTCAGCGGCCTACATCACACGCTACAGCCGTCAAATTGGCGCCTATCCGTACAGCGAGTTTTCCATCGTCGCCAGCCCGCTGCCCACCGGCTTTGGCATGCCGACGCTGACTTACCTCGGGGCAGAGGTTTTGCGCCTGCCCTTCATCCGCAAAACTTCGCTCGGCCATGAAATTTTGCACAACTGGTGGGGTAACGGGGTTTATGTCGATTACGAGCGCGGCAACTGGTCGGAAGGTTTGACCACCTTCATGGCCGACTACGCTTACAAGGAAGACGAATCGGCCACTGCCGCCAGCGAAATGCGCCTTGCCTGGCTGCGCGATGCCGCCGTTTTTGCCGGCGAAAAATCCGGCTCATTGCGCGACTTTCGCTCACGCGCCAACGCCGCCGGTGCCACGGTTGGCTACGGCAAGTCTGCAATGCTCTTTGTCATGCTGCGTGACCGGCTGGGCAAAAAAATGTTCGACCAGGGCATCCGCAATTTCTGGGCCGCGCAGCGTTTCAAAGTGGCCAGTTGGGATGACTTGCAGGTCGCCTTTGAAAGCGCCTCGGGTGAAAAGCTGGGCAGCTTCTTCGCCCCCTGGCTCGATCAGCAAGCCTTGCCGGAGGTCAGCATTACCCGCGCCGAAAGTAGCCGCAGCGGCAAGCAATATCAGCTAAATATCACCTTCAGCCAGCAAGATGCCAAGCTGCCCTTGCGCTTGCCGCTTGAAATCAAGGGCGCTGGCAAGCGCGAAACGCACTGGGTAGACCTTGGCACCGAGCGCGACACCGCCACGCTCAAACTTGCCTTTAAACCACAAAGCCTGCGCCTCGACCCCGAAATACGCGTCTGGCGCCGCCTTGAAGCCAGCCAGCTGCCGCCGATTTTGCGCCAGTGGATGGCAGCCAGTGCACCACAACTAGTCAATGTCGCCCGTTCGGCCGAGGCAAATCTTGCGGTCAACGCGCTTTCGGAGCGATTTTTTGAGATCAAACCCAAGCTGCATGGTGCCGACCGACTAACCGCCGCATTGAATGGCAAAAACCCCATTTTGCTCGCCGGCACCCACGCCGAGATCGATCAGGCTCTAGCCAGCGCCGGCCTGCCCGCTCGCCCGGCCAACCTGTCCCGCGCAGGCAGCGCCCAGGTCTGGACCGTGCCGGGTAAAGCTTTCCAGCTGGCCATCATCTCCAGCCAGGATGCGGCAGCGCTCAACGCCCTGCAACGTGGCCAGCCCCACTACGGCGGGCAAAGCTGGCTGATTTTTGAACAGGGGCGCGCCATCAACAAAGGCATCTGGCCGGCCAGCATCCCTGAAATAACGGTCACCAGCGCCCCCCTCAAGGACAAAAAATGAAACGACACCCAACACTCACCAACCTGCTTTTTGGCCTGCTTATGGGTCCACTTTCGATGGGAAGCCTGATGGCTACTGAAGAACCAAAATTTGAATCGCTGCGCAAGGAAGACAATATCGAAATCCGCCGCTATGTGCCGGTGATCGTTGCTGAAACCACCGTCGACGGCGACATGGACAGCGCCTCCAACCGTGGTTTCCAGCTCATTGCCGGCTACATTTTCGGCAAAAATGAACGGATCGCGATGACCGCGCCGGTGGTTGCCGAAGCACAAAGTAGCGCCGAGAAAATTGCCATGACCGCCCCGGTCAGCATCGAAGCGCAAAATACCGATGGCAGCAAAATGGCCGGCGCCCAACGCTGGCGCATCCACTTCGTCATGCCTAGCCAATACACCCTCGCCACCCTGCCCAAACCGCTCAACCCGCAGGTCCAACTGCGCGAGATTCCGGCCAAGACTTTTGCCGCCTTGACCTATTCAGGCATCAATACGGAAAGCACGGTCCAGGAAAAAACCGAGCAACTGCTCGACTGGCTCAAGACGCAACAAATCGAAACCATCGGCAAACCCCAACTCGCCCGCTACAACCCGCCGTGGACGCTGCCTTTTTTACGCCGCAACGAGATATTGCAAGAGATCAAAGCGAATTAGGCTCGCCGGTTGCTGGACCTGATCAGAACTTGAAGCGCAGGCCAGCACCGACGCGGGTGAACTCTGCATCGAAAAAATCGATATCCGAATTTGATTTGCCGTAGGACGCACTAAGGTAAGCCCCAAGCCACGGTGTGCCGAACAAGCCCTGACGCAGATAGTTAACACCCAGCGCATAGTCGTTGCTGTCAGCCTTGCGCTGGCCGAACAGCGGGTGGCCTTCACTAAAGCCTTGCTGCGCGAGGTACAGGCTGGCATTAAAGGTGTCGCTTCCTGAATTAAAACCGTAGTCCAGTTTGAAACCGGTGACATCGTGCCGCATGGCCATGCCGTCAAGATCTTCACGACCAATAATCAACCCCGGTGCCAGAAAATGGCGCGGCGCGAATTCCCAGTCATAGGAAACCCGCAGCCGCAGACTGTTGCCGTTGCGATCAAGCAGACCAATCTGGCTGGCGCTCAAGGTGCTACTACGGCCACTTTCTTCACGCTCGATGTCGATCTTGCGGGCGGTAAAGTCAGCAGTGAAGCCGGAGCCCAGCACCCGCTCCCAGCCGAGACGAATGCCGCGCGAGTCGCGGTCGCTGCTGTTACGGTCGGCTGCGGTTCGGTAAGGGTCGGACCACACCTCGCTCGGCGCGATGCCGGTGAACACCAGTCCCGCCGAGACAATCCCGAGATCGCCAATTTCCTGCCGGACAGCCAGCAGTTGGGTGAAATCAAAGCGCAGCACATCGTGAATCTGATTGCCCAATACAAACTGCGTCCGTGATTCAGCGAGCGTGTAGCGCAGGTCAAAGCGCGGAACAAGCGCGGCATTGCCGTGGCTTTGCGGGGTGCCAAGATTGTCGATTCGGGCATGGTCGTCATGCTGGTAAAAACTGGAGCTGACATCGGTATAGACAGCGCCGAGCGCAATCGATCCAGACAAGCCACCGCTACGTGGAATCGGATTGACCTGCGCTTGGGCGAAGCTGGCTGCTAGAAGTGCGGCAACCGTAAAGGAAAGGTGTCGAATCATTTGCGCATCCATAAAATGAGGGTTGTTCTGGTGTTGACCGCAGCATGATCTGAACCTGATCACCAAGCCGCTCTAAAAGTTGCCAGCTGCTTTTACCTGGCTGGACAAAACGATGGGAATAGGCTGGCTCTGCTTGGACAAGGTCACAAGATGCTGGCTAAACAAGGTCTTGAAGGTAGCGATGGTGTGGTTGCCAGGTGCGGTAAAAACGCGTGACGCTGGCAGGACTGTGGCCAGTAACGGTGGGCCAGCCCGGGTCAGGATGTCATTTTCGCCGTAGCCCAACCAGATCGGCACTTGGGTTTTGAAATCCTGCTGGCTGATCCAGCCCCAGATCATCCGCTCCCAATCTTTTGGATCTTTTTCGTCAGACAACCATTCTGAAATGCCACCTGCCTGGCGAATTTCGTTGTGAATACCCGACCAGCCAAGGAAGGGGCTGGTCAGCAAAATACCGTCAATATCCTCCGGATGGCTGCGCAGATAGATCAGCGCGCCAAGGCCTCCCATCGAAAATCCAGCCAGCCATATCTGTTTGTAACCCTGATGACGGGCCGGCTCAATCACATCCTCCTTGAGTCGTTGTTCAAAAGTTTCTGCCTGGTAATAGCCAAAATGCGCATCAGGGGCAATGACATCAAAGGGAAGCCCGAGATCACGAATTTCCTCGATGACTCCCTGTTTTTCAAAAACGCTGTTGTCAGCGCCCAAGCCGCGCAACAGAACCAGCAAATTAGGCTGCCTTACATTCACATCGCGCGGGTAATTGAGGGACTGAAGTGGCGCATTACCGGTTGAAGCGCATCCCGACAAAAATAGTGAAGCGAGTAACAGCATCACTATTGCAGGCCATCTGCCAAGTAAATTGGTATCGGATCTGTTCACGGCCACCCCTCCATTTTGTGCTTTTCAATATGGAACAACGACAACTCGCCACACAGAATGAATATTTGTCGTATACAAAGCATGAACATAATAGCAAAATTTCCCTACCAACCCACAATTTATTTACCTCAATTGTCGGTATTTAAATTTGGATTGTTACGGTCAACCGCCAAATCAACCCAATTTTCAGGCAATAAAAAACCGCCGGGCAGGCGGTTTTTTATTGGGGCATTAACAGCTTACTTCGCTGACAGCGCCATCATCAGGTCATTGATGCGTTTGACAAAACCAGCTGGATCATCGAGTTGACCGCCTTCCGCCAGCGTTGCCTGTTCAAACAACAGCGCCGCCCAGTCGTCGAAACGGCTTTCTTCATACTTCAAACGCAAGACCGCCGGATGCTGCGGGTTGATTTCAAGAATCGGCTTGGCTGACGGCATCGGCTGGCCCGCCGCCTTCATCATCCGCGCCAGATTGCCCGACGGATCATGCTCGTCAGAGACCAGGCAAGATGGCGAATCAGTCAGGCGGTAGGTGACGCGAACGTCCTTGACCTTGTCGCCCAGCGAGGCCTTGACCTTGTCGATCAATTCCTTGTACTCGTCAGCCGCCTTCTCGGCTTCCTGCTTCTCGGCTTCATCTTCCAGCTTGCCGAGATCCAGGCCGCCCTTGGCGACGGACTGCATCTGCTTGCCGTCGAACTCGGTCAGGTGACCAACCACCCACTCATCAACGCGGTCAGAGAGCAACAGCACTTCGATGCCCTTCTTGCGGAAGATTTCGAGGTGCGGGCTGTTTTTGGCGGCGTTGAAGGTGTCGGCGGTGACGAAGTAAATCTTCTCCTGACCTTCCTTCATCCGGCCAATGTAGTCAGCCAGGGAAATATTTTGCTCGGGCGTATCGTTGTGCGTCGAGGCAAAACGAATCAAGCCGGCGATCTTTTCCTTGTTGGCGTGGTCTTCGCCGACGCCTTCCTTGAGCACCGAACCGAAGGCTTCCCAGAACTTGGTGTATTTTTCCTTGTCGTTCTCGGCAAGATCTTCCAGCATGCCCAGCACCTTGCGCGTACAGCCACTACGGATGCCGTCGATGTCCTTGCTCTGCTGCAGAATTTCACGCGAGACATTGAGCGGCAGGTCAGAAGAATCGACCACGCCGCGCACGAAGCGCATGTAAAGCGGCATCAGCTGTTCAGCATCGTCCATGATGAAGACGCGGCGCACATAGAGCTTGATGCCGTGGCGGGCATTGCGATCCCACAAATCGAACGGGGCGCGGGCCGGAATGTAGAGCAGCTGGGTGTATTCCTGCTTGCCCTCAACGCGGGCATGGGTCCACGCCAGCGGGTCTTCAAAATCATGGGCGACGTGCTTGTAGAACTCCTTGTACTGCTCATCGGTGATCTCGGACTTGGAGCGAACCCACAGCGCGTTGGCCTGGTTGACGGTTTCGTCTTCCGCGGTCAACACCTGTTCGCCCTTGTCTTTATCCCACTCTTCCTTCTGCATGACGATTGGCAGGGTGATGTGGTCGGAATACTTGCGGATGATCGATTTCAGCTTCCAGCCGCCGAGGAATTCATCTTCGCCTTCGCGCAGATGCAAGGTGACATCAGTACCGCGCGTCGCCTTTTCAACCATCTCGACGGTGTAATCGCCTTCGCCACCGGATTCCCAGCAGACCGACTGATTGGCTTCCACACCAGCGCGGCGCGAAACCACGGTGACCTTGTCGGCAATGATGAAGGAAGAATAGAAACCGACGCCGAACTGGCCGATCAGGTGCGCATCCTTGGCTTGATCGCCGGTCAATGCGGAGAAGAATTCCTTGGTGCCGGATTTGGCGATGGTGCCCAAATGCTCAACCGCTTCATCACGCGACAAACCGATGCCGTTGTCAGAAATGGTGATGGTGCGCGCTTCCTTGTTGAAGGCAATGCGAATCTTCAATTCGCCATCATCGCCATACAAGGCGGCGTTGTTCAACGCTTCGAAACGCAGTTTGTCGCAGGCGTCGGAGGCATTGGAAACCAGCTCGCGCAGGAAAATCTCCTTGTTGCTGTACAAGGAGTGAATCATCAGTTGCAGTAGTTGTTTTACTTCAGCCTGGAAGCCCAGGGTTTCGCGATTTGCGTTCGCGGTTGCAGACTCGGACATGCTTTAACTCCCAATCAAACCAAATAGGTAAGACCGGAGTTGGGGCCTGCGCTCAGGAATTCAAGAGGGCAAGGCGTAGAAGTTGTGAATCAATCAGTGGGAATTGCGAATCGCCCGCAGCATTTCGGCATCAAGCACCTGCGTATCAGTGCCGGCACAACTCAAAACCTCGATTTCCTCGAACTCGGGCTGAACGCCCAAGGCCTCAAGTGTCTTTTGCGTCGCTTTGCCGGCGCGCTGTGCCTTCAATTGGGCGAGCAAAATATCATGCTCGGAAAGCCCGGTTTTCAGACCGTCCGGCAATTCTGCGCCGAGCTCAATCAGGACGCGAACCACCTCTGTTTTACCACCGCGCAAGGCCATGTTAAGAGGTGAGGTAGCAACACTGTTATCGGGCAAATTGACGATTGCGCCACGCACTGCCAACTCACGAACGATATCGACAAAACCCATAAAACAGGCAACGCCCATCGCCAGCCCGGGATCGCCAGCACCGTCATCCTGTTCTACAGAAGCGCCCGCATCAAGGATGGCCCTGACCTCGGACAGCTTACCGCTACGAATTGCCTTGATCAGTATGAGTGAATCAGCCATCGTCATTCCCCAGAAAAAGGGCGGGTGTTAATCAATACTTACGTATTCAACCGCAACAATATCAATCTCGCGAATGCCCATCGGGCTTTGAAAGCGGATGCTATCGCCTTCCCGCGACTTGATCAGCGCCCGCGCCAGCGGAGAAATCCAGCTGATCCGTCCGCGACTGACATCCATTTCATCAATACCCACTATCGTATAAATATTCTCGACACCGTCGGCATCGGCAATCGTCACCCGCGCACCAAAAAACACCTGATCGTTATTGCCCTGACGCAGCGGATCAACAATTTCGGCGTTATCAAGGCGCTTGGTCAAAAAGCGAATTCGCCGATCAATCTCGCGCAAGCGGCGCTTGCCGTAAATGTAATCACCATTTTCCGAGCGATCACCATTCGATGCCGCCCAGGCTACGACCTCAACCACATGCGGACGTTCCCGCTTGATCAACTCTTCCAGTTCACTCTTCAAGCGGGCATGCCCGGCTGGCGTAATGTAGTTGGGCGCGCCAGCGGGAATTTGCAATCCGGGTGGCAACTCATCTTCATCATCGCCGTCACTTTCCCGGACAAACGCCTTGTTCATCAATAACCGATGCTGTAATTCAATACATCGACGCGAATCAGATCACGACCGAGAATTGCTACGGTGTGGCGAAGAAACTGTTGCGTCCATTCTGGCTGATCACGGAAGCGCCCTTCACCGGCGTATTTGGCGACGCTGAGAATACGATCAACCGCCAGAATTTTGCCGGTTGGCGTTGCCACATCGCACTCCAGGGCTTCAAACTCGCGACCAAACCACATGCGTGCCTGCTCTGCAGCAACACCACCTGATTCGATATTACCCAGCTTGAAATCAAATTCCTGATCCTTACCAAAGGACACGATCACTTGATGTTGCATTCGGCTCTCCTCCTTGATAGTTGTTCGAGTTATTCTAGCAAAAACCTTGCGTCGCAACCGGAGCCATAAATGGTCAACGCCACACTAAATGAAGATGAAATTGCCAACCTGCAAGCGCAACTGAACGAGTTAAATATCGAGCATCGCGATCTGGATCAGGTGATTGCCCATCTGGCAGAAAACCCGCCACCGGATGACCTGCTCATCCGGCGTCTGAAAAAACGCAAATTGGCACTGAAGGATCGTATTTTGCTACTGGAAGAGATGCTGGTGCCGGATATTCCGGCCTGACCAGCATCATTTGCGCCTGGTTTTAAAGAATCCAGCGACCAAGGTGCCAAGCCAGTGCGGCCATTGCGGCGCTGCACGGAATAGTCAAAATCCACGCCCAGACAATGCCACCCGCCACGCCCCAGCGCACACGCCGGGCACCACGGGTTGAGCCAACCCCGGCAATCGCACCGGTAATCGTGTGCGTTGTCGACACCGGGATACCCAGTGCCGTCGCCATGAACAGGGTAATCGCACCACCACTATTGGCACTGAAACCACGCGCCTGATTCAGTTTGGTAATCCGGTTACCCATTGTTTTGACAATGCGCCAGCCGCCGAACATGGTGCCGATACCCATCGCCGAATAACAGGAAAACACCACCCAGCTTGGCGGAGCTGCATCAGAGGCTTGCGAAACGCCGGCCGCAACCAGCAGCATCCAGATAATACCAACGGTTTTTTGCGCATCATTGCCGCCGTGACCGAGGCTGTAAGCTGCCGCAGAAAGCAGCTGCAGGCGACGGAAATATTTGTCCACCCGGCGTGCTGGCATATTTCGACAGAGCCAGGAAACAATCACCATGATCGTGCCGCCAATGACAAAGCCAAGAAATGGCGCAATAAAAATGAAGGCGATAATTTTTAGCACGCCACCCATGATCAGGCCGCTAAAACCGACCTTGGCCAGCGTTGCACCGACCAGCCCACCAATCAGCGCATGCGACGACGACGAGGGAATGCCGTAGTACCAGGTGATGATGTTCCAGACTATCGCCCCGATCAGCGCACCGAAGATGATGTAGTGATCAACGATGGACGGATCAACCGTCCCTTTGCCTATCGTCTTGGCCACCGTCAGCTGGAACAGGAAATAAGCCAGAAAATTGAAGGCTGCCGCCCAGACAACTGCCTGAAATGGTTTGAGAACCCGGGTTGAAACGATGGTGGCAATCGAATTCGCTGCGTCGTGAAAACCATTCATGAAATCGAACAGCAGGGCGACGGCGACCAAGGTGGCGATCACCCCAAAGCTCATGGTGAGATTTTCCATGGCGAAAACCCCGCTCAGGAGTTTTCGAGAACGATGGCTTCAACCGTCCCGGCCACGTCCTTGCAGCGGTCAGTGACCGACTCGAGCAATTCGTACATTTCCTTGAGCTTGATCACCTGGCGAACATCCGGCTCTTCGCGGAAAACCTTGGACATCGCTGCGCGCAGCATGCGATCAGCTTCTGATTCAAGATCGTCAATTTCCTTGCAGAATTGAAGGATGGCCGGACCGTTGTCCATGCTGTGCAGCAAATTGACCGTCTTATTGACCAAAATGCAGCTTTTCTCAGTCACATCTGCCAACATTTTGGCATCAGCCGGCACGCGCTGGATGTCGTACAGCGCCATTGATTCGGCCACATCCTGAATCACGTCAAGGATGTCGTCCATGCTGTTGATCAGCTGGTGGATTTCATCACGGTCAAACGGCGTAATGAATGAAGTATGAAGTTGGGCCAGCGTGTCATGCGTGATTGCATCGGCCTTGCGCTCGATATCGTCAATCAGATCGGCATGAACGGCAGCGTTTTTCGGGTCATCGACCAGCGCGCCGATCAGTGCCGTCAGCGCTGCGCCGCCTTGAACAATCAGCGCACCATGCGTGTTGAACAAATCAAAATACTTGCCCTCTTTGGGCATCAATCGACCGAACATGACAGTTCCGTTAAGTTTTTGTGACAGCCGGCATTCTACTACCAGCAAGCTTTTCGTTCATCGCTTAACGCTAAAATGCGCGATATGACCCGCTTTCAATTCCCCGACGATGCTTTTGGCGACCGTTTCAACCTGGCTAACCTTCCCCTGCCCCGTGCGGCAGCCGGTTATGCAGTGCAGCGGCTGGATACGGACACTTTGCTTGACCGCATCACCGGCGACTTTCTGCCAGTGCGCGCGGCTCAGCTACAAGGCCTGTTTGAGAGTTTTGACGAGGCGCATGCGGCAGCTGGTCGCTGGGTTGTCAGCTATTGCGCGACACCTGCCGAGCACGGCCTGGCCATCGTCCCGGCAGATTTCGACCCGCTTTTGCAACGCCACGTACTGATTTATGGCGTTCTTTGCGGCCAACCCTGATTTATGCCCCATTTTTGGAGAGCCCAATGACCACACGCCCACTTGGCAAAAGCGATCTGCAGATTCCCGACATCTGTCTCGGCACCATGACTTTTGGCGAACAGACGGCTGAAGCCGATGCCCACGCCCAGCTTGATTTCGCGTTGAATGCTGGCGTCAACTTCATCGACACCGCCGAAATGTACGCCGTGCCACCGCGCCCGGAAACTTGCGGGGCCAGCGAAACGATAGTCGGCAACTGGCTGGCACGCCAGCAACGCGACCAGATCATTCTGGCCACCAAAGTCGCCGGCCCGGCGCGCAGCCTGACCTGGATTCGCAACGGTCCTCCGGCCCTCGACCGCGCCAATATCCGCGCCGCCATCGAAGGTTCGCTCAAGCGCCTGCAGACCGATTACATCGACATCTACCAACTGCACTGGCCGGAACGCAACCAGCCAATGTTTGGTCAGTGGCAATTTGAGCCAAAGGACGAGCGGGGTGCAACGCCGATCCGTAAACAACTCGAAGCCCTGGCTGAGCTGGTGCGCGAAGGCAAGGTACGCCAGGTTGCTGTTTCCAACGAACACCCGTGGGGCATCATGCAATTCACCCGCCTCGCCGAGGAATGCGGCTTGCCGCGCATCGCCTCGACGCAGAACGCCTACAACCTGCTGACCCGCACTTTTGAAACCGGAATGACTGAAACTTGCCACCGCGAACAGGTTGGCCTCCTCGCCTATTCGCCGCTCGCCTTCGGCCACCTGACCGGTAAATACCACGCCAATCCCGCTGCCCCCGGTCGACTTACCCAATGGCCCGCTTTTGGTCAGCGCTATACAAAACCCAATGTCGCTCCCGCCGTCGCCGCCTATGTCGCGCTGGCCGAGCGTCACGGCCTGACACCGACTCAATTGGCACTAGGCTTCGTCAATTCGCGCTGGTTCGTCAGCAGCACCATCATCGGCGCCTCGTCACTGGATCAACTGAAGGAAACGCTGCCGGCGGTGCACACGCATCTTTCTGCCGAAATTCTTGGTGAAATCAACGCCATTCATTTGCGCTACACCAACCCGGCACCATGAACTCCTCACTATTCCAGGCACTCGCCGCGGCGCTGGCGGCAACAAATATCGAGCAAAAACTGGCGTTGACCGTAACACTTGCCGAAAACTGGGCAGCCGGGCGTCTCAACGTCGATATTCCAGCCATTCCGCAACTGGAATGCGGTCGTCCAGCCAAACCCGAACTGGTCGCCCCCAGCCAGGTTCAACAGCGCAACCCGCAAACTCTGGAAGGGCGCGCCCGCTTGCTGCACGCGATTGTGCATATCGAGTTTTCGGCAATCAATCTGGCGCTGGATCACGCCGCCCGTTTTCCCGGCATGCCAAGGCAGTATTACGCGGACTGGATTGGTGTTGCGGCAGAAGAGGCTTACCACTTCGGCATTCTGCGCGAGCGCCTGCAGGCGCTGGGCCACGACTACGGCGATTTCCCAGCGCATGCCGGGCTGTGGGAGATGGCAGAAAAAACGGCTGGTGACGTGCTGGCGCGCATGGCGCTGGTCCCGCGCCAGCTCGAAGCACGCGGGCTGGATGCAACGCCGCCGATCCAACGCAAACTGGAACAGGTTGGCGACCACGAATCTGCCCGCCTGCTCGATATCATCCTGCGTGACGAAATCGGCCATGTCGGTCTTGGTGATCAATGGTTCCGACAACTTTGCAGTGAGCGCGGACTGCTGGCAGAAACAACTTTCATCCAGTTGCTCAAAGACTACAAAGCCCCCTGGCCCAGTTCGCCGATGAATGAAAGCGCCCGATTAGCCGCTGGATTTACGGCAGAAGAACTTGCCAAGCTGCAATCACGAGCGCGTTAAATGGCTGGCAACCATTGCTGCAAGGCCTTGAACAAGGCCTCAGGATCGACCGGTTTGGCAATATGGGCGTTCATTCCCGCTACCCGGCATAGCTCGGCATCCTCATCAAAGGCATTGGCGGTCAACGCCAGAATCGGCACTGATTCGTACCCCGGCAGATGACGAATGCGGCGAGTAGCCTCTAAACCGTCCATGATCGGCATTTGCACGTCCATCAGGATCAGATCATAAAAACACTGGCCAGCCAGTTCGACTGCCTGCTGGCCATCCTCTGCCACATCGACAGCCAGCCCGACATCGGCCAGCAAGTACAAGGCCACCTCGCGATTGATCGGATTATCTTCGGCCAACAAGATTTTCCGCCCAAGCCCTTGCAGAATGACTTGTTTCTCCACTTCGGAGGCAGAGAGAACGGGGTCACTCTGGCCAACAATTTCACCCAAGGCAGCCAAGCGTTTGAAGCGGGCAGAAAACCAGAAGGTACTGCCCTGGCCTGGCCGGCTATCAACCCCAACCTCGCCCCCCATCATCGCCGCCAGACGTTTGCTGATCGCCAGCCCAAGACCAGTGCCACCGTAGCGCCGGGTAGTAGAAGAATCCGCCTGTTCAAAAGCGGAGAAAAGGCGAGGCAAGGATGCGGATTCAATCCCTATCCCCGTATCCACAACCTCAAACCGGGCCAGCACATATTCGCCCTGCAACTCAACCAGCGTAGCGTGCAATGTAATGCTGCCGCGCTCAGTAAATTTGACTGCATTGCCAACAAAATTGAGCAAAATCTGCTTGAGCCGCAAGGCATCGCCCTCAAACACCCCGCTTAAATCCGGGACAACCGTGGCTTCAATCTGCAAACCTTGGCGTCGCACCCGTTCGCCCAGCATGCTCAATACAGCATCAAAAACCTGATCAATCTGAAAAGGCGCCAACGACAACTGCAATTTATCGGCCTCGATTTTGGAAATATCGAGAATATCGTTGATCAACGAAAGCAGATGCTGGGCTGCACTATTGATTTTGGTCAGCCGCTCGCGCTGGGCAGGGTCACTCAATTCCTTGCGCAACAAGTGCGTCAAGCCAATGATTGCATTCATTGGCGTGCGTATCTCGTGACTCATATTGGCGAGAAATGCGCTCTTCGAGCGATTTGCCGTCTCGGCAACATCACGCGCTGCCGCCAGCGCCAGATTGGCCGCCTCAAGATCGCTGGTTCGTTCAATCACCTTGTGGTCAAGCTCTTTTGCCCAAACACGCAGGTCGTTTGTCTGCTCACTGATGGTATCGAGCAAACGATCAAACAAATCAGCCAAACGTGCCAGTTCGTCCTCACCCGGCATAGCCCCAACACGCACATCCATCTGCCCTCGACTGACCGAACGCATCGCTGCCTCAAGGCGATTCAAGGGATCAACAATGCTGTGCATCAATCGCCAGGAAAGCCACGCCGCAATGGCTGCCATCACGGCCATGGTTACCAGCAAAATGCTCAGCAACTGCCAGCGCACAACAGAAAAAGGCGCTTCGGGAAAACCACTGTAAAGCATCCCGATTCGCCTGCCATGAATATCACTGACCGGCTCATAAGCCGTCATCGCCCAATGATCGACGACAAAGGCTCGCTTGATCCATTGGCCGCCTCGTTCAAGCACAGCGTCACGCACTTCGCTGGAAACCCGGGTACCAATCGCCCGCTCCCCGCTGGACAATCTGACGCTGGTTGATATCCGCAAATCATCAAGAAAGAGCGTTGCGGCACTCGGTGCGCTAACCGGCATCAGTCCTGCTGCAGATGCGGCGCGCGCAATGTAATCGACAAAACCCTCATGCCGGTTGAGCAATAGGCCGCCGACCATGATGGCGATGCGATCCCCCTTGGCATCCTTGACCGGCACCGCCGCAACCGCCAGCAAGCCGCGTCGCTCTTCAGTCATCCCGCTAGGCGCGGCCTGTTCGGTTTTGAGTACAGGAATAGCCGCTCGCGCTGGCAAACTGGCCGAAAGGGCCGCCAACTGATCCGCCGCCAGCACCTCAAGCCCATCGACAGCACTTTGACCATGACGCACCTGCGCCACAACCGTTAAATCGACATACGACATACCACGCTGCAAAACCTCGCTGGCCGCAATCACCCGCCCATCAAGATCAAGCACCGCCAAAAAATCCAGCCCAATATTGGTTTGCCGTGAAGCCAGCACCTCAGCCAACGGTACATCGTTTGCCGTGCCGTTCAGCAAACGCTGGATGCGTGAAGAATCAGCAAGACTTTTGACGTCGACCGCAACATTTGTCTGCAGATACTGCAAATGGTTTTGTCCGATAGCCAGATCAGAGGCCACTTTGTGCTGCATGATCCGCTCGAAATAATTATTTCCAAGCAGCAGCATGATCAAGGCAAGCAAGGGAAAAACCAGCACCGGCGTCAGCGCCAGCAAACTGAGGCGCAAACGGATAGAGCGACGAAAACGACGCATCAGTCGGTCAAAGAAGCCAAAACGCGAAGAAATGATGCTCTCCCATTGGTTTTGATAAACAAGATCAAAACCCTATATATCTTTAGTTATGCAGAATAGGACAATCTGTGTTGGATGGCAATTGCCGAGGCCAAGCGTATCCAGCCGGCCAAAAATAGAGTAAACTAATAATATCAATGCGTTGATGCATCGCCCGCAGGTCTTTCGAAGCAGCCCACGTCGTTCTTGTTTGCAGGTTCACCACATTGATTCGCCCCCGGCACGGCTGCATCGGGGAACTCAGGCCGCCCGACCTTCGGGCCAATCCGTCGCAAGCCATAACAAAGCCTAATAGCGACGATGAAAGGAAACAGCATGTCATCAACAGAGGCCACCAACGCTCTGAGCTTTGCCGATCTCGGCTTAAGCGATTCACTTCTCAAAACTTTGACTGATATTGGCTACGAAACCCCGTCGCCGATTCAGGCCGAGTGCATCCCCATCCTGCTTCAAGGTCGTGACCTGATCGGTCAGGCGCAAACCGGCACCGGCAAAACTGCCGCCTTCGCCCTGCCCCTGATGGAACAGATCGACGTCAAACTGACCAAGCCGCAAGCACTGGTCCTGACCCCGACGCGCGAACTGGCGATCCAGGTTGCCGAGGCGCTGCAAAGCTACGCCAAGAATCTGCCTGGCTTCCATGTGCTGCCGATCTACGGTGGCCAGAGCTACACCATCCAGCTCAAGCAACTTTCACGCGGCGCCCATATCGTTGTTGGCACCCCGGGTCGCGTCATGGACCACATCGAGCGCAAGACGCTCAATCTTGACAACCTGAAGACCATGGTTCTCGACGAAGCCGACGAAATGTTGCGCATGGGCTTCATCGACGACGTCGAATGGATCCTCGAACGCACCCCGGCCCAGCACCAGACCGCTCTCTTCTCGGCGACGATGCCGGAACAGATCCGTCGCGTTGCCCAGAAGTACCTGGTCGAACCGCGCGAAATCAAGATCAAGTCAGCCACCGCCACCGTCGCAGCGATCCGTCAGGTTTACTGGCAGGTCAGCGGCATGCACAAGCTGGATGCACTGACCCGCATCCTCGAAGTTGAAGACAATTTTGACGCTGCCATCATCTTTGTACGCACCAAGAATTCAACTGTCGAACTCGCCGACAAGCTTTCTGCCCGTGGCTATGCCGCTGCCGCGCTGAATGGCGACCTCAACCAGCAGATGCGCGAACGCGTTATCGAGCAATTGAAGTCCGGCGCTCTCGACATCGTTGTTGCCACTGACGTCGCCGCACGCGGTATCGACGTGCCGCGCGTCAGCCACGTCGTCAACTACGACATTCCGTACGACACCGAAGCCTACGTACACCGCATCGGCCGTACCGGTCGTGCTGGTCGTACCGGCAATGCCATCCTGTTCGTTGCACCGCGTGAAGTCAGCATGCTGCGCAGCATTGAGCGCGCTACCCGCTCGCCAATTGCCCCGCTCACCCTGCCGAGCCGTGCCGATGTCACCAACAAGCGGGTTGCCGATTTCAAGGCCAGCGTTGCTGAAGTCCTGAACGCCGAAGGCCTCGATTTCTTCTCCAATATCGTCTCGCAGATTGCCGAAGAGCAGAACGTTAGCGCGGAAGAAGTGGCCGCTGCTTTGGCGATGATGTCGCAAAAGGGCAAGCCCTTGCAAATTCCGGGTGAAGATCCGGTAGCACGCCCATTTCCTGCCGCCGACACCCGTCGTCCAGGCAGCTTCAGCGAACGTGATCGCAAGCCGCGCTCCGACGAAAGCCGTCCGCGTTTTGATGACCGTGGCGCCAAGCCGCGCTCTGAAGGCAGCAGCGAGCGCCCGCGTTTTGAAGACAAACCGCGGCGCGCCGCAGCGCCAGCCGGTGACATGGTGCGTTACCGCATCGATGTGGGCAGGGATCATGGCGTACAGGTCAAGGACATCGTCGGCGCCATCGCCAACGAAGCCGGCATCGAAAGCCGCTTCATCGGTCGCATCGCGCTTTACGATGAATCAAGCACCGTCGAACTGCCATCCGGTATGCCCGCCGAAGCCAACAATGCCCTGAAACGCACCCGCGTTCGTGGCATTCCTATCAATATGCGTCAGGATGAAGGCCGTCCGGAAGGCGCTGCTGATGGCGAACGCAAATTTGACGGCGAGCGTAAGTTCAAGAAAAAACCAAGCAGCTATTGATTTACCGGTAGCGCAAGCAAGCCACGGATTAGTCCGTGGCTTTTTTTCGTCCAATTTTTAGCCTGGTCGCCTAAAATAAGCTTGTAGGCAAGCCAGCTGATTGCGCCAGCCAGCCGTTTTCAACATCTCAAGGAGAACGCCATGAAGGGCGACAAGAAAATTATCGACATCCTCAACGACCTGCTAACCGGCGAACTGACCGCGGTTGATCAATATCTGATCCACGGTGAAATGTATGCCGACATGGGTCTGTCTCAACTAGCCGAAAAATCAATCCATGAATCCGATCACGAACGCCAACACGCCCGTGCCCTGATTCAGCGCATTCTCTTTCTCGAAGGCAAGCCGGACCTCAGCAAGCGCGAAGCCATGAAAGTTGGCAAAACCGTACCTGAAATGTTGAAAGCCGACTTGGCAGTGGAATACAAAGTGGATGGCGAACTGAAAAAAGCGATGGCTGCCTGCGAAAAAGCTCAGGATTACGTCAGCCGCGACATGCTGGGCGTCCAGCTTGAAGACACCGAAATGGATCACGCCTACTTCCTTGAAAAACAGATCAAGCTGATCGAGTTGCTTGGTCTACCGAATTACCTGCAAAGTCAGATTTAAGGAGCCACCCCGATGAAAGGCGACAAAAAAGTCATCGAAGCGCTCAATAAAGTGCTTAAAAACGAGTTGACCGCAATCAACCAGTATTTCCTGCATGCCCGCATGTTCCGTAACTGGGGGCTGGAAAAGCTCAACGACTACCAGTACAAGCAGTCGATCCGCGTCATGAAGGAAGCCGACGAAGTCATCGAGCGCGTCCTTTTTCTTGAAGGCCTGCCCAATCTGCAAAACCTCGGCAAATTGATGATCGGCGAGCACGTGGTCGAATGCCTGGAAGGTGACCTCAAATACGAGCGCGACATCCAGCACCCACTGCTGATCGAGTCGATTGCCCTCTGCGAAACCTTGCAGGATTACGTCAGCCGCGACCTGTTGGAGGAATTGCTCGAACATTGCGAAGCGGCCATCGACTGGCTGGAGACGCAACAGTCTTTGATCAAGGACGTCACTTTGCCGAATTATTTGCAGGCGCACATGGAACCGGCTGGCGCTTAAACAATTTGCCCGACCCCAAGCAAAAAACCGCAGCCCGTATGTTGCGGTTTTTTTATACCCGCTTGCACAACCGGGTTGTTGACAGTCGTTCTCATCTGCGTACAATAAGAACCGTTCGCATTAACACCCACAAAGCAACGGAGCCACATCATGTATGTTTGTGTTTGCCACGCAGTCACCGACCGTCAGATCCGTGAAGCCGCCCAAGGCGGCGCCCGTACGCTGCGCGACTTGCGCCGCGAACTCGGCGTTGCCAGCGATTGCGGTCGTTGCGCCACCTGCGCCCACGAATGTCTGCGCACCGCAAACGGTGAGCAATGTAAACCAGGCAAGGCGGCACGCAAAACTGCCTGATTATGTCGGCCTGAATAAACAACGGGAGCCTGGCGGCTCCCGTTTCGTTTTTGCTGGATCAATAGCAATCAGGCTTCATTGAGCAAAACCCAATGGTTGTCGAGCGCCATCGGCTTCGGCCAGGGCAGAAAAAGGGGCTTGGCGGCGGGATGCCAGCGGACCAGGCCCGGCGCCGTTGAAACCAGCACGCCACCGCCCGGCTTTGGCCCCGTCCAGCTGGTCAGCGCGTAGGCTTCCTGCAATTCAACAACCGGGGTCAGCTTGTCCGGCGCCCCGGCCTGCCAGAGCTGAGCCAACCCGGCTTGATTGCTGGAGAGCACAAAGCCGCCGTTATTGGCTGCCGTGATGTCTCCGGCGTAACCGACGCCATCATTGGCTCGCGTTGGCAAACTCAACACCTCGCCATCAAGCACCGCCATGATAGGTGCGACGGCACGTTTGAGCGGATCATCATGTTCGGCCTGCATGGCAATTCCCAGATAGCGCTGGCCATCCACGGACGAGTCGCTCCAGGCCAGATGACGCATGCTCAAGCGCTTGTCGTCCAGTTGCCACTGCTGCAACAATCGCCCGGTTTTGCTATCGAGTTTGACCAGCGAAGAATCCATCCGGTGCAGATCGAATTTCTTATCACTGGCAGTGCGCGGAACACCGCCGTTGGCAATAACCAGATGACCATTCTGATCAAGCAAAACCTGATGCGGATCGATGCCATGTGTATCCCACTCATCCAGCTTGCGCAGGCTCAGGCGGTCACGCACACCAATTTTTCCGCGCCCGGTTTTGCTGTCGGTTTCCGTGGTGTAAATCACGTCAGCCGTTTGCGCCGGCACCGCGTGACCATTCAGGCTGGTGTTAGAGGCTTCATCACTCAGCTTCAGTTGCTGGGTAATTTTGCCGCTAGCATCGCAGCGCAAAATCCAGGTGCCAGGGCGTACGCCAATGACCAGCAAGCCACCATCGGCCTCAGCAAGCAAACCGTGGGGCCGGGTTGGCAAAGGCAATTCGTAGCGAATTACCAGTTTTCGGCTATCCCAATCGGCAGCCAGCACACCGGCATGGTAAGGGTCGCTGGCATTCGGGCCGCGCCAGGCAGCGCCGATCAAAGCGGATTGAGGAACAGCAGCCGCTGGTGAGATGGCCAAAGCAAGTTTGGGCATGCCACTCAGGGCGGCGAGCGAAAGACAAAAATGACGACGATTCATTGCACAATTCCAGAAGTGTTAACACCCAAGTGGCGCGGTCGACAGCGAAAAATGCATAAAAACTTTCCCGCCAACCCGGTTTGTCGCTGACTTAGAACTTGTATTCCGTACTCAAAATGACACGGCGTGCCTGCCCGGGCACGGTGAAGCCGCCATTGTCGTAAAGCGCGTCGTAATACAGTTTGTCGAACAGATTCTGGACATTCAGCTTGACCGAGTACTTCGGCTGATCATAGGCAAGCATGGCATCCCAGCGCGTGTAGGACGCGACATAGTTCGGATTGAACGCCGCCGTTCCCGTTGGCGCACCGCCATAGCGCTTGCTCTTGAACTCGGCCCCACCGCCAATTTTGAAGCCCATCGGCAACTGGTAGGTCGTCCAGATATTGAAGGTTTGCTTTGGCGTATTACGCGCTTCCTGACCAATGAAGTTCTTGTTGCCAGTCACCGGTGCCACTTCGAGAATTTCGCTATTAATGAAGGAAACGCCGCTGAAAACTTCCCACTTGTCAGTAATCCGACCGGCCAGCTCCAGTTCGAGACCATCCGACTGACGTTTCTTGGTCAAAATCGATGCCGTCGATTCCAAGTCGGTATTGCGCTCCCAATCCTTCACTGCGTGATAGACCGCCGTACGGAAGGCCAGATCGCCATCGAGCAACAGCCATTTCGCGCCCAGCTCGGTAACTTTCGAGCGCTCCGCCGGATACTGACTGCCGGAAAGTTGGTAGAGATCAGCCGTCGGGCTGAAGGAATCGCTCCAGCCCAAGTAGTAGTGCTGCGCCGCGGATGGCTGCCAGGAAAGACCGGTACGGTAGCTGTTTTCGCCAAAATTGCCGCTGAAACTGGTGACCGTTGTGCCAGCCACCGTCTTGTAATCGGAACGCATTTCGTCACGGCGCACGCCGACGGTCAACTTCCAATCCGGCACGAATTCCAGCGCATCCTGCACGTAGGCGCTGTAGGTATCGCCATCATAAGTATTGGGCGTTCCCGAGTAATGACCTGACTTGTAAAGCGGCTTGGTCGCCGTCCCCAGATTGGTCAGCCCCCAACGCTTGGAACCCTCCTTCAAATACTCGACGCCAGTAACCACTTCGTTCTTCATGCCAAAAACCGTAAATGCAGTATTGAAATCACTTTGCACAACAAAATTATCGGTATCGAATTCGCGGGTCTTGGCCTGACTGGCCAGGCTATTTGCCGTCGGCGCACCGCCCTGTGGCGCCACTGCCCAATAGGAACGCTTGTAATTGGCCGCCCGCACAGCCGTGCGCCATTTAGTATCCGGCGCAATTGTAAATAGGTAATTCAACGTCGAAATATTGGTTTCACTCTCGTCGAAATTGCCGCTAACGCCCCAATAAGCCTTGCTCTCGCCGTATTTGCTCTCCGGCTTTTTGGCCGCCGCGTTGAACGGCACACCATAATCCATGCGGTCATTGGTCTGCACCCAGAGATGGCTGAGCGTGACTTCATGGGCCGTACCCAAACCGAAAGCAACGCTCGGGGCAAAGCCCTGACGATGAACTTCCGGCGTCGTTCCGGTCACCGGGTTGGAGCGCACACTGTCTTCATCGCGGCTCATCATATTGATGCGAACCGCTGAATTTTCGCCTATGCGCTGATTGAAATCCGCCTTCGCTTCAAAATAGCCGTCAGTACCCACCCCAACGCCAGCCTTGTTAATGCCATAGAGCATCGGCGTCTTGCTGACCTGATTGATCACCCCGCCAGCCTGACCGCGACCAAACAACATGGCCGCAGCACCGCGCAAAACATCGACCTGCTCCAGATTGAACAACTCGCGGTTGTACTGAGCGGTATCGCGAATGCCATCGAGGTACATGTCGCCGAAAGTGTAGAAGCCACGCAACATCATGTTGTCGCCGGAACGCCCACCTTCGGCGGCATTGAAGGACAAGCCGGAGACATTGCGCAAGGCCTCGCGCAGGGAATTGGCCTCCTGCTCTTCAATCAGCGCACGCGTGATGGTGGTGATCGCCTGCGGCACATCATGCGGATCCTGCACGATTTTTCCGACGCGGGTCTTGGTCGCACGCAAGCCATCCGCTTGCTCGGCATTGGCCTTGACCGTGATCGCCGGCAGGGTTTGCTCATCGACAGCGGCAGCATGGGCGACGCCAGTAAATCCGCTGACCAAAGCCACACTGAGCGGCAACAAGCGCGGTGCGGCAAATTTAAAAGTTCTGTTTTGGCTATTTTTCACAAGCAGTCCCGTTTCAAGTCAGATTAGTGGCTGGCAGAAACGCGGCTGGCTGGTCAATTAACGCAAATGCGAATTTATCTCATTAAGAAAAATGAGTCAAGCGTGTTGCGAATAGTTTGCATTTAGGAAGGTTTAGCGAATACTTACGGTCAACCACCAAATGACCGCAAAAAATTACCGGTCTATTGCACAAGCACTCTATTCCACTCGGCCAGCGACGCATGCCGGCAAAGCTGCGTCAACAAAGCAAACGCTGCTTCGACATGATTTGAAGCGGTTGCGGTCAACGGCTCGCCAAGCTCGAATTTTTCGCCACTGACACAGAGCACGAAGGAAGGCGGCGGCTGACAAGCCTCAGTTTGCAGGTAGACCTGCAAGACAGCTTCCGGTGGTAGTTCGTGCGTGGTGTGGGCGATGCCGGTAGCCGGGGCAATTTGTTTGAAGGTATAGGGTGCGACGGTGTTTTCTCCAGCGTCGATGAACAGGGCGAGTTGGCGGCCTTGCAAGTCGAGTACGTGTTCGATCTGGAGTTGGAAATCTTCGATCAATTCAACCTGATCTTCCAGGCCTTCATTTTTGAGCCATTTTTCGAGTCGACCGCACAATTCCGGCCCAATCGCGTCGTCGCCGCGACTGGGGTTACCGACGGCGAAGACGACGACGGGGGCACTCATGAGCGGCTTAGTGCGTGAACTTGTTGCCCTTCAACATCGACCAGCTCAACCTGCAGCGGCATTTTGCCCAGCGCGTGGGTGGCGCAGGACAGGCAGGGGTCGAAGGCGCGGATAGCGACCTCAATATGGTTGAGCAGGCCTTCGGTCACTTCGCGGCCATGCAGGTAACGCTTGGCAACGTGGCGCACGGCTTCGTTCATCGCCTGGTTGTTGTTGGTGGTGGAAACGATGAGGTTGGCCATTGTCACCACGTCGTTTTCGTCAACGCGGTAATGGTGGAATAGCGTACCGCGTGGCGCTTCGATGACGCCGACGCCTTCCATCTGGCGTTCGCCCTTGACCATCAGGTCGCTACCGAGCAGGTCGTCATCGTGCAGTAGATTCTTGATTTCCTCGGCCGCGTGCAGCATTTCGATCATCCGCGTCCAGTGGTAGGCGAGCGGTGCGTGCATCGGTGAGCCACCGGCGTAATCGACGAATTCCTTGCGCTCGTGTTCGGCGAACGGGGTCGAAATCTGCGTGCAGTTCTGGATACGCGCCAGCGGGCCGACCTTGTACCAGCCGTGTTCCTTGCCCAACGAGCGGAAGAAGGGGAACTTCATGTAAGTCCAAGGTTTGACTTCTTCTTCGATGTATTTGTCGTATTGCTGGTAATCGACGCCATCAAAGATGATCTTGCCGTTGTCGTCGCGGGCGCGCAGGCTGCCGTGGTAGAAGTCGAGGTCGCCGTTGTGACCAACGATGGACATGAAATTGGAGCGGAAGATGCCGAAGCTGTTGTAGAGGCCGGGGTCTTGAATATGCACCTTCTGGATCAGATGCACCGCATCGCGCGACCAGGCGACGATCTGGTAAATATCCTTGAGCAGTTCGTCGCGCTCGGCGATGGTCAGCGACTTGTTCATGCCGCCCGGTACAGCGCCGGTACCGTGGATGCGTTTGCCGGAAGTGATGCGGATGACTTCCTGACCAAACTTGCGCAACAACACGCCGCGCTTGGCGATTTCGGGGTGTTCGGCCGCAACGCCGACGATATTGCGCCGCGTCACATCGCTATCAAAACCAAAGAGTAGATCCGGTGAGCAAAGGTGGAAGAAATGCAAGGCGTGCGATTGCAGCATCTGGCCGTAATGCATCAGGCGGCGCAGTTTCTCCGCGGTTGGCGTCAGTTTTTTGGCACCAACGATGATATCCATCGCCTTCGACGCAGCGAGATGGTGCGACACCGGACAGATGCCGCACAGGCGCTGGACCATGACTGGCACTTCCCAATACGGGCGGCCTTGAATAAATTTCTCAAAGCCCCGGAACTCGACGATGTGCAGGCGCACCTGATGCACCTTGTTGTGTTCGTCGAGCAGGATGGTGACTTTGCCATGGCCTTCAACCCGCGATACGGGATCAATGGCAACGCGCCGCAGGCGCTCCGGGTGTTCAGCGGTTTCGAGTGAATAAGTCATCGCGCTACCTCAATCGTAATGCATTAAGCCGTGGCCCAATTCGGGCTCGCGGCCGGCCAGCAGGTCAGTCAATACTTTCCAGATCGCATCGCCGGAGGGTGGGCAACCGGGGATGAAATAGTCAATTTTGACCACTTCATGCAGCGGGTGCACTTGGTTGAGCGGCAAGGGCAACTCGGGATCATTCGGGATCAGGCCATTAGCCAGCCCCGGGCTGGTGTGATAGACCTCTTCCAGAATGCAGCTCAGCGGCAAGTGATTGCGTTGCGCCGGCAAACCGCCGTTGATCGCACAGGCACCGATGGCGATCAGAATTTTGCAGTTTTTGCGGAAGTCGCGCAGGACATGGACGTTTTCAGCATTGCACAGGCCACCTTCAATGATGCCGATATCGCAATCCGGGCTGACTTCTTTAATGTCGGTGAGCGGCGAACGGTCGAACTCGATGTGTTCGAGCAGCGTAAATAGCCGCTCATCAATATCGAGAAAAGACATGTGGCAGCCGAAGCAGCCGGCCAGCGAGGTGGTCGCCACCTTGAGCTTTTTCTTGACAGGCGCATTCATGTCAGCGGCCCTCCGTAACAGGTTCGATACTTTCGCCGATGGGCGCGTTGTCATAGCGACGCTCGCCAATCGGTACCGCGAAACCATTGCGCTTAACGAGAATGACGCCCACCGGGCAAACCTGCGCCGCCTTGTCCTTGAGTGTGAAATTGGTATCGGCCAAGTTGCCGGATCGCGCATTGACGATCAGATGCGTCTTGATGCCACGCCCGGAGAGGGCAAAAACGTTCTTGCCATCGACATCGCGACTGGCGCGCACGCACAGCGAGCAAAGGATGCAGCGATTGAAATCGAGCAAAACCTCGGGGTGCGTCGCGTCGACCGGGCGACTCGGGAAGAAGTGGTCGTAATGCGGCGACATCATGCCCAAGTGGTAAGCCGTGGCCTGCAACTGGCAGTTGCCGCTCTTCTCGCACGAAGGGCAGAAGTGGTTGCCTTCGACAAACAGCATCTGGGTCAGCGCCCGGCGCTCAGCATTCAGTTCCTCGGTATTGTTCTCGACCACCATGCCGCCCGAAGCACGCATGGTGCAGGAAGCGGTCTGCCGGCCATTAACCTTGACCGTGCACAGCTTGCATGAACCGTGCGGCTTGAATTCCGGGTGATAACACAGGTGCGGAATGAACACCCCAGCCTTGGTGGCGGCCTGAATGATGGTCTGGCCTTCCTCAAAAGGAATGGTTTTGCCGTCCAGCGTAAAGGTATGGCTCATGCTTCCTCCCCAAAGGCGACGTTGTGGCCGGCAATATGCGCACCCGGATCATCACGTCGCGTCATCTGCCGCGCCTCTGACAATGCCCGATCGAGATCGAAGGCGGGTTTGAATTCGTCGTGCTCCATCCGTTTGTCGTAAGCCGGGCGGAACTTGGCGATGGTATCGAGCACCGGATTGCAGGCCGTATGCCCCAAACCGCAGTGGCTCATCGATTGCAGCAACTGGTTCAGCTTCTCGATTTCGGCAAAGTCATACGGTGAACCGTGCCCGTTGTGCAATTTATCCATCAGGTTCTTGAGCAACGAAGTGCCAACCCGGCACGGCGTACAGAAGCCACAGCTTTCATGCTGGAAGAAATGCACGAAGTTGCGCGCCACCTCAAACATGTCGCGGCTCTGGTCGAAAATCATGAAGGCGCCGGCGGTCGGGATGTCTTCAAAGCCGATGGTGCGGTCGAATTCATCAACCCCAACGCAAATGCCGGATGGCCCGCTGACCTGCACCGCCTGCGTATCCTTCGCCCCACAATCCTCCAGTACCTGACGAATGCTGACACCGAACGGGTACTCATACAGTCCAGGCCGTTCGCAATCGCCGGAAACCGAGAGAATCTTAGTGCCGGCCGAATGCTTGGTGCCAATCGCCGCATACCAGTCGCCCCCGTTCAAGGCGATCAAAGCCGCCGCTGCAAAGGTTTCGACGTTATTGACGATGGTCGGTTGATCGAGATAACCATTGGTCACCGGGAAAGGCGGCCGGTTGCGCGGTGTACCGCGCTTGCCTTCGAGCGATTCAATCAGCGCCGATTCCTCGCCACAGACATATGCGCCGGCCCCAAGGTGGATTTCGATATCAAAATCCGCGCCCGGGATACCGAGAATGTCATTACCCAGCAGTTTTTCCTTGCGCCGTCGCTCCAGCACGGCGTTAAGCGGTTCGAGCAAATAACGGTATTCGCCACGTAAATAGATAAACCCCTGACGCGCACCGATACTGTAGGCGGCGACTGTCATTCCCTCAATAACCAGATCGGCATAGGTGGTCAGCAGTACACGATCCTTGAAAGTGCCCGGTTCGCCTTCGTCGGCATTGCAGACAACGAAACGTTGTTGCCCTGGCTTCATCGGCGCGTTGCGGCAAGCCTCCCATTTCAGGCCTGTCGTAAAGCCTGCGCCTCCCCGCCCGCGCAGGTTGGCCCGCTTGATTTCATCAAGCATGGCCGAAGGGCCGCTAATCCCGGACGGCAAACCTTCGCGCCAGGAACGCATGTTGGAGGCCATATAGCCATCGCTCGGCGTTCGCGCGCGGGCAGCACGCAGGCCATCACCCGGTTTCATGCTTGAACCGAGCATGATGTCCGCTTTGCGCACATTATCTTCAACCTTGAAGAAATCAGCCGGCCATTCGCTCAGTTGGGTCTTGTTGCGTACCAGTTCAGCGATTTCATCAATGCGTGTTGCGGTCAACTGCGTAATTGCCCGATTATTGATGAGCAACGCCGGCCCTTGGTCGCACATGCCAGTACATGACGTGAGATCAACACTGACCAAACCATCTTCCGAGGTTTTGCCCGGCTCAATCCAGAGATTTTCACAAAGACGCTCAATCAGCGGCTGGCTGCCGAGCATGCGATCAATGATGTTGTCGGAAAAAAGCAGGCGGTACTTGCCGCGTGGCTGGGTGTACAAGAAAGAGTAAAAACCGGCAACGCCCTCAATTTTTGTGCGCGGTACACCGAGTACCGTTTGCAGGCGATCAATCGCTTCCGGCGGGAGCCAGTCACAAGCCTCCTGCACTTCGCGCAAAATCTGCAACATATTGACCGGATCGCGCTTATAGCGCGTAGCCACTCGATCAACGATCCCCGCCACGGCTTCGGCGTGCATTTCGTTCAGTGCCACGACAACCTCCCGAAAACAGCTATTAACAATAAAAGCCTAGCACCAAGTTGACTCAGTAGCTTGTCGCAGGTCAACCAATGCATAACGAGTTATGAAAACGCACAAATTTTTGCAGCAAGCCACCTTGGTTTACGGAAGATTTGTCATCCCCAAGTAATAAGAATGTGCAACAATAAGCCCATGGTGCACCGCACCAACCGTAACCACGTTTCAAGATGGCGACGGTGAAAAGTGGTGTACCGCAACAATCCCCGATCCCCTTCTGAAAGGAAGAACAGCATGAATACAAATAACGAGCAATCGACGCTGGCACAGACCGGCACCTACTTGCCCCTGGCTGGCAAAAAAGGCCTGATCACCGGTATCGCCAACGACAAATCCATCGCCTTCGCCGTCGCCAAAGCCGTTCGCGATCTCGGTGCTGACATTGCTGTCACTTACCAGAACGACAAAACCGCCAAATACACCCAGCCGCTGGCTGACTCTCTCGGCGCCAAGATTTTTGAAAAGCTCGACGTAACCCAGCCCGGCAGCCTCGAAGCTGTTATCGAAAAGTGCGGTGCAGAATTCGGCCATATCGACTTCGCCATCCACTCAATGGCTTTCTGCGAAGCCGAAGACCTGCACGGTCGCGTGATCGACACCTCCGAAGCCGGTTTTGACTCGGCCATGAACATCTCCTGCCATAGTTTCCTGCGCATGGCAAAAGCCCTCGAGCCGTTGATGGCCGAAGGTGGTTCGCTGATCACCATGTCCTACCTCGGCGCCGAGCGCGTGGTGCGTAACTATGGCGTGATGGGCATCATCAAGGCGGCGCTTGAGTCTGCCGTGCGCTACATGGCTTACGATCTTGGCCCCAAGGGTATTCGCGTTTTTGCCGTGTCGCCCGGCCCGATCATGACCCGTGCCGCTTCCGGCATCACCAACTTCAACAAGCTGCTTGAATCCGATGCGGTCAAGGCACCGCTTGGTCGCACCGTGACCATTGAAGAGGTTGGTGCGCTGGTTGGCTTCCTGTGTTCATCCGGTTCTTCCGGCATGACCGGGCAAACCATCTACGTCGATGCCGGCGCGCATATCGTCGCCTGATTCCGCGTATCAAGAATCACCGCAGGGCGCAGAGTACAGGCGCCTTTGCGGTATTCTTCAGGTTTTAGGCACCTCCAGCGGAGAACCTTATGGCCAATGATTGCGGCGAACTCATCCCTGATGCTATCCCCGACCACCCCCTGCTGAACGGCAGGAAGGAAATCGGTCGCGGCGAAAGTACCATTGTTGTCGATGGCGACATCGTTGACGGACAGGAGCGCGTCTTCAAAATTCTGTCATCACCGACTGACTACGCCTATTACACGGCAGATGATCGTCCTACTGGCCGACACTTTCCCGTCGTTTACGCTGATCACGGTACCGCAGGCCGCTCCAGCCGGGGCTTTCCCTTTCATATTGTTGAAGTCGAAAAACTCTATCCCTTGCCCGGCGACGGTGATGCCACCGAGTTGGCCAGCAAGATTTCCACTTCTTACTTTGATGCCTGCATGCTCTGGCGCAACCTGGCTCAGGATATGGGCCGCATTGCACTGCACCATCTGGTCGTTACGCCGATGGGCTGGAACGATACCGTGCAGGATTCGCTCAAGGCATTGGAAGTGTTTTCCGGCGAATACGATGCGCTTCCCGATTTAATGAAAGCAGACAACCTGATGATGCGCAAAGACGGCACACTGGTTTTCTCCGACCCTGTTTTTATGGAATGACCGGCCCCTGACAAAAGGCCGCACTCCAACTGATAGCAAGACCCCAAGATGACCATCAAGCATGTTTTATACGCCTCGCGGGAACTGGCCGAATCACTGGCTGGCAATCCCTACATGGCCGTAATTTCGATCACTGACCCCGGCACCCCGGAAGCCAATCTCGACCCCCTGTTCCGCCATGTTCTGCGCCTTTCCTTTTTTGATGCCATACCGGCAGATGAATTTTTGCCAGCCCCCATGGTGGGCATGTTTGACCACCTGATGGCAATTCAAATCAGCCAGTTCGTCAAAGAACTGCATAACGCACCTTTTGACATTTCGGTCATGGTGCATTGTGAATATGGCGTCAGCCGCTCGGCTGCCGTCGCCTTGTTTGTTGAGGCATTTACCAGTGCCCCGCTGGCCGCACGCGAATTTACCTACGAAGCCAACCAGTGGGTAATCGACCGCATGCTGCAGCAAAACCCGAGCTTATCAATCGATATTCCGCCAAAAAATGCTGCGCATGACCGCCGTCGCGAGCAGGAACGTCAAGAACAGTTGCATCTCGCTCAAAAAACCGCCTGATCAACACCAAGTAGCCCGTTTGCGTTTCAGCCGTTTTCAGGAAGCAAAAAAATGAATGAGAACCGTGAGCAGCACCATCTGGTCAACAAGACTTACGAGGAAATTCGCGTCGGCGATACCTCCAGTCTGACCCGGACGCTGATGCCCGAGGACGTCAAGCTCTTTGCCGTCCTCACCGGCGACATGAATCCCGGTATGGCCGATCAGCACTATTCGGAAAGCGGCATGTTCCGCGAAGTGATCGCCCACGGCATGTGGAGCGGATCGCTGATCTCGACCGTGCTCGGCACCCAGTTTCCCGGCCCCGGTACCATCCTGATTGACCAGTCTCTCCACTTCGCGCGCCCGGTGACCATTGGTGACACGATCACCATTACCGTGACGGCGAAACAGAAATTTGATCACAACAAGCATGTCATCCTTGATTGCGTTTGTACCAATCAGGAAGGCCTGCAAGTCGTGCGCGGCACCGCCGAAGTACTGGCACCGTCCGAGAAAATTTCGCACATTCGGCAAGAACACATGCCGTCGATTCGCATCGACGACAAGCACGAGCGTTACCTGAACCTGCTGGCCAGCGTCAAAGGTCTGGAACCGATCCCGACCGCCGTTGCCCACCCCTGCGATGTTGAATCGCTTAAAGGCCCGGTCATCGCCTTTCAGGAAGGCATCATCGAACCTTTCCTGATCGGGCCGGAATCAAAAATCCGTTCGGTTGCTGAAGAGTTCGGCATTGATCTACACGGCATCCGCATCGTCAACGCCAAACACAGCCATGATTCGGCAGCAATGGCCGTCTCAATGGTGCGCACCGGCGATGCTGAAGCCTTGATGAAGGGCAGTCTGCATACCGACGAGTTGATGAGCGAAGTCGTATCACGGGCCAACGGCTTGCGCACGTCACGCCGGATTAGCCACGTTTTCGTGATGAATGTGCCGACTTACCATCGTCCACTACTGATTACCGACGCAGCAATCAATATCAAGCCAACGTTGGAAGACAAAGTCGACATTATTCAAAATGCCATCGATCTGGCACACATTCTCGGCATTCCGGAACCCAAGGTGGCGATTCTCTCGGCAATTGAGACGGTCAACCCCAAAATCCAGTCAACTTTGGATGCCGCCGCCCTGTGCAAAATGGCCGACCGCGGTCAGATCAAGGGCGGCATACTCGATGGCCCACTGGCTTTTGACAATGCGGTGTCCATCGTTGCTGCCAAAACCAAGGGGATCAAGTCAGCCGTTGCCGGCCATGCCGAAATTCTCGTGGTGCCTGATCTCGAATCCGGCAACATGGTCGCCAAGCAGCTTGAATACCTGGCCAACGCGCTAACCGCCGGCATCGTGCTCGGCACCAAAGTCCCGATTATTTTGACCAGCCGTGCTGACAGTGCAGAAACACGCACGGCCTCGTGCGTTATCGCCGCCATGGTCGCTCACGCTGCACGTAAAAAAGGAATTGCATAATATGTCTCGTGGCATTCTCACTATCAACGCCGGTTCATCGTCAATCAAATTTGCGCTTTTCCCGCTTGATCACCCAATTTCACCCATTGCTGAAGTCTCCGGCCAAATCGACGGCATCGGCGCCGAAGAAACCAAAATGGTCGCCAAAAACCGGGCTGGCGAGCGCATTGCCGACCAGACACTGAGCGGCGAACGGGTCAGTCACGCCCAGGCCTTTGACGCACTACTTAAATGGTTTACGGCCACCTATACCGGCTGGGAAATTGCTGCAGTCGGCCACCGTGTGGTTCATGGTGGCGAGCGTTACTCGCAGCCAACCGTCATTGATGCGCAAGTTCTCACTCATCTCACCAGCTTCACCCCGCTTGCCCCGCTCCACCAGCCGCATAACGTTGCAGGCATTGTTGCCTTGCAAACACTGTTGCCGAATGTGCCGCAAGTGGCCTGCTTCGATACCGCCTTCCACCGCAGCCAGCCGCAAGTTGCCCAGATGTTTGGCCTGCCGCGTGCAATTACCGCTGAAGGCGTCAAGCGCTACGGCTTTCATGGCCTGTCCTACGAATTCATTGCCCGCGCTTTGCCCGAGCATTCCTCACGCGCCGATGGCCGTGTCGTCGTCGCACACCTCGGCAACGGGGCCAGCATGGCCGCCATGGTCAATCGCAAATGCGTTGCCACCACGCTCGGCTTCTCGACCATCGACGGTCTGGTGATGGGCACGCGCTGCGGCAACCTTGATCCGGGCGTGATCCTGCATCTGATGGAAACCAAGAATCTGAGCGTCAAGGACATGACCAGGATGCTCTACAAGGAATCCGGCCTGCTTGGCGTTTCCGGCATCTCCCAGGACATGCGCACCCTGCTCTCCAGCGACAAACCTGAAGCGCAGGAAGCAGTTGATCTTTTCTGTTACCGCATTGCCCGCGAACTAGGTTCGCTGGCCGCAGCAGCCGGTGGTCTCGATGCCGTGGTGTTCACCGGCGGCATTGGCGAGCACGCAGCAGAGGTTCGGCGCCGGGTTTGCCTGCAATCCGAATGGCTGGGCATCCGCCTCAACCCGGAAGCCAACGCCCGCCACGATTTGCATATTTCAGCCGGCAATAGCAGCGTTGATGTGCTGGTTATTCCGACCAATGAAGAGTGGATGATGGCGCATCACGCACAGACCCTGCTCAGCCTCTAAACGCAAGTTTTACAAATCTCTTGCCCCGACGCCGAAAGGCCTCGGGGCTTTGTTTTTTCGGGCTTTTTCCGGGCATGACGAAGCACTTTCAGCCAAAGGCAAAAACACTGTATATAGTCAATATATTGCAGCGACACACTAGATATAGTAGATTGACGGCATTCGAAGACAAACAAACCAGACAACAAAGTTTCTGAAAGGAGCCCTAAATGAGCCCAGTATCTGAACAGCTCTCGCTGACCGATATCCCCGCTGCACCCAAGTACGCCCCCCTGCAAGAGCAGGAAATCTGCAGCGAAGTGCTCATCGAAAAATATGCCAAGGGCAAGGAAACCAATGTCCATGACGTGCGTAAGCGCGTTGCCTACGCGCTAGCCCAAGTCGAGCAGGAAAATGACCGGGCGCATTGGGAAGCCAAGTTCCTCTGGGCGCAGGAGAACGGCTTTGTTCCCGCCGGTCGGATCAACTCCGCTGCCGGTACCGATCTGCAAGCAACCCTGATCAACTGCTTCGTGCAACCGGTTGGCGACTCCATCGTTGAGAACACCGATGGCAAGCCCGGCATCTACACCGCCCTGGCCGAGGCCGCAGAAACGATGCGTCGTGGTGGCGGTGTCGGTTACGATTTTTCCAGCATTCGTCCGCAAGGTGCCCGCGTCAAGGGCACCCAGTCACGCGCTTCCGGCCCGGTTTCCTACATGCGTGTGTTCGACCGCTCCTGCGAAACCGTTGAGTCTGCCGGTGCCCGCCGTGGTGCCCAAATGGGCGTGCTGCGTTGCGACCATCCGGATATCGAAATCTTCATCCACGCCAAGGACAAGGGCGACCTGACCAACTTCAACATTTCCATCGGCGTCACCGACCCGTTCATGGAAGCAGTTGATAGCGATGGCGAAGTTGAGCTGTTGCATCGTGCCGAGCCGAATGCCGACCTGCGCTCCGCTGGCGCCTACCAGCGTGATGACGGCATGTGGGTTTATCGCAAGGTCCGTGCTCGTGATCTGTGGGACCAGGTGATGAAATCCACCTACGACCACGCCGAACCGGGCATCCTGTTCCTCGACCGGATGAACAAGGACAACAACCTCAATTACTGCGAAGTGATCGAGGCGACCAACCCCTGCGCCGAACAGCCGCTGCCGCCTTATGGCTGCTGCTGCCTGGGTTCGATCAACCTGACGCTGTACATCAGCCACCCGTTCTCCGAGCAAGCCACTTTCGATTTTGCGACCTTCGAGGAAGTCTGCCGCATCTCGACCCGCATGCTCGACAACGTGCTCGACGCCACTCACTGGCCGCTTGATCGTCAGCAGCAGGAAGCCGCCAACAAGCGCCGCGTCGGCCTTGGCTACACCGGTCTGGGCGATGCCCTGACCATGCTGCGCCTGCGCTACGACAAGCCTGAAGCCCGCGCCATGGCCACACGCATCACCGAGAGCATGCGCGATGCAGCTTATCTCTACTCGGTTGATCTGGCCAAAGAACGCGGCGCCTTCCCGCTGTTCAATGCCGAGCTGTACCTCTCCGGCGGCAACTTCGCCTCGCGCCTGCCGGCTGAGGTCAAGGCCGAAATCCGCAAACACGGCCTGCGCAATTCGCACCTGCTGTCGATTGCGCCGACCGGCACCATTTCGCTGGCCTTCGCCGATAACGCATCAAACGGCATCGAGCCGCCCTTCTCCTGGACCTACAACCGCAAAAAGCGCATGCCGGATGGCACGCTCAAGGAATATTCGGTTGAAGACTACGCCTGGCGTCTGTACAAGCACACCGGCGGCGATGTCAGCAAGCTGCCCGACTACTTCGTCACGGCGCTGGAAATCTCGGCCCAGGCCCACGCCGACATGGTCGCCGCCGTCGCACCGCACATCGACACCTCGATTTCCAAGACGGTTAACGTACCGGGCGATTATCCCTACGAAGATTTCCAGGATCTCTACATGAGCGCCTGGAAAGCCGGCCTCAAAGGTCTCGCCACCTATCGCCCGAACAGTGTTCTTGGCTCGGTGCTTTCCGTCGCCACCGAACCCGCCAAAACCGAAACGGGTACGGTCGACGCCAAATCACCGCAAGATTTTGTCTCCGATGCCAACCGCCGCCTATCGATCAAAAACCTGCCGGCCCCGGTTCTCTCCAGCCTGCGCTGGCCGGGTCGCCCCAACCTGCCGGAAGGCAACCTGTGCTGGACTTACATGATCGACTCGCCAATCGGCAAGTTCGCCCTGTTCGTCGGCCACGTTGAACCGGAAGGCCGCGCCTGGCCGTTCGAAGTCTGGGCGAACGGCCCGGCTGAACCACGCGGCCTCGGCGCCGTCGCCAAGACGCTGTCGATGGACATGCGCGCCAAAGACCACGCCTGGCTGGAAATGAAACTCGAAGCCCTCGCCAAAACACCGGGCGACTCCTTTGAAATGCCGATGCCGCCGCATGGCGAGCGTAAGCGCGTTCCCTCTGTCGTCTCCGCTATGGCCCAAGTCATCGCTTGGCGTTGCGAGCAACTCGGCGCCTTCAAACACGAAGGCCCAACGCCGGTCAAAGATGCCCTGTTCAGCGCCAAGGAGCCGAAAACCGGCACCGATGGCACGCTGTCCTGGACAGTCGACATCAACAACCCATCAACCGGTGAAGATTTCGTCCTCGGCCTCAAGGAAATCACCCTGCCTGACGGCGTCACCCGCCCCTACTCAATGTGGCTCTCCGGCAACTACCCGCGTGCCCTCGACGGTCTCTCCAAGCTGCTTTCGCTCGACATGCGCGTCCTTGATCCGGCCTGGATCGGCATGAAGCTGCGCAAGCTGATCGACTACTCGGAGCCACTCGGCGACTTCATGGCCTTCGTCCCCGGTTCGCGCAAGCAGCAAACCTACCCATCAACGGTCGCCTATTTAGCCAACCTGATCATCCACCGCTACTCAATGCTCGGCATCCTCGACGAAAAGGGTTTCCCGCTGCAACAAATGGGCATCCTCGAAGCACCGGAGAACTCCAGCAGCAACAAGGTGCTGCCAACTCAGGGCAAGCTTTGTCCGGAATGCGGCAATCACACGATGATTCGCAAGGATGGCTGTGACTTCTGTACCGCGTGCGGCGCGGTAGGTACTTGTGGTTGATTTTTGTATTGGTCGCTAAAATTTTTTTGAGTGACCGTACAAGCAGGCACTGACCAATAAAAAAAGCCCGTCGATCTGTTGATTGGCGGGCTTTTTTATTCAGCAAACGGGCAAGTTCAGAATTTCAAATTTTCAAGCAAGGCAGGATATGAACAAGCTGGAATCCGAGCTGCAACGCCTCTATTTTTTACCCGGCCAGGCATGGCCAAATTTGCAGTCGGAAACAGACAATCCGATCATTCATCTGATCACCGCAACCGGGCTGGTCCGCTGTTTGGTCATCAGCGTCGAACAAGGCTGCGACTGGGGGCAGGTTGGCGCACTTTATCAGGGCGTTCAGGCAGATCTCGATTTGCCCGCCCCGGCCCTTTCTGTTTCCGTTGAAGCGGGTTACCAAATCTGGTTCTCACTGGCTGAACCGGTTGGTTTGCAGTCAGCACAGGATTTCATGACCGGTCTTTGCCGAAAGTATCTGGCGGAGACAAAAACGACGAAGCTGAAACTTCGACCGGGTATTGAGGAGCAACTTGCTTTTCTGCCCCTGGTCCCCACCAAACAAGCTGAAGCTGAGCGCTGGTCGGCTTTTATCGACCCGAGCATGGGCAGCATGTTTGTTGAAGAGACCTGGCTGGAAATGGCCCCAAATCTCGATAAACAAGCAGGCATGCTGACGGGGCTGGCAAGCATTACGGCTGAAGAATTTGAACAGGCATTAAGCTTTCTTCAGTCAGCGCCCGAGTTAACAGCCAATTTACCGGTTCAAAACAATGAACCGAGCCAAATTCCAGGGCACAGCGAAGCCTCCATCTTGAACCAAGGCAGTGGCTTCACCAACCCAAAGAGTTTTTTGCTGGCCGTCATGAATGACCCATCGGCTAGTGCTGAACAGCGCATTCAGGTGGCCATAGCGCTACTGCCATTTTTCACGAATGAGTCTGGAAATGCGTGATGGTGCGATTGAAGTGAGCAAGCCGGGTTTGGTCGAATGCTGAATGGAATGCACCTCCTTCCCTACCCGAAAATCAATGAAGTGCAGGAACCGAAGCGTCGTTGAGCAGTCAGCTTGAAGTTGCTACAGAAAGTGCATTGATGCCAGCGATCACGATTACTGTTTGTCCGTCTGCTGAGGCGATCCCGCGCGAAGCATGGGATCGCCTATGTCCGTCCGGCGATCCATTTCTTAATGCCGATTTTCTGGCAATTCTCGAACGCCACGGACCCGCCGGACGAGCCTGGGGCTGGGTGGCGCAACATCTGCGGGCAACGGATGCAAGTGGCCGTATCGTCGGCATTCTGCCGCTTTATCTGCGCTTTAATTCGCATGGCGACTTCATTCAGGACTGGTCATGGGCATCGGCCTACCAGCAGCTCGGTCGCGTCTATTACCCCAAATTGCTCAGTGGCATGCCGCACACACCGGCTGCCGGACCACGACTCCTAGTTGGTGACACCCCCGATACAGCGATAGTTCGCCAGGCGCTGATCGACGGGGCGCAAGCTGTGGCGAACGAGCACCAGGCATCTTCCTGGCATGTAGCTTTTCCCGACAAGGAAAATAAACTCGCTTTACAGAATGCGGCACTGCTAATCAGCCACAACGTTCAGTTTCACTGGCTGAATAATGGCTGTGCTGACTTTGACGGCTATCTGGCAACTTTTGCTGCTGAAAAACGGCGCAAGGTCCGCGCCGAACGGCGGCGAGTAAATGAAAGTGGTCTGACCATCGAAATCCGCCATGGCGATGAAGTCGATCCAGCTGAATGGCCGGCATTGCACGCGCTCTACGCCTCGACCTTTGAGAAATTCAACAACCACGCCGTCTTTACGGCGCCCTGCTTTGCCGAACTGGCACAAGCGCTTGGGCGCCGAATGGTGCTTTTCATCGCCCGCGATAGCGGCCAACCAGTGGCACTGTCACTTTGTTTTCGCAGTGATCAAGTGCTCTACGGTCGCTACTGGGGCTGTCGCGGCAATTATCACAGCCTGCATTTCGAGCTGTGTTTCTATCAGGGCATTAGCTATTGCCTGCGTGAAGGATTGCAGCGCTTCGAGCCGGGCGCCGGCGGCGAGCACAAGATTGCGCGTGGGTTCACGCCAACCGTGGTGCACTCGGCACACTGGATTGCCGACCCGAAGATGCACACCCTGATCGGTCGCCATCTGGCGCAACAGGGCGGCGCAATTCAGGCCTATCGCGATGAAGCGGCGGATCACCTGCCGTTTCGCTGCGATCTTTAAGCGTATTCACAACCCATATCCCTTGGCTAGGCGGTTACAAGAACGCAACAAATTGAAGTCAGCGAAATATTTAGCACCCCGTTAATTAGGCATAGCAGCACTAATCACGGAGCCAAAAATGTTCGTCAATCAAACAGAATCCACCTTGTTCATCCAGTCACTAAAAAAGGCAGGCATCGCGATTCACAATGAGCGTGAAGTGATTGAGCGCCTTGCCGAATCCCGTGAATGGCACTTCGCCTTCAGCACGCTGGTCAAACAAGGTAGAAGGATAGGCATCTGGTTTGCTGCATCAGCAAAAATTCGTTCGGGCCAACTGAAGCGCCTATTTGCCAAGTTCAATTTTTCCAGCAATGCTGAAGCCGATTTTGAAGCAGCCTTACAAGGCTAAGGCTTTACGACGGTGGCGCATTGCGCGGTTTCTTGATGCCCGTCGCCGAGCGCGGCGCGGCATGGGCATCTTCAAACGCTTTTTGCTGCTCTGGCGTCAGGCTGGCATAGAAAGCTTTCAGGGCGGCGACATGCTCAGCCATCTGCTCCTGCCGAATTTTGGAAAGTTCGAGCATCTTTTCAGCTCGCTCCGGCGCGGTCAGTTTTGGCCAGTCAATCGGCTGATCCGGGTTGGCAGCGGCCTTCGAGTGTTCTGAGTCGATCAAGCGCTGCCAGCCAGGCTCCTGCGCTGGCGTCAATTTGAGTGCCGCATAGAGCACCTTGTGGTGTTGATCGATTTGTTTGGCGTGACGCTCGTGCTGATTTCCACGCCCGTTCATTTCATTGCATGACATTTCGGCAAAGGCCGGTGCGGCAAAAAAAGCGCCCAAGCCGCTGACGAAAATCAAGGTCTTGGCAAGACGGCGGTAATGTTTGATGGTGGTTCTGTGCATCGGTTGAAAAAGCTGCAGCGGGTTGATACGGGGTTGTTCGTCAGCAATGGCTTGAGGCTCACTGGCTAACTGTGTTGATTCGGCTGGCTGCAGACCAAAATAACTGCGGGAAATTGCCAGGAATTCGCTGGCATTGAAATCAGTTTTGGGGGTTGTTTGTCCTGTCATTTCAAGCTTCTCCTCAAGTCCAGTCGGGATCGCTACTATCATCCGGTCCCAAATCGGCAAAGTCGTTGTTTACGTTTCCAGAATCAGAATTGGCAGCCAAATGCTCCGCCGGCGCAGGCGTCGGTTCATACGAGTTTTTGTTCTCAGACAGCAAACCGTTGCTGCTGTTATGGTTGCCCATTAAGTTCCCGATTCCCTGAAAGAGAAAAGAACCGGCAACCACACCGGCAGCGGTGCTGGCTACCGTGCCCAACATGCCAGCCCCCCAGGCCGATGGATTAGCCGCTGCCGGAGGCGGCGATGCAGGCGCCAGGCCGGCTGCTCTTGCTTGGCCAACCGCCGGGCTGACGGGCGAATTACCCCAGGCGTTGCCACCCAGGAAACTATTGCTGTTGCCCCGTGCTGACTCTTGAGCTTGTTGTAGCCGGGCAATTTCGGCCTGCGCAGTCTCCAGTGCCTGACTCAACAACATGGATCGTTGCACGAGCAAATAATTGGCATCCGCCTGTTGGCGGCAAGCTTCCTGAATCAAGCGCTCCGCTTCAGCATCCTTGGCGCCAACCTGGGTGCCCTTGAGTTGCTGAAGAAACTGGCTAAGTTGATCGCGTTCCTGAGTATTCAAAGCGGGCCTCCGTGGGTTTTGGTGCAATATGTGCCCCATATTGCACCCGAAGGCCTAGGTTCCAAGTGTCCTGATTGAAACCGTTTGTATCAATTTGTTGCCGGCCTTGACTTTGCGGCAAACCTATTTTTTGACTGGGTAATCGAGATAACCTTTTTCGCCACCCTGATAATAAGTGTGCGGATCGGGCGTATTCAATTCCTGATCCGCGCTAAAGCGTTCAACCAGATCAGGGTTGGCGATCCATGCCTGGCCATAAGCCACGGCGTCGCATAAACCGTTTTGCAGACGTGCCTCGCCTTTGTCGCGATCCAGCGCGCCATTGGTGATGATCGGCATTGTCGCCAAGGGGCGAAAATGGGCGCCGACATCGGCCAGCGCGTGCGGCGTGTCTTCAATCTGCTTGGGCGAGAGCGGTTCGGTCAGGTGTAGATAGGCCAGGCCGTAGTCATTGGCGCGGCGAACCAGATATTCCCACATTGGCACGGTGTCTTGATCGACAGCTATGCCGTGGAAGCGATTGAGCATCGGGTTGAGGCGGAAGCCGACCCGGTTCATCGGCAGATATTTGCCGACCGCATCGAGCACCTCGAAGAAAATGCGCGCCCGGTTTTCGTGCGAGCCACCGTATTCGTCGTCGCGGGTGTTGGAGCAACGCGAGAAGAACTGGTGAAACAGGTAGCCGTTCGAGCTGTGAATTTCGACACCATCAAATCCGGCATCAAGCGCGTTGCGTGCCGCTGTTGCAAAGTCGCCAACGATGCCGGCGATCTCTTCACGACTCAAAGCGTGCGGGGTGACGGTCGGCATCGGGCCGGCTGGGGTGTACATTTTCCAGTCTGGATTGATCGCCGAGGGCGCGACAGGTTTGCCACTCGGGTGATATTCCGGCAGTGACAATCGGCCGCAATGCCAGAGCTGGCAAAGAATCAGCCCATTTTCGGCGTGGACCGCAGCCGTCACCTGGCGCCAGCCCTCGACTTGCTCAGCAGACCAGATACCCGGCGTAAACGGATAGCCACGCCCTTGCGGCGAAACGATGGTGCCTTCTGAAATGATCAGGCCGGCCCCGGCCCGTTGGGCGTAGTAACGCGCCATCATTTCGTTGGGAACGAAACCGGCATTGTCAGTCCGGCAGCGGGTTAACGGCGCCATCACCATGCGGTTGCGCAATTCGAGAGCGCCGAGGCGGCACGGTGTTAGCAATTTCAACAATGCAGTCTCCTTACATTCCAAGATAAGCCGCCCGCACCTGTTCGTTACTGATCAGTTCCTGGCCGCTGCCGGTCAGAATAATGCTGCCGGTTTCCAGCACATAGCCACGGTCGGCGATGGCCAGCGCGGCGAAAGCATTTTGCTCAACCAGGAAGATGGTCATGCCTTGGCTCTTTAAGGTTTTAACGACGTTGAACACTTCTTCGACCAGCAGCGGGGCGAGGCCCATCGACGGCTCATCAAGCAACAGCATTTTCGGTCGCCCCATCAGGGCACGGCCAATTGCCAGCATTTGCTGTTGACCGCCGGACAGCGTGCCGGCAGGCAGCGCCCGTTTTTCCTTGAGAATCGGGAACATTGCATAGATTTTTTCGAGGTCACCTTCAACCTGTGTTTTCGGCTGGGTGTAGGCACCGAGGCGCAGATTGTCTTCAATCGACAGCGGCCCGAAAACCTGCCGACCTTCCGGGCTTTGGCAGATGCCACGGCGCATGCGCAGGTCCGAACGCAGGGAGGAAATATCCTCGCCATCGAAAGTGATCTTGCCGGCGCTCATCGGCTGTACGCCGGATAGCGTGCGCAGGAAGGTGGTTTTGCCGGCCCCGTTGGCACCGACCAGCGCGACCAGTTCGCCTTTGCGCACGACAAGATCGATGCCCTTGAGCGCCTTGATCCGGCCATAACAACTTTCCATGCCGGCTACCGTCAGCAACACATCGCTAGTGCCGGTTTTGATGCCGGCTTGCAGCACGCCGGCACTTTGCGCGCCGAGGCCGACCGATTCCGGCGCCAGGCTGGCGATGCGGTGGAACAGTTCGCGGAACTCGGCGCGCGCCTTGCCGCCGAACAAGGGATCTTCGTTATCGAGGAAGGCCCGATCAATTTCCGCCCAGTCGGCCGCCGTCAGCACCTCGCGGGCGAGCGGCATGGCGTCTTTTTCTTCAGTCCGGATGTGGTTTTTGAGGCTTTGCGTGTAAATGCGCAGGGCGGAAGTGAAGGCAGCGTTGTTTTCGCCACCGGCTGCGGTCGACGCCAGTTTTGCCCTTAATTCCTTGAGCACTTCCGGGCCATTGCGATGCTCGGCCTGCAGGCGGTCGAGGATGGTTCCCGCTTCCGGCGAGCGGGCGCGCAATGCCGGGAACAGGAAAGCGTCTTCCTTGGCGTGGTGCGCGAGATCCATGAATTGCTCGATGTAGTCAAAAACCGAACTGAAAAACGGCACTTCAACCTTGCTGCCACCGTCAATTTCGTCGGCCACCATGTCCAGTGTCGTGGCGATGCGCCAGAGGTTCTGGTGTTCTTCGGTGATGATGCGTAGTGCTTCCATATCCAACTCCTTACGCGTGAGCGCCCAAATAAGCGGCAATCACGTCCGGGTTATTGCGGATTTCCGCGCCCGTCCCTTCGGCCAGTTTCTTGCCGTAATTGAGCACCAGAATGCGGTCCGACAGATTCATGACCATTTTCATGTCGTGTTCGACCAGCACCACCGTCACCCCGGATTCGGCGATTTTGCGCACCAGATGATCGACCTCGATGGTTTCCTTGGGATTGAGGCCGGCGGCGGGTTCGTCGAGAAAGATCAGGCGCGGTTTCATGGCCAGGGCGCGGGCGATTTCGAGACGTTTCAACGCGCCGTAGGACATCGCATCGGCCCGGGTTTCGACATATTTTTCGAGCCCGACGAAACGCATCAACTCGGCGGCCTCTTCACGTAATTCGCGGTCGCGCCGTTTGAGCGGTGGGAAGCGCAGGGCGGCCTTGATCAGGTTGCGATCCAGCCGCAGGTGGGCACCGACCATGACGTTTTCGACAGCGCTCATGTTCATGCAGATTTGCAGGTTCTGGAAAGTTCTCGCCACGCCACGGGTGGCCAGTTCGTTCGGCGATTTGCCGCCAATCGACTCGCCATCGAGCTTGATTTCGCCCGTGGTCGGCTTGTAGACCCCGGTAATCAGGTTGAACAGCGTCGTTTTTCCAGCGCCGTTGGGGCCGATGACCGAGTAAACGATGCCGGAATCGATATTGAAAGTGACGTTTTGGACCGCTTTGACGCCGCCGAAATGAATCGAGAGGTCTTTGACTTCGAGCATGGACATGATCAGTCCCCCTTCCCGAATTTGGCGGCCAGCGTCGGCACCAGGCCCTTGGGCATGAAGATCATCGACAGCATCAAAATGGCGCCGAAAACGACGGTTTCCCAACCCTCAAACGTAGCCAGCGCCTGCGGCAAGGCGGTGAGCAAAACAGCGCCGACCAGCGAGCCATAAACCGAGGCCATGCCGCCAATCACCACCATCGTCACCAGTTCAATCGAGTGGAAGAAATCGGCAAAGTTGGGGCTGACGAAGCCGACGTAATGCGCCGTCACACTGCCCATGATGCTGGCGAAAACGGCGGACATGACGAAAATGGCAACCTTGTAGCGCACGACATCGACACCGACGACCTGCGAGGCGACCTCGGAACCATGCAGGGCGCGCAGGGCGCGACCGAACGGCGAATCGATCAGGTTCAGCGAAGCCCAGACTGACACCGAGAGTAACAAGGCGACAACCCAATACCATTGCTTGTCATTGCTCAGTTCAAAACCAAAGAGGCCCATCGCCGGCACCGCCATGCCATCCGGCCCGCCGGTCCATTGCGCTTCGTTGCGCAACGCAATGTTGATGATGATGCCGAGACCGAGCGTCGCCATCGCCAGATAGTGGCCTTTGAGTTTGAAGATCGGCCGCGCAACCAAAGCCGCCAGCGCGCCGGTGACGACCGCGCCGGCGCCCATCGCCAGCAGCGGATGCCAGCCGAAGTGGGTGGGCAAAACCGCCGACGCATAAGCGCCAATGCCGAGAAAACCGGCGTGACCCAGACTGATCTGGCCGGCGAAGCCGATCAGCAGGTTCAGGCCAAGGACGATGACGGCGTTGATCGCCATGCGGATCACCAGATCCACGTAGAAACTGTTGGGCATGACGAAAGGCAGCACCAGCAGGATGGCGATGACGATGTAGAGACCGAAGTAAGCGTTCTTTTTCATGCTCACACCCGATCCGTCGATTTGCCGCCAAACAGGCCGCGTGGCATGAAGAAGAGAATCAGCAGGATCAGCACGAAGGGAATCGCGTCCTTGTAGGCTGACGAGATGTAGCCGGCGCCCATCGCCTCCAAAATGCCGACCAGCAGGCCGCCAACCACGGCGCCGAGTCCATTGCCGAGGCCGCCAACCACCGCCGCAACGAAGCCCTTGAGGCCGAGCATGATGCCGACATCGTAGGAAGTCAGCGTGATCGGCGTAATCAGGATGCCGCCGAGCGCGCCGAGTGCCGCCGACATGGCGAAGCTCATGAACAGCACCCAGCCGGTGTTGATGCCGACCAGTTCAGCCGCTAACCGGTTGAAGGAAGTCGCCAGCATGGCCTTGCCCTGCAAGGTGCGGTTGAAGAAATACCAGAGCGCGACGACGACCAGCGCGGTGACACCGAGCACCCAGAGACTTTGCGGCATCAGCGTGGCACCGAGGATTTCAATCGGCGTTTCACCGGAGAAAGCAGGCAGGCTGTGCGTGCCCTTGCCGAAGATCACCGTTGTCAGACCGCGAATGACCAGCGAGGCGCCGATGGTGATGATGATCAGCGTCACCGTT
>JBDKHF010000069.1:0-78880 GCA_039797825.1 Pseudomonadota bacterium | reverse complement strand
AGGAGTGTACGGGCCATAAAGCCTGGTAAAGGTTGCAGCAGCGCCCCACCGGAGTGGAGCGCACGCTAATGCTGCAAGGTGCCGGTTAAAAACGGCGCAAGTCTAACGTAAACGGGTGCTCAGCGCTGATCTCCGGTGCCGCAACCTGCATCTGCCCCGGCGTATGGCCGAAGCGGAAGAAGCGCGCCAGACGACGACTTTCGGCCTCAAACGCGTTGACCGGAGAAGTATCGAAGCTACGCCCACCGGGGTGAGTGACATGGTACTGACAGCCACCCAGAGAACGTTGCATCCAGGTATCGACAATATCGAACACCAGCGGCGTATCGACACCGATGGTCGGATGCAGACAGGAAGGCGGTTGCCAGGCACGATAACGGACACCTGCAACGAATTCGCCGTTGATCCCGGTATTCTGCAGGGGCACAGCCACCCCATTACAAGTCAGCACGTAACGATCTGGCGCCATGCCCTTGATCTTGACCTGAACCCGCTCAACCGACGAATCGACATAACGCACCGTACCGCCCACCGAGCCTTCTTCACCCATGACATGCCAGGGTTCGAGGGCGTGGCGCAGTTCAAATTCAATACCCTTGACGGTGAAGTCACCGTATTTCGGGAAACGGAATTCAAAGTGCGGAGCAAACCATTCGGCCTTCATCGGGTAGCCGGCCAACTGCATTTCTTCCATCACATCGCGGAAATCCTGCTCGACGTAATGCGGCAGCATGAAGCGGTCATGCAACTCGGTACCCCAGCGCGCCAGACGCGGCGGGTTGTAGGGCTCTTCCCAAAAGCGCGCAATCATTGCCCGCAACAGCAGTTGCTGGGTCAGCGACATGCGGGCGTGCGGCGGCATTTCAAAGGCACGCAACTCAAGCAGGCCGAGGCGACCAGTCGGGCCATCCGGCGAGAAAAGTTTGTCGATACAGAACTCGGAGCGATGCGTGTTACCGGTGACATCGGTCAGCAGATGACGCAGGACACGGTCAACCAGCCAGGGCGGGATGTAATCGCCAACCGGCGGAATCTGGCTGAAAGCAATTTCCAGCTCGTAGAGGCTGTCGTTACGCGCTTCATCAACCCGTGGCGCCTGACTGGTCGGGCCGATAAACAGGCCGGAGAACAGGTAGGAGAGGCTGGGATGATTGTGCCAGTAGGCGATCAGACTGCGCAGCATGTCCGGACGCCGGAGGAAAGGCGAATCGCTCGGCGTTGCGCCGCCCAGCACAAAGTGATTACCGCCACCGGTGCCGGTATGGCGCCCGTCGACCATGAATTTCTCGGTAGTCAGGCGGGTGAGGTGCGCAGCATCGTAAAGGTGCGTGGTTTGCTCAACCAGCTGATCCCAGTTGTGCGCCGGATGAATATTGACTTCGATCACACCTGGATCAGGCGTCACACGGAAGCTGGTCAAGCGCGGGTCTGATGGCGGCTCGTAGCCTTCGAGAATGACCGGCAAACGCAGCTCTTCTGCGGTCGACTCGACAGCGGCAACCAATTCCAGATAGTCATCTAGCGTGTTAGTTGGCGGCATGAAGATGTAGAGCTTGCCTTGACGCGGCTCAGCCGACATCGCCATGCGCGTGATCCAGCCGGCTGATTGCTTGCTGGCCGGTTGAATATCGGTGCGCTGTGCAGCGCTATCACCCGGAAAACGCTTTGAACTGCTTGACGCGTAGTCGGCGCTATTACCTTCATTGGCGCCACGACCAGCGGCGGCATCCACAGCGAATGAATGTGCGAACTGACGGCGGATATCGGCATGACTGCGCAGCGGGTTGGTCGGTTGCGCCGGGTCAGGCGGGTTGGTGTAGGGGTAATCGGCTTTCGTCACCCAGGGCTGGGAATCGAGCGGCAAGCGGTAGCCCATCGCCGAATCACCGGGGAACAGGTAGCAACGCTCGGAGCGCAGGAACCATGGCCCGGTTTGCCACTGACCCGCGGCATTTTTCATCACTGGGAAGACGTGGCCGACGGTGTGAGTCAGGCCTTGCGTGAAAACGCGCATCAGGCGATCACGCTCCAGTTCATCGTCAAGACGCGAATCAAAGGGATCAACATTACCCGGCAGGCGGCGCTCACGCCACATGTAGTAGTAGGTGTCTTCATAAGTCGGGAAGACGTATTGCGGATCAAGCTTGAGCTTTTCAGCAACGCGCGTCATGAATTGCACGGAATGGGCGCTGGTTACGCCGTAATCAAGCTTTTCATTGGCATAGAGTGCGGGCGAATGCCAGATCGGTTCGCCATCCTTGCGCCAGTAGCAATTCAGGCTCCAGCGCGGGAGTTGCTCGCCGGGATACCACTTGCCCTGGCCAAAGTGCATCAAGCCATGCGGCGCATATTTTTCACGCAGGCGATGGAACAACTCGGCCGAGTAAAAGCGCTTGGTCGGGCCCATCGCGTCGGTATTCCATTCCGCGCCATCCGGGTCGTCGACCGCAACAAAGGTCGGTTCGCCACCTTGAGTCAGGCGAACATCCATGCCCAGCAGCTGCTCGTCAACTTTATGACCGAGTCCTTCAATTTCGACCCACTGCTCGTCGGTATACGGCTTGGTAACACGCGGTGCCTCCCAAATGCGGGTGACTTGCATGTGATGCTCAAACTCGGTTTCGCACTCATCTATGCCCCCGGTGACTGGCGCAGCCGATGATGGCTCCGGCGTGCAGGCAAGTGGAATGTGGCCTTCACCGGCAAACAAACCGGAGGTTGGATCGAGGCCGACCCAGCCGGCACCTGGCAAATACACTTCACACCAGGCGTGCAGATCGGTGAAATCCTTCTCCGGGCCGGATGGGCCGTCGAGCGACTTAACATCTGCGGTCAACTGGATTAAATAGCCGGAAACAAAGCGTGCCGCCAAGCCCAGGTGACGCAGTATCTGCACCAGCAACCAGGCGGAATCGCGGCACGAACCGGTACCCAGGGTCAGGGTTTCCTCTGGAGTCTGAACGCCCGGTTCCATACGGATGGTGTAGCCGACGGATTGCTGAACCCGGGCATTGAGGGCGACCAGGAAGTCGACGCTACGCAGCGGTTCGAGTGAAATGCTGTCGACGTAAGCCTGCAATTTTGGCCCCGCCGGCAGTTTGTGCAGGTAAGGCTCCAACTCGTGGCGCTGCCAGGCTTCGTAGGTAAAGGGGATTTCTTCGGCATAGGGTTCAAGGAAGAAATCGAAGGGATTGATGACCGACATTTCGACGACCAGATCAACCTCGACCCGGAACTCGCGGGTTTTTTCCGGAAAGACCAGACGCGCCAGCCAGTTGGCCTGCGGGTCTTGCTGCCAGTTGATGAAATGCGTATCGGGGCCGACTTTCAAGGAATAGGAAACGATGCGCGAGCGGGAATGCGGACACGGGCGCAAACGGACAACCTGTGGCCCGAGATTGATCAGGCGATCATAGGAATAGTGAGTAAGGTGATTCAGTGCAACGTGGATAGACACAAAAATTCTCCGTTCAGATTAGGCAGTTTCGACCATCGGCACCAGAAAGTCCTTGCTGATGCCATTACCGAGCAGATAAATACGGTCCATAAAATCCGTCAGCCATTCGTGCAGGCCTTGCTCCAAGATATCCTCAACCCGCGCGTAATGCAGTTGGGCATGCAGCAAACCGGCTTGACGCTGGGTTTCAGTCGACAATTTATTGGCGATCAGGTCGAGATTCTTGACCACACCATTCATGCAGAAGTGCAACGAACGCGGCATATCCATGCGCAGAATAAGCAATTCGGCGACTCGTTCCGGCGTAATCACATCGCGGTAAGCCTTGCGATAGACCTCGAAGGCCGAGACAGAGCGAAGCAAGGCTCCCCACTGATAGAAATCTGTTGCGCCCTCTTCTTCGCCATGCGGACGCAGGACGTGATATTTCACATCAAGAATGCGCGCCGTGTTATCAGCCCGCTCCAGCAGTGTGCCAAGGCGAATGAAGTGGAAGGAAACATCCTGCAACAAGGTGCCGAGCGTCGTGCCACGCGACAGCGAGGAACGCATTTTCACCCACTCGAAAAAGTCGGCGATACCGGCGTTGTAGAGTTGCTCAAACGTCTTTTCGCGCGCTTCCAGCCAGGTTGAATTGAGCGTTTCCCACATTTCGGTGGTGATCGTGCCGCGCACGGCATGGGCATTCTCACGGGCCAGACGCAGGCAGCTATGGATCGAAGCATAGTTGTCGGTGTCGCTGACCATAAAACGCAGCACGTTTTCGGCGTTGACCGTGGAATACTTGGCCGCAAAGGCTTCTTCCAGACTGTTCAGGGCAATGATCGCATTCCAGTTCTGATTCGCCACCTCGACAGGTTGCGGCACCAGCGACATTTGCCAGGTAACGTCGAGCAGACGGGCCAGATTCTCGGCACGTTCGATGTAGCGGGACATCCAGAAAAGATGGTCGGCAGTTCGCGATAGCATGATCAGTTCTCCAGAATCCAGGTGTCTTTGGTACCGCCGCCCTGCGACGAATTAACGACCAGCGAGCCTTCAGTCAGCGCGACGCGAGTCAGGCCACCGGGGACCATGTCGACATCCTTGCCCGAGGACAGGACAAAGGGACGCAGATCAAGATGGCGCGGAGCAATACCTTCTTCAACAAAAGTCGGGCAATTGGATAGCGCCAGGGTGGGCTGGGCAATATAGCCATCCGGCTTGGCGATCAGCAAAGCCCGGAAGCGCTCGATTTCTGTCTTGGTAGCTGCCGGGCCAACCAGCATGCCATAACCACCGGCACCGTGCACTTCCTTGACGACCAGTTCCGACAGGTGGGCGAGCACGTACTTAAGTTCTTCCGGCTTGCGGCACATGTGCGTTGGCACGTTATTCAGCGTTGGCTCTTCGCCAAGGTAGAAACGGATCATCTCCGGCACATAGGGGTAGATCGACTTATCGTCAGCAACGCCAGTACCGATGGCATTGGCCAGCGTCACATTACCAGCCTGATAAGCGCGGAGAATACCGGGCACGCCCAGCGTCGATTCGGCGCGGAATTCTTCCGGGTCCATGTAATCGTCGTCGATCCGGCGGTAAATCACGTCTACCCGTTGCGGGCCCTGCGTCGTCCGCATATAGACCGTTTCATTCTTGACGTAGAGATCACGCCCCTCGACCAGCTCAACACCCATCTGCTGAGCGAGGAAAGTGTGTTCAAAGTAAGCACTGTTATAAGCGCCAGGCGTCAGCACAACCACTGTCGGATCGCTAACACCATTCGGGGCAACCGCGCGCAATTTTTCGAGCAGCAAGTCCGGGTAGTGCTGCACCGGCGCGACCTTGTGTTTGGCAAATAGCTCAGGGAAGAGGCGCATCATCATCTTGCGATCTTCGAGCATGTAGGAAACACCCGATGGCACGCGCAGATTGTCTTCCAGCACGTAGAACTCGCCAGCCCCGGCACGCACGATATCAACCCCGGCAATGTGCGCATAAACGCCGCCAGGCACATCAACACCCTTCATTACCGGGCGGTATTGCGCGTTATTGAGGATTTGCTCAGCGGGAATCTTGCCCGCTTTAAGGATTTCCTGATCGTGGTAAATATCGTTCAGGAACAGGTTCAGCGCTTTGACCCGTTGGCGCAAACCGGCCTGCATCGAGGACCACTCCGCTGAAGGAATGATGCGCGGGATGATGTCGAAAGGGATCAAGCGTTCTTTGCCAGATTCCTCGCCATAAACCGCAAAGGTAATCCCGACCCGATGAAAAGCCAGATCGGCTTCAGCCCGTTTGCGGGCAATGCGCTCAGGCGGAGTCGCCTTGAGCCATTCATCGTAACCCTGGTAATGAGAACGAACGCCGCCGTTGGCGTCCATCATTTCGTTATAGAAGTTCATTTTTCGACTCGTCGCTGAGGATGCTCTCGCCTGTATTTCAGCAGATTCCGTGCCACAGGTAAAACACGAATAAAATCATACAATTATGAAATCACGATGAAACACAACGCCCCAATAAGGTGCGCCAATCAATCAACGTGGTGCAAAAATAAAAAAACCCGCCGGATCACTCCGGCGGGTTGGTTTGTGCCTTTTACTACCGGAGCGATCAGGCGCGTTCGAAAATAACCGCGATACCTTGACCACCACCAATACACATGGTGACCAGTGCGTACTTGCCGCCAATGCGCTCAAGCTCGTACAGCGCCTTGGTGGCGATGAATGCACCTGAACAGCCAACCGGGTGACCGAGGGCGATAGCGCCGCCGTTCGGGTTGGTCTTGGCCGGATCAAGGCCGAGCACCTTGGACACCGTCAGCGCCTGCGCCGCAAACGCCTCGTTGGATTCAATGACATCCATTTGATCAAGCGTCAGGCCAGCCTTTTTCAGGGCCAGCTTGGTTGCCGGGATCGGGCCTTCGCCCATGATGTCGTTCGGCACACCAGCAACGGCGTAGGAAGCGATGCGCGCCATCGCCTTGTGGCCGGCCTTGGCCGCCACATCAGCCGCGGCCAGTACGAAGAAGGCAGCACCGTCGTTGATGCCGGAAGCGTTACCGGCGGTAACAGTGCCGTCTTTCTTGAAGGCCGGCTTCATCTTGGCCAGGGACTCCATCGTCGTATTGGACTTGACGTGCTCGTCAGTGTCGAAAACAACTTCGCCCTTACGGGTTTGTTTGACGATCGGGAAAATCTGCGATTTGAAACGACCTTCAGCGATAGCAACCGTAGCGCGACGCTGCGACTCAACCGCCAGTGCATCCTGATCTTCACGGGTGAAGCCATGTTTGGTGGCAAGATTTTCAGCGGTGATACCCATGTGTCCGACGCCAAACGGGTCGGTCAGCACAGCAACCATCGAGTCAATTGCCTTGGTGTCACCCATACGCGCGCCGGAACGCAGCGCCGGCATCAGGTAAGTTGCCTTGGACATCACTTCAACACCGCCGCCAATACCGTAGTCGGCATCACCCAGCATCAGGTTTTGAGCGGTGGTGACGATGCCTTGCAGGCCCGACGCGCACAAGCGGGAAACCTGCATGGCGACGGAATCCATCGACAGACCGGCTTGAATGGAGGCAACGCGGGAAACATAAGCGTAGCGGGAATCGGTCGGCATCGTCGTGCCAACGGTCACATAATTGATTGCCAGCGGATCAACTCCGGAGCGGGCAATCGCTTCCTTCATCACAACACCAGCCAACTCGGTGCTTTCAAAATCGGCCAGGGAACCACCAAAGGCACCAATCGGGGAACGAACTGCGCTTAGAACGACGACGTCTCTGCTCATATAAATCTCCTGATAAAAATGATTCAGCCCACCAAACTGGCAAGCCCCAACAAAAACAGCAACAACATCCACACCACCGTGGCTCGCCAGACGAGCCCCACGGCACTCTGCATGAAATCCACATCAGCCGGGTCACCCAAGCCCAGTTCGGCGCTATCAGCAACCTCACTGTCTTCTACTACCGGCCTGCCCAGTTGCACCCCCAACGCCCCCGCACCGCTCGCGAGGACAATCCCAAGATCGCGATCCGGCCAAAGTGGCGCCTGAGTCCGCCAACAATAAACCGCATCTTCAAAATCTCCGACAATTGCGAAGGCAGCGGCAGTGACACGAAGCGGCAACCAATCGATGATACCGAAAATTTGCCGTGAGAATATAGAGAAATCATTGTGCTCAGCAGTATTTTGCTGCCGCCATTGCCTATCGATAATGGCCGATAGTCGATACAAAAGAGCACCACACGGCCCCGGCAGCAGGATAAACCAGAGCAACACAGCAAATACGTGGCGATGCGAGGCAGCAAGAGCGGCCTCAATGGAAAGGCGGGCAATATCTTCAGTACCAAGATCGCTAGTCGAACATCCCTGCCATTCGGCCAACAATTGGCGGGCACGGGGCAAATCATCGAAGCGCAACGCGAGCTGGATTTCTGTGTAATGGTGGCTGAACTGACGAAACCCCATCGTCAGATACAACACGCCTACGTTAAGCCCCCAGGCCAGAATCGGGCTGATCGAATAGAGAAGCCCGTAGAGAATTGCCAGCAATATAACCGGCGGCAAAACGGCCAGACACCACGCAGCTATCCCGTGCTGATAAGCACCTGCATTGAAGCGCGATTCGATAAAACTCGCCCAGACAACCAGCGGTTGCCCAACAATGCGGCGATAGTCCAGCGGTTTTAATTGCTCGATGAGAAAAACGGCTAGCAGCGAGAGAAGACTCATATTGGGCTGATCAATGCCTTATTCAGCACTGGCTCAAAAGCCAAAATACCAAGATACCACATGCTCAAGCCGGTTGCAGGCCAAGGCGTTCGCTCAACGAGCGGATCATGCCGGCGGTCGCCCCCCAGATAAAATAATCACCGTAAGTCATGGCAAAGTAATGGCGCAGCGCACCCCGGTAATGCAGGGAATGGCGTTTGTGGTTTTCGGGATCAAGCAGAAAGGCGAGTGGCACTTCGAAAACCTCCGCCACTTCAAATTGGTCCGGTGACAATTCAAATGGCGGGCGGACCAAGGCGACGACAGGCGTGACGCGAAAACCGGTGCCAGTGCGATATTCCGGGAGAAAACCAATCACTTCGATGCAATCGCTGGTCAGGCCAATTTCCTCTTGCGTCTCACGCAAGGCAGTATGCGTCGGAGAAAGGTCTTCCACTTCAACGCGCCCGCCGGGAAAGCTGATCTGACCGGCGTGATCACGGAGATGCGCTGTACGCTGGGTAAGCAATACCGTCTCGCCACCAGCGCGCAACACGATCGGGAAGAGCACCGCCGCGGGGGTCAGCGGCAATCCTTCGCCCCCCTCTTCCTGAACGAAATCTCCGACTAGTGGTTCAGCCAGCAAACTGCTACGAATTTTTTCGAGATCAACACTCATGCCGTCTCGGCATCATCCTCGATCTCGGCATGAACGGAATCCAGTGCATCCTGCAAGGTTTCTTCTGACAGATCATTGATCGATGTGGCCACCATGTCTGCTGCTTCAACGGCACCCAAAGGAAGCCGTTTGCTGTCGAGAGAGGCAATCAGGGCCGCCGAAGCACCGACCACGCGCAAAATGCTTTGGCGCTCATTCATCAATATCTCCAGCTCCCGACTCAGCAAGGTAATTTCTTTATCACGACTTGGCATGATTCTCTCTCCTAATATTGTTTTTTCAGCGTCATCGTACCGCCGTCGCGCTGCATTTCCATCCGGTTCAAAAAACTCATGCCGAGCAGCGCTACCGGCAAATCATTTTGATGCACCAAGGCATCCACATTGTGCATCGTGACATCGCCAACGCGCACCGTATCCAGTTTTACTTTGCTGACTTGCGCCTGACCATTTGCCGTGTTGGTAATGCCGCGCTGGCCTTTGCTCGCATCAATGCCGATCCGCCGTGCATCGCTTGCTCCCAAGGAAATCAGGGTAGCACCAGTATCAACCAAAAACTTGACCGAAGTACCGTTGACCGTACCATTCGTCACAAAATGTCCCTGACCATCGGCAGTCAGAATTACCTTGCCGGAGCCATCGGCACTTGCATTACCAACGGCATGCTGACCAACCCGCAGCGGGCGTTTTTTGCCATCAACCTCGACGACAACCTGATCACCAGCCACCGAAATCAAGCGCACACCATCAATAGATTGCCCGACGGCAACTGCCCTCGGCTCACCGCCATTGATCATCAACATCGCCTTGCTGCCCATAATCCCGGCGAGGCCAACATCAAGCGCTGAAGCGGCACAGGAAAAAGTGCAAAGACAAACCAGCAAGGTAATATGGAAACTCATTCCATTCACCATTTTGCTCACCATGCGACCAGTTGCCATCTTTCGTCACTCCCCCACTGAAGGCCCGGGCTATTTTGCCATATTCCTTGAGCGACAAGGGATACCGTGGCGGCTGATCGCCCTTGATGAGGGCGAATCCGTACCTGTTACGGTCGACAGCTTTTCCGGGCTTTGTTTTATGGGTGGGCCGATGAGCGTGAATGACCCACTACCCTGGATTGCGCCGGTGTGTGCGCTGATCCGTGAAGCAGTGGCGAAGAATGTGCCGGTGATTGGTCACTGTCTCGGTGGTCAATTGATGAGCAAGGCGCTTGGTGGCACAGTCAGCAAAAACCCGGTTAAGGAAATTGGTTGGGGTGAAACCCGTAGCGAAAACAATGAGATCACCCGCCACTGGCTAGGTGATTTTGCCAATGAGACGGGAATGGCCTTCCATTGGCACGGTGAAACCTTCAGCATCCCGACTGGCGCCACGCGCCTCGCCGGCAATGCGCATTGTGCCAACCAGATATTCGCTCTTGGCCCGCACCTTGGCATGCAGTGCCATGTCGAGATGACACCAGAGATGATTGCCACCTGGTGCGAACAATGGGCCGATGAAGCCATGTCTGCCGCCGACCAAGCCAGTGTGCAAACTCCTGAGGCCATGCAGGCGCAAATCAGCGAGCACCTGCCCGCCATGCGCCAGCTATCCGGGCAACTTTACTCGGTTTGGATCAAAGGCTTGCAATGCTAATTCAAGGCGAAAAAACGGGCAGCTAGGCTGCCCATTTTTTTGACTAATTTTTAGGGTTGACCGTGACGGATGCCTTAATCGCGGAAATTGCCGAATTTAATCGGAAAATCGGTAATCGACTTGGTCACCAGCGCAATACAGCCCTGCAGATCATCACGTTTGGCACCTTGAACGCGCACTGAGTCACCCTGAATCGAGGCCTGAACCTTCAGCTTGCCGTCCTTGATCATCTTGACGATTTTCTTGGCCAGTTCGCTGTCGATGCCATCCTTGATCTTCATTTCCTGCTTCACCTTGTTGCCGGAAACGCTCTGAATTTTCTGGTGATCAAGACGCTTGACGCTTTCCTTTTCCTTCTTTTCCATCGCCGGGAAAAGCAGATCCTTGATCTGGTCGAGCTGGAAGTCAGAATCGCCATGCAGCGTGATAACCTTGTCCTTCTCGTTCAGCTCAACCTTGGCCGTGGTGCCTTTGAAGTCGTAGCGGTTATCGATCTGGCGCGAGGTGACATCGATTGCGTTTTTCAAGGCCTCGATATCGGCTTCTGAGGTGAAATCAAAGCTTGGCATGGCGCTTATCCAAAATGGCAAACGTAGTGATACGGCTCGTCGCAAGCAATCTCAAATGAAGAATTACCCGGCACGTTGAAAGACTGGCCATCGCCATAGGTCGTCCACTCGCTTTCGCCCTTGAGCTTGACACGGCAAGCACCGCCCACGCCTTCCATGATTTCCGGCGCACCGGTATTGAAGGTCAGGCTGGACGGCAGGATCACGCCAACTGTCTTTTTCGTACCATCGGCCAGCACCACGGTGTGGCTAACGCACTTGCCGTCAAAATAAACATTGGCCTTTTTGACCACGGAAACATTGTCGTATTGCGACATTTACATACCCCAGAGTTTTTGAATAACTGCCTTGGCGAGAAAACCAACCATACCGAAAGCCAGCACAAAGAAAAGAACGAATGTCCCTGTCTTGCCGGCTTTCGATTTCCAGGCAATCTCACCAATGATGAAAAGCATGAAAATAATGAAAAAGCCCACCCCCCAGGTCGAACCGAAATCCGCCAGTTGCTCCTCGGTAAAACCGAACAGGGTGTTGGGTTCCATCGCTTAGGCCTTGCCGTTCTTGGCGCGCAGATTGGCGGCAATACGCAGGCGCAGGGCGTTGAGCTTGATGAAACCGGCCGCATCCTTCTGGTCGTAAGCGCCAGCGTCATCCTCAAAGGTCGCAATGGTCGGGTCGAACAGGGAATCAGTCTTGGAATCACGACCAACAACAATCACGTTGCCCTTGTACAGTTTGACGCGCACAAAACCATTGACGACGCTTTGCGTGTGGTCAATCAAGGTCTGCAGCGCGATACGCTCCGGGCTCCACCAGTAGCCGTTGTACACCAGGCTGGCGTAGCGCGGCATCAGGTCATCCTTGAGGTGGGCGACTTCGCGGTCGAGACAGACTGACTCGATAGCACGGTGAGCGCGCAGCATGATGGTGCCGCCGGGGGTTTCGTAGCAGCCACGTGACTTCATGCCGACATAGCGGTTCTCGACCAGATCAAGACGGCCAATGCCATGCGCGCCGCCCATCTTGTTCAGCGTCGCCAGTACGGTAGCCGGGCTCATGCGCGTGCCGTTGAGGCCAACAATGTCGCCCTTAGCGTATTCGATATCGAGATATTCCGCCTTGTCCGGTGCGGCTTCCGGGGAAACCGTCCAGCGCCACATCGATTCCTCGGCTTCAGCCGCCGGGTTTTCGAGATGGCGACCTTCGTAGGAAATATGCAACAGGTTGGCATCCATCGAGTACGGCGAACCGCCCTGCTTGTGCTTCATGTCGACCGGAATGCCATGCTGCTCGGCATAAGCCATCAGCTTTTCACGCGACAGCAAATCCCACTCACGCCACGGCGCGATGACCTTGATGCCCGGTTTCAGCGCATAGGCGCCCAGCTCAAAACGTACCTGGTCGTTGCCCTTGCCAGTTGCGCCATGCGAAATGGCATCGGAACCGGTGGCATTGACGATGTCAATCAAACGCTTGGCGATCAGCGGACGGGCAATCGAAGTGCCGAGCAGGTATTCGCCTTCATAAACAGTGTTGCAGCGGAACATCGGGAAGACGAAATCGCGGACAAACTCTTCACGCAGGTCGTCAATAAAGATGTTTTCCGGCTTGATGCCGAACTGCAACGCTTTGGCACGCGCCGGCTCCAGTTCTTCGCCCTGACCGAGGTCGGCGGTGAAGGTCACCACTTCACACTGATAGGTATCCTGCAGCCACTTAAGGATCACGGAGGTATCCAAACCACCGGAATAGGCCAGCACTACTTTTTTAACATCGCTCATGTCTGTTTCCTTATTTCGTTTCAAGCCTGCCCAGCAGCAGGTATTCCATCAAAGCTTTTTGTACGTGCAGTCTGTTTTCGGCCTCATCCCAAACCACGGATTGCGGGCCGTCAATTACCTCGCCCGTCACTTCTTCACCACGATGTGCCGGCAGACAGTGCATGAAAATCGCCTGCGGATCAGCCACTCGCATCATCTCGCCATCAACGCACCAATCGGCAAAAGCCTTGATCCGCTCTTCGTTCTCGGCCTCAAAGCCCATCGATGTCCAGACATCAGTGGTGACTAGATCAGCGCCACGGCAAGCATCCATCGGGTCAGCAAAAATCTGGAAACACCCTGCATCGACACCGGCAATCAGCTCAGGTTGCAATTCATAGCCCGGCGGGGTCGAAACATGTACTTTGAAATCAAGCACCTGAGCCGCCTGCAGCCAGGTATTACACATATTATTGGCATCGCCCACCCAGGCCACCGTCTTGCCCTGAATGCAGCCACGATGCTCGGTGTAGGTAAAAATATCGGCCAGAATCTGGCAAGGGTGATATTCATTGGTCAGCCCGTTGATCACCGGCACGCGTGAATTGGCGGCAAAGCGCTCAATAATTTCCTGTTCAAACGTGCGGATCATCACCACGTCGCTCATCCGCGAAATCACCTGTGCCGCATCCTCAACCGGCTCGCCACGCCCCAGTTGCGAATCGCGGGTATTGAGGTAAATGGCCGAACCGCCTAGCTGATGCATGCCGGCCTCGAAAGAAAGCCGCGTCCGCGTACTCGCTTTTTCGAAGATCATAACCAGCGTTCGATCAACCAACGGCCAGTATTTTTCATACGATTTAAACTGATTCTTGATCCAGCGCGAACGCTCAAAGACATAGGCGAACTCTTCGCGCGTGAAATCCTTGAATTGGAGGAAGTGTTTGATCGCCATGATATTAGGCCGCCAGGCATTCCTTGATGAGGGGAGCGGTACGGTCAACCAGCTCTTTGGCCTCATTTTCACCAAAAATCAGCGAAGGCAGCAAACGGATTACCTTGTCCGCCGTCACGTTGATCAGAACACCAGCTGCCAGCGCCTTACCCACCAGCTCGCCGCAAGGGCGATCCAGCTCGATGCCGATCATCAAACCATGTCCGCGAATCTCAACAACGCCCTTGCAACCCGCCAGCGCCTCGGCCATCAATTGCCGAATCAGCGCGCCAACATGCTCGGCATTGGCCATCAAACCATCCTGCTTGATGGTTTCAATAGTGGTTAGCGCCGCCGTACAAGCCAGCGGATTACCGCCAAAGGTCGAGCCATGGTTACCCGGACCAAAGAGACCAGCCGCCTTGCCGCTCACCATGCAGGCACCAATCGGCACGCCGGAGCCAAGACCTTTAGCCAAAGTCGCCACATCCGGCTGAATGCCCGCATGTTGATAGCCAAACCACTTACCGGTGCGCGCCATGCCACATTGCACTTCGTCGCAAATCAACAACCAGCCCTGCTCGTCACACAGCTTGCGTAATTCTTTCTGGTATTCAATCGAAGCCAGATGAATACCGCCTTCGCCCTGAACAATTTCCAGCATTACGGCGACGATATTTTTGTTATGTTCGGCGACGGTCTTGATTGCAGCAAGATCGTCGTAAGGAACGCGGACAAAGCCCGAAACCAAAGGCTCAAAACCAGCCTGCGCCTTGCGGTTACCAGTTGCCGACAAGGTCGCCATCGTCCGGCCATGAAAGGCCTTTTCCATGACAATAATGGTTGGCGTATCAATGCCCTTCTTGTGCCCATAAAAGCGCGCCAGCTTGATCGCCGCCTCATTTGCCTCGCAACCGGAGTTGCAGAAAAATACTTCCTGCATACCAGACAACTCAGCCAGTTGGTCTGAGAGCTGTTCCTGTTCGCGAATCGCGTAAAGATTGGAGGTGTGCAGCATGCGCCCGGCCTGAGCAGCAATCGCCGCAACCAGCTTGGGATGCGCATGGCCCAGCGTGGATACGGCGATCCCGGACAACGCGTCAAGGTACTCTTTTCCCTCAATATCGGTAATCCGGCAGCCATTTCCGTGACTAAAAGTCACTGGCAACCGCGCATAGGTATTCATGACATGTGACATGAGCTCGCCCCAAAAACAAAAAAGACGGCTATCGCCGCCAGAATGATAACTGCTCCATCGGGCCGTATAATCCCGAAAGAGTTGTACAAACCAAGATGTTAAGTGAAAAATACAGCCTTGTATAGAACGACAAAACCATGCGTATTGCAATTTTCAATCAGAAAGGCGGCGTCGGGAAAACGACGACTGCGCTCAACCTTGGCGCAGCCCTCAATCGATCAGGAAATTCGCCGCTCCTGCTTGACCTCGACCCGCAGGGCCACCTCTCCAGCATTCACGGCAAAGCGCCTGTCGAAGCCAACCGCAGCCTGTTCGCCTTTTACCAGGACATTCGCAGCCTGTCAGAGCTTGAAATAACCTGGGAGCAGATTGGTCACCTGATCCCAGCCCATCAGCAGTTAATCAAAGTTGATTCGATCTTTGGCAAAGGCCCGGCCATTCTCAACAAATTGCGCAATGGCCTCGAAGTTCTTGAAGCAACAAATAACCGGCCAACCCTGATCGACTGCTGCCCCTACATTGGCGTCCTTGCCCTGAATGCAATTTTCGCCTGCGACTGCCTGCTCATCCCCATTTCGACAGACTATCTTTCGCTACAAGCAGCCGATCACATCACACGAACACTACAAGTACTTGAACCGGTACTCAAGCACCGCATCGAGCGTCGCTATCTATTGACCCGTTTTGACCGCAGGCGGCGGATGAGTGACGACGTGCGCAGCAAACTACGCGAGCGCTATGGCGATGATGTACTCGACACGGTCATTTCGGAAAATGTGGCCGTCGCTGAAAGTCCATCGCTGCATCAAGATGTCTACCGCCACAGCGCGTCGAGCAGCGGTGCTCACGACCACACCAACCTGCTTCGCGAACTGGTCGGACGCGGCGACCTGAATATCACGCTGCAATAATCAGATCAACGACTTCTTCGTAATTCAAATGCGCATGGCGCCCTGTTGGTTGCGCCAACTGGCAATGAGATTCAATGATCTCGCAGCCATTATAGATTTGGCGCAACTTACGGCAGGCATCCGCCTCGCTCTGGCCAAAAATAGACAAATTCTCAACCAGCACACCATCGCGGGTGCGGATTCGGAATCCATATTTCGTGATTGACGAAGACTGCATAAAACCCCCTACAGATCAATGACGTAGATCCAGTATATGCAGCCAGTTCTGGAAATACAACGCATCCTGTTCAGAAGAAAGAGGTTTTGACCTTGAGCATGGCAAAGATGCCACACCGCTAATGCTTCTGCTAGAATGATTCAATCAGAGGTCGCAACGCCCGCTAACGCAGAGTAGAACAATGACAACATCCGCATCGACCACTTTCATCATTGTTGGCCTGACCACAGAAGGTCGCAAATTCCGCCCCAGTGACTGGGCAGAACGGTTGTGTGGTGTCATGTCTGCATTTGGCGCCGAACGCAAGATGAAATACTCCCCCTACGTCGGCCCTGGCGACTTCAACGGTGAAAAAGCCGTATTTGTCGACGGTCGTCTTGGCGAAATTGAACCGATGGCTTATCGCTTCATGCTTAACTTTGCGCAGGATAACGACTTGCAAATTATTGATGGCGTTTGTTCAATCGACCACAAACCTTAACCGAACAGTACGCAGATAATAAAAAAGGCACCCGAAGGTGCCTTTTTTTACACTACCTGACTAATCAGGCAGCAACGGCAGCGATTGCCTTGATCTGAGCAGAGAGACGGCTCTTGGTGCGGGAAGTTTTGTTCTTGTGAACAATCTTCTTGTCCGCAATACGATCCATCACAGCAACGGATTGCTGGAAAACGCTCTGAGCAGCTGCCTTGTCACCAGCATCGATTGCCTGACGCACACGCTTGATTGCGGTACGCAGGGTCGAACGCAGGCTACCGTTATGGGAGCGCTGCTTGTCAGCTTGACGTGCACGCTTGCGAGCTTGTGCGGTATTGGCCATGTAAATTATCCGGTAAAGAAAAATCTGAATCCAAGATTCTATCAGAAACGAATCGCGTCATGCAAGGCAAAACCAAGTGTAATTAGTTTTGCGCTAGTTCCTTTGGCAAAGGGAAGGAAACGTTTTCTTCTACCCCTGCCAATTGTTTGACCTCGGCATTAGTCAAACCAACGATGCGGTCGACAACTTGGCGCACCAGAATTTCGGGTGCGGACGCCCCTGCCGAAACGCCTATTTTGGTTTTGCCTGCCAACCATGCCGGCTCGATTTCATCAGGCCCATCCAGCAAATAGGCCGAGATCCCCCGTGCGACGGCCACTTCTTTCAAGCGGCGGGAGTTTGAACTATTAGGGCTGCCGACAACCAGTACCAGGTCACACTGGTCAACCAAGGCCTTAACTGCATCCTGACGATTTTGAGTGGCGTAGCAAATATCGTCTTTCTTGGGCCCTTGAACTTCTGGAAACTGGGATTTGAGCGCATCGATCACCCGCGACGCATCATCAATCGATAGCGTGGTTTGGGTCACAAAGGAAAGTTGTTGCGGCTGAGCAACTTTCAGTTTCGCCACATCCTCAACGGTCTCGACCAGATACATCCCATCGGCACTTTGCCCCATCGTGCCTTCTACTTCCGGGTGGCCTTTGTGGCCGATCATGACTACCTCACGCGCCTGTTTGCGCATTTTTCCCACTTCGACATGGACCTTGGTAACTAGCGGACAGGTCGCATCAAAGATTTTCAGGCCACGTTGTTCGGCCTCGGCAAAAACAGCCTTTGAAACACCGTGTGCACTAAAAACCACCGTGCCACCGGCAGGCACTTCACCCAGCTCATCGATAAATAGCGCGCCCTTGGCCCGCAGGTCATCGCAAACAAATTTATTGTGCACAACCTCATGCCGGACATAGATCGGTGCGCCAAACCTTGCCAGTGCTCGCTCGACGATGGCAATGGCACGTTCGACACCAGCACAAAAGCCACGGGGATTGGCGAGGATGACTTGCATTTACATGATTCCGATAATTTTCACTTCGAAGCGGATCGCTTTTCCGGCCATCGGGTGATTGAAGTCGAACAAGGCATGGGTGGCATCCAGCTCACGCAGGAAACCGGCGAAGGTACCGCCCTGAGGGGCGCTGAATTCGACGACGGAATTTTCCTTGAGTTCCATCTCCGCCGGCAAACCGCTGCGCGCAATGCGCTCGACCAGGCGGGCGTTATGCTGACCGAAGGCTTGTTCGGGCTCCAGTTCAAAAACGAATGTTTCATGCGCTGGCAAACCGATCAACACCGATTCGAGATTTTCGGCAAGTTGGCCACTACCCATTTGCAAGGTCGCCGGGCTCATATCGAAGGTTGACAGGAATTCCTCACCATCAAGCGCGGTAATCCGGTAATGCAGGGTGAGATAGCTGTCAGAACGAACGGTCATGGTATTTATTCCTCAATTTTCTTGTTTGTCGCGGTCAACTGCTCAAACACCAGCAAAATTGCCCCAACGGTAATGGCAGAATCGGCGACGTTGAAGGCGGGCCAATAGAGTCCAGCGGCGTGCCACTGAATGAAATCGACGACTGCGCCAAAACGTATGCGGTCGATCACGTTGCCGAGCGCGCCGCCCATAACCAGCGCCAGAGCCAGCGAAAGGAGCTTTTGCTCCGGGTGTTTTTTTAATTCAAGCGCAATCCAGCCGGAAACAGAAATCGCCAACACGCTGAAAAACCAGCGTTGCCAGCCCGGTTGGTCAGCGAGAAAACTGAAGGCAGCACCTGGATTGTAGGTCAGCACCCAGTTCCAGAAAGGCGCGACATAAATTGTTTGCCCGTAGCCGATATTTTCCAGCACGACCCATTTGCTGAGCTGATCAAGAATAATGACCAGCCCGGCCAGCGCATACCAGCGCTTGGCATCAGGCACAGGTACGAACCTCACCCGCGCCATGAAGATTGCTGATACAACGCCCACACAATGTTGGATGTTCGGCATTGGCACCGACATCCTCACGCACATGCCAGCAGCGTTCGCACTTGCCGTGCGAGGATGGCTGGGCGATCAGCTTTTCTTGATCGGCCTTGATGACGCTGACTTTGGAGGCGATCAGGACAAACTTGAGGTCATCGCCCAACGAAGTCAGCAAGTCGAATTTCTCGCCAGCGCAATGCAGTTCAACTTCAGCTTGCAGTGAGGAACCGATCTTGCCGGCTTCGCGCAGCTCCTCCAGCGCCTTGGTCACTTCGGCCCGCACGCCACGTATCAGCGACCACTTGGCCAACAATTCGCCCTCGCCTTCCGGCTTGGGAAGTTCATGCCACGTGTGCAGCATGATCGATTGCTCAGCATCCTTGGTCAGCAACTGCCAGACTTCTTCGGCAGTAAAGGAAAGAATCGGTGCCATCAGCTTGGTGAAGGCCTGCAGGATGTGCCAGAGCGCCGACTGGGCCGAACGGCGTGAACGCGAATTCGGGGCCGTGGTGTAGAGGCGGTCTTTCAGAATATCGAGGTAGAAACCGCCAAGATCTTCTGAACAGAAGGTTTGCAGTGACTGGACGACGCGGTGGAACTCGTAACGATCATAATCAGCCAGGCAATCCGTCTGCAATTCACGAGTCAGGGCCAGCGCATAACGGTCGATTTCCAGCCATTGCTCGACCGGCAACATGTCCTGGGCGGCATCAAAATCGCTGGTATTGGCCAGCACGAAGCGCAGGGTATTGCGGATGCGGCGGTAGCCTTCGACGACCCGCTTCAAAATTTCGTCGGAAATCGTCAGTTCGCCGGAGTAATCGGTCGAAGCCGTCCATAAGCGCAGGATTTCAGCGCCCATTTTGTCCGAAACCTGCTGCGGTGCGATGACGTTGCCCTTCGACTTCGACATCTTGTGACCCTTGCCATCGACCACGAAACCGTGCGTCAGCAAGGCTTTGTAGGGCGCGCGACCGTCAATGGCGCAACCGGAGAGCAGCGATGACTGGAACCAGCCACGATGCTGGTCAGAGCCTTCCAGATATAGATCAGCCGGATAAGCCAGCTCGGCGGCATGCGAACCGCGCAACACGTGCCAATGCGTCGTGCCGGAATCGAACCAGACGTCGAGCGTATCCTTCATCTTGTTGTACTGATCGGCCTCGGCACCCAGCAATTCAGCGGGATCAAGACTAAACCAGGCTTCGATGCCGGATTTTTCAACACGTTGCGCAACCAGTTCGACCAATTCGGCGGTACGCGGATGCGGCAGGCCGGTTTCCTTGTGCAGGAAGAAGGGAATCGGCACGCCCCAGTTACGCTGGCGTGACACACACCAGTCCGGGCGCGTCTTCATCATGCCTTCGAGGCGAGCACGGCCCCAGGCCGGGAAGAATTGCGTTTCATCAACCGCACGTTCGGCAATCCAGCGCAGCGTCGAGGCATCTTCATTTTTCTTGTGATCCATGCCGATAAACCACTGCGTCGTCGCACGGAAAATGATCGGCGTCTTGTGGCGCCAGCAGTGCGGGTAGCTGTGCAAAATTTTCTCTTGTTTTAGCAGTCGACCGCAGGATTCAAGTTCCTGCAGCACCATTGAATTGGCCTCCCACACCGTCTTGCCGGCCAGCTCGCCGACCGACAGCGGCGGCGTATTGCCGAGGAATTTGCCATCATTGCCGACCGGATTATTGACCGGCAGGCCATATTTCTTGCCGATGTTGTAGTCGTCCACACCATGCGCCGGCGCGGTATGCACCAGGCCGGTACCCGCTTCGGTCGTCACGTGCGTACCGCAAATAATTGCCACATCGCGTTGTTGGAACGGGTGCTTGAGCAAAATTTGATCAAGCTTGTCACCAGTCGTCGAAGCAATCGTTTTGCCTTCCAGCGCATAACGTTTGAGCGCAGCCTCAACCAGTTCGCGGACCAGAATCAGGGCGCCTTTTTCGGTTTCGACGAGATCGTAGGTCAATTCCGGATGCACGCTGACCGCTTCGTTAGCCGGCAAGGTCCACGGCGTCGTCGTCCAGATTACCGCAAAGGCCGGGCCGCGCAGATGGGTCAGGCCAAAAGCCGCAGCCAGTTTTTCGGCATGGTTACCATGCACTTCAAAAGCCACGTCGATCGCCGGCGAAGTTTTGTCTTCGTGCTCCACCTCGGCTTCAGCCAGGGCCGAACCGCAGTCCAGACACCAGTTAACCGGCTTCAAACCCTGATAGAGATAGCCTTGCTCAAGAATTTTGCCCAACGCGCGAATCTCACCAGCTTCCGCCGAGTAATTCATGGTCAGGTAAGGATTACCCCAATCGCCCAGGACGCCAAGGCGAATAAAGTCTTTTTTCTGGCGCTCGACCTGTTCAGCGGCATAGGCACGGGAAAGCTCGCGCACCTTGTCAGCCGGAATCTGTTTGCCGTGCAGCTTTTCAATTTGGTGCTCAATCGGCAAACCGTGGCAATCCCAGCCCGGTACGTAAGGCGCATCAAAGCCACTGAGCGTCTTGGCGCGGACAATAATGTCCTTCAAAACCTTGTTGACCGCATGACCGATGTGAATGTCACCATTGGCGTAAGGTGGGCCATCATGCAGCACGAAACGTGGTCGGCCGGCGCAAACTTCACGAATGCGCTGGTAAAGTTTCTTTTCCTGCCAAAGCCCAACCCACTGCGGCTCACGTTTGGGCAAATCGCCGCGCATCGGGAAAGCGGTGTCGGTCAGGTTCAGGGTGTCTTTGTAATCAGCCATTTTGCGCACTCAAAGCTTGAAAAAGGCCCGAGCCGCCATCGCATCTGCTGCGATCTGCGCCTTGAGGGCATCTAAATTGGGAAAACGTTGCTCGTTACGCAGTTTGTGAACGAAACGAACGGAAAGGTGCGCGCCATAAATATCGCGCTCAAAATCAAAAAGATGAACTTCCAGCAAGGGCCGCGTGCCGCCCAGCGTTGGCCGAATACCCAAATTGGCGACGCCCGGCAGTGACTGGTCACCCAAGCCGGCAACCTCAACCGCAAAGACACCGGACATCGGCAACGGATTGTGTTTGATGCGGATATTGGCGGTATGAAAGCCCAACTGACGACCAATCTTGTCACCATGTCGAACGCTGCCATCAATCACATAAGGCCGACCGAGCAAATCCGCTGCCCGCTCCATATCGCCGTCCGCCAAGGCTTTACGCACGCCAGAACTTGAGGCTCTTTCGCCGTCGACCGTAACACTACCCATCGCTTCAACCGTAAAGTTGGCTTGCAACCCGGTGGCCTGAAGCAGGGCAAAATCACCGGAACGCCCCTGGCCAAAACGAAAATCGTCGCCAATGATCAGATGACGGGTGCGCAAACCGGCGACCAGCACGGAGTCAATAAACTGTGCGGCGGATAGTCCGGCAAAGCCAGCATTAAAACGACAAACCATGACCTGCTCAACACCCGCATCGGCCAGCAGTTCAAGTTTCTCACGCAAGGTAGTCAGACGGGCAGGCGCTGACTCGGGGGAAAAAAATTCGCGTGGGTGTGGCTCAAAGGTCAGAATGGTTGCCGGCAAGCCAGCGCCGCGAGCAGCAACGACAAGGCGCTCCAGCAGGGCCGCATGGCCGCGATGAACCCCGTCAAAATTACCGATTGCCAGCGCCGTAGGACCGGAAACCGGACGCGAAAACCCGCGAAAAACCTGCATCTGATACCCGAAAAAAAGGGCCAATTATAGCGGCTAGTCCGAACCTGCGCCGCATTGAGCAAATTCCAGTTAAAGCAATTACTTAAGAATATTAAAATCTCATACTCCATTAGTTATAATCTGAAGCATTGTTTCTAATTCATGACTCCCGCTACCTCACATGCTCAAGTTGATTGATCACATTGTTCGAATTTCGGCGCGCCGTGATCGAACAGAAATCAACACCGCATTGCTTGAGGCCATGCTCGACATTTTCGGGCCGCGCTCCCTGCGCATTTACCGCTGCTTTTCCAGCGGCACAAAGGTGGTAATTTTTGCCTGCGCCGGTTTTGGTGAAGAAGGTGGCTTTTCGCACAATGCCTATTTGCCTGAACGCAGATACTGCAAGCCAATTGAGCAAGACCGACTACTCCGTCAGGCATACCGGGAGGCGTCAATCGCTTTTGATGTACTGCCGGATGGCTCAAACCGACTGGTATTTCCGGTTAGCTCGATGAACCGTCTGATTTATCTTGTCGATATCGTCATCAGTGAAAATTTCCCCGCCGATCAGCGAGTCCTGCTGATGGGGCTCGTCGAGTATTTCACGCATCATATTGCGCTCCTTGATTACGGCGAAGGTGACACGCTGACCGGCCTGGCCAATCGCAAAACCTTCGACAAGCACCTGTTCGAGGTGCTGGGCAAAGCGGCAAATGATGAAAAGAACACCTTCATCAGCGGCCAGCGACGGCGCAAGGCCAGCAAGGATGGCCGACACTGGCTGGCGGTTTGCGACATCGACTATTTCAAGCGGGTTAACGACACGTACGGCCATCTGATCGGCGATGAGGTTTTGGTCATGTTCGCCCGCCTGATGAGCGAATCATTTCGCTACGACGACCAATTATTTCGCTTTGGTGGAGAAGAATTTATCGCCGTACTCCAACCCGCAAAGCAGTCGAGTGTTCATGATGTATTTGAACGCTTTCGGCAAGCCGTGGAGGCTCAGATTTTCAGCCGCGTCGGGCACGTTACGGTCAGCATCGGCTACAGCCAACTACTCCACAACGATACGCCATCGGATGTCATCGACCGGGCCGATGAGGCGCTTTACTACGCCAAGCGTAATGGGCGAAACCAGTCAGCCTGTTACGAAGATCTGCTGGCTGCTGGCAAAACAGCGCCAAAGATACCCGCCAAGGGTGAAATCGAGTTGTTTTGAACGGTGCTAACCGAGCGCAGCCAGTTTGGCTTTCGGTCCCGGCGGGTGCTTGATGAAATATTGCCGCACACCACGCACAATGGCTTCGGCCAATTTATCCTGATAGGCATCATCATTCAGACGACGCTCTTCATCCGGATTCGAGATAAATGCAGTTTCGATCAGGGCTGAAGGAATATCAGGCGCTTTGAGCACGGCAAAACTGGCTTGCTCAACGTGATTTTTGTGCAGCGTGTTAACGCCACCCAATTCGCCTAGTAAATATTTACCCAGCTTAAGACTGTCGTTAATCGTTGCTGTCTGCGACAAATCAAGCAGCGTTCTCGCCAGGAACAAATCCTTGGCACCAAGATTAACGCCACCGACCAGGTCAGCATCATTTTCACGTTGCGCCAGCAAACGTGCCTGAGTGCTTGAGGCACCTCGCTCGGATAGTACAAAAACGGAAGAGCCTCGCGCATCCGGTTTGATCCAGGCATCGGCATGAATCGACAAGAACAGATCCGACTGAACGCGCCGGGCTTTCTGTACACGCATTTGCAGCGGCACGAAGAAATCGGAATCACGCGTCAGCACGGCGCGCATGTTGGGTTCGGCATCAATGCGCGCCTTCAAGCGTTTAGCGACAGCCAGTGTCACGTTTTTCTCGTAGGAACCACCCTTGCCAATTGCACCGGGGTCTTCACCGCCATGACCGGGATCAAGCGTAATCGTAATCAGGCGGTCGACAATCGGTTTTCCGGATTTATTGCTGGTATGCACTTCCGGCGCTTTTTCAATTGAGCGTGCAGTCGGATCGCTTGCCTTGCTCTCGGCCAGAACCGGTTCAGGATCGGGCTTGAACGGCACAACGGCATCCTGACGACCTTCCAGCAGGGCCATCATCGGATCCGGCGGATTGACCGGATAGACGTCAAGCACCAAACGATGACCGTATTCGCCAGCCGGTTTCAGCTCAAACACCTGCGGCGTAACCTTGGTCTTCAATTCCATCACCAGACGCACAACACCCGGCTTGAAACGCCCCGCACGCAATAGCTTGATGTACGGATCATCGGTCGCCACCTTGCGCGCCAGACTATCCAATATGCTATTGAATTCGACGCCCTCGATATCGACCACCAGCCGATCCGGATTTTCTACCGTGAAATGGGTGTATTTGAGCGGCGCATCATGCTCCAGCGTCACTCGGGTGTAGTCAGCTGCTGGCCAAATCCGTACAGCGAGCACAGAAGGCGGTTTGGTTGCCGCGCCAGCTAGCGACGAGACGGAAAAAATCAGCGAGGTGCCGGCGTAACGGAGGAGCTTGCGGCGCCCCAGGCTTGGGTGAGCGCCTTTAGACACTGCGTCCCTTTCGGTGAATTTGCCAAGGCTTCGACGACACGCCCGAGACTTGCATGATGAATGCGCAACCGCAGGTCTGGCGGCGGCAGGCAGCGTTCAGCCTGCTCCGGCCACTCAACCAGGCAGATCGCATTCTCATTAAAGTATTCACCAAAGCCCGCATCGAGAAACTCCTCGTGTGCCTCGAAACGATAAAAATCAAAGTGATATAAGTATAAGCTCGAAACTACGTAAACTTCAACCAGAGAATAGGTCGGGCTTTTTACCGGACCGGCATGGCCAAGCGCCCGAATCACCGCCCGTGAAAAACTGGTCTTACCGGCACCGAGATCGCCTTCGAGAAAAACAACCATGCCAGGCTGGAGCAAGGGCGCCAACAGGCTGCCAAGGCGCAGGGTTGCAGCCTCGTCCGACAACTCAAAAACGGCGGTAACATCCGGGTTATGCACGATCAAAACTCCACTGTTGATTTCACAACACTCAAAGAAAAAATCCGTCAAGCCGCTGAAAAGCTGGGCTTTGCCGCCAGCGGTGTGGCCAGTGTCGACATCGGCAATGCAAGTAACGAACTGAGACTATGGCTGGCGGCGGGTTATCACGGCGAGATGGATTATATGGCCCGCCATGCCGAGTTGCGCGCCAACCCCGCCAACTTGCACCCCGGCACAATCAGCATCATCTCTGTTGCGGTCGACTACCTACCGCATCAAAAAATTGTTAGCGACCCGGCACAAGCAGCAATTTCGCGTTACGCCCAGGGCCGCGATTACCACAAGCTAATCCGTAATCGGCTGCAAAAACTGGCCGATGAAATCACAACAATCATCGGCCCGTTCGGTTACCGGGTTTTCTCCGACTCCGCCCCGGTCATGGAGGTGCACTTTGCCAGCCAGGCTGGCTTGGGCTGGCGCGGAAAACATACCCTTTTGCTGTCACAACATGGATCGTGGCGCTTTCTTGGTGAAATTTATTGCGACTTGCCCTTGGCACCCGATCCGCCAGTTGAAGCGCATTGCGGCACCTGCACCGCCTGCCTCGACGCCTGTCCAACCAAGGCGATCATCGCCCCCTATCAAGTTGATGCCCGACGCTGTATTTCCTACCTGACCATTGAATTGGCTGGTGTCATTCCCGAGGAATTCCGCCCACTGATCGGCAACCGCATCTACGGTTGCGACGATTGCCAGCTCTGCTGCCCGTGGAATCGTTTCGCCAAGCTTGGCGATCCCGAATTTGCACCACGCCAAGGACTCGACTCCGCTCAACTGATTGATCTATTTGCCTGGACGGAAGCTGAATTCAATGAGCGACTCGCCGGCAACCCGATTCGCCGCATTGGGCATGAGCGCTGGTTGAGAAACATTGCCGTTGCGCTCGGTAACACAGCACCTAACGAGGCCTCAACCAGCGCGCTGCAACAGCACCAAGATCACCCTTCTGCATTGGTTCGCGAACATGTTTTATGGGCGCTGACCCAACACAAAAACAAATAGACGCGCTTGTCATTGCCGGACAGGATTACTGACTGTTATCCTTAGACACAATTTGTCGGCTAAACAACCATGTGGAAGAAACCGGAAAAACCCATTGCCATAGACCCCGCACAAGTTGCGCTGGGCCTTTACGTCTGGCTGGACATGCCATGGGACGACCATCCGTTTATCTACAATCGTTTCAAGATCAGTGATGCCAAGCAGATTGCATCACTGCGTGCGATCAAATCCAAAGGCAAACTTTATTACTACCCGGACAAAAGTTCTGCCGAGCCGGAAGCGTTAGTCGAAGCATCAACCGCTGTGCCCCCCCCTATTGATCCGGTGCAGGAAGCGACGATCAATAAGGAAATTGAACGCTGCAATGTGGAAAAACATGCTCGCCTGCGTCAGCAGAAAGATGCCGCCGCACGTGCTGACCGCGCCTGGGAGCAAGCAGCCCGCGTTACTCGCGAAGCAATGATCGGCATGACACGCAGCCCGAAGCAGGCGGGTGCGCAATTGGCTGAATTATCGAAAAGCACAGCCAGCATGATTACCCAGGGCCAGGAGGTTTTGCTGCACTTGCTCGGTGATAAGGAAGGTGAAGGACCGCAGTTTCACGCCCTTAATGTGATGACGCTGGCCATGCTGCTCGGCAAGGTGGCTGGGCTCAACGAAGCACAATTAGCCGAACTCGCCTTGGGGACGCTGGCGCACGACATTGGCAAAGCCAAGGTTCCGGCCCACATTCTCAAAGCCAAGGCCCGCGCCAAGCATGAAGAAGAATTTTATCGTCAGCATGGCAACTACGGGCTTGAGATGGCGAGAATTTCCGACGCATTTGGGCCGACTGCGCTATCGATTATTGCCGACCACCACGAATACCTCGATGGCAGTGGCTGGCCCTCTGGCAAAACCAATGCCGGCCCGGCGGCCCGCATTGTCGCACTCGTTGACCGCTACGACCGACTCTGTTCGCCAGAGTCGCCTGAACGCGATGCCTTGATGCCAGCCGAAGCTCTGGCGCGTTTATATCGTGTTGAAACGGCGCGCTTTGATCCGCGCCTGCTCAGCATGCTAATCAAGCTGCTCGGCGTTTACCCGCCTGGCACCTTGGTCAAGCTGAATGACGAATCACTCGGCCTGGTGGTTTCGCCGGGCAAGGAAAGCCTGAAGCCAACCATCCTTATCTACAGCCCGGAGGTTGATAAACGGGATGCGCCAACCGTCAATCTCAGCCAGGTGGAAGGTCTCAAGATTGAAGAAACCTTGCGCCCATCAAGTATTCCGCCCGATGTACTGCTGTGGCTAAATCCACGCCAACGCCTCTCTTACTTTTTCTCCACTGACAAAGGCGGGTAAAGGCAGCGTTAATTACCTTGCGTTGCCCGGCGAGGTGAGTGGAATGCTGGCGGATAACACGGCATGCTGGCGCATCTGCCAGCCAGCCACGCCGCCGATCAATGAAGCAGCGGCAACCAGCGCCAAAATGACAATACCGACTTTAGGGCTTTCCATTAACCCTGCTCCATCGGCCGTGTTGGCACGGAACACCATTCGCTCCAGGAGCCAGCATATAGCCGGGAACCGGGCAATCCGGCAACCTCCATAGCCAACACATTGTGGCAGGCAGAAACGCCAGAGCCGCAATAATGAACCACCTGTTCCGCACTGCGCCCGGCCAAGGCGGTTAGCCACTCGGCACGCAACAACTCGGCTGGTTTGAAAAGACCGTTTTCCTGCAAATTCTCCCTGAAAAAGCGGTTGACCGCACCAGGCACTCGCCCACCGACCGGATCAATGGTTTCATTCTCACCGCGATAACGATCCGGACTTCGTGCATCCACCAAATAGATGCGTGAGGTTTCGAGGAAATTTTGTACGTAGTCCGCATCAACCAGCGAATCGCGAATATTTGCCACGAAACAGGTAGCACGCGCAGCAGGAACATCCTGGGGCAGCGCGCCGCCAATCGCTAACCAAGCCTGCAGACCACCATCAAGCACCGCAACTTGGCCATGCCCCAGCCAGCGCAACAACCACCATAGCCGGCCAGCAATCATGCCTTGCGCGTCGTCATAGACAACAACCTGGGTATTGGCACCAATGCCGATTTCCCCGAAACGAATTGCAAGCTTTTCAGCGGAGGGTAAGGGATGACGACCATTCGTCCCGCTCATCGCCCCCGAAAGATCACAATCGCAATGCAGAAAATGCGCGCCGGGAATATGGCCCTCGGCGTAAACCCGTTCGCCATAAACCGTATCAGCCAGTTGATGCCTGACGTCGATAAGCAGCCAATCCGGATCAGTCTGACGCCCCGCCAAAGTGGCGGCATCAATCAACGTTGTAAAACTCATTCTTCAGAATCCAGCCAGTTTTTGGCCTCATCGGCACTATCGAAGACTTCAACATCGGCATTGACGAAGGTTTGCGAGAGCCACGCACTCCACGTCACCCACTGGCTGTCTGTGACCACCGCCACACGCTTGAAGTCATTGGCGTGAGCGCGCGAGAATTTAACTTCTTCCCAAGCAACATCAAGGGTCAGATCAGCCATTTGAGTCATGTCGAAATAAAGATCGACCGGCCCTTCAAACTTGATCTTGAAATTGACGACCTCTTCAAATTCCTTGTAGTCGGCCAAAGTGAATTCGCCGAACACGGAAACGCTGACACGACTGGCTTGATGGTCGATAACGATCATGATTTGACTCCGTTGTTGTTTGTTTGAGTTTAATCCTGTTCAACCGGACTGGCGCGGGAAAAGTGTGTCGCCGCAATCCCTGAGAGGATGATCAGGCCTATCGCAATCCACGCCGAGGCATCAAGCACTTCGCCCCAAAACAAGGCACCGAACAGGCTGGAAAAAATTACGGTACTGTAGGCAAGCGCTGCCGACATCATGGTTCTGCCACGCGTATAGGCGCGAGTCATAGCCAGTTGGGCGACCGTCGCAAAGCTGGCAACTCCCAGTAAAAGCAGGCCACTTTTCAGGTCGACCGCATGCCGTTCACTGAAAACCAGCCAAATCCCGGCACAGACTGACGAAACCAGCGAAAAATAAAAAACCGTCCGGGTTTCCGGCTCGCCCCGTGCGCCTAACTCGCGCACGCTGAAATAAGCCATTCCAGCCAGTACGCCCGAGCCAAGACCAATCAGCCCGCCGATCAGTTGATCGGCATGCAGTGTTGGTTTGAGCAGGAGAACCACGCCAACCAAACCAACCGCCAGTGCGCCCAAAATACCTGCCCGCAGGCGCATTCCGGCCAGTGCCAGATAAATTGCCAGAAAAATAGCCGAGGTGTAATTGAGCGTCACCGCCGTTGCCAACGGCAATAGAGTGATCGCGTAGAAATAAGCGAGCAGGGCTGAAAACCCGACCACCCCGCGGCTGATCTGCCAGCGCCAATGCGGCGTCGCCAGCGCAACACCACGCAGGCGGACCAGCCCGAACATCAGAATCAAAGAGATGAAACTACGATAAAAGGTAATTTCCACCGCCGAATGCGTCTCAGCCGCGAATTTGACGCAGACGCCCATGCAGGCGAAGAGAAAGCTGGCGACCAGCATCCACAAGGATTGCATTCAGAGAAGGCTCAAAGCTGGCCCGGCATAACCCGCCGATAAAACTCGTGGAAATGCTGCATGCCATCCTCCATCGGGCTTTGATATGGCCCGACTTCGTTGCGCCCTTCCTTCATGAGTGCATAGCGACCGCGATCCATACGCTCGCCGATGTCATCATCTTCAATCGCCGTTTCCATATAGGCGGCGCGTTCGGCCTCAATGAAATCACGTTCAAAATCGACAATTTCTTCCGGGTAATAGAACTCGACGATATTCAGTGTCTTGTTCACATCCTGCGGAATCAACGTCGACACGACCAGTACGTGCGGATACCACTCAACCATGATGTTCGGAAAATAGGTCAGCCAGATGGCGCCATGTTCCGGTGCTTTACCTTCCGCACCATAAATATCGCGCACCGCCTTTTGCCAACGCTCATAGGCTTTGGAACCCGATTTTTGCAGCGAGGTAATGCCAACGCGCTGCACCGAATACCAGTCACCAAACTGCCAGGTCAGGTCGTCGCAGGTCACAAAATTGCCGAGGCCCGGGTGATACGGCGCGACATGGTAATCCTCCAGATAGACCTCAATGAAGGTCTTCCAGTTGTAGTTGCACTCGTGCATCTCGACGTGATCGAGTTTGTAGCCGGTGAAATCAAGTTCCGGTGCCACTTTCATGCCGGCCAGATCGGCATTGGCTGAACGCGGCCCCTTGAACAGCAGGCCATTCCAGTTTTCCAGCTTGGCTTTGTTCAAATTGAGGCAGGGGTTCTGCGGAAAATGCGGCGCACCGATCAGTTGACCGCCGGTATCGTAAGTCCAGCGATGAATCGGGCAGACGATATTGCCCTGAAGTCTGCCAGACCCCTGAAGCATGATGGCCTGTCGGTGACGACAGACGTTGGACATCTGCCAAAGCCCCTCATTTCCACCGTTTAAAAGCAGTTGACCGTGATCTTTCCATTCCAGCGAACGATAATCGCCTACTTCAGGCACCATTAGCTGATGACCGACATAGTCCGCACTGGCATCGAAGAGCAGTTTTTTCTCCAGCGCAAAAACTTTTTCATCGAAATACCAGTCCACCGGCAGTTGTGAAACTGCGGGGGCCAAACGGGACAAGTTCGCCACGTCGGACATTTCAGGCCTCCAGCGCGTTAAAACCCGGCATTTTACCCCCTCCCGAATTTGACCTGAAGCCCCCAAATAGAGTATTTTCACTGGTTTTCCGAGACTCACCGACATGGTTAAACCCTCCATCGCCAACATGAAATTTGAGACGGCGCTCGCCGAGCTCGAAACCATTGTTCAAAGCATGGAAGGTGGCAAGCTCGAACTCGAAGCGTCAATTACCACCTACCGACGCGGCATGGCACTGATGAAACACTGCCAGCAACAGCTTGCCGATGCCGAACAACAAGTTCGCATCCTTGAAGGTGGCGAATTAAAAGATTTCAACCCGGCAGATGCACGATGAACTCGCCCGCCTTTGCTGACTGGATGGTCGCCACGCAGGCGCGCATTGAAGCCGCCCTGGCTCACCACGTACCAAGCGCCGACTGCATTCCCGGACGCCTGCACGAAGCGATGCGCTATGCGACACTGGGTGGCGGCAAGCGCATTCGTCCGTTACTCGCTTTCGCCGCCGGCGAACTGACCGGCGCCAACCCAGGCAGACTCGAAACCGTGGCCTGTGCCGTTGAAATGATCCACACCTATTCGCTGGTCCATGATGATTTGCCGTGCATGGACGACGATGTGCTGCGCCGCGGCCGACCCACCTGCCACGTTGAATTTGACCAGGCTACCGCCCTGCTCGTCGGCGACAGCCTGCAAACTCTGGCCTTTGAACTGCTCGCCAGCCAGCCCATCGGCGAACCGAAACGACAGCTCGAAATGATCGCCCTGCTTGCCCACGCCAGCGGCTCACGCGGCATGGCCGGCGGCCAGGCAATCGACCTCGCCGCAGTTGGCAAGCCATTGAACCAACCCGAACTGGAATTGATGCACGCGCTGAAAACCGGCGCACTGATACGCACCGCCGTACTGCTCGGGGCGCTGGCTGGCCAGGCCCTGTCAGCCGAAGAGCGACAGAATCTCGACCGCTTCGCAAAACGCGCCGGCCTGCTCTTTCAGGTGATCGATGACATCCTTGACTGCACGGCAAGCACCGCCACCCTTGGCAAAACTGCCGGCAAGGATGAGGCCGCCGACAAGCCAACCTACGTCAGCCTGCTCGGACTGGATGCTGCCCGTCGCTACGCCGACGAACTGCGCAACGACGCGCTCGCCGCCCTCGCCATTTTTGGTGAACGTGCAACACGACTGACTCAACTGGCAGACTTCATCTGCCATCGGCAATTTTAATGAGCTCCTTTACCTTGCTTGACACCATCAACAGCCCGGCTGATCTGCGCCGACTGGACCGCAAGCAACTGCCGCAATTAGTCAGCGAATTACGCGCCTTCCTGCTTGAATCGGTATCGCAAACCGGCGGCCACCTGTCATCCAATCTCGGCACCATAGAACTGACGATTGCCCTGCATGCTGTTTTCAACACACCGGAAGACCGGCTGGTCTGGGACGTTGGCCACCAATGCTACGCCCACAAAATTCTGACTGGCCGCCGCGAAGGCATGAAACGCTTGCGTATGCATGGCGGCTTATCCGGTTTCCCCAAGCGTTCTGAAAGTCCCTACGACACCTTTGGGGTCGGTCATTCGTCGACCTCAATCTCGGCGGCACTCGGCATGGCGCTGGCCGCCAAGCACAAGGGCGAGCAGCGCAAATCGGTGGCCATCATTGGCGACGGCGCCATGTCCGCCGGCATGGCCTTCGAAGCGCTGAACAATGCGGGTGTTGCCGATGCCGACATGCTGGTCATCCTCAACGACAACGAGATGTCAATCTCGCCGCCGGTTGGTGCCCTGAACAATATTTTGACCCGCCTGATGTCTGGCAAAACCTTCCATGTCGCCCGTGAAGCCGGTCGCCACATGCTCGAATTTGCCCCGCCTTTGCTCGAGCTGGCAAGGCGTGCCGAGGAACACGTCAAGGGCATGATTGCCCCCGGCACACTATTCGAGGAATTCGGCTTCCATTATTACGGGCCGATCGACGGTCACGATCTTGAAGCCCTGATACCGACACTGGAAAACCTGAAAAAGCTCAAGGGCCCCAAGTTCCTGCACGTCATCACCAAAAAAGGCCAAGGCTACAAACTGGCTGAGGCGGATCCCATCCTTTATCACGGCGTTGCCAAATTCGCGCCAGATGAAGGTATCAAATCAGCCAAAGGCCCCGGCAAGCTGACCTATACGCAAGTCTTTGGTGACTGGCTGTGCGACATGGCCAAGGCAGATTCCCGCTTAATAGGCATCACCCCAGCCATGCGCGAAGGCTCCGGCATGGTGCGCTTCTCGGCTGAACACGCTGAGCGCTATTTCGATGTTGGCATCGCCGAGCAACATGCCGTCACCTTTGCCGCCGGTCTGGCCTGTGAAGGACTGAAGCCGGTCGTTGCGATTTATTCGACCTTCCTGCAACGCGCTTACGACCAACTGGTTCACGACGTCGCCCTGCAAAATTTACCAGTCATTTTCGCAGTTGACCGTGGCGGCCTGGTTGGTGCCGATGGCCCAACGCATCACGGGACGTTCGACCTCTCCTTTGTCACCTGCATCCCGAATATGGTCGTCATGGCACCGGCTGACGAAGCCGAGTGCCGGCAGATGCTGTCGACCGCCTATGCGCTGGATTGCCCAAGCATGGTCCGTTATCCACGCGGCGCAGGCACTGGTGCTCTCCCCTCAACACAGCTCGACACCTTGCCCGTCGGCAAGGGCCAAATCCGCCGTGCAGGTCAAAATATTGCCTTGCTCGCCTTTGGTAGCCTGGTGGCTGCCGCTGTCGCAGCCGGTGATGAGCTTGATGCCACGGTCGTCAACATGCGCTTCGTCAAACCGCTCGACATTAATCTAATAATCGAACTTGCAGGGAACCATTCCTTGCTGGTCAGTATCGAAGAAAACGCTGTGATCGGTGGCGCCGGCTCGGAAATCGAGCGGGTACTAGCCGAAAATGGGCTGACCGTGCCGGTTTTACGCCTAGGTCTCCCTGATCGCTTCATTGATCACGGCGAACAAAGTCAGTTGCTGGCCGAACTTGGCCTCGACAAAAACGGCATCGTGCAGGCCGTTCGTACCCACAATAGTAAGCAACAATAATTTATAAAGAACAGCAAATGAGCCCGACTTCCCCCATCATCGCCGACGTTCAAAACACTGCAGACACGCGCCAGATCGCTATCAACAAAGTTGGCATCAAGGCGATTCGCCATCCGATCAAAGTTCAGGATAAATCAACCGGGATCCAGCACACCATCGCCATGTTTAACATGTACGTTGGCTTGCCACACAATTTCAAGGGCACTCACATGTCCCGCTTTGTGGAAATTCTCAACAGCCACGAACGTGAAATTTCTGTTGAAAACTTTCCGGTCATGCTGCGTGAAATGGTGGTCAAACTCGAAGCTGAAACCGGCCATATCGAGATGAATTTTCCTTACTTCATTAACAAGACCGCACCAATTTCCGGCGTGCAAAGCCTGATGGATTACGACGTCACCTTTATTGGTGACATCTGCCACGGCGAAATCGCCACCTCGGTCAAGGTCGTTGTGCCGGTCACCAGCTTGTGCCCCTGCTCAAAAAAGATATCCGAGTACGGCGCCCACAACCAGCGCTCACACGTTACCGTAACGGCCCGGATGAACGACTTCATGTGGATCGAAGAAATCGTCCAGCTCGTCGAACAGGAAGCCTCCTGCGAGCTTTACGGCCTGCTCAAGCGACCAGATGAAAAATATGTCACTGAACGCGCTTACGACAACCCAAAGTTTGTTGAGGACATGGTCCGCGATGTCGCTGCTCGCCTCAATGCGGAACCGCGCGTTGATGCCTATGTGGTGGAATCCGAAAACTTTGAATCGATCCACAATCACTCAGCCTATGCGTTGATTGAACGAGACAAGAAACGTACTGCAACCCACGCATAACGCTATGTGAACAAATGGGTGCTCAGGCACCCATTTTCTAATCAGCTATAAATTTACTGACCCGAAGCTCTAGAACCCCTGCCCCCCGGACATCATGCCCCTGCCCAGTTTTAATCCAGCAGACTACGCGTCGCAACTCGCCGACAAGTTAGAGAACTTCAAGCAGGCCTTTACTCCATTCGGCTTGCCAGAGCCTAAGGTTTTTGCCTCAACGCCGCTCCATTACCGAATGCGCGCCGAGTTCCGCATGTGGCATCAAGATGAACGCGTTGACTACGCCATGTTCGATTCAGATAACCCAAAACAACCGGTCATTATCGAAGAATTCAGCGCAGCGACTGCCAGCATTTGTGCCATCATGCCCCGCCTGCGAGATAAACTGCAGGCCAGCGAAACCTTGAACCGACGCCTGTTTCAAGTCAACTTTCTCGCCACGCTAAGCGGTGAACTGCTCATCACGCTGATCTACCATCGCCCACTTGATTCGTCCTGGGAAAGCGCAGCCCGCGAACTGGCCAGCGATTTGAATGTGCAACTGATCGGGCGCAGTCGCAAACAAAAAATCGTCCTTGATCGTGACTGGGTGCTGGAAGAGTTTGAATTAAACGGGCGCCAGCTTCGCTACCAACAAATCGAAGGCAGCTTTTCGCAACCCAATGCCGGTGTTAACCGGCAAATGCTCGGCTGGGCATGCCAGCAGGCAGGCAGCCTCGGCGGTGATCTGGTTGAACTTTACTGTGGCAACGGAAATTTCACGGTCGCTCTTGCTCCGCAATTTACGCGCGTGTTGGCTACCGAAGTGAGCAAATCATCAGTCGCCGCCGCAAACTACAATCTTGCTGCCAACCATGTTGAAAACGTGACGCTACTCCGCATGTCAAGTGACGATATCAGCGAAGCACTGGCGCGCAATCGCCCTTTCGAGCGGATGAAAGAGATTGATCTCGATAGTTATCGCTTTTCAACTTTATTCGTAGACCCGCCGCGCAGCGGACTCGACGAAACCACCCTGGCGCTGGCTGGAAATTTTGAAAATATCCTCTACATTTCCTGCAACCCACAAACGCTGCAGGAAAATGTAAGCGCCTTACAGGCGACGCACTGCATCAGCGCAGCCGCGGTGTTCGATCAGTTCCCCTATACCCATCATCTTGAATGCGGACTTCTACTGACCCGTCGGATAACCTAACTGACAGTTTTGAACAAACGATCGCGGTCAACCGGAAAAGGCCCCTGATTTTCTTAAGCCACGTCGCTCGCAGGACGCTCTAACCAATAGAGAGCAGCAATCGTTTTGGCATCCGTAATCGCACCCTCCCAGACAGCACGTTTTGCCTCGGCAGGGGAAAGCTCTAGTACATCAAGAAATTCGTTGTGATCGAGTTGTTTTTCACCAACCCGACGTAGTTCGTGTGCGGAAAATATCTCGATCCGCTCATCTGCGTAGCCGATGCAAGGATGAATGCGACCGATGTAGCGCCAGTCGCTTGCCACATACCCGGTTTCTTCAAGTAATTCGCGTTGCGCCGTGCTCAAAATATCCTCACCAAGATCAATTTTCCCAGCCGGTAATTCGAGAAAAACCTGGCGCAAGGGATAGCGGAACTGACGCTCAAAGAGCAAATTTCCACTACCAAGGAAGGCCATGATGACAACGGCCCCCGGATGCGTGATGTACTCGCGAATTGACGTTTTGCCATTGGGTAATAGCACTTCATCCCGATTGACCTTAAGCAATGCGCCCTCGAATACACGTTCTGAATGAATGGTGGTTTCGATTAGATGCGCATCAGTTGTCAATTTTATTCTCCAAAAAAAACGCCCCGACCAGCGGGGCGTTTCAATAGATCAATATATTTGAATTAGAGCGAACGCAGCAATGCGTAAGCACAAAGCGACATGATCACCTGCGGGAACATGCCAAGCAGGGCGACAGCCAAGCCGTTAGCGGAAATCAGGATACGCATATCATTGCCAACCGTTAGGGGCGTGTCATCTTCCGGCGCATCAAAGTACATCACCTTGACTAATCGAAGGTAATAGAAGGCACCAATCAGGGAGAACAAGACTGCAACAATCGCCAGCCACATGTATCCAGCCGCAACAACCGCCTGCAACACGGAGAATTTGGCGAAGAAGCCGATGAAGAAGGGAACACCAGCCATGGAGAACATCACCATCAGCATGATCCCGGCAAACCAAGGGCTGCGCTTGTTCAAGCCTTTGAAGTCATCAATGTTATCCGCCTCAAAACCAGCACGTGACATCAGCAGAATCATGCCGAAAGCACCCGTCGTCATCAGAACGTAGGCGATTACATAGAACATGGCAGAGCTATACGCATTTAACGCGTAACGTGCGTCACCACTAACTACGCCAGTCGTAATACCGAGCAGCATGAAACCCATGTGGGAAATTGCCGAATAAGCCAGCATGCGCTTCAGGTTGGTTTGCGCAATAGCTGCAAGATTACCAATGGCCATCGACAAAACAGAAAGGATGATCAACATCGACTGCCAGTCCTGGGCCATGGTGATCATGCCATTGACCAGCAAGCGCATGACGATTGCAAAGGCAGCCAACTTGGGCGCGGAACCGATCAGTAAGGTCACAGAAGTCGGGGCGCCGTGATAAACGTCTGGAATCCACATATGGAAGGGAACGACACCAAGCTTGAATGCCAAACCGGACACCAGGAAGACCAAGCCAAAAACAAGTAATGTCTTGTTCGCACCACCACCGTAAAGCTTCTCAGCAACCCCTGTAATTTCGAGGGTACCCGTCGCGCCATAAATCATCGACATACCATAAAGCAGGAGGCCCGATGCCAGCGCACCAAGAACGAAATACTTCATCGCAGCTTCAGTCGAAACCGCTGAATCGCGATTCATGGCAACCATCGCATACAACGACAGCGACAAAAGTTCCAGACCGAGATAAATGGTGACGAAATGATTAGCCGAGATCATGACCATCATGCCCAAAGTCGCAAACAGGGCCAAAACGTAATACTCGCCCTTGTTCATCACCTCGCGGTCCAATATGTAGCCCCGCGAATAGAACAGGACAACAACTACTGTCATGTAAAGGAATAGCTTGAGTAGATCTGACATCAAGTCATCTACAAACATATTGCTGAAGGTATATACGATCTCGCCTGTACTCGTGTAGAACTGAATGAGCGCACAGCCAACCAGAGTCAGTTGGGTCAGCACAAAGGTTACTGTGCGCCTACTGTCTTTGACTGTCAGATCAACGAGGAGAATGACCAATGCCATTGCTGCCAGAAACATTTCAGGCGCAGCAGGCAGAAGATTGGGGACAACAAAATTGTCGAACATGTCGGCTACCGTTTATTGAATCTTGCTGATGGCAACGTGGCGCAACAGGTCATTGACCGAAGCGTGCATAACTTCCGTAAAGGGCTGAGGATACAAGCCCATCCACAGCGTGCAGATGGCCAGCACGCCGAGAATCAGGAATTCGCGATTATTGATGTCAGTGAGTTCGGCAACATGATGGTTGGCGACATCGCCAAAGATCACGCGCTTGTACATCCACAGGGTATAGGCTGCACCAACGACCATCGAACTGGCTGCAGCAAAGGCAACCCAAAAATTAAACTTTACCGCGCCCAGAATGACCATGAATTCGCCGACAAAACCCGAAGTGGCAGGCAGACCAGCATTTGCCATGGAAAAGAGCATAAACAAAGCCGCAAACTTCGGCATGGTATTGACCACACCGCCGTAATCGGCAATCTGGCGACTATGAACACGGTCATACATGACTCCAATACAGAAGAACATTGCGCCCGAAACAAACCCGTGCGAAAGCATCTGAACCAAAGCACCTTCAATACCCATTGCACTGAACATGAAAAAGCCTAGGGTGACAAAACCCATGTGCGCAATAGACGAATAAGCAACAAGTTTCTTCATGTCCTCCTGAACCAGAGCGACAAACCCTATGTAGACCACAGCAATCAGCGACAAACCAATCACCAAACTCGAAAGTTCATGAGAGGCATCTGGCAGAATTGGCAAGGAGAACCGGAGGAAGCCATATGCACCGAGTTTCAGAGCAATCGCTGCAAGAACAATTGATCCACCAGTTGGTGCTTCAACGTGGGCATCCGGCAACCAGGTATGAACTGGCCACATTGGCACCTTAACCGCAAAGGCAACAAGAAAGGCAAGAAACAACCAGATTTGTGGCCCCAATTCGATTGGCAACTTGTGCCATTCAAGGATGGAGAAACTACCACCCGACTGAATAAACAAATACATCAACGCCAGCAGGAATAGTAAGGAACCGAACAGCGTATAAAGGAAGAACTTAAACGCGGCATAAACCCGGTTTGGACCACCCCAGACACCGATGATCAAATACATCGGAATCAGCGAAGCTTCAAAGAAGACATAAAACAAAATGCCATCTAATGAAGTAAAGATACCGTTCATCAGGCCTGACATGATCAGAAAAGCGGCGTTGTACTGCGCAACCTTCTGTTGAATCACTTCCCAACCAGCAAGAACAACAATGATTGTTATGAAACTATTAAGAACCACAAACAACATCGAAATCCCATCAACCCCAAGGTGATAGTTAATGTTGAATCGCGGGATCCAGGTTTTCAGTTCAACAAACTGCATTGTGCCCAGGGCAACATCAAATCCCGTCCAAAGCGGGATGGTCACAACAAGTCCGGCGATGGCACCGGCCAGAGCCAGCATTCGTGCTAGCGGTGCATTACGGTCAGAACCGGTGGCAAGCACCACGAAACCGGCAATGATCGGTGTCCAGATTGCGAGAGAAATCAGCGGGTAGGTCGACATGTTATTCCTTGCTCTTCGGCGAGCTATTCACGCTATGCGCGGTTGATCCACAAGGTCATCAGCACAAAAACACCAATGATCATCGTGAAAGCGTAGTGATAGACGTAACCGGTCTGGAAGAACCGGGTTACAGCAGCAATCCAGGCAACAAGTTTTGCAGATCCATTAACCATCACACCATCGATGACAGCAACATCACCACCGCGCCAAAACGCCTTGCCGAGGACGCGAGCACCACCAGCGAAGACCACCTCGTTAAACTTGTCAAAGTAATATTTGTTCTCGAACAGCGTGTTGATCAACGAGAAGCGACGCTGAATTGCAGCAGGAATATCCGGACGCTTCATGTAGAAGAACCAGGAAGTCACCACACCAGCCAAAGCAAGAATAAACGGCATGGAGGTCAGCGAGTGAACACCCATCGCAACCGCACCGTGGAAATGCTCAGAGAGATGCTCCATCACCGGGTGCGCATGATGATCAATAAAGATTACACCCTTAAAGTAATCACCAAAAACCATCGGACCAATCGCTATGAAACCAATTCCAACCGAAGGGATTGCCAACAAAACAAGTGGCAACCAGACGACCCAAGGGGTTTCGTGTGGTTTTTGGCCTGGAGCCAAACCATGGTGATGATCGTGCGAAGTCTCTTCATCATCATGATCGCCGTGATGATCATGATGATCTGCCTTACCAAAGCGCTCATCACCGTGGAATACGAGGAAGTACATCCGGAATGAATAGAAAGCGGTTACAAAAACACCTGCCATCACAGCAAAGTAAGCGAAACCAGCGCCGGGGATATGAGACAGCGCTACCGCTTCAATAATTGAGTCCTTGGAATAAAACCCGGATAGAAATGGCGTACCGATCAAGGCCAGCGAACCAATCAAAGACGTGATCCAAGTAATCGGCATGTACTTACGAAGACCACCCATCTTGCGGATGTCCTGTTCGTGATGCATGCCAATAATGACAGAGCCGGCAGCCAGGAACAGTAAGGCCTTGAAGAAAGCATGGGTCATTAGATGAAAAATGGCTACCGAGTACGCCGAAGCGCCAAGCGCAACCGTCATGTAACCAAGCTGGGAAAGCGTCGAATAGGCCACGACACGCTTGATGTCGTTCTGAATAATGCCGAGAAAGCCCATGAATAGCGCAGTTATCGCACCGATCACAATAACAAAGGAAAGTGCCGTGGTTGAAAGCTCAAACAGCGGTGACATCCGGGCAACCATAAAAATACCGGCAGTCACCATCGTCGCAGCATGAATCAGGGCCGAAATTGGTGTCGGACCTTCCATTGAATCAGGCAGCCAGACATGCAGAGGTACTTGTGCGGATTTACCCATTGCACCGATGAACAAGCAGATACAGGTGACCGTCATCAACGAAACAGTAGCCCAATCACGTTCAGCAAATAAAGAGATAGTTGTATTTGCTAGCTCAGGCGCCTTAACGAATACAGCCGCGTAATCAAGCGTGCCGAAATGAGCGAGAACCAGACCAATGCCGAGAATAAATCCAAAGTCACCCACTCGATTGACCAAAAAAGCCTTCATGTTGGCAAAAATTGCTGTGGGGCGGGTGTACCAGAAACCAATCAGCAGGTAGGAAACCAGACCAACAGCCTCCCAGCCGAAAAACAACTGCATGAAATTGTTACTCATCACCAGCATCAGCATGGAGAAAGTAAACAATGAGATATAGCTGAAGAAACGGTTGTAACCCGGATCTTCTTGCATGTATCCCACCGTGTAGATGTGAACCATCAGCGATACGAAAGTAACGACCAGCATCATCGTAGTTGTCAGCGTATCGATCAAAAAACCGACTTCAAAACGGTAATCGCCACTAGTCAGCCAAGTATAAACGGTACCGTTATAGGTATGTCCAGCCTGCACATCCTTGAAAATCATGACCGATGCTATAAAAGCAATCGCAACGCCTGCGATGGTAACGGTGTGTGCAACCCACCGCGGTATGACTCGACAGAACAAGCCAGCAATCATGGCGCCGAAAAGTGGTGCCAATGGAACGAGCAGATAGAGTTTTTGCATTTCCATGATTAACCCTTAAGACTGCCCAGATCATCCACATGGATGCTCTTCAGGTTGCGGAACAAGACAATGAGGATTGCCAGACCAATCGCAGATTCGGCAGCAGCCACTGTTAGTATGAAGAAGACGAAAATCTGTCCTGACAAATCACCAAGATAATGGGAAAAGGCGACAAAATTCATGTTGACCGCGAGCAGCATCAATTCGATGGTCATCAAAAGAACCAGTAGATTCTTCCGGTTAAGGAAGATACCAACCACGCTGATCGCGAAAAGAATAGCGCCCAGTATCAGGAAGTGCGAAAGTGTAAGAGTAAACATTGGTGCCCCGGGGTTCAGTCTTTTTCAACCGGCATTTGCAGAACGCGAATGCGATCCTTCGCTTTAACGAAGACCTGCTGATTAGGATTGGTGTACTTGGATTTCTTTGGACCACGATAAGTAAGCACGATGGCTGCGATCATCCCAACAAGCAGTATGAGAGATGCCAACTCGAACGGATAAACAAAATCCGTGAACATCAATGTACCAATACTCTTTGTGTTTGAAACTCCGGCAGGAACCAGTGCATCAACAGCCGGAACCTGGAAGTACTTGCTCCCCAGAACCAGTCCCATTTCCATAACCATAAGGACACCAAGCATGGCGCCAAGCGGTAAATAATTCCAGAACCCCTCACGCATGCGGTCAATATTGATATCTAGCATCATGACCACAAACAGGAACAAGACCATTACCGCGCCAACGTAAACGAGAATAATGGCAATTGCTAGAAACTCGGCTTGCAACAAGGCCCAGATGCCACCACAGGTAAAGAAGGCAAGAATTAGATGCAATGCTGCATGAACCGGATTTCGCGCGGTAATCACGCGCAAACTGGCGAATATCAGAATCGCGGACAAGAAGAAAAATACGAAAGCTTGAATATCCATCAGGGGTACCTGTTAGCGGTAAGGTGCGTCAAGTTGACGGTCCTGAGCGATCTGATCTTCATAACGATCGCCATTGGCCAGCAGCATCTGCTTGGTGTAGTAAAGGTCGCCCCGCTTTTCACCATGATATTCAAAGACACGGGTTTCAACGACCGCATCAACCGGGCAAGCTTCCTCGCAGAAACCACAAAAAATGCACTTGGTCAGGTCAATATCGTAACGGGTAGTGCGCCGAGAACCATCATCACGTGGTTCGGCTTCAATCGTAATCGCCATCGCCGGACAGATTGCTTCACACAATTTGCAAGCGATACAGCGCTCTTCACCATTCGGATAGCGACGTAATGCATGCAGCCCACGGAAGCGCGAGCTTTGCGGCGTTTTTTCTTCTGGATACTGAACGGTAATTTTTCGGGCAAAGAAATACTTGCCAGTTACCGCCATACCTTTCAGCAGCTCCTTGAGGAGGAGGCTGTTGAAGATTTCCTTCATCGAACCCATTTTACGCTCCTCACTTCCAGATGGTAAGTGGCGACATCATCCACACACCCACAACAACAAGCCAAACAAGACAAATCGGCACAAAAACCTTCCACCCCAAACGCATCAACTGATCGTAACGATAGCGCGGAAAAGTTGCACGGAACCAGAGGAACAACAACAAAACAAAAGACATCTTGCCAAAAAGCCAAAGAATCCCATCCGGCAGAAACCCAACAGGTGAAAGCCAGCCGCCCATAAACATGATGGAAGTGAGTGCTGCGACCAGAATCATATTGGCGTATTCAGCCAAAAAGAATAGAGCAAATGCCATTCCTGAATACTCGATATGAAAACCAGCAACGATCTCGGACTCACCCTCGGCGACGTCAAACGGAGCACGATTGAGTTCAGCGGTTCCTGAAATCAAATAAACAATGAACATCGGAAATAGTGGAAGCCAGTTCCAGGATAAAAAACCTAAGCCCCAACTTGCAAAACGACCGTGATTCTGCGCATTAACGATATCAACAAGATTCAAGCTGTTGGACACCATCAAAACACAAATCAACGAAAAGCCCATTGCAATTTCGTAGGAAACCATCTGTGCAGCCGAACGCATTGCTCCAAGAAATGCATATTTCGAATTTGAAGCCCAGCCAGAAAGAATAACGCCATAAACACCAATGGATGTAATAGCCATGATGTACAGCAAGCTGGCATCAATATTCGCCAACACTAGAGTGTCAGTAAATGGTATTACTGCCCATGCGGCAAGCGCAGGAGCGATAGCAAGCATTGGCGCTATCAGGAAAATGCCTTTGTTTGACTTGCTGGGAACAATGATTTCCTTAAACAATAGCTTTAGGCCGTCAGCAATCGGCTGGATCAACCCCCATGGCCCAACGCGATTTGGGCCAATTCGAACCTGCATGTAACCAATAACCTTGCGCTCAGCCAAGGTCAAATAAGCAACACCTAGCATCAATGGCGCTACGATCAATACAATTTTGACCAAGGTCCAGACAGCCGGCCAAACACCGCCAAAAACACCCTGCCCGAAATTCATCAGTGCGTCCATTTATGCACGCTCCACAGAAATTTGTCCAAACATTTCGCCTAAACTGGATGTCGATACGTGTGCCGCAGAAACTCGCACACAACCGTCAGGAACATTCTTGTCAAGTTTGGCAAACAACAGTGCCTCGCCAGCACCTTGCCGCACACGCACTTGATCTCCCGACTTCAAACCAAGCTTGGCAAGCGTCTGTTCAGAAACGCGGGCCGATGGCACAATCGAGTCAGCAGTCTGTTTCAACGACGAAGAACGGCGTGCCATAGGATCTGCAAAATTAATCGGCACATCAGAAATTCGCTGCAATCCATCTACGTCGGTGGCTCCAAGATTGATTGGGACACCGTTTAGTCCATTATCTAGACCAGTGACAAATTCAGTTCCTTCACCGATTACCGCATCACGAACAGCTTCGCTGTTGTCGTAATCAAAACCTTCAAAATCGAGCACATTGCCGATAACGCGAAGAACCTTCCAAGCTGGACGAGCTTCACCACGAGCTTTTACGACACCGTTAAAACTCTGAACTCGACCTTCGATGTTGATGAATGTGCCCGCAGTTTCCGTGAATGGCGCAATCGGCAACATCACGTCAGCGTACTCGAGAGCCGGCGCATGCTTAAAGGCAGACATAAAAATAACTAAACCAGCTTGCTTAAGCGCCGCCATCGCCACTTGCGGATTGGCATAATCAAATTCAGGCTCGATGCCCATCAAAACATACGCTTTGCGTGGCTGCTCAAACATCTGGCGGGCATTGGCGCCCGATGGCAATGCCCATCCCGCATGCCCACCAGTGACGTTTCCTGATTCACCCAAAAATCCGACAGTTGCATTAGTTAAACGCCCCAATTCAAGCGCCAAAGCATGCAACTGAGTTGCTTGGTCAGATTGCGTGGCAACATTTCCAAGGAATATTGCACGCTTTTCTCCATCGATCAGGCTTTGAGCAATTTTCTTGCTAGTCTCACATGTAACCGCATCACCCGTTCCTGCTGGCGCGGCATCACCTTTGATCTCAGCCACTGACTTTACAATGGCTGCCAGTGATTGAGCCAAAGAAGAAGGAGGAACAGTAATACTGGCATGCAGTTCAATTAACTGATCATCTGCCGTTACAGACAACAGACTAACCTTTGTGTATTTTTTTGCAGCCTGACGGAGTCGTTGCGCAATAAGAGGATGGTCTTTCCGCAAAAATGATCCAACAACCAATGCAGCATCAAGGTCCGCTATTTCCGAAAGTTGCATACCGAGCCAAGGTGTCCCGGCGCGTTTGAAATCGCTTGAAAAATCTTTTTGACGCGGGCGGAAATCAAAATTCCCACTGCCTAAGCCCTTCATTACCTTACCAAGCAGGTAAAGCTCTTCCAGAGTAGAGGATGCTGCAGCGAGGGCTGCGACTGCATCACCCCCATGTTCTCGAGCAACATCCTTCAAGCCATGACAAACGTAGTCAAGAGCAACATTCCAGTCCACTTCACGCCATTCACCACCCTGTTTAACCATCGGTTTGGTCAAACGGTCTTCTGAATTTAGTGCCTGATAGGAAAAACGTTCTTTATCTGAAATCCAGCATTCATTAACTGCTTCGTTTTCCTGCGGAAGAACACGCATAACATTGTCGTGCTTAACTTGAACCACCAAATTGGCACCAACCGAATCTTGCGGGCTGATTGATTTGCGCCGTTGCAACTCCCAGGAGCGCGCTGTATAACGGAATGGTTTAGACGTCAATGCACCAACCGGACAAAGGTCAATCATATTTCCGGACAATTCGGAGTCGACCGTACGCCCAAGGAAAGTTGTAATTTCGGAATGCATGTTTCGATTTGCCATCCCGAGTTCCATAATCCCGGCAATTTCCTGACCAAATCGAACACACCGCGTGCAATGGATACACCGGCTCATCTCTTCCATAGAGATCAACGGACCCACATTTTTGTGGAAGACGACATGTTTTTCTTCGGTGTAACGGCTTTTCATCGGTCCATAACCGACAGACATATCTTGCAACTGACACTCACCACCCTGATCGCAGATTGGACAATCGAGCGGATGATTGATCAGCAAAAACTCCATAACACCTTTTTGTGCCTTGATTGCAAGATCCGAGTGCGTAAACACCTTCATTCCGTTGGTAACGGGAGTGGCACATGCAGGCAATGGTTTCGGTGTCTTTTCAACCTGCACCAGACACATCCTACAGTTGGCGGCGATCGAAAGCTTTTTGTGGTAACAAAAATGCGGAATATACACACCCACCTGCTGCGCGGCATCCATCACCGTGCTGCCATCGGGTACTTGCGCAGTCTTGCCGTCAATTTCGATTTCTAGCATGTCGCTACCTTGTTGCCAGTTTATTCGTATCTATCGTTCGGAAGTTTCACTTCAGGCCTGAGCTCTGTGGAAACCGCTGCCCGCCCACTGAACATCTTTGGGAACGAGACAGGACTTATGTTCTATGTGGTACTCAAACTCTTTACCAAAATGCTTGAGAAAACTCTGAACAGGAAGCGCCGCTGCATCACCTAGGGCACAAATTGTGCGACCCATAATGTTGCCTAAAACTCCGTTCAGGAGATCAAGATCCCCAGGCTTGCCCAGACCATTTTCGATACGATGCACAACCTTGTACATCCAGGCTGTACCTTCGCGACAAGGCGTGCATTGCCCACACGACTCTTCATAGTAGAAGAATGACAATCGCTCAAGCGCCTTGACCATACAGACAGTTTCATCCATAACGATGACAGCTCCCGATCCCAGCATGGAACCTGCCTTGCTAATACCATCGTAATCCATTGTGGTATCCATCATTACGTTACCTGGTATCACCGGCGCCGATGAGCCACCAGGAATCACTGCCTTTATCTTGCGACCACCGCGCATTCCCCCGCACATTTCCAACAAAGTTGAAAACGGTGTTCCCAATGGGATTTCGTAATTTCCCGGACGATTAACATGACCCGAAACCGAAAACAACTTTGTACCACCGTTATTCGGCTTGCCTAAATTCAGGAATTCTTCGCCACCCATTTTTAAAATAAATGGAATTGCTGCGAATGTTTCAGTGTTATTAATCGTCGTCGGTTTGCCATACAATCCAAATGAGGCTGGAAAAGGCGGCTTGAATCTTGGCTGACCTTTTTTACCTTCAATCGATTCCAACAAAGATGTTTCTTCGCCGCAAATGTATGCACCGTAGCCATGGTGAGCAAAAAGCTCGAAACTAAAGCCAGAACCAAGTATGTTATGGCCGATAAATCCTGCGATACGAGCCTCGTCAAGCGCTTCTTCAAAACGCTTGTAAATTTCCCAAATTTCACCGTGGACATAGTTATATCCGCGATTGGCGCCCATTGCAAAAGCCGCAATAGCCATACCTTCAATCACAGCATGCGGATTGTAACGCATGATGTCGCGATCTTTAAAGGTGCCCGGCTCACCCTCGTCGGTATTGCAAACCACATATTTATCACCAGGGAACGAGCGTGGCATAAACGACCACTTCAGTCCAGTCGGAAAGCCCGCACCGCCACGACCACGCAGTACTGACTTTTTGACCTCAGCGATAACCTCTTCTTGGGTAATCTTGCTTTCGAGGATACGGCGAAGCTGGACATAACCACCTCGCGCAACATAATCCTTCAAAGACCAGCCGTTATCGCCATTGAGGCCTTCCATCAGGAGACCGTTGATTGATCCGAGCATTGCCATTATTGACAATCCTCCAGCAATTTATCGATTTGCTCAGGATGCATATGGCTGCACATTGAACGATTATTTACGATCATTACAGGCGCATCACCACATGCCCCCATGCACTCACCTTCTTTCAAGGTGAATTTACCGTCTGCGGTTGTCTCGCCATAACCAATACCAAGCTTTTCCTGCAGGTATTCACCCGCATGATAACCACCAGATAGCGCGCACGGCAGGTTAGTGCAGACGGTAATTTTGTACTTACCGATCGGCTTAAGGTCATACATATTGTAGAAAGTCGCGACCTCAAAGGCTGCCATCGCCGGCATCCCAAGATATAGGGCGACCGCTTCAATGGCCTCAGCTGGCAACCAGCCTTTTTCTTCCTGAGCATGCGCAAGACAGGCCATCACAGCAGACTGCTTCTGATCGTTCGGATATTTTGAAACTTCCCGAGCGAATTTTTCTAGAGTTTCAGAGGAAAACATTAGCGGTCGATCTCGCCAAAAACAATATCCTGGGAACCGATAATCGTAACGACGTCGGCAATCATGTGGCCACGCGACATTTCATCCATTCCCGCAAGATGCACATAACCAGGAGCGCGTATTTTCATACGGTAAGGTTTGTTAGCACCATCTGAAATAAAATAAATACCGAATTCGCCTTTGGGGTGCTCAATTGCTGCATAAGCCTCACCCGGTGGCACGTGAATTCCTTCCGTAAAGAGTTTAAAGTGGTGAATCAACTCTTCCATGTTGGTTTTTATACCCTCACGCGGCGGCGGAGCAACCTTGTGATTTTGAGTAATTACCGGGCCTGGATTTTTTCGAAGCCAAGTAATGCACTGCTTAATAATTTTATTCGACTGGAGCATTTCTTCCATACGGACAAGATATCTATCATAGCTATCACCGTTAACACCAACCGGGATGTCAAAGTCAACTTTGTCATAGGCTGAGTAAGGTTGTTTTTTGCGCAAATCCCACGCAAAACCAGACCCGCGCAGCATAGCGCCAGTAAAGCCCATCTGCAAGGCACGCTCCGGGGTAACTACACCGACATTAACCAAGCGTTGTTTCCAGATGCGGTTATCTGTCAACAACGTGTGGTATTCGCTGTGATAAGTCGGAAAGCGGTTGGTGAAATCCTCGAGAAAATCAAGCAAAGAACCACTGCGATTCTCGTTAAGCTCTTTAACTTTCTTGCCACTAGTCCAGGTCGACTCTTCGTACTGTGGCATGCAGTCCGGCAAGTCACGGTAAACACCACCAGGACGGTAATAGGCAGCATGCAAACGCGCGCCAGAAACCGCCTCATAGGCATCCATCAAATCTTCTCGCTCACGGAAGGTATACAGCGCCATTGTCATGGCACCGACGTCCAGAGCATGGCAGCCAATCCATAGCAGGTGATTCAAAATACGGGTAATTTCATCAAACATGACCCGAATGTACTTGCCACGCTCCGGCACTTCGATGCCCAACAGTTTTTCAGTTGCCAGACAATACGCATGCTCATTGCACATCATCGAGACGTAATCTAGGCGATCCATATACGGGACTGACTGAACCCAAGTCTTCGTTTCAGCCAGCTTTTCTGTGGCGCGATGAAGCAAGCCAATATGAGGATCAGCGCGCTGTACTACCTCGCCATCCAACTCAAGCACAAGTCGCAACACACCGTGCGCAGCTGGGTGCTGAGGACCAAAATTAAGCGTGAAGTTACGAATATCAGCCATGAGCAGGATCTCCGAATGTATCTTCGCGCACAATGCGCGGCGTGTTTTCACGCGGCTCAATAGTCACAGGCTGGTAAATTACTCGACCTTGATCTGGGTCATATCGCATTTCGACATAGCCGGAGATTGGAAAATCCTTACGGAAGGGATGACCAATAAAACCATAGTCGGTCAGAATCCTGCGTAAATCATCATGACCCACAAAGGCAATCCCGTACAGATCAAAAGCTTCGCGCTCAAACCAATTTACGCTATTCCAGACACTCGTAATTGAATCAACAGCAGGAAACTCATCACTCTCGGCAAACACCCGAACCCTGAGCCGCCAATTATTGCTAATGGACAAAAGATGCGTGACTGCAGCAAAACGCCGCCCTGACCACACATCATCCCCGTAGGTTGAATAATCAACACCACAAAGATCAGTCAATTCTTCAAAACAAAATTCGGGCTTATCATGAAGAGCCTGCATCGTTGAAAGATAATCTGCGGCAGCAACCTCAATGGTCACCTCTCCCAACGCAGTCTTCAGTGATTTTAACTTATCACCAAACTCTTCCTGCAATCTTTGGCTAAGCGTTTCCAGCTTGGCAGACATAGTCAATCAGCCTCGGCAATTAACGAGCAATGGTGTTGGTACGACGGATCTTGTTCTGTAACTGAATGATCCCGTAGAGCAGCGCTTCCGCAGTTGGCGGACAGCCCGGCACATAGATATCAACAGGCACAATTCGATCACAACCGCGAACAACAGAATAAGAATAGTGGTAATAGCCACCACCATTTGCACAAGAACCCATGGAAATAACCCAACGCGGCTCTGCCATCTGGTCATAAACCTTCCGGAGCGCGGGCGCCATTTTGTTTGTTAGCGTACCAGCAACAATCATCACATCCGATTGACGCGGACTGCCACGAAAAACAACCCCAAAGCGGTCAAGATCATACCGTGAACAACCTGCATGAATCATCTCAACAGCACAACACGCCAACCCGAACGTCATCGGCCACATCGAACCGGTGCGCATATAGTTAATCAGCTTGTCAGCAGTCGTGGTGACAAAGCCTTCCTGAAGGACGCCCTCAATACCCATGACCGAATCTCACTCCCACTCAAGCGCGCCCTTGGCCCAGGCATACACATAGCCAACGACCAGAACGGTAACAAACACTAGCATCTCAACAAAGCCGAACAACCTGATTGACTCGGAAGCAACAATATCTTTGTAGATCGCTGCCCAAGGAAACAAGAATGCAATTTCCAGGTCGAAGAGAATAAAGAGAATAGCTATCAGGTAATAGCGCACATCAAATTTCATGCGCGCATCTTCAAAAGCCTCAAACCCGCACTCGTAAGGCGAAAGCTTCTCAGGGTCCGGGCGATTTGGCGCCAGAAAAAATCCCATAGCGATGGGCAAGACGCCAATCGCGACCCCCACCAAGACGAACATCAAAATCGGAAAGTAGTTTTCCATGACTCGCCGCCAATATTTAGCTTTTGTTAGAAACAGCAATCAACGATCACCGCCCAGATTTGGTGCCGACGGCGAGACTCGAACTCGCACAGCTTGCGCCACTACCCCCTCAAGATAGCGTGTCTACCAATTTCACCACGTCGGCACTAATTTTTGCAACTTTACCGGAGAGGACCTTTCCAGCAAGGTTCACTACATTTACTTTGGTATTTCCTTTGCTTTAGACCCCTGATCAACCGGAGCCAAAGAAGCATCACCCGCCGAAGACGTAGCTGGCGTAACAGTCTGCGATTGTACCGCGTCCTGCATCACACTACCAGTCGTTTTTGGTTTACTTGATGCCACGTACGCCAAAGACAAGCTCGTGACAAAAAACACGGCTGCCAACCCACCAGTCAACCGACTAAGGAAATTTGCCGAACCTGATGAACCAAAAAGACTTCCGGAGGCGCCGCTACCAAAAGCCGCACCCATATCAGCCCCCTTACCATGCTGCATCAATACGAGGCCGATAATAACCAGCGCCACTATTATATGCACCGTAAGAAGTAGAGAGAAAAACCAATTCATTATTACCGCCTATTAAGCCGCCGCCCGGCAAATCGCCAGGAAGTCGTCCGCAACCAGCGCCGCGCCACCGATCAAACCACCATCGATATCCGCTTGCGCAAACAACTCACTCGCATTCTGCGGCTTGACACTCCCGCCGTACAAAATACGCAAATCAAGTGCGACAACCCCATCAAGAGCCGCCACCTGAGCACGGATAGCATGATGCACATCCTGCGCCTGCGCCGGAGACGCCGTCATCCCGGTACCAATAGCCCAAACCGGCTCATAGGCAACAACCGCACCTGCCATCGCCACCACACCTACCAAATCAAGCACCGCAGCCAGCTGACGAGAAATAACCTCACCAGTCAAACCGGACTGACGCTCAAGCAAAGACTCTCCGACACACAAGACCGGCTGTATCCCACCAGCCTGCGCAGCAGCAAACTTGGCGGCAACAACCGCATCTGACTCGCCATACAGTGCACGCCGCTCGGAATGCCCAACCAGCACATAGCGACAAGCGAACTCTTTCAACATGACAGCTGAGACTTCACCAGTATATGCACCAGCAATGTGCTCACTTAAATTCTGTGCTCCAAGCCCTATTTCCGAGCCAACCAATTCAGACTGAGCCTGCGCAAGATAGGGATACGGAACACATACCGCAACCTCACACCCCAGATCATTTATATGCGCCTTGAGATTTTCAAGAAGCGCCGAATTCTGCTGGAAATTCCCATGCATCTTCCAGTTACCGGCAACAAACTTTCTGCGCATAGAAAAACAATCCTGTTAGCGAAAAACCGCGCAATTATATCGATCAGTCGTCAACTTGGTCAAGGAAGCACATACCTTGAACCTTATTGTGCAGCTTCGCGAACCACACTGGCAAGATCCTGTGCTGCCGCCAGTACCACTTCCGCATTTTCACCCTCGACCATAACGCGCAACAAGGGTTCAGTACCCGATGCGCGCAGCAAAACTCGACCGCGGCCAGCCATTTTAGCTTCGGTTGCTTTTAGAGCCGCTTGAATGGTTGCATCCTCTTTCCAAGGGAAGCCCTTGGCCATGGGCACGTTAATTAATTTCTGGGGATATAGTGACAAACCAGAGAGCAAGGCTTTTAGAGTGCCGCCAAGCTCTCGCAAAGCAGCCAGAATCTGCAAAGCTGCGACGACACCATCACCGGTTGTATGACGATCAAGCGCCAGAAGGTGTCCTGAATTTTCACCACCGAAGAGCCAGCCTTTGTCATGCAGCATTTCAACCACATAACGATCACCCACTGCAGCACGAGCAAAGGGCACTTTCATGTGTTCCAGTGCATGCTCTAGCGCCAAATTTGTCATTAATGTTCCAACTACACCGGCTACCGGACCACGCTTTACACGACTGCAAACAAGGGCATAAAGGAGCTGATCGCCGTCATAGAGATTGCCCTCGGCATCAACCATCTGAATTCGATCTGCGTCTCCATCCAGCGCCAGACCGAGGTCAGCGCGATGCGCTAAAACCGCGTCACATAGCGCCGCCGGCGAAGTCGCCCCAAATCCGTCGTTGATATTTAGTCCGTTTGGCTTGGCGCCAATGGTAACAACCTCCGCACCCAACTCGTGGAATACATCAGGCGCGGTATGGTAGGCGGCTCCGTGAGCGCAATCGACGACAATTTTCAGACCGCGGAGGTCGAGATCATTGGGAAATGTACTTTTGCAGAACTCAATGTAACGACCACGCGCATCATCTATCCGTTTTGCACGGCCCAGATCGGCAGGCGCTACGCAGATCATGGGCTGATCGATCACCCCTTCAATGGCAAGCTCAACCTCATCAGGCAATTTTGTACCTTGCGCCGAAAAAAATTTGATTCCGTTATCGTAATATGGATTATGCGACGCTGAAATCACGATGCCAGCCTGCAATCGCAAGGCGCGGGTTAAATAAGCAACCGCTGGCGTTGGAATCGGGCCGACCAGACACACATCCACACCAGCCGCAGCAAATCCAGCCTCCAGCGCCGACTCAAGCATATAACCAGAAAGCCGAGTGTCTTTACCAATAAGAACAGAGGGCCGCTCGCCGCTGGGCATTACAACCTTCTCGAGGAGCACCTTACCAGCCGCATAGCCGAGGTGCATGACGAAATCAGGAGTAATCGGTGACTGGCCAACCCGGCCACGGATTCCATCTGTTCCAAAATATTTTCTACTCATCACACTCTCCCTATTCAAGCGCCGCCAGCACGGCCAAAACATCCCGAGTTGCAGCGACATCATGCACGCGCAATATTTTCGCACCTTTTTGGGCTGCCAGCATGGCTGCGGCAATACTGGCAGCCACTCTTTTGCCAGTCGCACGCCCAGTGATCTCCCCCAGCATCGATTTGCGTGACACACCAACCAGCCAAGGCAATTCACCGACATTCATCACGGTCAACGCCCGAAACAGCTCAAAATTATGCTCAGGTGACTTGCCAAAACAAAATCCCGGATCGAGCACCAAGCGGTTCGGCGAAATTCCAGCACCAATACACTCAGCCACTCGCGCCGACAGGAACGCTTGAACTTCGCTCGCCACATTGTCGTAACTCGGCGCTTGCTGCATCGTACCTGGTACGCCCTGCATATGCATGACGCAAATACCACAGGCCGACTGACTGAGGATATCGATCACCTCTGACTGAGTCACGCCGGAGATATCGTTGATCATCGATGCACCCAAAGCCAGCGCCTCACTCATCACCGCCGGTTTGTAGGTATCTACCGATATCGGCACACCCCACGTACAAATTTCCCGCAACACCGGAGCCAGGCGACGCAACTCTTCTTCAAGCACTGTCGGTATCGCGCCTGGGCGCGAAGACTCCGCGCCGACATCAAGAATGTCAGCTCCCTCATCCAGCTGCTGACGAGCGTGCTCTATCGCCTGTGCCACATTATTGCCACAGCCATCACCGGAAAAGGAGTCCGGGGTCAGATTGACAATCCCCATCAGCAATGGGCGCTCAAGACTTAGCTGATATTTCCCGCAGATAAAATTTCGCATAGACAAATAAAAAAGCCGGGAGCGTACTCCCGGCGTATTTTGAACAGCTTAGATTCAGGCTGCAGCCGTGGCGCTCGGCTCGGCATCCGGTGTATCAGCTGGCGGCACAGACCGCGACGTCGACTGCAGTGGCTTGGGTGCACGTGGTGGCTTGCCATCCATGATGTCGTCAATCTGGTCCGCATCAATGGTTTCCCACTCAAGCAGGGCATGCGTCATGGCTTCTACTTTATCGCGGTTTTCCTCAAGCAGCTTGCGAGCAAGAGCATACTGCTGATCAATAATTCGACGAATCTCCAAGTCGACTTTTTGCATCGTCGCTTCGGAAACATTCTTATGCTGAGTTACTGAACGGCCAAGGAAAACCTCACCTTCGTTCTCGCCGTAGACCATCACACCCATATCCGACATGCCATAGCGGGTCACCATGTCACGCGCCATCGCAGTAGCACGCTCGAAATCGTTGGAAGCCCCAGTTGTCATCTGGTTCATGAACAACTCTTCGGCAATACGGCCACCAAACAGCACTGCGATGCGGCTCATCAGAAACTGGCGGTCATAGGCATAACGATCTTCGACCGGCAACTGCATGGTCAAACCGAGCGCACGGCCACGCGGGATGATGGTGACCTTGTGCACAGGGTCAGACTTGGGTACTAGCTTGGCGACGACGGCATGACCTGACTCGTGGTAAGCGGTATTTTTCTTCTCTTCCTCGCTCATCACCATGCTGCGCCGCTCGGCGCCCATCATGATCTTGTCCTTGGCCATCTCGAAATCATCCATATCAACCAGACGCTTGCTACGGCGTGCGGCAAACAGGGCTGCCTCGTTAACCAGATTAGCCAGGTCGGCACCGGAAAACCCAGGCGTGCCACGCGCAATCACATCCGCTTTGACGTCACTAGAAATTGGCACTTTGCGCATATGAACCTTGAGGATTTCCTCACGGCCACGGATATCCGGCAACGGTACAACAACCTGACGGTCAAAGCGGCCCGGACGCAGCAAAGCTGGGTCGAGAATATCTGGGCGGTTGGTGGCGGCAATCACAATGGTTCCGGAGTGCCCCTCAAAGCCATCCATCTCAACCAGCAACTGGTTAAGCGTCTGTTCACGCTCATCATTACCACCGCCGAGACCGGCGCCGCGATGACGGCCAACGGCGTCGATTTCATCAATAAAGATGATGCACGGTGCGTGCTTCTTGGCGTTTTCAAACATGTCACGAACACGTGCCGCACCCACACCGACAAACATTTCGACGAAGTCGGAACCAGAGATACTGAAGAACGGCACTTTGGCTTCACCGGCAATCGCCTTGGCCAGCAACGTTTTGCCCGTGCCTGGGTTGCCAACCATCAGCACACCTTTGGGGATACGGCCGCCAAGTTTCTGAAACTTGGAAGGATCACGCAGGAAATCGACAATCTCCTGGACTTCTTCCTTGGCCTCGTCACAACCAGCGACGTCAGCAAAGGTGATGACGTTGGTCGACTCATCCATCATGCGCGCCTTCGACTTGCCGAACGAAAAGGCACCACCTTTGCCACCACCTTGCATCTGGCGCATGAAAAACACCCAGACGCCGATCAGCAACAACATCGGGAACCAACTGACAAAGAGATTCATCATGAATGATGGCTCTTCTTCCGGCTTGGCCTCAATTTTTACACCGCTCTTAAGCAAATCAGATACCAGCCAGAGATCAGGTGGCGCATAGGACATGATGCGCTTGCCTTCGGTGGTGGTTGCCTTCAGCGTACGGCCTTCAATAACCACCTTGCTGATATGCCCCTGCTTCACCTCTTCGATGAATTGCGAGTACTCGATCGAGCCTTGAGCAACCTGACGTGTATTGAATTGATTGAATACCGTCATCAGTACGAGACCAATGACCAGCCAGATTGCGAGATTTTTGAACATGTTGTTCAAGCTTGCACTCCTTCTACGGCGTCGAGCGGAAAAAACGACATTTTATACATAAATCAACGCAATACACGACCCAGCAAATAAAGCTCGGCGCTCCGGTCACGCGAAGCATCTGGTTTGCGTACGGCAACTGTTTTGAAAACTTCCCGCATGGCACGAAGAAAGTTTTCGTAATCTGAACCTTGGAAAACTTTGACCAGAAAAGCACCATCTGGTTTCAAATGAACTTTGGAAAACTCCAAACCCAATTCAGCCAGATACATGATTCGCGCTTGATCAACCAAAGGCACTCCAGACATATTGGGGGCCATATCAGACATTACAAGCCCCACGCGACGCCCTACCAGTTTTTCTTCAAGCTGTTTGAGCACCTCATCCTCGCGAAAATCGCCTTGAATGAAGTCCACATTGTGCAATGGCTCCATTTCTATCAGATCGAGCGCAATCACCAAACTACCGTCGCCCATCCTCTTCGCCGCCACCTGCGACCAGCCTCCCGGCGTCGCGCCGAGGTCAACCGCAACATCGCCACGCTTGAGCAATTTGTCCTTGTCGTCGATTTCCATCAACTTGAATGCAGCCCGAGAACGCCAGCCTTCTTTTTTGGCAAGTTGCACATATGTATCGTTTACATGCTCGCGCATCCAAGCTTTACTGGTTCTGGTTCTTTTCATTCGGTAAAATGCCGTTTTTGAAAGGTTAACTTATGCTGCAATTATCATCCAATGAACGCCGCGAACTTCGTGCTCGCGCCCACAGTCTTGATCCGGTTGTCTTGATCTCTGAAAACGGCCTGACAGAAGGCGTTCTCAAGGAAATCGAGTTAAATCTCAAAGCTCACGAATTGATCAAAATTCGCGTTTTTGGCGATAGTCGTGAAAACCGCATCGCTTATCTGGAACAAATCTGTGCTGATCTCGGAGCCGCTGCCGTGCAGCACATTGGCAAATTGCTGGTTGTTTATCGCGCTAACCCAATTGATCCTGCTGCGGTCAACGCCAAAAATAACCAAAAAAATCGCCGGTCCACTGCACCACGTACAACCAAACGCAGTTTTCAAGGCTGATTACCTCAGCCCGCGGTTGCTCCACAAGACAAGCCACAGCCCCAGCATGCTCTGCACCAGGTAGAGTATGCTGGAAACGCCGTGCCAAGTGGCAAAGCGATCACGCAATACACTCTCCATGACTTCACGTGGTAAGGCATCGGACTTGAGTTGAGCCATTAAGGGTTGAATACCGAACTGACTGGCAGCAACCATCAAGGCCATCAGCAAAACCAGCCAGAATACTGAGCTTTTGAAAAACTTGCTGCCCCTGCGGGCCAGCAAAAAAATCAGCAGATAAGCAGCACAGCCCAGCCCTATCCAGCCTATCAGTGCAAATAGCTTGCCGGCGATCACGCCCGCCAGTTGCCGATCACCGAGACTGGAAAACAATACCGGTGCCGCCATGTAACCAATCGCCCACATCCCTCCCGCCCACAAAGTGATGGCGAAGATATAGAGCGACTCAGACAGTCTGCGCATCAATACTTATTGATAACGAACATCAATAATTTCGAATTCACGAATACCGCCCGGGGCTTGTACCTGGGCAATATCACCAGCATATTTGCCGATCAACGCACGGGCCATCGGCGAAGCCAAAGATAATTTACCAAGCTTGATGTCTGCCTCATCCTCACCGACGATCTGGTAAGTCACACTGGCACCTGAATCCTGGTCTTCAAGATCAATCGTCGCGCCAAAAACGCAGCGGCCATCTGCATCAAGCAGGGTGGGATCGATGATTTGCGCATTTGAAAGCTTGCCTTCGACCTCCTGAATGCGGCCCTCAATAAAACCCTGACGCTCCTTCGCCGCATCGTATTCGGCATTTTCGGAAAGGTCACCGTGTGCACGCGCTTCAGCAATCGCGCCGATCACCCAAGGGCGCTCAACAGTCTTCAGACGATGCAGTTCAACACGTAGTTTTTCGGCACCGGTTACGGTCAACGGGACTTTACTCATTATTTTTTCCAGCAAAAGCAAAACCGCCGGCTGCCGAAAAGGGCAACCCGGCGGTTTCAGGTTTGTCTTAATGTAGCTGCGTGTGCAAAGCCTGGATTGAATAAACAACCAACTCACCATGATTACGAATTCCCTCGGCGGCAGCTTCTGCCCCCCAGATGGTCGTATACATTGTCACCCGGGCTTGCAGACCAGAGATACGGATAGAACGGGAGTCGTTGATCGCCAAGCGTTTTTCTTCAACGGTATTGATGATCAGCGCAATTTCATTGTTCTTGATCATATCCACGATATGCGGACGGCCTTCTGTCACCTTATTGACCGGATTAACCGGTATGCCAGCCGCCGCAATAGCATTTGCCGTGCCGCGTGTTGCCACCAGATGAAAACCGACTTCGTGTAGATGCCGAGCAATCTCAACCGCCTTGCTCTTGTCGCTATCCTTGACCGACAAGAAAACCTTGCCAGAAGATGGCAGCTTGACGCTGGCGGCCAGTTGTGATTTAACAAAGGCTTCGGCAAACGTAACGCCAACCCCCATGACTTCGCCGGTCGACTTCATTTCCGGGCCCAAAATGGTATCGACGCCCGGGAATTTAACGAAGGGGAAAACGGCTTCCTTGACTGAGAAATACGGCGGAATGACTTCCTTCGTAACCCCTTGATCTTTCAGACTGCGGCCAGCCATGCAGCGCGCAGCGATTTTGGCCAACTGGAGGCCAGTCGCTTTGGAAACAAAAGGCACGGTACGCGAAGCACGGGGATTCACTTCCAGAACGTAAACATCACCATCCTTGATCGCGAATTGCACGTTCATCAAGCCACATACATTCAAGGCCTTGGCCATCAACTTGGTCTGGCGACGCAGCTCGGCCTGAACTTCGGCGCCCAGCGAATACGGCGGCAGAGAACAAGCGGAGTCACCCGAGTGCACACCAGCCTGCTCGATGTGTTCCATCACGCCACCGATAATGACTTCATCACCATCTGACAGCGCATCAACGTCACACTCAATGGCATCGTTCAGGAAGCGATCAAGCAACACGGGGGAATCATGGGAAACCTTGACGGCTTCGCGCATATAGCGCTCAAGATCCTTCTGCTCATGGACAATTTCCATGGCGCGGCCACCCAGCACGTAGGACGGACGGACAACCAACGGATAACCGATCTCTTGCGCCAAACGCAGCGCATCTTCTTCAGTGCGCGCGGTGCGATTCGGCGGTTGCTTGAGACCGAGTTCGTGCAGCAACTTCTGGAAGCGCTCGCGATCTTCGGCAGCATCGATCATGTCCGGGCTGGTACCAATAATCGGCACGCCATTGGCTTCGAGCGCCAAGGCAAGCTTCAACGGGGTTTGACCACCATATTGGACAATGACGCCGACCGGCTTTTCGATAGCAACAATTTCCAGCACATCTTCCAGCGTCAGCGGCTCAAAGTACAGGCGGTCGGACGTGTCGTAATCGGTAGAAACGGTTTCCGGATTGCAGTTGACCATGATGGTTTCGTAACCATCTTCGCGCATCGCCATTGCGGCATGGACGCAGCAATAGTCGAACTCGATGCCCTGACCGATCCGGTTGGGACCACCGCCGAGTACCATGATTTTCTTTTTGTCGGTTGGGTTCGACTCGCACTCGTCCTCGTAGGTCGAGTACATGTAAGCTGTACCGGTCGAAAATTCAGCAGCGCAGGTATCAACGCGCTTGTAAACCGGGCGAACACCCAGCGCATGGCGCCGATTACGGAACTCGGTTTCAGTTGTTTTGAGCAAATAGGCCAAACGGCGATCAGCAAAACCCTTGCGCTTGAGATAACGCAGTTCTTCTGCGGTCAACGTCGAAAACTCACGTTTTTCTACGGCCAGTTCGAGATCAACAATCTCCTTGATCTGCTCAAGGAACCACGGATCAATCTTGGTCAGCTCAAAAACCTTTGCGACGGTCATACCGACACCGAAGGCATCAGCGACGTACCACAGGCGATCCGGCGTTGGCCGGGCCAACTGCTCGTCGATAGTTTCCGGATCGACCGATTTCAGATTGAAGCCATCAACACCCACCTCCAGACCGCGCAAAGCCTTCTGCAGCGACTCCTGGAAGGTACGGCCAATCGCCATGACTTCGCCGACCGACTTCATCTGCGTGGTCAGCGTGTTATCAGCCTGCGGGAATTTCTCGAAAGCAAAACGCGGCACCTTGGTGACGACATAATCAATCGACGGCTCGAACGAAGCCGGCGTCTTACCACCGGTGATGTCGTTCGACAGCTCATCCAGCGTGTAACCGATCGACAACTTGGCGGCAATCTTGGCAATCGGGAAACCAGTCGCCTTGGAAGCCAGAGCCGACGAACGCGAAACGCGGGGATTCATCTCGATGACGATCATCCGACCGTCCTTCGGGTTGATCGAGAACTGCACGTTCGAACCGCCGGTATCGACACCGATTTCACGTAGCACAGCAATCGAGGCGTTACGCAGGATCTGGTATTCCTTGTCGGTCAGCGTCTGGGCGGGCGCGACGGTAATCGAGTCACCGGTATGGACGCCCATCGGATCAAGGTTTTCGATGGAACAGATGATGATGCAATTGTCCGCCTTGTCGCGAACCACTTCCATCTCGTATTCTTTCCAGCCGAGCAGCGATTCTTCAATCAGCAGTTCGTTGGTCGGCGAGGCCTCAAGACCACGCTTGCAAATAGTCTCAAACTCTTCCATGTTGTAGGCAATACCACCGCCCGTGCCGCCCAGCGTGAAGGACGGCCGGATGATGGTCGGGAAGCCGATGGCAGCCTGCACCTGATAAGCCTCTTCCATGCTGTGCGCAGTCGCCGAGTTAGCAGACCCGAGACCAATCTTGGTCATCGCGTCCTTGAACTTCTGGCGATCCTCCGCCTTGTCGATAGCCTCCTTCGAGGCGCCGATCAGTTCAACGTTGAACTTGGCCAGCACGCCTTCACGATCGAGATCAAGCGCGCAGTTCAGCGCGGTCTGGCCACCCATAGTTGGCAACAGCGCATCCGGGCGCTCTTTTTCGATAATCTTGGCGACAACTTGCCAGGTGATCGGCTCAATGTAGGTGACATCGGCCATTTCCGGGTCGGTCATGATCGTCGCCGGATTGGAATTAACCAGAATGACCTTGTAACCCTCTTCGCGCAGCGCTTTACAAGCTTGCGCACCGGAGTAATCGAACTCACAGGCCTGACCGATAATGATCGGGCCAGCGCCAATAATCAAAACACTTTTTATGTCTGTACGTTTCGGCATTTCGTTTCTCGCTTATTTCGCCGGTTGCAGCGCTGCCACGCCACGCGTCATGGTGTCGAGGAAGCGATCAAAGAGATAGGCCACGTCGTGCGGACCAGGGCTGGCTTCCGGATGCCCCTGAAAGGAGAAAGCCGGCACATCGGTGCGGGCAATGCCTTGCAAAGAGCCATCAAACAGCGACACATGGGTGGCGCGCAGGTTTTTCGGCAAGGAATCGCCGTCGACCGCAAAACCGTGATTCTGGCTGGTGATCAGCACCTGTCCGGTATCCATATCCTTGACTGGATGGTTAGCACCGTGGTGACCGAATTTCATCTTCAGCGTTTTGGCACCGGAAGCCAAGGCCAGCAACTGGTGGCCGAGGCAAATGCCAAAGGTTGGAATCCCACGCTCGAGAAACTCACGAATGGCGGCAATTGCGTAATCGCAAGGCTCAGGATCGCCCGGCCCATTGGACAGGAAAATGCCATCCGGATTCATCGCCAGCACATCAGCTGCCGGCGTTTGAGCAGGCACAACCGTCAGCTTGACGCCGCGCTGGGCAAGCATGCGCAAAATATTGCGCTTGACGCCAAAGTCGTAGGCAACGACATGGAAACGCGGCTCCAAACCCTGCGCGTAACCATCCAGAGTCCATTCCGCTTCAGTCCACGTGTAACCCACCTTGGCTGAAACCACTTTCGCCAAATCCATACCAGCCAAACCCGGGAAATCACGAGCCATGGCAACCGCCTTGGCCTCATCAACCTCACCGGCCATGATGCAACCCGCCTGAGCCCCCTTCTCACGCAGAATCCGGGTCAGCTTGCGGGTATCGATACCAGCGATGGCGACAATGCCATGCTTTTTCAGATAGGAAGAAAGATCACCCTGCGAACGCCAGTTTGAAGCGACTAACGGCAAATCACGAATAACCAGACCGGCGGCGTAATTGGCATCGGATTCAAAATCTTCAGCATTGCAACCGGTGTTACCAATATGCGGATAGGTCAGCGTGACGATCTGGCGACAATAGGAAGGATCAGTGAGAATTTCCTGGTAGCCGGACATGGCGGTATTGAAAACCACCTCGGCACTGGTAAAACCATCAGCGCCGATGGATTGGCCCTTGAAAACCGTTCCGTCAGCAAGGGCGAGAATGGCGGGAGTATATGAGGGCAGCAACGACACGACCGGCTCTCCTAGAATTTCTAATTATTGATGTGCCAAGCGGGAAGGCTTGCGCCCTCCCGCTTGTGCTTTTTAACCTTGCTATTCTAGCCGAAAACAGCCTGATCTGGCAAATTCAGAGGACGCCCCCGGAACTGACGAAACGTTCCAACTCGGGATGAATAGCCTGCATTTCCGCCTCCAACTGAGCCATGGATTGCCGACAGCGCGTCCAATCGACCCCCTCCAAAGAGGTTGCAGCGTTTTCCAGTTCAACCGCAAAACGCCGGGCAGTTTCAGCATGGAACATGGCCAACAAGCTTTTCAAGGTATGGGCCTGCATACGCAAATCTTGCACATCAGAAGACTCGACGGCGTGCTTGACCCGCTCAATATGATCATCCCACTCCGCCAGAAACATGGCGGCCATTTTGGTGAAAAGCTGAATATCGCCAATTTCATTTAGTGCCGACGCCAAATCAAGCGGCTTATCAATCGTCAGAACATGATTATCTGGACTACCCGGCATTTCCTCGAATCGCTCGGCAATTGCTCTCGCCAAAGCGGCATAAAGCGCTTCGGGTCGCAGTGGCTTGGAAACATAATCATTCATTCCCGCTTCCAGACAGCGATCACGATCACTGCTCATCACATTGGCGGTCATTGCGATGATGTAGACCGGGTTGAATCCAGCGGACACCACCCAGCTCCGCCGCATCTCGCGAGCGCGAATGGTCTCAGTTGCTTCAATGCCGCCCAACACCGGCATTTGCATATCCATCAGAATGACATCAAAGTGTTTATTCTCGAATTGCTCGACGCCCTCGGCACCATCATTTGCCACCACAACCCGGTGTGAATGTTTCTCAAGCAAACGCAAGGCGAGTTCCTGATTGACCGGATTGTCCTCAACCAGCAAAACGTCGAGCGTATTGGCCACCGGTGAGACTTTTGAATCGATCAGGAATGAATCGAGTTCAAAACCAGGTCCCTCCTTAAGATTGCGTGGCGCTTCGGCCAACGCCAAGGCATCACTCAAGTCACCCGGCCCAACCGGTTTGACCAAGTGCGCCGAGACATTGAGTTGGCGCAAGCGTGCCAAATCCTGACGCTGATTTTCTGTCGTCAGCAACATCAACAGCTTCTCACGCTGCCCATTTGCCTTCCAGCTTTCAGCCAAGGCAAAACCGACGGGAGCTTCCATGTTTGCGTCGGCAAAAATATAGTCATAAGGGAAGTCGACCGCGCGAGATTGCTCAACCGCCACCAGCGCCGCCTTGCCTTCAGGCACTATCGATGCCTGTATTCCCTGGTGCTCAAGCAGACGCACAAAATGCTGACCAGCCAGCAGATTATCCTCAATGACCAGCGCTCGGCGGCCAGCGAAAGCCTGCTTGGGCTGCTCTGCCCGGTCATCCGACTCGCCACCCAAGCGCGCCGTGAAATAGAAAATGGAGCCTTGGCCTTCGGCACTTTCCAACCAGATACGACCATCCATCAACTGAACGAGTCGAGCGCAGATAGCCAAACCAAGACCTGTACCGCCAAAACGCCGCGTAGTGGAAACATCGGCCTGCGAGAAAGCCTCAAAGACCGCCTGCTGTTTATCGAGCGCAATCCCCATGCCGGTATCGCGCACAGCAAATTTGATGAAAAACGAACCACTTACGGCCTTATCAACCGTTGCCTCAAGTACCACCGCGCCCCGCTCGGTAAATTTGATCGCATTGCCGATCAGATTCATTACCACCTGACGCAGGCGTGTCGGATCACCAATAACCCGCTGCGGCACCTCCGGATGGACATCGACCACCAGCTCAAGGCCCTTTTTGTGCGCCCCAACCGCCAGGACTCGCGCCGCCTCAAGCACCGTATCAAGCAAGGAAAAGGAGACTGACTCAAACTGCATCTTGCCAGCCTCGATTTTTGAGAAATCGAGAATGTCATTGACTATCGTCAACAGGGATTCAGCAGAGGATTTGACCGTCCGCAGATAGTGACGCTGCTCGGCATCCAGATCGGTATCGAGCGCCAATTCGGTCATGCCAATGATGCCGTTCATCGGCGTGCGAATTTCATGGCTCATGTTTGCAAGGAAAGCGCCACGAGCTCGATTGGCCGATTCCGCAGCCTCTTTGGCCTCAATCAGCGCACCTTCATCAATTTTCACATTGCTGATATCGCGATGCAGGATCAGCATGCGGGTAACTTCGCCATCCACATCACGGCCCGTCACCACGCCACGAATCATCAACCATCGCCACTGAGCATCCCGTGTTTTCATCCGGCACTCGGCCTGGAAAAAACGTTCCTTACTCAGCGCATGTGCCGCAATGCGCGACTGAAGTTCACGCAAGTCGTCCGGGTGAACCAGTTTTTGCCACTGAAAAATACTATTGTCGAAATCGGTCGGCTCGTAACCAAGCAACTTTTTCCACTGGCGGCCCGATTCGATCTGCCCACGACTCAAATTCCAGTCGGAATAAGCGTCCCCGGACAAAACCCCTTGCCAATGCTGCATCCCTGCGTAAGAGCCGTAAGCGGAGTCAACCATCTCCAGCAGTCGCTCAATACCCACTACCAAAGCAGGGGATCCGCCTTGCGCAGAAGCGAGCAAAGCCCTGAGCGGCAATTCACCTTCGCCTGCGAAGATTTCCTTGAGTTGCCGGATCAGGAGCTGTGATTTCATTTGGCGTCAGCGCAAACCCAACACGTCCTGCATATCAAACAGCCCGTTCTTGCGCCCGGCCAAAAACCGTGCGGCGCGCATGCTGCCCAGGGCATAAGGCATGCGACTACTGGCTTTGTGCGTCACTTCAACGCGCTCACCCAATCCGCAGAACATTACGGTGTGATCGCCAACAATATCGCCGCCACGCACCGTTGCAAAACCAATCGTTGATGGATCACGTTCACCGGTCACCCCTTCGCGACCATAGACCGCGCACTCGGCCAGATCACGCTCAAGCGCATTGGCTACCACTTCACCCATGCGCAGCGCAGTGCCGGAGGGCGAATCAATTTTCAGGCGATGGTGCGCCTCAACAATTTCGATGTCGTAACCCTGATTGAGAATTCGCGCTGCGGTATCGAGCAACTTGAAAACCAGATTAACGCCAACCGCCATATTTGGCGCGAAAACGACAGGAATCTCAAGGGCTGCAGCAGCAATCCTGGCTTTACCCTCGGCATCAAAACCAGTTGTTCCGATGGCCATGGCAACACCAGCCTGGCGACAAAGTTCCAGATGTTCAAGCGTGCCTTCAGGTCGGGTGAAATCGATCAGACAATCTACATTTTTCAGGCCGGCAACAAGATCAGCCGAAACGACGACATCGCAAGCCATGCCAACCAACTCGCCAGCAGTTTTACCAATTGCCGGGCTACTGGCCTGGTCGAAAACAGCACCCAAAGTAACATCGCCATCCTTTAGCGCAGCTTCGATCAGCATGCGCCCCATTCGACCACCAGCACCGACAATACCAACACGTGTCCCTGCCATACTAAAACCCTAACCAATTAATGAAACGACGGAAATAACCGGGCTCTTCTGGCGGCGGCATTTGTGTAATCACACCAGCTTCACCCAATGAACCCAAGTCAACCAAACGTGTGCGTGCGGTAGGCACGGTCAAATCAACCACCGTTGCCACATCAACATCCCCACCTACGCGCTCAAGCAGGCCATCCTTATCAAAGAACAATGCGAACTTGCGTTGCTCGACAGCACCAGTTTGACCGTTGTGGTAGCGATAAACGTAATCCCAGCGCTGCTGGTGGAAGATATCGGTAATTAGCGGGGTGCCGAGGATGAAGCGAACCTGATCGCGGGTCTGACCGGGTTTCAACTGCGCAACCATTTCCTGAGTCAGTACATTGCCCTGCTGAACATCAATTTTGTAAGCATTAAAATGGTTAGGCAAGGAAGTGCAGCCAGTCAGGCTGACGCAAAAAAGGCAAAAAAGGAGTGTGCGTGAACAGAACATGCGGTATTCCGAAGTTTCTCAAACGTCTTTGAAGCGGTATATCATACCTGAAATCGCCATCCGGCCCGCCCTGACACCTACTGGAAATCACACAATGAGCGACCCCCAAAGCCTTAAAAATATGGGGCTCAAGGCCACCTTTCCGCGCCTCAAGATTCTCGAACTTTTCGAAAAAAGCACACAGCGCCACATGACGGCGGAAGACGTCTATCGCATGCTGATTTCTGAAAATATGGACATTGGTTTAGCGACGGTTTATCGCGTTCTCACACAGTTTGAACAAGCCGGCTTGCTCGAACGCCACTTTTTTGAGTCCGGTAAGGCAGTATTCGAGATCAATCGTGGTAGCCACCACGACCACCTGGTTTGCGTCGATTGTGGCCGGGTTGAAGAGTTCTACGACGCCGAAATTGAGCGTCTGCAAAACAAAATCGCCAACGAGCGGGGCTTTGCCATCGAAGAGCACGCCCTGTACCTCTACGCCAAGTGCACTAAAACGGCCTGCCCCAACCGCAACGACAAAAACAATAAGTAGGCGGCAGTTGGCGTGAATGATTTTTTTGCGGCCCAACTCGGGCCATGGCTATCTTCAGCCGGCGCTACCTTTTTACTCATTTCCTTAGCGGAGATCGGCGACAAAAGTCAGCTCGTCTGCATGACCCTCGCTGCCCGCCACCGCCCGGTGCCGGTGATTATTGGTGCTATTTCAGCTTTTGCCATTCTCAACTTGCTGGCCGTCCTTTTTGGCGCCGCCGTTGCCGCCTGGTTACCCGAATGGCTGGTCATTTTTGCCGTAGCCATTCTGTTTGGCGTATTCGGCATCAGCAGCCTGCGCTATCGCGCAGAAGAGGAAGACGGAACGATAGAAGAGAAGCCGGGGAACAGCGTATTCATCACCACCTTCCTGCTTATTTTTCTTGCTGAATTCGGTGACAAAACGCAGATTGCCGTTGCTGGCATGGGCAGTACCGTTGCCGCATCCGCCGTGTGGGCTGGTGCAACGCTGGCACTGGCCGGCACTTCAATACTTGGCGTGATTGCCGGCCGAAAATTGATGGAGAAACTGCCGCTACTGTGGATACACCGGATCAGCGGTGGATTTTTCCTGCTGCTTGCCGCGCTGGCCGTTATTCGATTGCTTCAGACGCTGTAATTTTTAAGTGTTTTTGCCGTTGACCGCGCCAAGCACAAATTTACTTGCGGCTTAACAATTCACCGGCATGCTGCAAGGTGATCTCGGTAATCTCAACGCCGCCCAGCATTCGGGCGATTTCCTGAACGCGGCCTGCATCATCCAGTGGTTGAATGGCGCTCAGCGTCACGCCATCGCGAGTTGCCTTGCTGACTTGCCACTGCCAGTTGGCTTGTGCCGCGACCTGCGGCAAATGCGTGACGCACAAAACCTGGCGTTCACTGCCCAATTCGTTCAGCAAGCGGCCCACGATTTCAGCCACACCGCCGCCGATACCAACATCCACTTCGTCAAAAATTAGCGTAGGCACACTGGCCGAGCGCGAAGTGAGTACCTGAATCGCCAAACTTATCCGCGAAAGCTCACCACCGGAAGCCACCTTGGCTAAAGACTTTGCCTCGTTACCCGCCAAACCGCCAATCCTAAATTCAACCTGCTCCAGGCCGTAGACCGCACCATTCTCAACCGGCAACAGAGCCAACTCGAAACGACCGGAGGACAAGGCCAACTGACGCATGACTTGACTCACCGCCTGGCCCATTTCAATTGCCGCTTTTTGACGACCTTGCGAGAGTTCACCCGCCTTTTGCAAATAATCCTTGCTCGCGACGGCGACACGCGCTTCGAGTACGGCCAGATCAGCGGATTGTTCAAGCACCGCGAGACGTTGCCGCCAGCCAACCAGCAGCCCAGGCAATTCCTGTGGCGGAACGCGATATTTGCGGGCATTGGCCATGACCGCATCCATCCGGCGCTCAACTTCAGCCAGACGCGAGGGGTCAAGGTCTACGCGATCAGCGTAACGGCGCAAGGTGGAAACCGCCTCCGACAACTCAGCCTGAACCGAAGCAACCAGTTCAGCCACTTCAGCCAAGGCTGGATCGTATTCAGCAAGATTGGATAAGCGCGTTGCTACGCTGTCAATCTGCCGTTCGCAGGCAGCATCGTTATCAGCCAGCACCGCAATCGAAAACTGCGCGCCTTCGATCAGGCTCGCAGCATGACCAAGCCGGCGATGTTCGACATCCAGCGTTGCCCATTCATCCTCGGCAAAAGCCAGGGCATCGAGTTCGCGAACCTGCCACTCAAGTTGCTCGCGTTCGCGCAGCAGCGCATCTGCACCCTCACTCGCCGCGCGCAAGGTTTGTTCGGCCTCGCGCCAGGCACGGAAAGCGACGCCGACTTCACGGGTCAATCCACTCAAGCCGGCGTGCGTATCGAGCAGCGTGCGCTGGGCATCGGCGCGTAAAAGAGATTGATGAGCGTGTTGACCGTGGATATCAACCAGCCATTCGCCAACTTCGCGCAATTGTTGCGCCGTCGCCGACGAGCCATTGATGTAGGCGCGCGAACGGCCCCCGGCATCGACAACACGCCGCAGGAGCAATTCATCATCCCCTTCAAAGTCATTCGTCACCAGCCATTCACGTACCGCCGGCAAGCCTGCCACATCAAAAGTGGCGGCAACTTCGGCCTTGTCGCAACCCGAACGCACAACGCCGGCATCGGCCCGCTCGCCCAGCGCCAAAGCCAGCGCGTCGATCAAAATCGATTTACCGGCGCCGGTTTCTCCGGTCAACGCGCCAAAACCAGTCAAAAACTCCAGTTCCAGGCGATCAACAATAACGAAATCGCGAATAGTCAGGTGACGCAGCATCAGGGACCTTTGGGACGCTCGCTCCACTGCAGCTTTTGGCGCAGCATGGCGAAATAACTGTATCCCGGCGGATGCAGGAAACGGATGGCGTATTCGGAACGGCGCAAGCGGACCGAATCATTTTTGGCGAGATCGAGCGTCACTTGGCCATCAAAGTGCACTCGCGGATCATCGGCCTGAACCACGCGTAATTCGATGTCTGCGCTGTCATTGACGATAATCGGGCGGTTACTCAGCGCGTGCGGGCAAAGCGGCACGAGGGCAATGCCGGTCAGCGTCGGATGCAAAATCGGGCCGCCCGCCGACATGGAATAGGCGGTTGAGCCAGTTGGGGTCGACACAATCAAGCCATCCGAGCGCAGGTTGTAGATAAATTCACCGTCGATAAACAACTCAAATTCGATCATCCGGCCAATCGCGCCCTTATCGACCACAACATCATTGAGCGCCAGATTTGCAGCAATCTCCTTGCCGTCGCGGATCACCTCAGCGGCCAGCAACATTCGCGACTCAAGCGTAAAACGACCGTCGAGCAGATCATCCATGCAGGTCAACATGTCCTGACGGGAAATATCCGTCATAAAACCCAGTCGACCCTGATTAACGCCGACCAATGGCACACGATAGCGCGCCAAACGGCGAGCGGCATTAAGCATGGTGCCATCACCACCCAGCACAATCGCCAGATCGGCATGGGCGCCGATGTCGTTGAAACCGCAGGTTACCCAGCGCGCCAGATCAACCTGGCGGCCAATCTGTTCTGCCGTTTCGCGTTCAATAAATACCGTAATGCCGCGCTGATGGAGGTATTCCGCCAGACCGCGCAGCGATTCAGCAATCTCCAGACTATGGTATTTGCCGACCAGCGCAATGGTCTTGGGTGAGCGGTAGGAGCCGAAGCTTGAGTTCATGGGCTGAATTCTGGCATAAAAATGGCCTGTAGCGCCGCCTCCGGTTTTTTGTACAATGGCCGGCCATGCTTGATGACCGCTCCCGCTCCCTGCTTAAATCGCTAGTCGAACATTACATTGCTGATGGTCAGCCGGTTGGCTCGCGGGCGCTCTCCAAGTTTTCCGGCCTGGACCTGTCACCGGCAACGATCCGCAATGTGATGGCAGATCTTGAAGATGCCGGCTTTGTCGCCAGCCCGCACACCTCTGCCGGACGTGTGCCAACCTCACGCGGCTACCGTTTGTTTGTCGATAGCCTGCTTACCGTGCAACCGCTCGAAGCCCGACAAATGGGCGAAATGGAAGAAGCATTGCAAGGTCGCCCGGCCAATCAGATCATCGCCAGCGCTTCGCATCTGCTCTCAGGGCTGACGCATTTTGCCGGCGTCGTCATCGCCCCGCGCCGCGCACCGAGCCGCATTCGCCAGATTGAATTCCTAACGCTTTCTGAAAAGCGGATTTTGCTGATCATCGTCACCACGGACGGCGACGTTCAGAACCGCGTGCTGACCACTGAAAAATCCTATTCATCTTCAGAACTGGTCGGTGCCGCCAATTATTTGAATCAAAACTTTGCCGGCATGGACTTTGAGCAGATTCGCCAGCGCATCTCGCTTGAAATCATGCAACTGCGCGAAGACATCAAACCGCTAATGACGCAGGCCCTCGAAGCTGGTGATGCGGCGCTCTCCGAAAACTCCGCACCCTATGTCATTTCCGGCGAAAGAAACCTGCTTGATGTCGAAGAGCTTTCATCGAACATGAAACGCCTGCGCGAACTTTTTGATCTCTTCGAGCAGCGCTCCAGCCTGATCCGCCTGCTCGATGTCTCGAACCGGGCCGCCGGCGTCAAGATATATATCGGTGGCGAATCCGGCATTGCCACGCTCGACGAATGCAGCGTGGTTGCCGCCCCCTATGTCGTTGATGGCCAGGTAATTGGCTCGGTCGGCGTCATCGGTCCAACGCGCATGGCTTACGAACGCGTCATTCCGATTGTCGACATCACCGCCAAATTACTTTCCAGCGCCCTTTCCCAGCAGAATTGATCATGTCCAACTTACTCCCCGAGCCACCACATCGCCACGGCACACGTTCCTCGACGGCTGTCGTTCTGGTCAATCTTGGCACACCGGAAGCCCCCACTGCGCCAGCGCTCAAGCGTTATCTGGGTCAGTTTCTCTCCGATCCACGCGTCGTCGAAATCCCCAAGCCGATCTGGTGGTTAATCCTTAACGGCATCATTCTCAATACCCGCCCGAAAAAATCGGCGGCCAAATATGCCTCGGTCTGGATGAAGGAAGGCTCGCCCTTGCGCGTTCATACCGAGCGCCAAACAAAATTGCTCGCCGGCCAGCTCGGTGAACGCGGCCACCAAACCACCGTCACGATGGCCATGCGCTATGGCTCGCCGTCAATTCCCGATGTATTGGCCAAACTAAAGGCCGCTGGTGCAACGCGCATCCTGCTGGTGCCGCTGTACCCGCAGTATTCGTCGAGCACCACCGCCACCGTCGTCGATGAAGCCGCTGCCTGGCTGCTGAAAATCCGCAACCAACCGGAAATGCGCTTCATCCGCAATTTTCATGACGACCCCGGCTACATCGCCGCGCTGGAAAAATCAGTGCGCAAACATTGGCAAACTCACGGCTTGTTAGGCGACAAAGACAAACTGGTTATCAGCTTTCACGGCTTGCCCAAGCGTAGTCTTGATCTCGGTGACCCGTATTTTTGTGAATGCCATAAAACCGGTCGCCTGCTTGCCGAACGCCTCAAACTTGAACCGGAACAATTGCGCATTTGTTTCCAGTCACGCTTTGGCAAGGCCGAGTGGTTACAGCCATACACCGCACCGATGCTGAAACAACTGGGCAAGGAAGGCACTGAGCGAGTCGACATTATCTGCCCCGGTTTTGCAGCCGATTGCCTGGAAACGCTGGAAGAAATTGCCATGGAAGGCAAGGATGATTTCATGACAGCCGGCGGCAAGGCGTATCACTACATTCCAGCGCTCAACGAAGATGAAGCTTGGATCAAGGCGCTGACTGATCTGGTCGAACGCCATCTGAGCGGCTGGCCGACCAAGCAGGCAGAAGATCCACATGCATTGGAAGCCACGGCGCGTAATGCCATTCGTTTGGGCGCGCACTCTTGAAGTTTGCTCGGCCATCCTCATATCAGTCGACACTAATATGAGGTAACCATGACCAATCCAATTCACGTTGTTTGCCCCGCTTGCGATGCGGTCAATCGACTCTCCGACGAACGCTTGTCGGAAAAACCCATTTGCGGTCAATGCAAGTCACCACTATTCAAGGGTGAAGTTCTTGAGCTGACCAGCAGCAATTTTGAGCGACAGATCGGACGCAACGACCTGCCGGTCATTGTCGACTTCTGGGCACCCTGGTGCGGGCCATGCCGGTCGATGGCACCCAATTACGCGCAGGCCGCAGTACAAATGGAGCCTTTGGCACGTTTCGCCAAACTAAACACTGAGGCTGAGCAACAACTCGCCGGGCGTTTCAACATTCGCAGCATCCCAACGCTGGCAATCTTCAAAGGTGGCCACGAAATCGCCCGGCAAAGTGGCGCACTCGACCTTGGCAGCCTCAAGCACTGGGTGCAGAGCCATCTGTAACGCGCTGGCTTAACTTCTATTTGGGGGGGCCGTAAAGAAGTTATTGCCCGATGCTTTTAGGAGCCCCCCATGAAAATTGCCAGCGCCAATCTACAGATGGCCTCTTCACACGCAGCTTCGCAACACCGCGAAACCAAAGAATCCCTGCGCATGTGGGTCGGCCAGCAAAGGCCAAATTTTGCACAATTGAATCAACGCCCGGCCGTCGACACAGCAAACATTTCTGATGCAGGTAAGTCTGCCCAATCGGCCGATGACATCAAAAAAGAGCTGGATGATGCGGTCGACCGCGATCCGGGGCTAAATTTAATCCGCCAGATGCTGGAGTTTTTGACTGGCGAGAAAATAAGAGTCATCGACGTAGACGACCTTGATGCCTCGCTTGAACAATCCGGGACGAGCACCACCAGCAACGTCACCCAGCAATCCTCAGGTTTTGGCGTCGAATATGACTACAGCGAAAGCTATACCGAGACCGAACAAACCAACTTCTCGGCGAGCGGCTCGGTCAAGACAGCAGACGGCAAAGAGATCAGTTTCAACATTGAGTTAAGCATGGCGCGCAGCTATCACGAAGAAAGCAGCGTTAGCCTGCGTCTCGGCGATGCGGCTAAGCAAGTGGATCCGTTGATCCTCAATTTTGGTGGTACGGCGGCGCAACTGAGCGACCAGCGCTTTAGCTTCGACTTGAACTCTGACGGCAAACAAGAACAAATAAACAGCCTGAAGCAGGGTAGCGGTTTTCTGGTTTTTGATCGTAATAACGACGGCAAGATCAACAACGGGCAAGAAATGTTTGGCCCGAGCAGCGGCAATGGCTTCGCTGAACTCAGCGCGCTCGATGATGACCACAACGGCTGGATTGATGAAAACGACAACGCTTACGACAAGTTACAGGTCTGGCAAGGTGCAGGAAAAGACCAGGGCGAATTGCAATCACTAGCCAGCGCTGGCGTTGGCGCGATAGCCCTAAGCCATAGCATCACGCCATTCTCGATTAAAAATGATGCCAATGAGCTACTGGCGGAGGTTCGCAGCACCGGATTATTTTTGCAACATAATGGAGAGGCTGGCACAATTCAGCATGTTGATTTAACCGTCTGATAAAGACGGCGGCTAAAAGAGGGGACAAAATGCCGCGCCTTGCTGATATGAAGATTTGGGTTCGCCTGACTGCGGCCATCTGGTTCACGATGGCGATCATCTGGACCGGGATGATTTTCTGGACCACCCAAGCCAATCGCGACACTGCAGTTCGTCAAGCCCAGGATTTCTCCCAAAGCATCCATGAGATGACCATGGCCGGCCTGACCGGCATGATGATCACCGGCACAGTCGGGCAGCGCGAAGTATTTCTCGACCAGATCAAGCAACTCGCCATCATCAAGGATTTGCACGTCGCGCGCAGTGAGGCGGTGACCAAACTCTACGGACCAGACACCAAGAGCACGCGCCAGCTGGACGCGTTGGAACAACAGGTGATGAGCAGTGGCAAACCGTACGTCGCAGCAGAATCAACAGGTGACGGCTCTTTTCTTCGGGTGATCAACCCGACAATTGCCGCCAAAAATTATCTCGGCAAGGATTGCGTCCTTTGCCACCAGGTTCCCGAAGGCACCGTACTCGGTGTCGTCAGCATGAAAGTGTCACTGGATTCAGTTGAAGCAGAGGTTGCCGCCTTCCGCCTCAAGATTGCTGGTGTTGCCTTGATTGCCCTTGGGGCTTTGCTTGTCATCATCTATTTGCTGACCCACCACTTTGTCACGGCGCCACTTGATGAGTTACGCAAAGGCCTGCGCGACATCGCCAGCGGCGAAGGTGACCTGACCCGTCGCCTACCGGTCAAAGGCAAGGATGAAGTCGGGCAATCAGCTGCCGTCTTCAACGAAATGATGGAAAACTTCAACCAGTTGGTGCGCCAGGTTCGCGACTCCGCCAGCCAGCTTTCCTCTCGCGTTGTAGCCCTCTCTGACAGCACTGATCGCGTTGCCCAAAGTTCGCATTTGCAAAATGAAAAATCGAATGAAGCCGCAGCTGCCGTTGAACAACTCGTCGCCAGCATTTCTTCAATTGCCCAAAGTGCCGGTCATGTTCAACATCAGTCGCAAGAGAGCCTGGCACGCGCCAACGAGGGAAGCCGAAATCTCAACGTACTGCTCGGCGAAATGAATGTGGTCGAAAGCGCGGTCAAAGGCATGGCAGATTCGGTTAACGACTTTGTTCGCAACACCGAGGCGATTACGAACATGACTCGCGAAGTCAAGGACATCGCTGAGCAAACCAACCTGCTGGCGCTCAATGCCGCCATTGAGGCCGCCCGTGCAGGCGAACAAGGCCGTGGCTTTGCCGTGGTCGCCGACGAAGTACGCAAACTGGCCGAAAAGTCTTCACGCTCGGCCAGTGAAATTGACGCCATTACCGCAACGCTGAGCGCTCAGTCTGTCTCGGTACGTCGCACCATTGAGGAAGGCCTTGAGCATCTGGAAAGCAGCCAGGCAGCTGTCGCCCAAGTATCCAGCGTCCTTCAGGCAACCAATGGTTCGGTTACTGAAGTCGGTCACGGTCTCGATTCAATTGCCGAAGCAACCGACCAGCAACGCCGGTTTTCCGGCGATGTTGAAGCCAGTATTGAAGCGATTGCCGGTATGGCCCGCGACAACACCGGTACGGTTGAACAGACAGCCGGCGCGGCACACGACCTTAAACGCCTGGCCGAGGGTCTGGCCACCATCGTTGGGCGCTTCAAGGTTTAAGATTTATCGCTGCTACAAATTGATTAACCGCCTCCTCGTGAGGCGGTTTTCACATCGGCGCAAGTTCGAGATCAATTCCGCCTGGACGTGATGGTCGCCCGGCGCCAGAAATCGAGCCCGTACCCGGCTCGACAGCCGGCAAGCCTTGCGCAGCAGCAATCTGGTTGACCTCACGCAGACGCTTGATCATTCTTCCCAAAAGGGTGTTACGCATCCGCTCCATCAATTCTTCCGAAGACAGCGCAAGTGCCGAGGCGTTGATTTCAACAAACAGCACCGGTTCCAGGGTAACCACCGTGGCATGTCGCAAATCGCTCGTCGGATGCAAGTAAGCCACCTCACCCAGCACTTCTCCGGGACCAAGCCGGCAAAGCACCTTACCCTCAATCGAGACTTCAGCGTATCCGGAAACAATGAGACCGAACATCTTGTTGTGTTCACCCTCACGAATAATCGTTACCTTGGGTGCAATATCACGCCAGATAGCCACCCGCAAAACTTCCCATAATTCGATATTCTCGAACTCAGTGAAGAACTCCATTTTGCGCAGGGTTTCAAAATGCCGGTTATCGAGTTCGGTATCGTCTTCGTCGAGAATTTGAAAACGAACCGTGGATAAATCCTTGGCGAACTCGGCGCCATTTTTGTAACGGCTATAAAGATCTTTTTCCAGCGCTTTTCGGATAATCGGGTCCAAACCCTCAGGCAAATTGGGATTGAGCGCCGTAATTTTGGGCGCATCCGTATTGATAATGCGATAAATCAAGGTTGCCTGATTCGATGCACGGAAGGGCAAGCGTCCGGTCAACAGCTGGAAAAGCACAACACCCAGCGAATAGAGATCGGTTTTTTGATTGAGCTGATAACCTTTTATTTGCTCCGGCGACATATAGGCTGGCGAGCCAACGCCCATGATGAAAGTCGAATCGCGATCCATGTTTTTGCTCAAATTGAGCGCCAACCCGAAATCTGCAATCTTCGGCTCATCATTTTCATCAATCATGATGTTGGCCGGCTTGATATCGCGATGGACAATCCCCTGCCGATAAGCGCTATCGAGCGCCATGCAGCACTTGAAGATAATGCCGATCACGCGATGCATCGGCATCAATTTATCGACCCGGATAAAGTCTTCAAGTGAGCAACCCTTGATGTACTCCATCGCCAGATAGGCGTAGTCATCCTCGACCACCGCGTCAAACACCCGCACAATATTGGGGTGATCCATGCGCTGCGAAACCATGCCTTCATTCTGAAAAAGCTTGCGCATACGCCGTGACATGGCGGTGCTGTCCTGGCCAAACTGAATCAGTTTGACGGCAACCTGGCGATCAGATTCCGGGTCGTGACAGAGGTAGACCGTAGCAGTCGCCCCCTTGCCCAACTCACTGATAACCTGATATCTACCGATCGATTCCATGCCAAACCTGTCACTACCCTGTGGTTTTTAATCGTAGCACGCCAGCCACAAGCCTGCAGCCCTACTCCGGTTCAAAGATTATTACATCGCCTCTTGAAACACGGAAACAAGACCCCATGTATCGAACAGCTTTTTTGGAGAACAACGCATGTCGAAACCCGAAACAGCCCAGGAATCCATGCTGGGCAACGAACCAATCACCGAACCCATCGTCGACGTGGTCGCCGAAGTTCACACTGACACCTTGCCAAGCGTCGAGGAGCAATTCCGCCAGCTCGAGCTCAAGGCTGCCGAGCATTACGATGCCTGGCTACGCGCCAAAGCAGAGGGTGAAAATATCCGTCGTCGTGCTCAGGAAGACATTTCCAAGGCGCACAAGTTTGCTGTGGAAAAATTTGCCGGCGAACTGCTCGCCGTCAAGGACAGCCTGGAAGCTGCGCTCGCCGTGCCTGAGCAAACGGTCGACAGCTTCAAGTCCGGTGTTGAATTGACGCTGAAACAACTGGTGTCCGCTTTTGAAAAGAACGCGCTGCACGAAGTTAACCCGGCTGGCGAAAAATTTGATCCGCACAAGCACCAGGCAATTGGCATGGTCGACTCGGAACAAGAGGCAAATACTGTCGTCACCGTCCTGCAAAAGGGCTATCTGATTGCTGAACGCACCTTGCGTCCGGCCTTGGTAATGGTTGCCAAAGCAAAGTCTTGAAATTTGGGGCGCCGCCCCCAACTCCAGAACATCGTAAATTCATTCGTATTCAGTAAAGGAAAAGAACATGGGCAAAATCATTGGTATTGACCTCGGCACGACCAACAGCTGTATCGCCATCATGGAAGG
>JBDKHF010000068.1:0-30237 GCA_039797825.1 Pseudomonadota bacterium | reverse complement strand
GGGTCGATATAACTGAATGGCGTTTGATGAGCCTGTCCCGCCCGGATTGATGTCAACGCTGTTGGTCGTGGTCAAGCTGCCACTGAGGCCGGACGTATTGCCGAGATAGCCGCCGGTCCATGAGAACGCGCCGGAAAGCGTGATATTGCCGCTACCGCCGAATTCGCCACCGCTCAAGTTCACTGTGCCGGCGAGGGTCATGGCGGTGTTGAGGTTAAGCGTGCCGCCAGAAATATTCAGGGTGCCGATGCTCAGGCTCGACTGGATATTTGTCGTGCCCGTGGTTTTTGTAACGAGCTTGCCGGAGGCATCAATGCTGCCGCCGTTGGCATTGAGCGAGGTCGAACCTAAAACAACAGCGCCGCCATTCGCGCCATCCGAATTGGCGTTGAGCACCATATTCAGTTGACCGACGGTGGACCTGATGTCCGCATTCAGATTGATGTTGTTATGCGCTTTGAGCGTCAGCGTTGCATCGCCGCCCGCCGTTTTGCTGATGGCCGAGTTGATCGTGATATCGCCGGCTGCGGCGCCGACACCGTCACCCGTGGTATCCAACGTAACGCTGGTGCCAGCATTCAGGCTCGCTTCAATCAGGCTGACTGCAATCATTGAGTTGGTTGAAGTCGGGATAAAACTCGACTGACCATCTGTGTCTGTGGCCACCACCGTAATGTTGTACGGATCAAGCAGCCATTGCCCGCCAGCGCCAATGCTAGGCCCGCTTGTTACGGTCAACAGCCCTTTTGATGAGGTTTCTACCAAGCCACCAATGCCGTTGGCCGCCTGTGCGCTGATTTGCCCGTTGACCGTGCTGTGTTCGTTTGACCAGACAACAATAACCCCGCCATCACCGCTCGCTTCGGCATTGGCGCGAATCCGGGCGTTGCTGCCGATGGTGGTGGTCCGGGCGCTTTGCAGAGGTTGGCGATTCGGGATCAGCGGCTGATTCTGGCCTGACTGGCTACCGGTTTGCTGGTCGATGGGCAGTGTTGAACTGCTGCTAGGAGTTTCGCTAAGGCTGGGCGAGGTGGCGAACGGGTCGTTCAGGCTCAGGCTGGCACGCTGGGTTGCGCTATTGTTGGCCCAGTCATTGGCAAGAGATTCTTTACCGCCCTGATAATCACCGCCGATATAAATGGCGCCACCCGCGTTGACGCCGGAGGCATCAACCACTGCTTCAACGCTGATGGTTTCCTTGGCAAGTATCTCGATCCGGCCACCCGTCGCCTTGACGGGTTTAGGTTCTGTGGCGTTGATCGTAGGCGTGACAATGCCTTTGGCCTCAACAATGCCTTTGGCTTCAACAAGGCCTTGCACAAGCGCCGAACCTTCGCTGGCCTGAATCAGAATCTCGCCGCCCTGGGGACCGTTGGCCTGCAAGCTGCCGGTATTTTCAACCGCGTATTTACCTTTGAGAACAATCTTGCCATTTTCGCCAACAACCGCCGTCGTCGCCTGGATAACGCCGGAGTTTTTGACCAAACCGCCAAGCAGCGTGACGTTTTTAGCCATCAGCGTGCCGAGGTTGACGGCTTGGTTTTCTTTATTGGTCACTTCAACGCGAATGTCGCGGTGATCGAGATCGACAATTTCCACACTGCGCCCTGCGGCGAGCAGGATGGTGCCTTCCGGCGATTCGATAATCCCGGAGTTCTCGATCTTGGGGGCGATCAGGATAACTTCGCCGCCCTTGGCAGTCTTGATCGTCCCTTCGGTTTTGACCACGCCAGCGCCGGGTGTATCGGTAAAGCGCAATTTGCCGGCTTTGAAATCGGCATCCGAGATATTTAGCGAGGAGACAATCAGGCCGGCAACGTCAACTTTCGAGCCAGCACCAAAAACCACGCCGTTCGGGTTGATCAGCAGGACGCGGCCATTCGACTGCAGGGAGCCGAGAATCCGGCTTGGGTCGGCACTGCCGGTAACCCGGTTGAGTACCTGGCTGCCGGCGCTCTGCTGGATGAAGCGGGTGACTTCACCCTTGTCGATATTGAATTTTTGCCAGTTGATGATGGTGCCTGGCGTGTTGGTGACATTCAGCGTCTGGCCGTTTTGCTGGAACGAGGCCTGGCCCGCGGCAACTGCCGGGTTTTGCGGATTGGCCAAGACCAGTTGTGTCTGGGCAATAAAGCAGCTGGTCACGGCGAGCGCCAGAACATTGCGGCGGAGCATCGGGTTGGCTCGGTGCTGGGTCATTCCGACTCCAAGGGACAGAATATTCATGTTTAGAAGAACCATAACAGGCTACCGTGCAGCCGGCTGTCACCCACTTTTTGGGTGCCGGTGGCTTGCGTCACGATGCCGTAATCAAATTTGATGCTGAGGTTGCGCGCATAGCCAAGGCGTAGCCCAAGGCCGGTGCTGGCGATGTTTTCGCTGGCTTGCTCACCGGGGAGTGGCTGGTTTTGACGAACCTGGGCGGTGTCGTAAAAGGCCAGTGCCTGGGCGCGAACATCGCTCAAGCCGAAAAGAGAGGCGATATTCGGGGTGTAAATTTCGACACTGGCGCGCGTGCCTTTGTCTTTGGCAATTTCACGCTCCTGGAAACCCCGCACCGTGTCGTGGCCACCAACGCCAAATTGCTCGCCGGAGACCAGCAAATCGTTGGTGTATTGCCCGGCGATGGTGCCGCGCAAGGTCCAGTTGGCCGGTAGCGTATAGCCCAAACCAAAACCGAAACGGAAAATGTTGTAACTGGATGAGGCGCCAGCGCGTGATGCCTCAAAATCGGCGGCCCGGCCTTTGCTGCCACCCGAAATATTCTGCGCAAAAGTCAGATAGGTGGAAAAGTCGAAGCCTTCAAGCTGGGTCAGGCCACTGTAAGTCAGCGAGATGGGGCGCACCGTGATGTCGGGCACCAGGCTATCGCTGCTGTTGGCTGCGGTGACCGAGTTGCTGTAAGCGCGAAAATCGAGGCCGACTGAAAGTTTTTGTTCCCACTTGGCGATGCTGGGCAGATAGACGTTGTATTTGGCGCTGGCGATGTGGCCGCTGCCGCTGATCCCGAGCACGCCCCCCGCGACGCTGACCGAACCGGAGTTAACGTTGGAATAGCCGTAAGCAATATCAATCGAATCGCCCAGGCTGTAGAGCGGGATTTTGTAGCCGAGGCCTATGATTTTGACGTCGTTCTCATGCCCTGGTGAGGTGATTATCTGGGCCGAGGCGATGTGGTCGAGATCAAAGAGGTTGGCATGTTGAACCAGCAGGCCGAGGCGATAGTCACCGGTACTGTTAGTGCCCGTATTGTCGAAAGATGCGCCGATTTTGAGCGGCGATTCATCAGAGACACGCAAGGTGGCGTCAATTTCGTTGTCGCGATCCGAGGGGCGAAATACCAGGCTGGTTTGTTTCGACGCATTTTCATTGGCAACGCGCAGGCTGGCCGAAACGTCGGACATTTTGGGGATGCTGCCTTCGCGCAGCCCGGGGACGGAGTCACGGATGTTTTCGTTGCTGAAATGCTTGTTGCCCTCGACGCTGACTGTGCCGATTTTGGCTTCAACGACTTTGAGCTGGATTTTGCCGTTATCGACTTCCTGCTCTGGCAACATGACGCGGACTGAGGCGTAGCCGGCCTCGGCATAACGAATTTCTATCGCCTTGAGGGCTTCCTGGATGGCTTTGAAGTCTTTTTGCTGACCAATATGTGGCAATACGGCACTTTGCAATTCGGCCTCGGCAAGTAGCGTATTACCTGAGATTTCGTAGGCAGTTATCGCAAAAACAGGGTCATTCGCCAAGGCTGGCGGTCCAAAAGCAATTCCTAGGGCCAGTAAGCCCGGGTAAGCGGTACGACGCATGACGCAATATCACCCTGCAATAATAACCCTGCCATTTTATAGTATTGACTGCTGTCTATATGTGTTTTGGATTGAATATTCCGCAACAAATTTGCCATTGTGCACCTATCTATTGGGCGGGGCTGGCTTGTGAGAATTTTAAGAAAAAGAGCGTAATATGCCCGGTTGTTGCGGTGCAGCAACCGGTGACTGGGCAGGTCTGGTCATCGCTCACTACGTGCTGCCAGATAACTGGCACGTAACGGCAGGAATAAAAAATGAACAGCATGCTTACCATCGACGGCAATGAAGCCGTCGCCCACGTGGCCTTCCGCGTGTCCGAAGTGATCGCCATTTACCCGATCACCCCCTCGTCCGGCATGGGCGAACTCTCCGATGAATGGGCGGCGCAAGGCAAAGCCAACATCTGGGGCAGCGTTCCGCGCGTCGTCGAATTGCAATCGGAAGGCGGGGCGGCTGGCACCGTCCACGGTGCCTTGCAGGCCGGCGCGCTGGCGACGACCTTCACGGCGTCGCAGGGCTTACTGCTGATGATCCCGAATATGTACAAGATCGCTGGCGAATTGACGCCGACGGTCTTCCACGTTGCGGCGCGCGCGATTGCGACACATGCGCTGTCGATCTTCGGCGATCATTCCGACGTGATGTCGACCCGTGGCACCGGCTTCGCGCTGCTCTCGTCGAACTCGGTGCAGGAAGCGCACGACATGGCGGCGATTGCGACGGCGGCCACGCTGGTCGGGCGCATCCCGGTGCTGCATTTCTTCGATGGTTTCCGCACTTCGCATGAAGTCGCCAAGATTGTTACGGTCGACGACAAAACACTGCACAAATTATTGCCGCAAGAGGCGATTGGCGCCCTACGCGGGCGCGGCCTGTCGCCGGAACACCCGGTTCTGCGCGGCACTTCACAGAATCCCGACGTTTTCTTCCAGGCGCGTGAAGCCCAGAATCCGTTTTTCGATGCCTTCCCCGGCATCGTTCAGGAAGCAATGGATCAGTTCGGCAAGCTGACTGGCCGCCATTACAAGCTGTTCGATTACGTCGGTGCGCCGGATGCCGAGCGCGTCATCATCCTGATGGGTTCGGGCGCTGAAACAGCGCAGGAAACCGTCGAGCACATGAACCGCCATGGCGAAAAGGTCGGTCTGCTCAAGGTGCGTTTGTATCGCCCGTGGTCGCCAGCCGCCTTGCTCGCCGCCTTGCCGAAAACCATTAAAGCGATTGCCGTGCTTGACCGCTGCAAGGAGCCGGGCGCTGAAGGCGAACCGCTCTACAAGGATGTGCTGGTTGCGCTGGCCGAGAATATGGCCGATGCCGCACCACATTTTTCGGCCATGCCAAAGGTGATTGGTGGTCGCTATGGGCTGGGTTCCAAGGAATTCAACCCGGCAATGATTTCTGCCGTGTTTTCGGCGTTGACCGCGCCGCACAGCAAGTCCCCTGTTGGGACGACAGGCCAGAAACGCCGCTTCACCGTCGGTATTGCCGACGATGTCACCGGCCTTTCCCTGTCTTTCGACCCAGCTTTCCGCACCGATGCAACGCACGAGACCTTTGCTGCCGTTTTCTACGGCCTCGGTTCGGACGGAACGGTCTCGGCCAACAAGAATTCGATCAAGATCATCGGCGACGAAACCGAGCTTTACGCCCAGGGTTACTTCGTTTACGACTCCAAAAAGTCGGGGGCGATGACGGTTTCCCACCTGCGTTTTGGCCCGCAGCCGATTCGCTCGGCCTATCTGACCGGCGATGGCGATGCCAAATTTATCGCCTGCCATCAGCCGCTTTTCCTCGAAACCCATGATTTGCTGGTGCATGCCGCGCCGGGCGCGGTGTTCCTGCTCAATACACATCTGCCAACCGACAAAATCTGGGCCACGCTGCCGGCCAAAATGCAGCGCCAGATGATCGAAAAAGACATCCAGTTCTACACCATCGACGCCTATCAGGTGTCGCTCGAAGCCGATATGGGCCGCCGCATCAATACCGTGATGCAGACCTGTTTCTTCGCTATTTCGGGCATCCTGCCGCAGGAAGATGCGATCACCGCGATCAAGCATGCGGTGGAGAAAACCTACGGACGCAAGGGCCGGCGCATTGCCGAACTGAATTACCGCGCCATCGACAAGACGCTGGCCAGCCTCAACCAGGTGGCGGTGCCGACCGATCTTGCGACCATCAATGAAGAAGTCCACGCCATTGCCTCGAAAGAAGTCACCGAGTTCGTGCGTCGCCTGACCTTGCCGCTGATCGCTGGCAAGGGCGATTCGTTGCCGGTGTCGTTGTTTCCGGTCGATGGCACCTGGCCGACTGGCACCGCCAAGTACGAAAAGCGCAATCTGGCGCTACAGATTCCGGTAGTTGAAACTGATTTGTGCACGCAATGCGGCAAGTGCGTTTTTGTCTGCCCGCATTCGGCCATTCGCGCCAAGGTTTTCCCGACCGAATTGGTCGAAAAAGCGCCAGCCACCTTCAAGCACATGGCGGCGCGCAACAAGGATTACCCGGCCGGCTCGCGCATGAGTTATCAGGTAGCGCCGGAGGATTGCACCGGCTGTACGCTGTGCGTCGAGGTCTGCCCGATCCGCGACAAAACCAATGTTTCGCGCAAGGCGCTCAACATGGCCGAGCAAGCGCCGCTGCGCAAGCCGGAAGCGGAAAACTGGGAATTTTTCCTCAAGCTGCCCGATTACGACCGCCGCCTGGCCAAGCGCGGCACGCTGCCCGGTTCGATGCTGCTCCAGCCTTACTTCGAGTTTTCCGGCGCCTGCGTTGGCTGCGGCGAAACGCCTTACATTCGCCTCGCCACCCAGTTGTTCGGCGACCGCATGATGGTCGCCAACGCCACTGGCTGTTCTTCCATTTACGGCGGCAATCTGCCGACGACGCCCTACACCAAGGACGCCGCCGGGCGTGGGCCGGCCTGGAATAATTCGTTGTTTGAAGACAACGCCGAATTCGGTCTTGGCATGCGTTTAGCCACCAACCAGCTGGCCGATGCCGCACGTACCCAGTTGCGCGGCCTGGCGCTGGAAGTTGGTGACGATGTGGTTTCTGCCTTGCTCAATGCCGATCAAACCAGCGAAGCCGGCATTCACGAGCAGCGTGAGCGGGTTGCCGCTTTGCTGGCCAAGCTCGGCCATATCGCGACGCCCGAAGCGGCATCTTTAGCGGCGATTGCCGAAACTCTGATCCGGCGCAGCGTGTGGATTATCGGCGGCGACGGCTGGGCTTACGACATCGGTTTTGGCGGCCTCGACCATGTGCTTTCTTCCGGTCAGGACGTCAATATTCTGGTGCTCGATACCGAGGTTTACTCCAACACCGGCGGCCAGAATTCCAAGGCGACACCGCGTGGTGCCGTTGCCAAGTTTGCGGCGGGCGGGCAGCAGAATCGCAAGAAGGATCTGGCGCGCATCGCGATGGATTACGAAAATGTTTTCGTCGCCAAAGTGGCTTACGGCGCCAAGGACACGCATACGCTCAAGGCTTTCATCGATGCCGAAAGTTATCCCGGCGTTTCGATCATCATTGCCTACAGCCCGTGTATTGCGCATGGCGTCGATATGTCGCACAACCACAGTCAGCAGGATCTGGCGGTTAAATCCGGCCACTGGCCGCTGCTGCGTTACGACCCACGTCTGCGCGAGCAGGGCAAGCACCCGATGTCGGTTGATAGCGCCGCGCCGAGCATTCCCTTCCGCGATTTCGCGCGTAATGAAGCGCGCTTCACCGTGCTCGAACGTCAAAACCCGGAAGCCGCCGAGCAGTTCATGGTGCAGGCTGAAAAGGATGCCCGTTTGCGCCATCAGGAATATCTCGAACTCGCCGAAATGGCCGTGCCGGAAGTTGTGATTGCTGAAAAAGATAGAGAAGCCGCAGAACAGAAGGAGGCACCAAATGCTTGATCTTTCCACTAACTATCTCGGCCTGAAGCTCAAGAACCCGCTGGTTCCCTCGTCGACGCCGCTCAGCCGCAGCCTTGATCCGGTGCTGCACCTGGAAGATGCCGGTGCCGCCGCCATCGTCATGCACTCGCTGTTTGAGGAAGACGTGCGCAATGACGAGAAGATGATTGATCGCTTTCTGGTCAATCCCTCGTCCTTTGGCGAATCGGCCGGCCATCTGCCCTTTGCCAATGACTATCAGAGCAAGCTCGACACCTATCTCGAACAAATCACCCAGCTCAAGCAGCGCCTGGCGATCCCGGTCGTCGCCAGCCTGAACGGTTCCTCGCTCACCGGCTGGGTCGAACTCGGCAAGGAAATGCAGGAAGCCGGCGCCGATGCGCTGGAACTCAACGCCTGGTTCATGCCCGGCGACACCAATGTGACCGGCGAGGCGCTGGAAGATCACTATCTGGCACTGCTGCGTGAGCTGAAAACGGTGGTCAGCATCCCGGTCAGCATGAAGCTTTCACCCTTCTTCTCGGCCCTGCCGAATTTCGTGCAACAGGCGGAAAAGGCTGGTGCGGCAGGCGTTTCCCTGTTCAACCGCTTCTTCCAGCCGGATATCGATTTAGCCTCGCTAAAGGTGGTCGACCGCGTTCAACTATCCACCTCCGCCGATGTCCTGCTCACCATGCGCTGGATCGCTATTTTGCGTGGCCGTACCGGCCTGACGCTGGCGGCAACCGGTGGCGTTCATACGGCAGAAGACGCGTTGAAAATGCTGCTGGCCGGTGCCGATGCCGTACACATGGCCAGCGCGCTGCTGCTCAACGGGCCTGAAGCCTTGAAAACAGTGCTTGATGGCATGAATCAGTGGATGGAAACGCACGAATACGAGTCCGTCGCGCAGCTCAAAGGCTCAATGAGCCAGCAAAACCTGCCCAACCCCAGCGCCTTCGCCCGTGCTGCATACCTGAATGCGCTCGATTCCTTCACGCCGCCGGTTGGGGTGCGTTACTGAACGGGCAAATTTTCCCGGCTTTTTGGGCGTTGACCGTAACAAGCGAACAATCTTGTTTGTGGTACTAATAACTGATACCATAAATCATGAAACGCAAACATCAGCGCACCATCGAATTGATCCATGCCCGGCCAGTCTCAGCGAATGTTCGTTGGTCTGACATCGAAGCTCTGTTCAAGGAATTGGGCGCTGATATTGCAGAGCGTGAAGGCTCACGCGTCGAGGTCTTTCTATTCGGTGTCGTGCGGGTATTTCATCGTCCCCACCCCTCTCCGGATACTGACAAAGGCGCGGTGGCATCAATTCGCAAATGGCTGGATGAGAACGGAGTGAAACCATGAACAATGTAATGACGATTAACGGCTATCAGGCTGTCATTGCCTTTGATCCTGAAATTGAAATGTTCAGGGGTGAATTTTTGGGCTTGAACGGCGGTGCTGATTTCTATGCAGCCGATGTTGGTGGCCTGCACCGTGAGGGTGAAACCTCATTGCGGGTGTTGCTGGAAGCCTGCCAGGCGCGGGGTATTGATCCAAAAAAACACTACTCGGGTAAATTTATGCTTCGCCTTGACCCTGAAGTGCACGAGGCGGCAACAATCGCAGCGGCAGCGCATGGCAAGAGTTTGAACCAGTGGGCGGTTGAGACGATTCGCGGGGCTGTGAACGTGGGGTAGGGTGTTTGGCTTGGTTAGAAGCGGTTTTTGCTCTTTGATAGAACAATCAAAAAGAAAATCAAAAAGGGACAGACCACGATTTCGTATCTGCCAATTCCACATGTAGCCAGCCAGGATCAAGGTCAGCCCCGTTCGGCCATGTAAGCGCTCCTAGCTCAAGCTTGACCTGCGCAAAAAAATCGGCGTCAGCCAGTGGTGCGTAAATGCCGGGATTGCTGCTGTTCTGAATGGCGGAGCAATCAACAATCCCGTTGCGACCGTCGCAAAAAGTCACTGCCAGCCGAAAATCCGGTAGTACAGACAAGGCTTTAATTCGCCATGGCGCCGCCGGAATTACTCCAGTGGTTGAATTTTCTTGGGTTGTTGTTTGGCTTGGCATAGGTTCCAGTCTTCCATCAGTTCTGCGCGGTGCTCAATGGCCCATTCTATCGTGAGGGCCAAGGCGCGCTTGGGCAGATGACCGACGATTACTTCCTATGTGCGAATATTAATTTGCACTTCATGTTCTGCATAAAGTGCATGGAAGTGAGGTGGTGCATGTTCCCGCCAGAACATCTGGATGACGATACCGAAGAACTGACTTATGGTTGGCATGCTGAGCCTCGAATCCGTGGTGGCTTAAAAATATAGCCATTTTGAGTGTTGACCGTAACAATATGAAATTGAGCCTACCACATCAAATCATCCGGAATCTGGAAGGCGGCATACGGGTCGTCAGCATCAATTTCGTTGCTGGTTTTGTTCACCCGCACCACCAGCGTGGCATCGCGTTCGGCGATTTTGTCGGCGATCACGCGGGGCACCAGTTCCGTGTTTTCACCCTGGCAAACGATCACCAGGCGTCCGGCGATCAGATGGGTCTGGACTGCGGTCGACACGTAAATCCGCTTAATTTTGTTGTCGTGGGTGAAGTTGTAGGCGATGTCACCGGCGCCCTTGCTTTGGCGGTTTTGCTGCACCATCTGGACGATTTGCGCGGCGATGGCTTTTTGCTTGGCGGCGGCATCGCGCTGGGCATTCAGTTCGCGCGCCCGTTCGGCATTTTTGCGTTGCGTTTCGAGAGCGGCAAGGCGAATTTCGTCGACCGTCTCCGTACCCGTCCGGCGCTCATCTTTCTTCTGGTTGCTTTTTTCGTGGGTGACCTGTTTGACCTTCTTTTTATTGACCAGGCCGGCTTTTAAAAACTGATCTTGCAAGGAAGCCATCGTTGCCACTCCGTAAATTAGGTCAACTGGCTCAGGCAATAGTGCCGGCCAGCGGAAAGGCGGCAGGATAGCAAAAAATGTCAGCTATGCAGTTTGAAGCGCGTTAACGAGCGTTCAGTTTTTCCCGGCTTTTTGGGCGTTGACCGCAACATTCTTGAAGCTGGCCGAAAAATCCTGCATCCGCGAGCGGTTTTTGTTGAAATCGTACAAGCCAAGCTTGGAACGCGAGCGGAAGTCGATGTGCTTGGATGGCTCGTCGATGCGGAACTCGATCTGATCCTTGAAGCCTATCGTGGTGGTGAAAATCACCTCGAGATAGAGCGGCGCACTGCTGATGATGGTCGCTTCCGGAAAGGTGGCCAGCGTGGCGCGTAGCAAGCTCATCGCCTGTTCGCCATTGCCTTCAAAGGCCAGCGCTTCCAGGCCGTAGCTGCTGAAGGAGTTCACGCAGTTGCCGGGGTGCGTGCAGGATAAGGCTTCCTGATTGACTTGCCGGCTGGTCTGCGATTTCGCGCTGTCTTCGCTGGCAGTGGCAGTGAAAGCAACAATTATCAAGCTGATGAAGGCGGTTAATTTGTTCAAGTGTTTCTCCGTGGGGTTCAGTGACTGGGCGCTGTAGCAAGGGGATCAGTTACGGTCGACAGGAAATTTGCCGCCATTTTTTGCACATCGACCCGCGCCTTGAGGCGCGCCGCCAACAAATAAAGCCCGCCCAGCTTGCGGTGCAAAAACAACGTGTCGGCGGGTGGGGTATGCCAGAAATCGCGATCCGTCCCGAGCACCAGGCCGGCATCGCGGATGCGGGCCGCGAGATCGGAGCGCCCGAAATCGTATTCACCTTCATGGCGCAAAGGTTCGCAAGCCAGCGCAAAAATATCGAGCACGAGATTGCGCTGCGTCTCGTTGATGCTGGCCTGAAAGTAGCCAATCGCCTGCGCCGCGTCGTTCATCGCCGGGCGATTGCCGGTTGTTGCGCCGTGCATCAAGCGGCGATAGTGCTCAATCATCGGCGCCTGATAACTGCGCGTGGCGCCAAAATCGAGCAAGATCAGTTGCCGGGAAGCGCTGTCGTAGCGGTAATTGGCAAAATTCGGGTCGGTCTGGATCAGGCGGAATTCAAAAATTTCGCGGAACAGCAAATGGAAGAGCAAACCGATCACGCGGTCGCGCTCGGCTTGCGGCGCAGTGCTCAATGACTCGACCGGCACGCCATCCATGCGCGTCATAACGAGAATGTTTTCCGTGGTCAGCGCACTGTGCATTTGCGGCAGGCTGAATTCAGCAGCGTTGCTTAACAACGCCCCGTACTGGCCCATGTAGGCGCCTTCGCGCAGGTAATCGGCCTCATGGTGGAGCTGCTGTTTGGCCTCCATCATCAGCGGCGCAATGTCCAGCGACTTGGGCAGCAGACCGGAGAGGCGGAGCAGGGTGGCGACGTTGTCGACATCGCTATTGATGCTTTGGCGCACGCCGGGGTACTGAATTTTGATTGCCAGGCGCTGGCCGTTCTTGGCCTGCGCCAGATGAACCTGGCCAATCGAAGCCGCCGCCACCGGCGTAAAGGAAAACTGCTGAAAATGCCGGTCCCAGCCTGCGCCCCAGTTGGCGTTGAGCACGCTGACCACCTGGCTCATCGGCATCGGGCTGGCGTCGGCACGCAGGCGGGCGAGGATTTCGGCCAGTTCCGGCGGTAACAACTCGCCGGCATCCATCGACATTAACTGCCCAACCTTCATTGCAGCGCCACGTAATTGGGCCAACTGGTCGGTAACGCGCCGGGCATTGGCTGGCGTCAGCAGCAGATCGTTGATTTTCGGGCGCTTGCCTTGCGCCAACTGCCGTGCCCCCTCAGCTAGCATATTCCCGGCGACCCCGCCGGCCAGACTGCCCAGCCTGGCCATGCGCGACCAGCGCCCACTGGGCACTGCCGAAGGTTTCAATTTGCCCGACATGCGTGCTTATTTGCCACGTTTCAAAGGGGCATCAGGTGTCTCGGATTCATTGAGATGATAAGGATCCGCGACGTAGGCCGGGCCTTTCATGACCATGACGATGAAAGCGGCAATGCCGACGGTGAACACCACCGTCCAGTGCAAAATGACCAGGCTGATCACGTAAATATCAAAACTCATGATGCGCGTGGCGATTTCGGTTTCTGTTGCGGTCCACGGAAAAAAGCGAACAAATATTGACGGCAAAGCAAGCAGCAGAGTGCCGACCAGAAAAATCTTGGGCAATGCACGGATCAATTTGCGTTCTTTGCCCGGTGGCGTTCTGGTAAATCCCGGCAATTTGTTGAAGGCATACATGGCGATTCCTTGATCAAGCCCGGCCAAAAGACAAAACGTCAACCACGCTCAAACACAGGCAGGCGACGCTGGTCAGGCGAAAACGCAGCGGCAAATACCAGTCCGGCAAACTCTGGCTGCGCACCAGGCGCCGGTCCTGAAGATAGTGCGCCACAAAACCCGGTACCAGCAGAAAACTTGCCATCGTTGCGTCCACCAGCAGCGCCGGCCAGGCCAGCAAAGCCGGCACCACACTCCAGACAAACCGCGCCGTGCGCTGTTGCTCGGTGAGATCAGGCAAAGTCATGGCAAACGCCCAGTGCAGCGCGCCGACGAAACTCAGGATCAGCGCGCCATAGCCGATCAGCGCATCGCTCCACAGCAAGCCGTGATGGTGATCGAGCAGAAAGGCGGCAGTCAGCGCCACAAAGGGAATCAGCCCGCCATAACCCAGCCAGGCGACGCTGCGCGGGAGCGGGGTCGTCATTTGACCAGTGGCCGGATGCTGGAAAAACCGCCATCCAGCGCCCAAACCTGTCCGGTAACGCGCGCTGCTTGTTCGGAGAGCAACCAGACCATCAGCGCCGCCAATTCATCTGCCGAGCCAATGCCGGGCAAAGGATACTGCCGCGCCGCCGCCTCGCGCCCCATGCTGCTGCCGAGAATGCCGGTGGTGGCCGGAGTTTCCATAATCCCCGGCGCCACCGCATTGACCCGAATGCCATTGGCCGCATAAGTCGCCGCCGTGCCGCGCACCAGTCCCTCGACGCCGGCTTTGGATGCTGCAATCGCCTCGTGATTCGGCGTGCCAATTTGCGCCGCAACCGAAGAAACCAACACCGCCGCGCCCGGCAATTTGGCCTCGCGCAAGGCGCCAACAAAAGCCGCCAGCGTATGAAAGGCGCTGACCAGATTGGCGTTCAGGCAATCCGTAAAATCCGTTTCGCTCATGCGGTGCAGGGCGCTCAGGCGAATATTGCCGACGCAATGGGCCAGGGCGGTCGGCAGCAAATCATGTTCGCGCGCCGTCGCCAACACCTGCCGCGCACCCGCCACGGTGGAGACATCGGCGGCGATTTGCAAATGTTGCTCACCATAAACGGCTTGTAGCCGCTCAATATCGCGGCTGACCAGGACAAGCCGGCAACCCTCGGCGGCCAGTTGGCGAGCAATCGCCTGCCCCAGCCCGCCGGCGGCACCTGTGATAAGAACGGTCTTTTCCATGCTGGCTCCAGAGTCGGTTTGCATTGATTGTCAAAGACAATTGTTTGCAAAATAAGTTTGAATCTGGATTTTAGGCGCTATTGATTGATTTGTCTAAGACAAAACATATTTCGGGTGGTGACGATTTTTTTGCGAATGTTACGGTCGACCGCGAATTAAGCTGCCATTTACGGTGAGCTAGCTCGCCTCATGCAGGGCAGGGTTCAAGGCTGTTTGATTCCCCAAGGCTGAATCGGCACGGTGGAAATTGAATTGGCTGGCGCACCTTCAATAATTTTCCGGCTGATCGCCAGATAGATCAGGACTTTGCGTTTTTCGTCATAGCTGCGGTGAATGGCGGTTTCCTTGAACAGCAGTGAGGTGTTTTCGCTGAAGGCGATTTCGTTTTCCGGCAATTTGGCAGGCAGGGTGATCGGGCCGGTCTGCCGGCAGGCCAGCGAAAATTGCGATGGATCTTCCGCTAGCCCAAAGCTGCCTTTGACGCCGCCGGTTTTGGCCTGGCTGACATGGCAGGTAACGCCAGGCACTTTCGGGTCGTCGTAAGCGTAAATGCAGACCCGATGATTGGCGCCGATCATTTTCCAGGCGGTGGTGACGCAGCTGACTTCCTCGGCTGAACTGGAAAAGCTGACGAGCAGTGCGCCAGCTGCAATGGCCGTAAAAAATAGGGCGGCAAGACGTTTCATGATCGTAATTCTGTTGAGGTTAAAAGTGAGTAGATGATAACTGAACCATCTGGCAATCAATTTTGAACCAGGAAAACTCAGTCGATCATCACAAAATCCCGCTTCGACAAGCTCAGGACAGCCTGCGTCTGTCGAAGGGGCGCGATCAAATGGTGCTTTCCCGCCAGTCTATGCGTTTGACTTGCTGGGCCAGCGCCAGATTTTTTGCGGATTTTTGCTTGGGGTTGAAGTGGGCAAGAACTTGTTTACGAATATCTTTGGCTTTTCCGACGTGGAGTTGTCGATCATTTTCGCCATAAAACAGGTATATGCCGGGGACTTCGGGCAAGTCGTCGATGATTGCGGGATCAAGATGCGCCGGCAGGCTGGGGTTGGCATTCTGGGCTTGCAGGGCAAGCTCAATATCCTCGCTGTTACGGTCAACGTGGATTTTTTGCCAAAATTGATGGATCAGTTGCGCATCGGCCAGTGCACGGTGGCGAGCATCGGCGCGCAGGGCGTGGCGTTCGATCAGGCTGTCGAGATTGTGTCGCTTGTGTTCGGGAAACAGGGCGCGGGAAAGTTTGACCGTGCACAGCACGGAAGCGCGAAAGGTGATGCCCTGGCGCTGAAATTCACTTTTCAAAAAGCCGTAGTCAAACTTGGCGTTATGCGCAATGAACAGGCGGCCTTCGAGGCGGCGCAGGGTTTCCGCCGCAACGCTTGCGAACGACGGCGCATGCGCCACCATCGCGTTGCTGATTCCGGTCAACTGCTCAATGAATGGCGGAATGCGGATGCCGGGATTGACCAGTTGCTGCCATTCGCGCACCGTGCCATCGGCATCGACTTCAACAATCCCGATTTCGGTAATCCGGTCATTGGCGGCGGTGGCGCCGGTGGTTTCAAGGTCGACGAAGGCGAGTGGGCGCATGGGAATCAAGGTGATGGCGGGCGCCGCGATGATAGCCGTTTTCGACCTTGCCGTTTCAGCGCCCAGAATTTGTCGATGAAATTCCGATTTTTTTACTCAGGCAAGTAATAAAAAATGATGCTCAATCCAAGCATGTTTGATGCTGCGGCGCAGCATCGGTGATAGAATCGCGCCTTTGATTTTTCAGGCCTTCCCATGTCCGCTCGTCCGATTCGCAACATCGCCATCATCGCTCACGTTGACCACGGTAAAACCACCCTGGTTGACCAGCTCCTTCGCCAGTCCGGCACTTTCGCCGCTCACCAGCAACTGGTCGAGTGCGTCATGGACTCCAACGACCTGGAAAAAGAGCGTGGCATCACGATTCTTTCCAAAAATACGGCGGTCGAATACGAAGGCGTGCATATCAACATCGTTGACACGCCGGGTCACGCGGACTTCGGTGGTGAAGTCGAGCGCGTGCTGGGTATGGTTGATGGCGTGGTGCTGCTGGTCGATGCCGCTGAAGGCCCGATGCCGCAAACCCGTTTTGTGACCAAGAAGGCACTCGCCCTTGGCCTGCGTCCGATTGTGCTGGTTAACAAGGTTGACCGTGACGGTGCCGATCCTGATCAGGCCGTCAATCTGACCTTTGACCTGTTCGACAAGCTGGGTGCGACCGACGAGCAGCTCGATTTCCCCATCGTCTACGCTTCCGGCCTGAATGGCTGGTCAGCGATGGAACTGGATCAGCCGCGTGAAAACATGAAGCCGCTGTTCGACACCATCCTGCGCCACGTGCCGGCTCCGGATACCGATATCAGCGCACCGCTGCAGCTACAAATTACAGCGCTTGATTACTCGTCCTATGTCGGTCGTATCGGCGTTGGCAAGATCAATCGCGGCAAGGTCAAGACCGGTCAGAACGTGCTGGTCATGTTCGGTACCGAAGAAGAAGCACTTGAACACGAGCGCACCCCGATCAAGGCCAAGATTGGCCAGGTCTTTGGTTATCGTGGTCTGAACAAGATTGAACTGGAAGAAGGTCAGGCTGGCGACATCGTCCAGATCACCGGTATTGAAGATCTGGTCCTCGGTTGTACCGTGACCGATCCGGAACAGCCGGAATCGCTGCCGCTGCTGAAGATTGACGAGCCGACCCTGTCGATGCAATTCATGGTCAACACCAGCCCGCTGGCCGGTACGGAAGGCAAGTTTGTCACCAGCCGCCAGATCCGTGATCGTCTGCACAAAGAACTGCTGACCAATATGGCGCTGCGTGTCCATGACACCGGCAATGGCGACGTGTTTGACGTGGCTGGCCGTGGCGAATTGCACCTCGGCATCCTGCTTGAAAACATGCGTCGTGAAGGTTTTGAACTGGCCGTTGGCCGTCCGCGCGTCGTTAATAAGACGATCAAGGGTGTGCTTTGTGAGCCGTACGAAATGCTGACGGTTGACGTTGAAGAAGACACCCAGGGCGGCGTTATGGAAAGCCTTGGTCAACGTAAAGGCGATCTGCAGGACATGGTGCCGGACGGTCGCGGTCGCGTTCGTATCGAATACCGTATTCCGGCCCGTGGCCTGATCGGTTTCCAGGGTGAGTTCATGAACTTGACCCGTGGTAATGGCCTGATGAGCCACGTTTTTGACGAATACGCCCCGTGCAAGGAAGGTGGCGTTGCCGAGCGTCGTAACGGCGTGCTGATTTCCCAGGATAACGGCGAAGCCGTTGCCTACGCACTGTGGAAGCTGCAGGATCGCGGTCGCATGTTCGTCGTGCCGGGCGACAAGCTGTACGAAGGCATGATCATCGGTATTCACAGTCGTGAAAACGACCTCGTGGTTAACCCGATCAAGGGCAAGCAGCTGACTAACGTGCGTGCCTCCGGTACTGACGAAGCTGTGCGTTTGGTGCCGGCGGTTCAGCTGAGTCTCGAAGCAGCGGTCGAATTCATCGCTGAAGACGAGCTGGTTGAATTGACGCCGAAGTCGATCCGTATCCGCAAACGTTACCTGACCGAAATCGAGCGCAAGCGCGCAGTTCGCGGTCTGTAAGCAAGACCCATGAGCTTCTGCCAGCCCTGTCGGGATCTGGTACAGCAACATAAGAAGGCGGCCCGATGGGTCGCCTTTTTGCTGGCCATGTCTTTATTCTTTACGGTACTTGGCTTGGTCAGCGAGCCGATTCCTGCCGCACCGGGCGATTGCCGGGTTTATCCCTGAGTGTCGCGGTCGACGAGAAATTTGGCCGAAAATTCTGCCGGCGGTAATGGCCGGCTGATCAAATAGCCCTGAATCACATCGCACTCAAGTTCGCGCAAACAGGTGAGTTGTTCCGGCGTTTCAACTCCCTCGGCAATCACTTTCAGTGACAGGCTGTGGGCCATGGCGATGATGGCGCGGACCAGTGCCTGGCTGGTTGCGCTCTCTTCTGCGGAAGTCAGGTCGATGATGAAGGAGCGGTCGATCTTGAGCAGGCTGATTGGCAGGCGGCGCAGGTAAGAAAGCGATGAGTAGCCAGTGCCGAAGTCATCCAGCGCAATTCGCACGCCGGATTCGCGGAAGTTTTCGAGTTCTTCCAGGCTACCCGCTTCAGCATGCAGCAAAACCGATTCAGTCACTTCGACTTCGAGAGCGCTGGTTGGCAGGCCGGCAGCACGCAGTTTGTCGAGCAGCTGATGCGAGAGCGCCGGGCGCCAGAATTGGCGGGGCGAAAGATTGATCGCAATCGGTGGAATCTCACCATACAAATGCCGCCATTCAAGGATTTGGGCGATGGCGCGGTCGATCACCCAGTCGCCAATCGGAATGATCAAGCCGGTGTCTTCGGCGACCGGGATGAACTGGTCGGGCGGAATGTTTTTACCAGCGTGCTGCCAGCGCAGCAGCGCCTCGGCACCGGTCAGGCGGCCAGTTGCCGTATCCACCTGGGCCTGAAAATGCAAAGCCAGTTCGTTGTTTTGCAAAGCCGAACGCAGCTGAGTTTCCAGCGTAACGCGTGACAGCAGGCGCTGATTCATTTGCGGCGTGTGGGTGCGGACGGCATTGCCGCCGGCAGCTTTGGCTGCATACATTGCGGTATCGGCGTTCTTGAGCAGGGTTTCGCCGTCAGCGGCATCATCCGGAAAGAGGCTGATGCCGATGCTGGCGCTGGTGAAAAAATCGGCACTCAGATTATTGAAGGGCGTCGCGATCAGTTCACGAAGCTGGCCGGCGGTAGCCAAGGCCGTTGATAGATCGGGTATTGAAGGCATCAGGACGATGAACTCGTCGCCACCCTGGCGGAAAAGCTGGCAATTGCCGGGCAGGCTGGCGCCAAGACGTTGCGCGACGCTTTGCAGCAACTGGTCGCCAGCCTGGTGGCCCAGTGTGTCGTTGATGTTCTTGAAGCGGTCGAGGTCGATAAAACAAACCGCCAGGTGTTGAGCGCTGAGTTGGGCCTGTTCAATTGCCTGCGCCAGTTTCTCGGCGAGCATCAGGCGATTGGGTAGCCCGGTCAGGTCATCGTGCTGGGCTAAAAACTCCAGTGTCTCCTGATAATTGCGCCGCTCGCTGATGTCGGTGACTGAACCGACCATCTGGTAAGCACGACCATGACGGTCACGCACGGCAATGCCGCGTGAGGCGACCCAGATGTAGCTGCCATTGCTGGCGCGTACCCGGTATTCGCAATAAAAATATGAATTTTTGCCTTTGAGGTGTGCCGCGACCGCGCTGTTGTAAAGGGCAACATCGTCAGGATGTACCAGCTTCAGCCAGGCATCGGTATTCGGCAGAAAATCATGCTGATAACCGAGAATTTCGAGTAGTCGCGTGCCGGTGCGCAGTTCCTTGGTGATCGGGTTCCATTCCCAGAAACCGTCATGGGCGGCGAGCATGGCCATGTTGTAGGCCTGGCGGACGCGGCGCAGTTTGCGCCATTCCAGCCAGAGGAACAGCCCAACTCCGCTTAGCGTAAAGGCCAACACCATGTTCACCAGCCAGTCGGCACCGACCATGAAACGCCAGGCACTCACTGCGAGCAGGGTGATCAGGCTGACGATCAACCCGAGTCGTTGGTGGCTGGCAGAATTTTGCTCGCTGGAAAACATCCGGGTTGGAGAGTCAGCCGCCGGTCATTGACATGAAACGGACGACCTGCGGGGCATCCATCTGCTGCGTGAAGTCATGGCCGAAGGGCTTGATGCCCATGCTGTCGATGATTGCCTGGCGCAGCGGTGCTTCGTCACCGGGAAAGTCGCGCAGGATGGGCAGCAGATGCATGGCGTCGTTCTGGCCGAGACAGGGGTAAAGCTCGCCTTTGGCAGTGATGCGGACGCGATTGCAGGTGTCGCAGAAGTTGTGGCTGTGCGGCGAGATGAAGCCAATCCGCGATTCGGAGCCGGGAATCCGCCAGTAGCGCGCCGGGCCGCCGGAGGATTCAGTGGATGGAATCAATTCAAAATGCTGGCCGAGCAAGGCACGGGCTTCTTCGGAGGAAATGTAGGTGGTGTTGCGCCCGTGGATTTCACCGAGCGGCATTTCTTCGATGAAGGAAAGATCGAGTTCGCGGTCAACCGCAAATTGGACGAGATTTACAAACTCATCATCGTTGGTGCCGCGCATCATCACCGCATTGAGCTTGGTGCGCTTGAAACCGGCGGACTGGGCGGCCTCGATACCCTTGATCACCTTGTGCAAATCACCAATTCGGGTGATGGCTTTGAAGCGATCAGCCTTGAGCGTATCGAGGCTGATGTTGATCCGTTTGACGCCAGCGGCCTTGAGTGGCGCAGCAAAACGGTCAAGTTGCGAACCGTTGGTGGTGAGTACCAGGTTGTCGAGACCGGGCAGGGCGCCAAGGCGCTCGATCAGCCACATGGCTTCCTTGCGGACCAGTGGTTCGCCGCCGGTAATGCGTAATTTGTTGACGCCCAGCCCGACAAAAACCTTGGCGACTTGCAGGCATTCTTCCAGGCTCATTACTTCATGGCGCGGCAGAAAGGTCATTTCCTCGGCCATGCAATAAGTGCAGCGGAAGTCACAGCGGTCGGTGATCGAGAGGCGAACGTAGCTGATACGCCGCCCGTATTTATCGACCAGCGAACCCGGCGCGTGCTTGAGTTTGCTCGCATCCACCATTGGGCTGAAGCTGGTCAGCACACTCGGGGTTGTTTCCGGCCTCAGGGTTTCATTGTGCATGGCTGGCGGGCTGCTGCTTTCAGTAAAAATGAACTTGGTCCGGCGTTCGGGAAACTAATTATTCGTTGTATCTTGTTTCATCACAAGTGGAGACATCAAAAATGAAAAAGTTCATTCTTCTCGGCGGCCTGGCCAGTACCTTGCTCCTTGCCGGTTGCGCTGGCGGTATCGTCTCATCCGGCTCCGGTCGCGCTGAAGCGCTGTTGAATCCAACCAAGGGTAATGCCGTTTCAGGCACGGTGGTTTTCAGTGAAGCGGGAAACAAGCTGCGTGTGATTGCTGAGGTTAGCGGATTAAGCCCCGGTCCGCATGGCTTTCATATCCATGAAAAGGGTGACTGCAGCGCCCCGGATGGCACCAGTGCCGGTGGGCATTTCAACCCGACCGGCAAGCCGCACGGCAACCCTGAACATGCCGATCACCATGCTGGCGATCTGCCGCAATTGGTCGCCGATGCCAAGGGGGTGGCCAAGTTGGTCGGCTATATCGATGGCCTCAAACTGAATGATGGCGAGGGGGGCATTGTCGGTCGCAGTGTGATCGTTCATGCGACGGCGGATGATTTCAAAACCCAGCCAACCGGTAATTCCGGTGCCCGCTTTGCCTGTGGCGTGATCGTTAAAAAATAGCCGGGTTTTCGCGGTCGACCGCAATATTTGAGCGGAAATCAGCGGATGGGAGTGGGTTAAAATCCATTCCCGCTTCATTTTCTGGAAATTCCCATGTTGTGGTTTTCGCGCGCTCATCAGCCGATCAAAGTCAGCCATCGGCTGGCCAATACCGAATTGTTTTGCAATTTGACCGAGCGAGAATTGAAGATTGTCGATGCCTTTGTGCATGATCGACAGTACCTGGCCGGCGAAGTGGTTTTCGATGCCGGTGAGGAAGGGCAGGCACTCTATATTATTGTTAAGGGGGCGGTGGCAATTTGCTTGCCGGGCCAGCACGAAACCCCGCTCGCTGAACTCAAAACGGGAGATTTTTTCGGTGAACTCGGCCTGCTGGATGACTGGCCGCGTTCCGCCCAGGTGCGCGTTAGTGCACCGAGTCAGCTTGCCGTACTCTTTCGCGGCGATTTCGAGCGCTTGATGGAAGCCCACGCGCAGATTGCCTCAAAAATTGCCATGCAGCTGGCGCGCCATCTTGGCCAGCGTTTGCGCCAGATGTTGGCGCAAAGTGCTGATGGCGCAGCTATCCAATGACCTTCAAACCTGTTCAGTATCAATCCGGGCCGATTGTCTGGGCGGCAATCATCGCCGGCACCTGCCTGATTCTCTTTCTCTTCCAGAAAATCCTCTGGCTGGTTGTGCCGTTTGTGCTGGCGCTGATCATTTATTACGCCTTGCTGCCGCTCAAATGGCGACTGGTGCTGGGTGGCATGTCGCACGACCAGGCCGCTGGCTGGGTCAGTAGCGGCGCCTTTGCCTTGCTCTTGCTGGTTGGCGTGCTGGGTTTTCCCACATTGCTCAGCGAAGTGGTGACCTGGCAGGATTCAGCGATGCGCTACCTCGACGGCGGCATTCAGTTTCTGACGACCAGCATTATTCAGCTTGAAGGACGTTTCGACATGCTGGCCCAAGCCCATGCCAGTGAGGAAATGGCGCGTCAGATTGCCGAGTTTTCCGCACACTTCGCCGAAAAATATGTGCCGACGATAGCCATGACCATCGCCGCCTGGTCGCCCTCGCTGCTGCTGGCGCCGTTTCTCGCTTTCTTCATGCTGCGCGATGGCTGGCGCTTCCGCAAATTTCTGGCGCGGGCCGTACCCAATGCCTACTTTGAACGCAGCCTGTTTTTGATGGATCAGGTCGACCGTACCGCGCGCCTCTATTTCATCGGCCTGATCCAGTTGACCCTGCTCGATACCTTTTGTCTCGCGGTCGGCTTGTGGCTAATCGGTGTTTCCGGCGCGCTGCTCCTCGGCTTGCTCACCGCCGTGCTGGCCTGGGGTGCCCTACATTGGCTCCGTGCTGGGCTGCCTGCTGATCGTGCTGGTTGCCGCCACCGATTTCCCCGGCAACCCTGGCGTGGCTTACGCCGCCATCGGTCTATTCATTTTTGTGCGTCTGCTTGATGATTTTTTCTTCATGCCGTTGACCATCGGCAAAAGTCTCAACATGCATCCGCTACTCACCGTGCTGATGATCTTTGTTGGTGGTGCGGTGGCTGGCGTGCCGGGGCTGATGCTGGTTTTGCCGGTGCTGGGCGTGGCGATGGTGCTGGGTGAAACGATCGGCATGTTGGTAACCGACCCGCGTCTGCGGGCGCGGCACGCCCATGAGCGGGCGCTGCAGCAGCAATTGGTGACCAAGGATTTGAAACTGCCCTAGAAAAACGGGGGGAATTTTTTGCCCTGTTTTTGCGGTTGACCGCACTGAGCCTCAGCAACAGGGAGTCTCTTTGCGCTTACAACTATTCCCTGGATTGTTCTTTGAACAGTTTCAGTGCTTGCTCCAGAATGTGCCTATCGGCCACATCCTTGTCGCGCACGGTTTGTTTTGTCCGCAGCAGCCCTTCAAGACTGACCGTTCGGACAGGGATGCCCTCCAGGTCTACAGTCACGGCATACTGTTTGAGCGTGTCGTATGTTTCGCCGCACGCATTCAGCATGATATCCACCAAAAACGCATCGGCAACCCGGATGTTTTCACCTTCAGCAAACCACTCCGGTTCCAAGTCCTTTGCCGCCTGGTCAGGTAAGACCATCAACGCCGTCTTAACTCTGGCCCCCGATTCGATTGTTGCCGGAACCAGTACGTCAATGTCCGTTGTGGCCCGATGGTAGCCATGCACAAACAAGGCATAACCGCCAATCAGCAGATAATCGACCTGCTGTCGATTCAATGAATCAATGAGCGCCTTCAGATCTTCCAGAGATGCCGGGCGACAATACTCATCCGTTTCGTCCATCAACTCGCTCCAATGCAATTTTTGCCATCCCCTTGGACAAGCAGTCAAGCTGATGCTGGTTGGCGTCTGCGTGTGTCTTGAAGCGATACACGCCTTTGGGAATGAATGTCGTATTGCCCGTTGGCAACCGATGAATCTCATCATTGAATCGAGCGCCTTCGGCCAGGAGGGCACCTGAAGCAAGAAGGCTAATGGGGCGCTCTTTGCGCTGACCTACTGTTCTCATGCCACCCTCCTTTTCTTGAACGTACAAATGATACACCGACCTAAGTGCTTGATTTACTGATCGCAGAATGTCTGCCGCACTGGCGGATTTAGCCTGTCTCAGCCAGCAGAAACCCTGCGCTACTTGCGACTCGCCCGAACCAGTTTGCCCTTGCCGCCGCGACTGCCGCGACAGATTTCCAGCCGCTCGCCCTTGAGCTTGCCGGCGGCGCCATTTTCTACCGGGATGATGCCATCCAGCGCCGTTTTGCCGGGGCCGGCGTCGATCAGCTTGAGTCCCCGGCCCTTGGCCAGCAGGCGGATTTCATCGATATTGAAGACCAGGGCGCGGCCATCCTTGGTGACGCAGGCGATTTCACCTGCGCTTGGCGCCGGCATGAAAATGGCGGGTGCTTCGTTATCACCCAAAGTCAGGAAAGCCTTGCCGGCCTTGCCGCGCGACATGAAATCCTCGCCCTTGCAGCGGAAGCCGTAACCGCCATCAGCGGCGACCAGATAGAGCTTTTCGTTGGAAACGGCGAGCGCCAGACAGGGTTTGCCGCCATCCTGGAAGTCGGCCAGCGAGGTCGCCGGAATGCCATCACCCTTGCCGCCGGGAATGTCGGAGGCGGCAATCGAATAGGCGCGGCCCTTGCTGTCGAGCAGCACCAGTTGGTCTACGGTGCGGCACGGCAGGCAGGCCATCAGGCTGTCGCCGGAACGGAAAGTCAGTTGCGTCGGGTCGATGTTGTGGCCCTGGCGCGAACGTAGCCAGCCGTGTTTCGAAACGATCAAGGTGGTCGGTTCATCAACGATGGAGACGGTCTTGGCATCCGACATCGTCACCTTTTCAGCGGCTTCAATGAAGGTGCGGCGGGCGTCGCCATATTTTTTGGCATCGGCTTCAATCTCGCTCGCCACGCAAGAGCGCAGTGCTTCGTCCGAATCGAGCAGATGATTCAGCCCCTTGGCTTCCTCGCGCAGCTTGGCCAGTTCCTCGCCGATCTTGATCCCTTCCAGTCGCGCCAACTGGCGCAAGCGGATTTCGAGAATGTCTTCAGCCTGGATTTCGGACAGCTTGAAGTGCGCCATCAGATCGATCTTGGGATCGTCCGATTCGCGGATGACCTTAATTACCTTGTCGATGTCGAGCAGTACCGCCAAGCGGCCTTCCAATATATGGATGCGCTTTTCGGCAGCAGTCAGGCGGAAGCGCGTGCGGCGTTGCACGGTGGTCAGCCGGAAGCGGCACCATTCGGCAATCATGCTGTAAAGCGAGGCTTGACGCGGGGTACCGGTGACGCCGAGAACGGTCAGGTTGATCGACGAATTGGTTTCCAGGCTGGTGTGGGCGAGCAGCAGGCGGACCAGATCGTCCTGGCCCTGACGCGACGAAGCCGGTTCGATGACCAGACGGATGGCGTGTTCCTTGCCCGATTCGTCGCGCACACCGCGTTCGGAAATGGCGCCGAGGAAGGCGGCCTTGAGGTTGAGTTGCTCCGGCGTGAAAACCTTCTTGCCGGCCTTTTCCTTGGCCACCGGGTTGGAGCAAGCTTCGATTTCCGACATCACGGTGTTGGTCGACACGCCCGGCGGCAGTTCTGTGATCACCAGTTTCCATTGCCCGCGTGCCAGGTTTTCGATTTTCCACTTGGCGCGCACACGCAGGCTGCCACGGCCACCGCGATAGATGGCGGCGATTTCTTCAGCGGTTGAAATGATCTGCGCACCGCCCGGATAATCTGGGCCGGGGATCAGCGCCAGGACTTCTTCTTCTGAAAAATTCGGGTCTTTAATCAGGTTGACCGCAACATTGGCCACTTCGCGCAGGTTGTGTGCGGGAATTTCGGTCGCCATGCCGACGGCGATGCCGGAAGCGCCGTTGAGCAGACAAAACGGCAAACGTGCCGGCAGCAGCACCGGCTCGTCATTGGCGCCGTCGTAATTCGGCTTCCAGTCAACCGTTCCTTCATCGAGTTCAGCCAGCAACAACTCGGCAATCGGCGTTAAACGGGCTTCCGTGTAACGCATGGCGGCGGCGTTGTCGCCATCGCGTGAGCCGAAATTGCCCTGACCATCGACAATCGGATAACGCAGGCTCCAGTCCTGCGCCATGCGCACCATCGCCTCATAAACCGAGGAATCACCATGCGGGTGATATTTACCGATTACATCGCCAACCACCCGCGCCGATTTGACATGGCGTGGGCTCTTGTACAGGCCCATGCGGTGCATGGCGTAGAGAATGCGGCGCTGCACCGGCTTCTGGCCGTCCGCCACCGAGGGCAGGGCGCGGCCGGTGACAACGCTCATTGCGTATTCAAGATAACGCCGGGCGGCGTAGTCGGCGGGCGAGGGAATATCTGAAGCCGGGCCGCTGGCGGAGGGCGGCAGAGCGGGCGGTGCTGCCGAATCCGTTTCGAGGGCTGGTGCGGCAATGCTTTCCAGCGTTTGGTCGGGTTGCTGGGGTGCAGGCAATTCTGCTTTTTTGGCGTCGTCGATTACTTGCTGGGCGCTGGCATCGAATAGGTTGAGCTGGTCGGTCATGGTCTGGCGTTGAATCCTGAATCAAGTCGGCGGCAAATTTATCATAGGGCGGCAGCGCGCACCGGCAATTCATCGGCTTGAAGTGTCTGAGGGTTGCTATTGCTGTACGCCGAGGTGGGTGGGTATATTTTATATAAAAGTCTAATATTAGTACCTAATTCAAATTTTATATGTTGAATGGACTAAAAATAGACTATGGATACCTATCGCATGACCAATGAAGAGGTCGCCGTAAAGTTTGCGGAAACACTCAAGGCATGGCGTGTATCGCCCAACGGGGCAGCCATGACCCAGGCTGATCTGGCGCATAAAAGCGGGATCGGGCTAACGCCGCTCAAGCGCTTCGAAAAAACTGGCGCCATTACGCTGCGCAATTTGATCGCCATGCTGCGCAGCATGGATTTGCTTGATGGCCTGCTGACCGTGGTGCCCGATGCGGACAGCCCGAGTCCGCTCGATGTGCTGGCCGAGACGCAAAAAAAAGCCAAGCAGGTTCGGCAGCGCGCGCCACGCTCAAAGCGGAGTTAAAGCATGGAAGAAATCCCGGCAATTCAGGTCAATATCTGGGGGCAATTCAATGCCCTGATCGATGAATACCTGGCGCGGCGCGGCGGGTGCTGAAAGGTGAATTCTCGAGCATCGCCCAAGATATTATCGACATTGGTAGCTCCGCCGGCGGTGCACGGGCCAAGGCCGTCATCGGCTGGAACCGGCAGACCAATCAAGTGGTTTCCGGGCAATTCGACGTGCCGGAAGGTTTTGAACACTAGCTGCTCAAGTTCGATGTCGGTGCCGACGGCGAGTTGGGCTCTAGCGCCGGTTTCGGGCGCGTCGAATACGCTCACTACGCCGCAGCGGCTGGCGTGGGTGAAGTGGAAACGCAGCGCATTGCGGCCTTGCAGCCGGGCTGGGCGAAGCAGCGTTAGGCTGGCGTCTCGCGCAAGCGCTCGGCAAGAAAGTCGACAAACACCCGTATCTTCGGCGGTAGGTGGCTTTGCGGCAGCCATAGCGCATAGGCCGTCTGGCCAAAGGGGCCGACTGGCGTCCAGTCCGGCAGCAGCGGAATCAGCCGGCCATCGGCGATTTCGCGGTCCACCGCATAGTTCCAGACCAGCCCGATGCCCATGCCGGCGAGCAGCAGGTCGCGCACCACCTCGCTGTTATTGACCACGACATTACTCGTCACGCGCACTCGTGCTTCCTCATCGCCGCGCTGGAAACGCCATTCGTTGCCGAATTCGCGCAGGCCGTAGTGCAGGCAGTTGTGGCCGGCAAGGTCGGCCGGCGTTTCAATTTTTTGCCCTTTTAGCGCGTCGACCGCAGCACATAGCCGGTAGCGCACCGGCATCAGCGCTTTGGCGACGACTTGATCGGGCGGCGTGCGGGTCAGGCGCAGGGCGACGTCGTAGCCTTCGTCGACGAGATCGACAAAGCGGTCGAGCAGGGTCAGTTGCAGTTCGATCTCCGGGTAACGGACCAAAAACTCGGGAATCAGCGGCGCCAGGCAGAGCTTGCCGAAAGTCACCGAGGCGGTGACGCGCAAGGTGCCGCGTGGCGCATCAACCAGGCCGGCGGCGAGGCGGGCGCTTTCGTCGAGCAGTGCCACACCTTGCGCCGCTCGCTCGTAAAGCACGCGGCCCGCTTCAGTCAGCGACATAGAGCGCGTCGTGCGCTGCAACAGGCGCAAGCCAAGCTGCTTTTCCAGCCGGTTGATGCGCTTGCTGATCGCCGATTTGGTCAGGCCCATCGCCCGCGCTGCCGCTGAAAAGCCTTGCGCATCGACGACGCGGACAAAAACGGCGAGGTCGGATAAATGATCGATCGGGTTGATTGTTTCCATTGGGCAACAAACTGTTATCAGATTGGCGGATTGTATCGATAAGCGCCAACTGAAATGATGCCGGCGTCACTTCAACCGGAGAAAATCATGCCTTTAATCCAGATCACGCTCACCGGCCCCCAAGCTGCGCCAGCCACCATTCAACATTTGCAGCAGGAAACCACGCGGCTGATGGCCAGCATTTTGCACAAAGAGGCGGCGCTGACCGTGGTCAGCGTCAGCCAGTTGCCGGAAGGCGCCTTCTCGGCCAATGGTCAGGCCGTTGCTACCTGTGCCAGCCTGCAGGCGCTGATTACTGCCGGCACCAACAACGCCGCCGAAAAGGCTGCCTTCATTTTTGCGGCTCAAACGCTGTTGACCGCAACATTCGGCCCCTTGGCTGCACCGCTCTACGTTGCGCTGCACGAACTGCCTGCCGATAGCTGGGGTTACGACGGCCAAACCCAGGCGGCGCGTAAAGCGCAGAGGCTAATTGGAGAAACGGCATGAGCGCCCGCACCCTGCGCCAGATCGTCGGCGTCCCCGCCAGTCTGCACGCCAGCGCCACGCTGGACGCCGCTAAAACCGCCGTCGTCCTGATCGATTACCAGAACGAATACCGCAGCGGCCCGCTCGCCTTGCCCGATGAAGCAAGCCCCCAGCCCCTTGTTCCCCAAGGGGGCTTCCTGCGGGGCATCAGGGGGGAGTGCCTTCAGTCATGCCGTCAGCGCCGGGTGCTTGGGTGATCCCGTCCAGCAGCCTTTCGCACTCCACCATCAGCGTTTCAGCAAGTTCGGAATGATAGTTCGGGTCGAGTGATTCCATCATTTCGTGGGCGGTATAAAGCCCGGCTTCGCGCGACAAAGTGGCGGCAATTTGTCGGGCGAATTGGTCGCTCAGCGCCGATAGTTGGCGGCGTTCCTTGAATTCAATGCTCAGTTTTGAGCGCCGTAACCAGTCAGCAGCAAGGCTCGCGCCCTGGGCTTCGGTCAGCCACTGATGGTGTTCGTAATAGGCCGAAAGGCGCTCGGCGGCGAGGGCGAAAATCAAACCAACGCGCAAGCCGCGATCCGTGATCGACGGCCGGGCATCGTTTTCCCTGATCATTGATGCTTATCCATTCTTTGAGTGGGCCGAAACATAGCATGTCGTCCGCAAGCTAATCCCCGCACCACAAAAAATTTCACAATTCTTTCGCATGCTGGGCGCTAGCATGCAACAAGTTGCAAGGGCGGCCCAAGGCTGTTCAGTTTTTAATCCAATCATTAAAGGAAATAACTATGGGAATTTTCAGCAATATCATGTCCAAACTTGGTTTTGGCGATGACAAGGTCGCCGAAGTAGCCGCCGCTCCGGTCGCTGTTGAAGCCAGCGCAGCGCCTGCCGTCGTCGCCATCAGTGAAGTTGATGTCGTCGCCAAATTGGCGGCGCTAGCCAGCGCCCATGCTGAAAAGCTCAACTGGAAAGTGTCGATTGTTGACCTGATGAAATTGCTCGGCCTCGATAGCAGCCTTGCTGCACGCAAGGAACTGGCAACTGAACTGGCCTGCCCGGCAGAAAAAATGGGCGATTCAGCCCAAATGAACATGTGGTTGCACAAGACCGTATTGCAAAAGCTGGCACAAAACGGCGGCAACATCCCGGCTGATCTACTGTAAGAGTTTCGCCCGGTTTCATCGTTAAGAAGCCCCACCGGATGCCAGGCCGGTGGGGCAGATTTACTCAGCGCCGAGAACAAAAAACAACTCTGGATCCCGCCCAGTTTTGCGCACGGCTTTTTAACCCTGACCTATAATGCCGAGTTCATGTACAAGACCAGCGATTATTACTCGCCCACGCATGAGCGGGTGCTGCGCTGGAATGATCCAGAAATCGGAATTAA
>JBDKHF010000067.1:0-51272 GCA_039797825.1 Pseudomonadota bacterium | reverse complement strand
GCGAATTGCGCGGCTACGAGGCAGAGCGCCAGTTGGATGATGGCATTATCGCGGCACGCTGGCTGACGCTAGCCGAAGTCAAGGAAACGCAGGCGCGCCATCGCAGCCCGCTGATTCTGCGCGGCATTGAGGATCTGATTGCCGGCAAACACTATCCGCTTGATTTGCTGGTGCATTACGACTGATGCTGCGGCGCTGGCTGGCCATGCTGGTTTTGATCGGAGCGGGAAACGCGCTGGCTAGTGAAAGCGTGAATATTTGCTACGCCTACGGTTGCCTGGCTGAAGCCGAAGTCGTTTATTCCGCCAGTGAACTGCGTGAAATCGACCAAATGCTGGCGCTTGCGGTCGACGCTGAAAATGAACGAAAAATTCTTGCGCAGACAATTGGCCTGCTCTATGCCATCGGCGGTGAACAGTCGGACATCCGCAACGACAAAGGCGGCAATTATGCCGACGACAACCTACCGGGGCGTATGGATTGCATCGATCACTCAACCTCGACAACGCGCCTGCTCAAGCTGCTCGAAGCACGCGGCAACTTGCGCTGGCACCGGGTACTTGATGCCGATGTGCGCCACTTTGCACGCATCTTTCCCGCCCACTACTCGGCGGTAATTGAAGAAATTATGGATGGCGAAGCGGCGCGCTTCGTCGTCGATAGCTGGTTTGTTGATAATGGACAACCGGCGGTGATCCTGCCGCTGGATGAATGGAAGAAAGGGGCTGGGCCCGATGTCTGAAAAAACTGTGGTGGTCGGTTTGTCCGGCGGCGTCGATTCCTCTGTCGCGGCCTTGCTGCTGAAACAGCAGGGCTGGAAGGTGATCGGCCTGTTCATGAAAAACTGGGAAGACGACGACACCGAGGAATATTGCTCGTCGCGCCAGGATTTAATCGACGTGATGAGCGTTGCCGACCGGATCGGCATTGATGTCGAGGTGGTCAATTTCGCTGCCGAATACCGCGACCGCGTTTTTGCCGAATTCCTGCGCGAATATCAGGCTGGCCGCACGCCGAATCCGGACATCCTGTGCAATTCCGAAATCAAGTTCAAGGCTTTCCTTGATCACGCCATGCAGCTCGGCGCCGACAAGATCGCCACCGGCCATTACGCCGGCGTGCGCGAATTCAATGGTGAATTTCAGTTGCTCAAGGCCGAGGATGGGACCAAGGATCAGAGTTACTTCCTCTATCGCCTGAATCAGGCGCAGCTATCGAAAACGCTGTTCCCGCTGGCCGACATTTACAAGCGCGACGTGCGCAAGATTGCCGAGGCGGAAAATCTGCATGTTGCCGGCAAAAAGGATTCAACCGGCATCTGTTTCATCGGCGAACGCCCATTCAAGGAATTTTTGGGCCGTTACCTGCCGCCGAAGAAGGGTGAAATCCGCCGCCTTGACGATGGCAAGGTGATGGGCGAGCACGACGGCCTCGCCTTCCACACCATGGGCCAGCGCAAAGGCCTGCACATTGGCGGTATCAAGGAAAAGGGGCAAGCTGGCGGCGGTGATCACGACGCCTGGTTTGTTGCCGGCAAGGACATGGAAAAAAATGTGCTTTACGTTGTCCAGGGCCACGATCACCCGGCCTTATTCACCGACAGCCTGATTGCCGAACAGCTATCCTGGGTTTCACCCAGCGCCCCAACGCCGCATTGGGTATATACCGCCAAGCCACGTTACCGGACGCCCGATCAGCCGTGTGAAATCGAGCGGGTCGATGGCGAAAGCGGCGAAATCCGCTTCGCCGAGCCGCAATGGGCGCTAACACCGGGGCAGTCGGTGGTGCTTTATGAAAGCCGGGTTTGTCTGGGTGGCGGCATCATTCGCTGAAATATTTGCGCCTGGCCTGTAATTTTTTGGCGGCGGCAACGACTAATCAGCATCGACAACAAAGGAAAGAAAATCATGTCCTGGAAGATGCTGTTATCGGTTGCCACGCTGGCACTGGCCGCCTGCAACTCGCCCGCCTCGGCTGACAAGCCTGCCGCGCTCGCCGCCCCCAGCGGTGCGGCGACGGCGATTTTTGCTGGCGGATGTTTCTGGTGTAGCGAGTCAGACTTTGAAAAACTGCCCGGCGTGATCAGTGCCGAGTCCGGCTACACCGCCGGCCAAACGGTCAAGCCAAGTTACGAGCAAGTAAGCGCTGGCGGAACCGGTCATACCGAAGCGGTCAGAGTGGTTTACGACCCGGCAAAAGTCAGCTATCCGGAATTGCTTGAATACTTCTGGCGCAGCATCGACCCAACGGTCAAGGATAAGCAATTCTGTGATTCGGGCACGCAGTACCGCAGCGGCATCTACTTCCAGAATGAAGCCGAGCGCAAGGCAGCAGAAGATAGCCTTAGCGCCCTGTTGAAAGAAGGCAAAATCAAGCAGGTTTATACGGAAATCGAGCCAGCCAAGATGTTTTATCCGGCGGAGGAATACCATCAGGATTACTACAAGAAAAATCCGCTGCGCTATGCCCACTATCGCAAGAGTTGCGGCCGCGATGCCCGACTGGAGCAGATTTGGGGCGGCAAATAATCAAGCATTGAAAAGGGCGCCAGAGGCGCCCTTGGTTTTCAGTCGTGCGGTACGGTGTCCGCCAGCGAGGGCCTTAGCATCAGTTTGGCGTACAACTTGCCCAGATTGGGGTGCGATTCCTGCCAGTTGATGTCAGGAAAGCGGAATACGAGATAGCCAAGCGCCGTTCCGACGGCAATGTCCGCCAATGAAAAATGGGTGCCCATGCAGAAAGGCTTTTCGCCCAGATGATCGGCCATGAACTCCAGCCCACGCGTTACCTTGTCACGCTGGCGCACAATCCAGGCCGCGCTTTGCTCCTTCTTGGGGCGCTTGGCTTCCATAACCGCAGACGCTGCCGCATCGCAAACGCCATCGGCCACCGCTTCCCAGCGCTTGACCTCAATCCGCTCACGGTTCGGCGCCGGAAAAAGTTTGTTGTTGGGCGTGACGCTGTCGATATATTCGACAATCACCCGCGAATCGAATAACGCAGTTTCATCATCCAGCATCAGCACAGGGATCTTGCCCAGCGGGTTGAGGTTGGGCACCTTGCTGTCTTCCAGCCAGGGGGAATCGATCACGAAATCGTATTCCATTTTCTTTTCGGCCAGCACGATGCGCACTTTGCGCGCAAATGGACTGGTATGGGAGCCGATCAGCTTCATCGCATGCTCTCTGATTTTGGGGAGTTCGATTATAGCGTATGGCGCAGGGCTTCGTCGGACGGGTAAAATGACGGGCTTACTGAAAAGGATGTTTCCATGACTTTCAATCCGCTGACCGCAATTTCCCCGCTCGATGGCCGCTATGCAAGCAAGGTTGACGCCCTGCGCGAGCATTTTTCCGAATTTGGCCTGATCAAGTGCCGCCTGCTGGTTGAAGTCGAATGGCTGAAAGCCCTCGCTGCCGAACCGCATTTTGCAGAAATCGCCGCTTTTTCGCCGTCGACCGTAAGCGAGCTGGATGCACTGGTCGCCAATTTCAGTGTCGAACAAGCCGCCGAAGTGAAGGCCGAAGAAGCCGTCACCAACCACGACGTCAAGGCGCTGGAATACTGGATCAAGAAGAACACCAAGGGCAATGCCGAAGTGACCAAGGTCAGCGAGTTCATTCACTTCGCCTGCACCTCGGAAGACATCAACAACCTCTCGCACGCGCTGATGTGCAAAGGTGCACGCGAGCAGGCCATGTTGCCGATGATCGACAAGCTGCTTGCCCGCTTGAAAGAGCTGGCGCACGTCAATGCCGAAGTGCCGATGATGAGCCGCACGCACGGCCAACCGGCGACGCCGACGACGCTGGGCAAGGAAATGGCCAACGTGGCCTACCGCCTGGAACGCGCCCGCAGCCGGATCGCCGCCGTCGAACTGCTCGGCAAGATCAATGGCGCGGTTGGCAATTACAACGCCCATTTGATCGCCTACCCCGGCTACGACTGGGAAGGCTTCGCCCAGCGTTTCGTCGAATCGCTCGGCCTGACTTTCAACCCCTACACCATCCAGATTGAGCCGCACGACGCGCTGGCCGAACTGTTTGACGCCTTCGCGCGCGCCAACAGCATCCTGATCGACTTTGACCGCGATGTCTGGGGCTACATTTCCCTGGGCTTTTTCAAGCAGAAAACCAAGGCCGGTGAAATCGGTTCTTCAACCATGCCGCACAAGGTTAACCCGATTGACTTCGAGAATTCCGAAGGCAACCTCGGCCTGGCCAATGCCGTCCTTAAGCACCTCGCCGAAAAGCTGCCGATCTCGCGTTGGCAGCGTGACCTGACTGACTCCACCGTGTTGCGCAACATGGGCGTCGGCCTCGGCTATTCGCTGCTCGCCTACGACTCGCTGCTCAAAGGCATGAGCAAGCTGGAAGTGAACGCCGACACAATGAAGGCTGATCTCGACGCCAACTGGGAACTGCTGGCCGAGCCGATCCAGACCGTCATGCGCCGTTACGCCGTGCCGAATGCCTACGAAAAACTCAAGGAACTGACCCGTGGCACTCGCGTTTCGCGCGAAGGCATGCAGGAATTTGTCTCGTCGCTGGAAATCCCCGAAGCCGCCAAGGCCGAATTGCTCAAGCTGACGCCTTGGGATTACACCGGCAAAGCTGCCGAATTGGCCAAGCGCATCTAAATGAACTGCACCAAATGCGGGCTGGCGGTACCAGCCGATGCCATTTACTGTCCGCATTGCACCGGCGATCGCAAAACCACGGATCGCCAGGTGATTCAAGGCGGCATCCGTGGCGCGGCAATTGGCCTGTTTATCGGCCTCTTGCCGGCGGCCTTGCTACTTTTTTATTTTGGCGCCGAGCGCGGTATCAAGGGCATCGCCTTTATCGTGCCCGCCGTCACCTTCACCACCGGATTAATCTTCGGTTTGGTCAAAGCCAAACGGGAATGGAAGTAGGTGGGGCTAGTTGCTAGTCGCTAGTTATTAGTTACTAGCAAAACCACCCCTCAACCGCTAATAACCAACTACTAATAGCTACCAACTAAAATGTCTTTTGCTGAAAATCTCAAAAAATTGCCCGGTATTTCGCATCTTGCTGCGGTCAACCTGCTCGACAAGGACGAAAACCTCGTCGCAACGATAGAAAACAAGCCAGGCAGCCAGGGTTCGCTGACGGTTTATAACCATCTGGCGCAAACCTATGGCTCGATCAATAGTGACGCGGCCAAAAAAGGTCTGGAGATTTTTGCTGAACATACCGACGATGCGCGGATCAATGCCGGCAAACACCCGAATATTGATCGCCTGATTGCTATCGAAAACGGCCAGCCGGCGCTACGCGTCAAACATGTATTTGCCATTTGAGTTCTTTGTAACTTAAGTTACATACCGGTGCAGAGCCGGTCCGTATAGTCTGCCTGTCGTCAAAAGTCTGTCCCCAATCACAACGGAGAAACAAAAAATGAAAAGCAAACTGATTCTCGCGCTGCTCGCCATCACCCTGGCTGGCTCCGCCGCAGCACAAGTCAAGCCGGAAGATGCGATCAAGTGGCGTCAGTCCGGTTACGGCTTCATGGCCTGGAACATGGCACGCATCAAAATGAACGTTGAAGGCACCACCTACAACAAGGAAGAAGTGATCAAGGCCGCCACCGCGATTCAGGCAATTGCCAATTCAGGCATGGGTGCACTGTATCTGCCAGGCACCGACAAGGGCACTGGCTGGGAAAAGACCCGCGCCAAGCCGGAAATCTGGACTGAAAAAGAAAAGCTGGGCAAGGCCGCGATGGCGTTCAACAAGGAAGCCAACGAAATGGCCAAGGTTGCCGCAGCCGGTGATGCCGCAGCCACCAAAGTACAACTCGGCAAATTGGGCGGCACCTGCAAGGGCTGCCACGACGATTTCAAGATCAAGGATTGATCTTTCAGCAACTGAATTGATGACCAACAGGCACCACACGGTGCCTGTTTTTTATTAAAACCACAAAGAATCAGGCCCGCTATGAACCGCAAACGAATTCGACTTTGGGATTTGCCGACCCGACTTTTTCACTGGCTGCTTGCCCTCTGCGTCGCCGCCGCCTTGATCAGCGGCCAAGTCGCAGGCAACCTGATCGAGTGGCATGGCAAGATCGGCCTGTTTATCATCGGCTTGATCGTTTTTCGTCTGGTTTGGGGTGTATTCGGTTCAACTTACGCTAGATTCGCCCAGTTTTTTCCCACGCCAGCCAAGGTAAAAGCCTATCTGCGCGGTGAATGGCGTGGCGTCGGACACAACCCGCTGGGCGCATTCTCGGTCTTTGGCCTGCTCGGGCTGCTGGCGCTTCAGTCGGCCTCTGGCCTGTTTGGCAATGATGACATCACCTTTTATGGCCCATTATTCGATCTGGTCAGCAAGGATCTGAGCAACAAGCTGACCAGTCTGCATCATCTGGCATCGAACCTGATTTATCTGCTAATCGCCCTGCATCTGGCGGCCATCGCCTTTTATGGCCACGTCAAAAAAGAGAAGCTGATCAAACCGATGATCAGCGGCTGGAAAGAAACCGAACACGGGGAGTCTGCCAAAGGAGGCGGCTTGGTCGCATTTATCCTGGCGTTGGTCATTGCTGGCGCTGCGGTCTATGCCGCCAGTGGCGCCTGGCTTCCGCCGCCCCCACCACCGCCTGCGGCGGTAGAAACACCGAGCTGGTAAAGCGATAGTCGGCGCCTATCCTGAACATCAAAGCAAAGCATTGGCGCAACCGGCGGGAACGCGGCAGAATGAACTCAAGACCAAGCCGGCTTGCCGCATGGCAAGTCGAATCAACACCCACCTGACAAGGGAGCGCATCATGATCATGGACATCGGAATTTCAAAGAAAGATCGCGAAAAAATCGCCGAAGGGCTGTCCTGCCTGTTGGCCGACTCTTACACCCTCTATTTAAAAACCCACAATTTCCACTGGAACGTGACCGGCCCCATGTTCAACACCTTGCACGTGATGTTCATGGACCAATACACGGAATTGTGGAATGCGCTGGACTTGATCGCCGAGCGTATCCGCGCCCTCGGCTTCCCCGCTCCCGGCACTTACCGCGAATTTTCCAAGCTGACGGTGATTAAGGAAAGCGAAGGCGTGCCAAATGCCACCGAAATGCTCAAGCAACTGCTCGCCGGACAGGAAGCCGTGACCAAAACAGCACGGAGTATTTTGCCGATTGTCGGCAAATGCAGCGACGAACCGACAGCTGACCTGCTCACCCAGCGCATGCAAGTGCACGAAAAAAATGCCTGGATGTTGCGCAGCATGCTCGACGCCTGATCAGCAAACTTTGGCCATAAAAAAACCCGCGAGAGAAAATCGCGGGTTTTTTGTTGTCGACCGGAACAGCCGACTTTATGAGTGCTTTACTTATGCGATTGCAGGAAGTTATCCATACGCGCTTCAGCCACACTGAACCAGGCGTTCTGCGTTTTGCGGTATTTATCCCATTCGGTGTAAATCTTCTTGAAGGCCGGATTTTTGCCAGCCTCATCGGCGTAGAGATCCTGCGCGGCCTTGTAGGCGGCCTCAAGCACGTCTTTCGGATAGGCCTGCAGCTTGACGCCTGCCTGCAATAGCTTGGAGAGCGCTGCCGGATTCTTGTGGTCGTATTCAGCCATCATGGTGACGTTGGCTTCATAGGCAGCCGCCTGGAAAGCTTCCTGATACTCCTTGGGCAGCTTGTCCCATTCCTTCTTATTAACGAAGAAGTGAATGACCGGACCCGGTTCCCACCAACCCGGGTAGTAGTAGTTCTTGGCAACTTTGTAGAAGCCAAGCTTTTCGTCGTCGTAGGGGCCAACCCATTCAGCGGCGTCAATCGTGCCTTTTTCCAGCGCCGGGTAGATGTCGCCACCGGCGATCTGCTGCGGTACGGCGCCGAGGGCGGCAAACACGTTACCGCCGAGACCGGCGATCCGCATTTTCAAACCCTTGACATCTTCCAGTGATTTGATTTCCTTGCGGAACCAACCACCCATTTGTGTACCGGTATTGCCACCAGCAAAAGAAAGAACGTTGTAGTTGGAATAGAACTCGTCAAGCAGCTTCTGACCGCCGCCGTAATAGATCCAGGCGTTCATCTGGCGCGCATTCATGCCGAACGGAACCGCGGTACCAAAACCGAAGGTCTTGTCCTTGCCGACGTAGTAATAAGAACAGGTGTGGCAGCACTCGACCGTGCCCTGCTGAACGGCATCCAGTGCCTGCAGGCCGGGAACGATTTCGCCACCGGGGAAAACACGAATGTCGAACTTGCCGCCGGTCATGGCGCGCAAACGGTTGGCCAATACATCAGCGCCACCGTAAATGGTGTCCAAGCTCTTCGGGAAGCTGGAAGTCAGACGCCACTTGATGGTTGGCCCGGACTGCGAAAATGCCGGGGCAGAAACGGTTGCTGCGGCACCAGCGGCAGCACCGATTGATGCCTTCTTCAGAAAATCACGACGTTGCATAAATATGTCTCCTTCTTGGGGGTTAGTCGCGTCATGGCTGACGGCTAACGCTTATTCTTAATCAAACGGACGTTTTTGGCGAGTGGTGGAAAACCCTTATTTAAAATTATTCGCCAGCCACCGTCATGCGGTCGATCAAAATTGAACCGGTTTGCTTGGAACCACGGACCTGCACATCGTTACCAACCGCGAGAATGCCCAGCAACATCGCCTTGAGGTTGCCGGCGATGGTGATCTCCTCGACCGGATAGGCGATCTGCCCGTTTTCGACCCAGTAACCGGCAGCACCGCGTGAATAGTCGCCCGTAACATAGTTGATGCCCTGGCCAAGCAGTTCAGTGACCAGCAAACCCGTGCCCATGCGCGCCAGCAGGCCGGCGAAATCGAGTTCACCGGGCTGAATGATCAGATTGTGACTACCGCCGGCATTGGCTGTGGTCTGCATGCCGAGTTTTCTGGCCGTATAAGTACTGAGGAAATAGCCTTCCAGAATGCCGTTGGCAACCACCGAACGTGATTTGGTCGCCACACCATCGCTGTCGAAAGAAGCCGAGCCAAGACCGCGCAGGATGTGCGGCTGTTCGCTGATATTGACGAAGTCCGGCATCACCTGCTTGCCGAGATGGTCAAGCAGGAAGGAGGATTTACGGTAAAGCGCCCCGCCACTGGCGGCATGCACCAGACTACCGAGCAAACCGCCGGCGAGCGGTGCTTCAAAAAGCACCGGGAATTCGCCAGTTTTAACTTTGCGGCCATTCAGACGAGCCACCGCGCGTTCGGCAGCAATCCGCCCGACCGTCGCCGGATCATTGAGTTCGCCGGCCAGGCGGCTGGTGGTGTACCAGTCGTCGCGCTGCATGGCGTCCTGTTCGCCGGCGATCACCGAGCACGAAATGTAATGCCGCGAAGTTGGGTAGCCGCCCATGAAACCCAGACTATTAGCGGAAACAAAATGCGCCTGCTGGGTTGAAACCGAAGCGCCTTCGGAATTGCTGATCAGCGGGCTGGTCTCATAAGCCGCCTGTTCGCACAGGCGGGCGGTCGCGATGGCGTCTTCCACGGTCAACGCCCAAGGGTGATACAAATCGAGATCGGGGCAATCTTTGGCCATCAAGGCGGCATCGGCGAGGCCGGCGCAGTCATCTTCTGCCGTGAAGCGGGCAATATTTAAAGCCGCTTCAACCGTTTCACGCAATGCCTGCGCCGAAAAGTCGGAAGTGCTGGCGTAACCCTTGCGCTGACCGGCATAGATAGTAATGCCGATGCCTTTGTCGCGATTGAATTCTATCGTTTCAACCTCATCGCAGCGCACGCCGACCGACTGCCCAAAACCTTCCGAAACATCGACCTCGGCAGCCGTTGCGCCCTTTTCCCGAGCATGTTTGAGGACATCCTCGGCGAGTTGCTGCAAGGTGGCAAAGGGATAGGAAAAGCTGGCGACTTCAGGCATGAATGGGGCGTCCGGGCTGGAAAATCGCTATCATAGCAGCCCGAACCAGCCAGCCCCGACCGCGCATCATGCATGAAGAAGATTTCACCGAGAGTACCAGCCGCCCTTCCAAGACCAAGCAGAAGGAGGCGATGCACGAATTGCGCGGCCTTGGCGAAGAGCTGGTCGACCTGCCTTTGAGCCAATTGAAGCGCCTTGGACTGCCGGAAGATTTGTACGCCGCGGTCCGCGAATGCCAGAAAATCACCGCCCACGGCGCCAAGCGCCGGCAGGTAATGTATCTCGGCAAACTGATGCGCACTGCTGACGACGAACCGATCCGCGCCGGCCTCGCCCTCTTGCGCGGCGAAAATACTGCCGAAAATGCTCGCCTGCAACGTCTTGAACGGATGCGCGTGCGCTTGCTGGCCGACGAAACCATGCTCACCGAAATTGCCAATACCTGGCCGGGGGCTGACATCACCCACCTGCGTCAGTTGCGCCGCAATGCGCTAAAGGAACAGGAAGCGAACAAGCCGCCGAAAAATTTCCGCGCGATTTATCAGGTGCTGAAAGAACTCGACGATCAACTGCAAAAAACGAAAGCCGAAGAAGCCGATGAGTGAACAACTGGTCATCGGCCTGGTTTCGATCAGTGATCGCGCCTCAACCGGTGTTTACGAAGACAAAGGGATTCCAGCCCTGCAGGAATGGCTGGCGAGCGCGCTGACCAGCCCGTGGCGCGCCGAAATCCGCCTGATTCCCGACGATCAGCCAACGATTGAAAACACGCTCAAGGAACTGGTTGACCGCAAGCATTGCCATCTGGTGTTGACCACCGGCGGCACCGGCCCGGCCTTGCGCGACGTGACGCCGGAAGCGACGCTGGCGGTAGCTGACAAGGAAATGCCCGGCTTTGGTGAGGAAATGCGCCGGATCAGCCTGAATTTTGTGCCGACCGCCATTTTGTCGCGCCAGGTAGCGGTGATTCGCAAACAAGCGCTGATCATCAACCTGCCCGGCCAGCCGAAATCGATCAAGGAAACGCTGGAAGGCGTGCGTGACGCCGATGGCAAGGTAACGCATGTCGGCATTTTTGCCGCTGTACCTTATTGCATCGACCTGATCGGCGGGCCTTACGCGGAAACCGATGCGACGGTGATCAAGGCCTTCCGCCCCAAATCGGCTATCCGCAGCCAATAAGCCTACGCGTCGACCGCCCGCCGGTAGCGCGCCACCTCAAAATCTGCCGTCTGCTCAAGCAAGTCCACCGGGTTAAGCAGAAAGCGGCGGCCATCCAGCTGATACTCCAGGCTTTCACGCAGATCGAAGGAGTGCACCGGCAGCACCATGCGTACTTCGCCTGCAGGATTACCCTCTTCAATCAACAGGGCAGGGATGGTCGCTGCGGCGCCATAGCTGGATGCCGTACGTGGCCGACATTCAATTGCGATGGCTTTGGTGGCCAGCGTCTGGATACCCACCTTGGCCTCGACACCTGACTCGCGGTGGTAGCGGCGAACGATGCCGAGCAACCAGTTATCGCCGCCCTCCGGCTGGATCGCCAGCAGCATGCCAACCTTCATCCACTCACTGGGAATACTACCGATCAAGGCGCCAAAACCGCCGCGGCTGACATTCTCGACCACCCAGCTTTCAATCTGCAGCCCGGTCGGTCGACCGCCAAATTCGCTGGAAAAAACCACGAAGGCATTGATCAAACCATTCAGCACCGAAATCCGGTGCTTGACCCGGTGCCGGTCATGTGAGCGCTGTGGCGGCACCGGCGCCAGATAAGCAACCAGATGGTGCAGCACAGGAACCAATACACGCGGCGTGAATTGCCCGCCGAGCGCGATTTCAGCTGGAAAATCACCGCCTTGTTCAATTTCGCCAAGCAAAGCCTTGAGCTGCGCGTGCGCCTTGGCCGGCTTGAAGAAACGCTGGGTTGGCCGGGCCTCTGCCGGCATCCGCGCCAAGCGTTGCGGCGCATCGGCGAGTACCAGATCAACCCAATACACACTATCGGACTCGGCTTCTGCGGTGAACACAAAACTACCCAGAAAATGTTCGATCAGGCGTTCAGCCAATTCAATTTCAAGCGGCAACAGGCTATCCATTGATGCCGCCTGAAATGCCACCGCCCGAATGTATTCAGTTTGCGCGCTGGTCATGCCCGACCGGCCACTCGGCGCAGGCACCGGTTTGCTGGCCACCCCCTGCTCTTCGGCCAACAGCAGAACCCGCCCCATGCGCCGCCAAACCAACTCCGGCAAGGGGCCATAGTGAAACTGTTCCCATTTGATCAATTCGGCCAGGGCGCCAATCAGGCGAGCCGCCAGCAGCGGGAGCCCTTGCCTGGCCAGCTCGCCCGCCTTGCCTTTTTGTTCGACATTTTTCAGACAGGATTCATAGGCGTCGGCGACTTGCACCCAAAAACCGTGATTGATCGCCCACAAGCGTTTTTCATCGGACCGGCTCAGGCGTGCCGTATTCAGGTATTCACGGGCGAGGCGGCGCAAATGCGGTTGCGCGACATCGTCAAGCTGGCGCACGGTATCAAACAGGCGCTCAGCCGGAAATTCATCGGTCCCGCGCAACGACTCCAGCCAGCCGACAACTTCATCAAGCGCCCGAAAAGCATTGTCATGCGGGATTTCGTCGATGACTTTTTTCAAACTACGCACCGTCGCCAGAGGATGCCCCTCATCCTTCTCGCCAAAAATACGCCCTAATTTATCGAACACAACGCCCCCTGATGCTACCCATTGTCATTTATCCGTGCAGTTTAGCCGTTCGCTACCTGATAAAGCGCGCTCAACGCTGACTCGCGCCCCAGTCTTGCAAAAACTGTAGCCCCCAAGCCACCCCAAAGCCGGTTTGATCGGTTGAAATCGCCCCCAAACCATCCTCGCAACTGGCCGCTGACAAATCCATATGCAGCCAGGGCAACTCGCCGACAAAGCGCTTGAGAAAACGCGCTACCAGAATGTGATCCGGCGCATCGTCATCCAGGCTGCACTGGCAAATATCGGCCACCTCGCTATCGAGTGCTTCCTCGTAATCTTCATCCATCGGAAAAGCACAAATCCGCTCGCCGCTACGCGTACCGGCGCTCAGCGCCAGCAGTGCAAGCTGGTCGCTATTGGCAAAAATGCCCGAATAGCGCGTGCCCAGCGCCTGAATCATCGTGTAAGTCAGCGTGCCGAAATCGACAATCAACTCGGGTTCATCGCGCCCGGCCAGGACCAGCGCATCAGCCAACACCATGCGCCCTTCGGCATCGGTATGGACAATTTCAATCGTCGTCCCGTCCAGCGCAGTCACCACATCCCCCTGGCGGGCGGCCTGCGGCGAAATATCGTTGCTGGCCAGCGCCAGCCAGGCATCGATGCGCAGCGGCAAAGCCAGCCGGGTCGCAGCCAGCAAAACACCAAGCACCGCCGCCGAACCGGCCATATCTTCGTGCATGCCGATCATCGATTCGGCTTGCTTGAGGTTGTGGCCACCAGTGTCAAAACAAATCCCTTTGCCGACCAACGCCACCCGGTTTGTTGCGTTCGCCGGATTCCACGACAGGCGAACAATCGCCGCATCACCGGCGGTGCTACCCTGCGCTACCGAGACAAATGCCCCGGCCCCCATTTCACGCAGGCGCTGCAGATCAAAAACTTCCATTTCCCAACCGAGTTCCCTGGCCTGCGCAGCCACTTTTTCCCGGTAGACCGCCGGCGTCAGCTCATTCGGCGGCAACGCGGTCAAACTGCGCGCCAGTAAATTACCCTCGGCCAGCGCCTGCGCTTGGTTTGGGCGCGCTGGGCAACCCCAAATATTCAATGCGACCAATGCCCGCGGCGCATCTTTCTGCTTGCGACTTGGCAAGGGCGTGCCATTGACCAAAGCGACGTAAGCCGCCAGTTCGGCAGCCCAATCAGCCTCGGCAATTTTTGGCGAAATAATCAGGTTGACCGTAACCGGCTCTTCATCAAGCAAAATTGCGATGCCCTGACGCAACAGGGATTGATTCTCGAAAGTCGACTTGGCCGGATCAAGCATCAGCCAGACCCGCAAGCCGCCTGCGGGCGAATTGGCCAATTGTGGCTCGCTGGATAATTCATCGGCATCGATTTGCCGACGCGCCAGAGTCGCCCGCAGCAAATCGCCATCCGGACAATCCGCCGGCAAATCCTCTCCGGCCGGCAAAAGCACCAGCACGTGGCTCATTGCCCGGAAGGCTTCAGAATCAGGGGGCGCGGGATAGGTTTGTAGCGTCGTCAGCATGTAAAATCCGCCATCTTTTTTGATTGGGCATTATAGGTCCATGCAGCCATACCTCGATCTCATGCGCCACGTGCTCGACCACGGGCACGACAAGTCCGACCGTACCGGCACCGGTACTCGCTCCGTTTTCGGCTACCAGATGCGCTTCGATCTCGCCCAGGGCTTTCCGATGGCGACGACCAAAAAATTGCACCTGAAATCCATCGTGCACGAACTGCTCTGGTTTCTGCAAGGCGACACCAATATCGCCTACCTGAAAGCCAACGGCGTCCGTATCTGGGACGAATGGGCTGACGAAAATGGCGATCTTGGCCCGGTTTATGGCAAACAATGGCGGCGCTGGGAAACCCCGGATGGCCGCCTGATCGATCAAGTCAGCCAGCTCGTGCACAGCCTGAAAAACAATCCGGATTCGCGCCGCCACATCGTTTCCGCCTGGAATCCGGGCGACGTGGACAGCATGGCGTTACCGCCCTGCCACTGCCTGTTCCAGTTCTACGTCGCTGGCGGCAAACTCTCCTGCCAGCTTTACCAACGCAGTGCCGATATTTTCCTTGGTGTCCCGTTCAATATTGCCTCCTACGCGCTGTTGACCGTGATGCTTGCCCAAGTTTGCGGCTATCAGCCGGGTGAATTCGTGCACACCTTTGGTGACGCGCACATTTACTCCAACCATTTCGAGCAAGCCAAGCTGCAACTGTCACGTGCACCGCGTCCGTTGCCAACGCTCTGGATCAATCCTGCGGTCAACGACATTTTTGCCTTCAAATTTGAAGACTTCCGCGTCGACGGCTACGACCCGCACCCGCATATCGCCGCCCCCGTGGCGGTTTGAAGACGAACGTGCCTTTCCCGACAGATAACAATCCGTTCATCCTGAGTAGCCCACGCAGTGGGCGTATCGAAGGATTTTGTGATGTCCAACCGAATTTTTCAGCATGATTCTCGGCGGCGATCTCGGCGGCACCAAAACCCTGCTGGCACTTGCCGAACTGGTTGCAGGCCGGATTGAGATCGTCCGCGAACAGCGTTACGCCAGCCAGGATTACCCAAGTTTTGATGATCTACTCGCGGATTTTCTGGCGGGTGAATCGACCATCAAAAGCGCCTGCTTCGGGCTGGCCGGGCCAACCGATGGGCACAGCGCAAAACTCACCTACCTGCCCTGGCAACTTTCCGGCGCTGCGCTGCAAAGTCGCTTCAAGCTGAAGTCAGTCACCCTGGCCAACGACTTCGCCGCCGCCGCCAACGGTCTGGCGCTGGTCGGCGCGGAACATCTGCACACGCTGCAAGCCGGCCAAGCGATCGCACACGCCCCGCGCCTGATTATCGGCGCCGGCACCGGCCTGGGTGTGGCCGGCATGGTCTGGGATGGCGAACGCTACAAAGTCATTCCAGGCGAAGGTGGGCACCTTGGTTTTTCCCCGCAAACACTGGAACAAGGCGAACTCTGGCGCAGCTTGCTGGCAAAAAATGGCCGCGTAACCACGGAAGATATCGTTTCCGGCCCTGGCCTGGAAAGAATTTATGCCTTTTTAGGCGGTCGACCGGAACCGGCTGAAGAAATCGGCAAACAGGCGCTGGGCAACAGCGACCCCTTGGCCAAAAAAACCGTCGAACTCTGGCTCGCATGCTTCGGCGCCTTCGCCGGCGACCTCGCCCTGCACTGGCTAGCCCAAGGCGGCATTTACCTGGCCGGTGGGATAGCCGCCAAGCTGATGCCACACTTTGGCCCGACAATTTTTCTCGAAGCCTTCAACGCCAAACGCGAGCATCACCACCTTGCCGAAAATACCCCCGTCTATCTGGTCACTGAAGAACGCCTGGGCTTGCTTGGTGCCCTGGCGCTGGCCAGCAAATAAAAGGCCTCGCGAGTACCCAGCGAGGCCTTTATCGAGAGCAGATTAGCGTATTGGAGAAAGCAGTTTTTCGTTTACAACCAGATTGCGAACGCCATGTGCATGGTCTTCTTTGAAGACGTTACCCTTGCACCACTGACCAACTGACGCGGCGTTGACCTTGATCACCTGCGGGTGAACGCTCCAACTGACTTGCAATGGGGAACCCTTCTCGTTGTAACTGGGGCCTGTAGTGGAGCCGGCATAATTGATCGACTTGCCCATTTTTTTCGGGATTCCCAAAGCCTGGCTATAGCCATTCACTTCACCCGTTTTGGCGAGTTGATTGAAATCGGCTGCGCGAGCATCGTTCACCAGCACCATGACTTGCGCCTCGACACGCAACTGCGGATTACTGTCGCTTTCGCTAAGGCATGACTTCAGGCTCGGACCAGGCGCAACCTGAGCGGTGCTGTGAACATAGTGAACTTCAATCGTGTCGCCAACCTGCAAACTGCCGTGTTCGTTTTGGCAGACCTCCTCAGGCAGCGGGCTGGATTCAGCCTTGGTTAATTTGCCAGAGTATTTGAACCCGCTACCGTAGCCATGCCCATCACCGTAACCAGCAAATTTCGTGAACTGCCCCCCTTTGTGCTCGGCGTTTTCATGGAAGTGGATGTTGCAGAGGTTCATTTGTTGAAACGCTGGAGCCCCCATGAATTGCCGTTTGTTGGAGCCGCGCTTGGCATCGAGGTCGCGCGGTGATTGAGGGCCGTATCCTTTTCCTGCCGTATTTTTCTCCAGTTCGGCATTCTGAGCCTCCAGCACTGCTGGGCCGCCTGCTGCCGCATGCTCGTGCTTATCGTGTTTGTCAGTATTCGAGTGTTTATCCTCTGCCTGAGCGCTTAGAGAGAGCAGGATTGCCGTAGTCAGTACAGCCAGTTGGACATTTTTCATTGGACTCCTCTGTGTGTTGTCAAAATAGAAACCAGAATCAGAAAACAGATAGTTTTTCTTGAAAATCAGTGTGTTACACAACCTTAGCCCTGACGTCTGGCTACCGGAAAAGAATATACATTAGCCTTACTTGAATTGCATCACGCCAAACGCAGCACCAGCGCCGCCAATGGCGGCAAAGTCAGTTCCAGATTGGCCGGGCGATTCATCCATTCACCTTCCCACGCCTGAACGCCACCGGTATTGCCAAGATTGCTGCCGCCGTAGTGGGCGGAATCACTGTTCAGCATTTCGACGTAGTGCCCGGCACAAGGCACACCGATCCGGTAGGCATTTTGTGGCACGGGAGTGAAGTTGACCGCAACAATCACGAAACTGCCATCTTTCGCCCAGCGTAGCCAGGCAAGGACGGAATGTTCGCTGTCGTGGCAATCGATCCATTCAAAACCATGAGCGTCAAAATCCTGTTGATGCAGCGCATGGCAATCGCGATAGAGGCGGTTCAAATCGCCGGATAAACGTTGGAGGCCAGCGTGATCAGGGTCCGCCAACTGCTTCCAGTCGAGTTCGCGGGCTTCCGACCACTCCCGAGCCTGGCCGAATTCACCGCCCATGAACATCAATTTTTTGCCCGGCGTGAAGGTTTGCCAGGCTAGCAAAAGGCGCAGGTTGGCGGCGCGTTGCCAGGCGTCACCCGGCATTTTGCCAATCAGCGAACCTTTGCCGTGCACCACTTCATCGTGCGAAAACGGCAGCACATAATTTTCGCTGTAGGCGTAAACCTGGCCGAAGGTGAGTTCGTCGTGGTGCCAGCGGCGATAGATGCTGTCGCGATGAAAATAGCGCAGGCTGTCGTTCATCCAGCCCATGTTCCACTTCATCGAAAAGCCAAGGCCGCCAACGTAAGTCGGGCGGGAAACCAGCGGCCAGGCGGTCGATTCTTCGGCGATGGTCAGCGCGCCGGGGAATTCACCATGCACCATCGCGTTGAGTTGCTTGAGAAATTCGATAGCGTCGAGATTTTCGCGGCCACCGTATTTATTGGGCAGCCATTCGCCGGCCTTGCGCGAGTAATCGAGATAGAGCATTGAAGCGACCGCATCAACCCGAATACCGTCGAAATGGAATTCGGCCAGCCACCAGTGAGCAGAAGAAAGCAGGAAGCTGCGAACTTCGTGGCGCCCGTAGTTGAAGATGTGCGTGCCCCAGTCGGCGTGCAGGCCGAGGCGTGGGTCTTCGTGTTCGTAAAGCGCGGTGCCGTCGTATTTGGCGAGCGCCCAGTGGTCTTGCGGAAAATGGCCGGGCACCCAGTCGAGAATGACACCGAGGCCGGCCTGATGACAGGCGTCGATGAAAGCGCGCAGATCATCGGGCGAGCCGTAGCGCGAGGTGGCGGCGAAATAGCCGGTGGTCTGGTAGCCCCAGGATTCATCCAGTGGATGTTCGGTAATCGGCAACAGTTCGAGGTGGGTATAACCCTGCTCAACGGCGTAGGGAATCAGGCGTTCGGCCAGTTCGCGCCAAAGGTAAGGCTTGCCGTCGGGGTGACGCATCCAGGAACCGGCATGGACTTCATAGATATTGACCGGGGCTTGCTGCCAATCCCACTCGGCGCGTGCTTGCAGCCAGGCATCGTCGCGCCAGACATGGGTCGATGGCGGCACCACGTAAGCCGCCGAACCAGGGCGCATTTCAAAACCACGCGCATAGGGATCAGACTTGATATACACCGTGCCGGTGTCGCGATTGGTAATGGCGAAACGGTAGAGGCTGCCGGGCGTGGCCTCAGCCACGGTCAGCTCCCAAATTCCAGAGCCGGGCAGCGCCTGCATCGGGTGCGCGGCGCCTTGCCAGGCGTTGAAGTCACCGAGCAAAGCGACCTGCGAAGCATTCGGTGCCCAAACCCGGAAAACCGTTCCATCCGGCCCGGCCTGAGCGCCAAGTAGCCGATACGCCTGAAAATTTCTGCCTTCGTTAAACAGGTAAAGCGCTTCTGATTGATGCATTTGCCCCCCCTATCGCAGTATCATAAGCTAAAAGCAAGCCAAAACAGTGACCAGGGAGGTCCGTCATGCCCCTAACCACCAACTGCCCGCACCAGCCTTATTGCGAAATGCGGGAGCAGACCGATATGCGTTTCATCAGCCATCTGACGCGCAATACCTTTGCCATCATCCTGGCTGGCGGGCGCGGCACCCGCCTCAAGCAACTGACTGATTTCCGCTCGAAACCAGCCGTGCCCTTTGCCGGCAAATTCCGTATTCTCGATTTCACGCTGTCCAATTGCGTCAATTCCGGCATCCGCAAGATCGGCGTTGCCACCCCGTACAAATCACACAGTCTGATCCGCCACATCCAGCGCGGCTGGAGTTTCCTCGATGGCCGTTTTGACGAGTTCATCCAGCTCCTGCCTGCGCAGCAGCAGATTGATGAAAACCAATGGTATCAAGGCACCGCCGATGCGGTTTACCAAAACCTGCACGTTCTCCGGCGCTACGATCCCGAGCACATTCTGGTTGTCGCGGGCGATCACATTTACAAGATGGACTACGGCCGCATGCTGGCCTTTCACGCCAAGCATCAGGCCGACATGACCGTGGCCTGCATTGATGTGCCGATTGAAGAAGCGCGTGAATTTGGTGTGATCGGCGTTGATGAACAGGATCGGGTTATCGATTTCGTCGAAAAGCCACAAAATCCGCCGCATATTCCCGGCCAGCCGGATCGTGCATTGGCCTCGATGGGTATTTATATCTTCAATGCCAAGTTCCTCTTCGAGCAGCTTGAGCGCGATGCCATGACCCACGGCTCCAGCCGTGATTTTGGCAAGGACATCATTCCCTACATTGTTTCCCGCTACCGCGTTTTCGCCCATCGCTTTGCCGACTCCTGCGTTGGCAGCGACCATCACAAGCCTTACTGGCGCGACGTCGGTACTATCGACGCCTACTGGGAGGCCAACATGGAAATGACCAAAGTCACGCCGGAACTCAATCTCTACGACCGCGACTGGCCGATCTGGACTTATCAGGAACAGTTGCCGCCCGCCAAATTCGTATTCGATGACGATGATCGCCGCGGCACCGCCGTTGATTCGCTGATTGCCGGCGGCTGCATTATTTCCGGCGCGACGGTCAAGAACTCGCTGCTTTTCTCCAGCGTCAATGTGCACAGCTGGGCGACGGTCGAAGAATCCGTCATTCTGCCCGGCGTCGATATCGGCCGTCACGCCGTGCTAAAGCGTTGCGTGGTCGATAAACAGTGCAGAACTCCTGAAGGCATGATGATCGGCGTTGATCTGGAAGAGGATAAAAAACGTTTTCACGTCAGCCCCAAGGGCATCACGCTGGTTACGGCAGAAATGCTCGGCCAGGGCGCGGCGACTCCCCGCTAATGGCTGATATCGCTTTTCTCTGGCACATGCACCAGCCGGATTACCGGCACCCGGATACCGGTCAATTTCTGCTGCCCTGGGTTTTCCTGCACGCGATCAAGGACTACACCGACATGGCGGCGCACTTGGAGCGCCATCCGAATATCAAGTGCACGGTGAATTTTGTACCCGTGCTGCTCGACCAGATCGAGGATTACACCGAACAATTTACCAGCGGCCAATGGCGCGATCCGCTGCTGCGCATTGCCAGTTGCACCGAGCACGACAGCCTTTCTACCGAGGATCGTGACTGGCTGCTCGACATGGCTTTCCGTTGCCATGCGCCGACCATGCTCGAACCGTTTGCCCCTTACCGCCGCCTGCGTGACATCCTCAATTTCGTGCGCAGCCACGACGGCAATGGCCTGAGCTACTTATCCGGCCATTACCTTTCAGACCTCGCCACCTGGTATCTGCTGGCCTGGAGCGGCGAAAGCCTGCGCCGTAGCGGCACCATCATTCCGGAAATGATGGCCAAGGGCGACGGTTTCACGCTGGCTGATCGGCAAACCCTGCTTGGCGAACTCGGTGCAGCGGTTGCCGGCCTGATTCCGCGTTACCGCGCCCTCGCCGATCGCGGCCAGATCGAACTAAGTTGCACCCCGGCCACTCACCCGCTGGCCCCTTTGCTGATTGACTTCAACTCGGCGCGCGAAGCCTGGCCGGAATGCTCGCTACCCGCCGCACCGGCTTACCCCGGTGGCCGCTCACGGGTTGCAGAACACCTGCGTTCAGCACAGGAAAGCCACACTCAGCGTTTTGGCCAGCCGCCGGCTGGCTTATGGCCCGCCGAAGGGGCGCTTTCAACGCCATTCCTCAAGCAAATTGCCGAAAGCGGTTTCAAATGGACGGCAAGCAGCCACGGCGTGTTGAAGCATTCTGCCGGCAACAGCGCCCGAACGAATACGGCCTGGCAAGCACCCGAAGAAATCCCCGGCGACATCACGCTGTTTTTCCGTAACGAACAGCTTTCCGATCTGATCGGTTTTGAATACGCCAACTGGCACGGTCGTGATGCGGCACAGCACTTCATGACCGAACTGAAAGCCCTGCATCTGCAGGACAACAACAACCTGATCCCGATTTTTCTCGATGGTGAAAACGCCTGGGAGTATTACCCGTACAACGGCTGGTATTTCTTCTCGGATCTTTACGATGCGCTGGAAAGAAACCCCGGTTTGCGTACAGTAACGCTATCCGAGGCAGCTGATAGCCAGCGCGAGCGCCGCCAGCGCCTGCCCAAATTGACCGCCGGTAGCTGGGTCTATGGCACGCTATCAACCTGGATCGGCAACCCGGAAAAAAACCGCGCCTGGGAAATGTTGTGCGACGTCAAACAATGCGCCGACCGCGCCCTTGACAGCAGCCGCCTGGACGACCAAACCCGGCGCGAAGTGATGCGCCGCCTGGCGATCTGTGAAAGTTCAGACTGGTTCTGGTGGCTCGGCGACTACAACTCGCCACAATCCGTCGCCTGTTTTGACCGACTATTCCGCGAAAACCTCAAGGCGCTTTATCGCCTGCTCAAGCTGCCGATCTCCAGCGGCCTCGACCATCCGATCAGCCAAGGCGGTGGCGAGCCGGAAAGCGGCGGCACCATGCGCCGCGCCAATTAATCAGACAGAAAGATTGAATCATGGCCCTAATTAACAACATTACCCCACAAAAATTGGAGAGAGACGTTCCTCATAAATCAGTCGAATGCACTTTTGATGTTGTTACAAACAGCAATGGTGAAAAATTCTTGCAACTCGACACTTACAGCGCAACAGAAGGCAAGAAATGCCAGAGCCTGCGACTATCTCCAAGCGCTATAAAACAACTCAAAGAAATTCTCCAAACGTTTCACCTCTAAAAATTGATCGAGCAACACTCTTCGTCAAGCGGACACACCAACTCCCCTTCGGCAATGCCGAACAGAGGTGGAATTGGGCGGAAAAAGCGTGGCTGCTGTCTGAGCGCCGGCGGCGCGAGTTCGCAGCTACGCCCGACCAAGGCCACCGGCGAGAGGGCAGCCCGCAGGGCCATTGCCGTAGGGTCGCCTTTTCTTTGCTTACTTTCTTTTGGCGAAGCAAAAGAAAGTAAGGCGCCCGACGGGGCGAAACCCGTCAAATCAATAAACGATAAAACGTCATGACTCACCCCATTACCCTATTGCTCGGCGTGCACGCCCACCAACCCGTGGGCAATTTTCCGGAAGTGATTGAAGACGCGCACCAACGCTGCTACAAACCCTTCCTCGAAACCCTTTATAACTACCCGGATTTCCGTTTTGCCGCCCATTTTTCCGGCTGGCTGCTCGACTGGTTGCGCGAACGCCACCCGAGCGACATGGATTTGCTGGCGCAGATGGTCAAGCGCGGTCAGGTTGAATTATTCAGTTCCGGCGACACTGAACCGGTGCTGGCCGCAATCCCGCATCGCGACCGCGTCGGGCAATTAAATACGCTAAATTCCAAGTTGACCGCATGGACCAGCGTCAAACCGAGCGGCGCCTGGCTCACCGAGCGGGTCTGGGAATCCGCCGTGGTCCCGGCGCTGGCCGAAACCGGAATCGGCTACGTGACGGTCGATGACTATCACTTTTTCTGTACCGGCAAAGCCTCGGCAGAACTCGACGGCTACTTCACGACCGAAGAAGACGGCACCCGGCTCGACCTCTTCCCGATTTCCGAAGCCCTGCGCTACCGCCTGCCTTTCTCGCCAGCGCACGAAGTCATCGGCTATCTCGAACACTTGGCCGATCAGGGCCAATCGGCGGCCATTTACTTTGACGATATTGAGAAATTCGGCATCTGGCCGGAAACCTATGACTGGGTATACAACCGTGGCTGGCTGAAAGCGCTGATCGAAGGCGTGCTGGCCAGCCCGAAAATCCGTACCGCCACCTACGCAGATTTTCACGCCAACAACGCGACACGCGGCATTGTCTATCTGCCCACCACGTCGTACAGCGAGATGAACGAATGGACGCTGCCGATGCCGGCTGCCGGCATTTATTCCAGCCTGCTGGCCAGCGAAAAGGCCGCCGGGCGCGGTGATCTGCACCGGCCTTTCCTGCGCGGCGGCATCTGGCGCAACTTCATGACGCGCTACCCGGAAGCCAACTGGATGCACAAGCGGATGCAGGCTTTGTCAGCCCGCCTCGCCGAAATCCCGCAAGCGCCGCAAGCGCTGACTGATGACCTGTACCGGGCGCAAGCCAATGACGCCTACTGGCATGGCCTGTTCGGCGGTCTTTATTTGCCGCATTTGCGACGTGCAGTGTGGAACAACATCGTTGCGCTGGAAGCCAAACTCGACGCGCAGAAGGCCAGACCGGCAATGCTCACGGTCGACCTCGATTTTGATGGCAAAAATGAGTTCATCGCCCATACCTCAGCACTGCAACTGGTCATCCGCGATGACGGTTTTGCTGCGGCCCACGAACTAAGCAGTTACCCGCTTTGCCACAATTTCGGCGACACGCTGCGCCGCTATCACGAGCATTACCACGACAAGATTGCGCACGGCCCGAGCAGCCAGCATCACGGTGACGGCATCGCCTCGGCGCATGACGTCGTCCGTTTCAAGCACCCGGTTGTGGCGGAAGATATTGTGCCGGACACCCTGCCGCGCGCGCTGTTTCTGGATCAAATCAACGGCAGCGACCTCACCGACTACCGCCAGTCCGACCAGAATGGGCTGCAGTTTGAACGCAGCGGCATCGTCAAAAACTACGCGTTGGACGCGTCGACCGCGACCATCACCTGGCAACTCAATGGGCTCGCCGGCCAGCGCTTTACAACCCGCATTCACCTCGCCATGCCCAGTTGCGATGGTTTCCTGGGGCGCTATGTTTTAACCGACGGCAGTGTTCCCGGTGGTTTTGGTCAGGAAATTCACTTGGCCGCGGCCAATTCTCTGCGTCTGGAAGATGGCGTACTCGGTGGGGCTGTCGAACTCCGCAGCACAATTCCAGCCCAAATTAGCGGTCGACCGCAACAGACAGTTTCCCAATCCGAAGCCGGCTTTGAGAAAATCATGCAATCGACCGAACTGACGCTGAACTGGACTATCCCCAGCGACGCCTGCACCCTGCAAATTCAACTCATCATAGAAGCCAGCAAACCATGACCGGTACCGTATATACCCTTGAAGTTAACCCGCAGATTCCGGAACGCCTGGCCCAACTCGAGGATCTCGCCAACAACTTGTGGTACAGCTGGGATCGCCCGACCCAGGGCCTGTTCGCCAGCCTCTCGCACCCGCTGTGGAAGGCGACCAACCACAACCCCAAGGCCTTTCTCAAACGGGCCGACCAGAAACGACTGGAAGCCACGGCGGAAAATCCGGTTTTCATCGGCGCCTTGAATCGCGTCGCCTCCGCCTTTGAGACTTACCACGAGACGCCCAACATGGCGCACGTGCATGGCCACCCGTTCAAACCGGACGACCTGATCGCCTATTTCTGCGCCGAATTTGGTTTCCACGAAAGCCTGCCGATCTACTCTGGCGGCCTCGGCATTCTCGCTGGCGACCACTGCAAGGCGGCCAGCGACATGGGACTGCCCTTCATCGGCGTCGGCCTGCTCTATCGTCAAGGCTATTTCCAGCAAAAATTGAGTGGCGACGGCCATCAACAAGCCATCTATAACGACTCCGATTTCGATGATCTGCCGATTTCGCCGGTCCTCAGCAGCGCGGGCAAGGAAATACTGGTGCCGGTTGAATTCCCCGGCCGCACCGTCCAAGCCAAGCTGTGGGAGGTCAAAGTCGGCCACGTTCGCCTGATCCTGCTGGATACCTGGCTACCGCAAAATTCCGATCAGGACCGCGAAATCACGCACCGCCTGTACGGTGGTGACAAGAACACGCGCATCGAACAGGAAATCCTGCTCGGCGTTGGCGGCGCCCGTGCCTTGGCCGTGCTTGATTTGAAACCGACGGTCTGGCATGTCAATGAAGGCCATGCCGCTTTCCTGATTCTTGAACGCATCCGCAGCATGGTCAAAGCCGGCCTGCCCTACGCCGCCGCCCTGGAAGCAGTCGCCGCCAATGTCGTGTTCACCACGCATACACCGGTGCCGGCTGGTCACGATCATTTCCCCGAACAAATGATGCGGCATTATTTTTCCGGCTGGTGTCACGATCTCGGCATGTCCTGCGAACAGCTCATGGCGCTCGGCGCAGAGCCGGGCAAAACCGATTTCAACATGACCTCGCTGGCCTTGCGCGGCTCACGCCATCACAACGGCGTTTCGCGCATCCACGGTGATGTCTCGGCAGATATCTGCCGCTATCTCTGGCCGCAGATCGACCCCGTCGAAAACCCGATGGATTACGTCACCAATGGCGTGCACCTGCCCACCTTCCTGGCACAAGAATGGTCGGAAACCTTTGAGCGTTATCTCGGCATCGGCTGGCAGGAACGGCAAACCGAGCCGGGGAATTGGCACGGCATCAAGCTGATTCCCGACGCCACTTTCTGGAGCATCCGCCAGCAATTGAAATCCAAGTTGCTCAAACTGGTCCGCGAACGCATTCGCGAGCAACATTTGCGCAATCAGGGTTCACCGGCGCATCTGGACCGCCTGTTGAAGTTTGCCGATCCGGATAACCCAAATATTCTGACCATCGGCTTCGCCCGTCGCTTCGCCACCTACAAACGCGCCGCCCTGCTTTTCCAGGATCCGAAATGGCTGCGTGAAATCATTTGCCAGGCGGATCGCCCAGTGCTTTTCCTGTTCGCCGGCAAGGCGCACCCGGCTGATCTGCCGGGTCAGGAGATCATTCGCAAAATCGCCCAGATGGCCAAGTTGCCGGAATTCGAGGGGCGCATCCTGCTCGTTGAAGGCTACGATCTGCACCTCTCGCGCGCTCTGGTTGCCGGCGTCGATGTCTGGCTTAACAACCCGATTTATCCGCTCGAAGCCTCTGGCACCTCGGGCATGAAGGCCGCGATGAACGGCGCGCTCAACCTCTCGGTGCTGGATGGCTGGTGGGGCGAAGGCTATGACGACACCGGCGAAGCGCTCAATGGCTGGGCAATCAAACCCGCCCCGGCCCATTTGACCGAAACCCAGCGCGACGATGAAGAGGCGCGCACGCTCTACGAAATCCTGCAGGATCAGGTGATCCCGACCTATTACCGCACCGGCCCGATGGGGTATTCGCCGGAATGGGTGGCTATGTCGAAAGCCTCAATCGCGACCATTTCACCGCGCTTCAACGTCATCCGGATGGTTAGCGAATATGTCAAAAAATTCTACGCACCGGCCTCTGCGCACGGTCGACGCTATAACAACGACAATTTTTCAACTGCCCGCCAGGTTGCCGACTGGAAAGCCCGCATCCGTTCCGCCTGGCCAGGCGTGCGCCTGCACCGCCTCGACTCGCCAGAACGGCGCATGAAGTTTGGCGGCACGGTCAATATTGAAGTCGCCGTTCAACTCAACGGATTAAGCCCGCAAGACGTCACCATCGAAGCGCTATTTGGCCGCCCCGGCCACCAGGCAGGTGGCCGGGTGCGCCACTACCCGCTCAACTTCACGGGCAACACCAACAACGGCGAAGCCTTGTACACCCTGGCTTTAACCCCGGAGCTATGCGGCAAGCTGGAATACCGCATCCGCATTTTCCCCACCAACGCCGCGCTCATCCACAAATTTGAAACGGGCCTCATGGTCTGGTTATGAACCAAATTGACTCCCCTGCCTGGCGGGCGCTCGCCGCCCACGCTGAGGCCATCCGTCCGCAGCATCTGCGTGATTTGTTTGCCGAAAACCCAGCGCGCTTCGCTGATTTTTCGCTCCGTCACGATGGCCTGCTGCTCGATTTTTCCAAGCAACGGATCAATGCAGAAACGCTGAATTTGCTGCACACCTACGCACAAGCCACCGATCTTGATGGCTGGAAGCAGAAAATGCTGGCCGGTGAAGCCATCAATCACAGCGAAAACCGCGCCGTCCGCCACATGGCCTTGCGCGCTGGGGCGCAGGCGCCGGACGAAGTCAAAGCGGTGCTTGCCCGCATGCGTGATTTTTGCGAAAGCATCCACAGCGGTAGCCGGCGTGGCTATTCGGGTGAGCGAATTACCGATGTGGTCAATATCGGCATCGGCGGCTCCGATCTCGGCCCGCGCATGGCTACCCATGCCATGGCGGCACGCCAGCAACCGGATATTGACGTTCATTTCATCGCCAACGTCGATGGCGCTGACATTGCCCCGTTGCTCGCCCGCCTCAACCCGCGCACCACCCTGTTCATCGTCGCCAGCAAAACGTTCACCACGCTCGAAACGCTGACCAATGCACGCAGTGCCCGCGCCTGGTTGCTCGCCACTGCAAGCAACGACAGCGCCGTCGCTAAACACTTTGTGGCGATCTCGACCAATCTGGAACTGACCCGTCAGTTCGGCATTGCACCAGAAAATGTCTTCGAATTCTGGGACTGGGTCGGTGGCCGCTTTTCATTGTGGTCGGCAATTGGACTATCGCTGGCGCTGGCCATCGGCTGGCGTCCGTTCGAGCAATTGCTGGCGGGCGCTCAGGCCATGGATCAGCATTTCATTGACGCTCCGGCCAACAGCAATCTGCCACTGACCCTGGCCCTGCTCAGCCTGTGGAATACCGACTTTCTTGGCGCATCAACCACCGCAATCCTGCCCTACAGCCAGTCACTTTCCTTATTGCCCGCTTATCTGCAGCAACTGGAAATGGAAAGTAACGGCAAGCAAAGCGACCGCGACGGCGACCCGGTCGGCTGCAACACCAGCCCTATCCTGTGGGGCGAAGCCGGCACCAACGGTCAACACTCCTTTTACCAACTATTTCACCAGGGGGGCCGGATCATTCCCTGCGACTTCATCGCCCTGCGCGATTCTGACTTCCCGCTGCCCGGCCACCATGTTTCGCTGCTCGCCAACTGCCTGGCCCAATCGGCCGCGCTGGCTTTCGGCCAGACGATTGAAGAAGTCCGCACGGCTGGTGTCCCGGAAGCTCTCGCCCCCTACAAGGTTTTCCCCGGCAATCAGCCGTCGACCACAATGATTCTCCCGGCACTGACGCCCTACACCCTGGGCCAATTGCTGGCGCTGTTTGAACACAAGGTGTTCTGCCTCGGCGTGCTGTGGAATATCAATTCATTCGACCAATGGGGCGTCGAGCTTGGCAAGCAACTCGCCAACCAACTAACCCCACTATTCGCGGGCGAAGGCGATCTCTCGCAATTTGATGCCTCGACCCAGGGTTTAATTACTGCGCTGAGGGACTAAATGAAAGCCCTTTCCATCCTTTTCGCCACCTCGGAAATGGCGCCCTGGGTTAAAACCGGTGGCCTCGGTGATGTCGCCGCCGCACTCCCCGCCGCCCTGCTTAAAGCCGATTGCGATATCCGGGTCTTGCTGCCCGCCTATCCCGCCTTGAAGAAGGCATTTCCAGATGCCACGCCGCTTGCTGACCTGCCTGCACTGGCCCCAGCCCTGCCCGCCGCCCGCCTATTGTTGGCCGATGCCAATGGCCTGCCACTGCTGTTGCTCGACTGCCCCGAACTTTATGACCGGCCCGGCAACCCGTATCTGAATGCACTCGGCGCTGACTGGCCGGACAACGCCATCCGCTTCGGCCTGCTCTCACGAGTCGCCGCCCTGCTCGGGCAAAACACCTCGCCGCTAGCCTGGCGCCCCGATGTCGTTCATGTAAACGACTGGCAAACCGCACTCGCCCCGGCCTGGCTGCATTACGAAGGCGGCGCCGCGAGTGTTGTCACCGTGCATAACATCGCCTTTCAAGGCTGCTATGGCCGCTCTCTTCTTAGCGACTTGGGCCTGCCGGAACATGCCTGGCGCTTCGATGGCGTCGAATACCATGACCAGCTTTCTTTCCTGAAAGCCGGTTTGCAACTTGCTTCACAAATTTCAACGGTCAGCCCGACCTACGCCCGCGAAATCCAGGACGAACATTTCGGCTACGCGCTCGCGCCCTTGCTGCGTCACCGCAGCGGCCAATTGCGCGGCATTCTCAATGGTGTCGATACCGAGATATGGAACCCGGCCAACGACCCGGCATTGCCGCATGCCTACGCGGCCAACCGACTGGCCGCCAAACGCCTCAACAAAGCCGCCCTGCAAGCCGAAATGGGCCTTGAAATCGCGGGCGACCGCCCCTTGTTTGGCGTGATTAGCCGCCTGACCGATCAAAAAGGCCTTGATCTGCTACTGACCATCGCTGAGGGTATTCCGCATTTGCCAGCGCAGTTGGTTCTGCTTGGCAGCGGCGACAAGCAGATGGAAGCCGGCTTCAAGGCCCTGAGCGAGCGCTTCCCTGGCCAGATTGCCGTCAAACTGGGCTTTGACGAAGGTCTCGCCCACCGCATCGAAGCCGGTGCCGACTGTTTCCTGATGCCTTCCCGTTTCGAGCCTTGCGGCCTGAACCAGATGTACAGCCTGCGCTACGGCACGCCGCCGATTGTTCGCGCTACCGGCGGGCTGGCCGATACCGTAATTGACGTCAACGCAGCAACGCTTGCCGACAAGACGGCCAACGGTTTTGTCCTGCAAGATGCGACGCCACACGCGTTGTGGTTGGCGCTGGAGCGCGTTTGTCAGACCTGGCAGGATAAACGGCTTTGGCAACGCATCCAGCAAAATGGCATGCGCCGCGATTTCTCGTGGGAAAACGCCGCGCTTGAGTACATCAACCTCTATCGCGACGCCATCGCGAGCCATCATTGAAACATCGCTGAGCCGCTCATGTCAGAAATCGTCATCATTGCCGCCGTCGCCAAAAACCGCGTGATAGGCCGCGACAACCAGCTGATCTGGAACATTCCGGAGGACATGGCGCATTTCAAGGCGTTGACCGCTGGGCACACCGTGATCATGGGTCGCAAGACCTGGGAATCGTTACCGCCGCGTTTTCGCCCGCTACCGGGGCGGCGCAATATTGTGGTGACTCGTCAGACGGAATATGCCGCGCCAGGCGCTGAACTTGCAGCCTCACTCGAATCGGCATTCAACCTGGCCGAAAAGGATGAAACCGTTTTCGTGATCGGTGGCGCCGAAATTTACAATCAGGCCATGCCTTTTGCCGACCGGCTGGAAATCACCGAAGTCGACCTCAGTCCGCAAGGTGATAGTTGGTTTCCTGAGATTATTGCGACCACAGAAACTACGGCTGGCCCTAGGGTCAACTGGGAAATAATCTCAAAAATCACCCCGCCCCAGCCAAGTGGAACGGGGTTTTCTTTCGTAACTTACCGCACGCAATCCACAAAATAGCGACCTTCGCTATCCTTGACCAGACCGTGGGTATCGGTTTCAAAGCCAGGGAAAGCCGCATTGAATTCACGGACAAATTTCAGGTAATTGCAGATAGTCGTATTGAAGCACTCACCGGGAATCAGTAACGGAATACCCGGCGGATAAGGCGTCAGCAGCACTGCAGTAATACGGCCTTCCAGGTCGTCGACCGCAACCCGCTCGATTTCACGGTGCGCCATTTTGGCAAAGGCATCAGCCGGGCGCATGGCCGGAACCATATCCGACAAATACATCTCGGTAGTCAGGCGGGCAACGTCGTTGCGCTTGTAAACGCTATGAATCTGCGTGCACAGATCGCGCAGGCCAACCCGCTCGTAGCGCGGATTTTTCTGCACAAACTCAGGCAGCGCCTTCCACAGCGGCTGATTCTTGTCGTAATCATCCTTGAACTGCTGCAACGCGGTGACCAGCGTATTCCAGCGGCCCTTGGTGATGCCGATAGTGAACATGATGAAAAAGCTGTAAAGACCGCACTTTTCGACGATAACGCCATGTTCGGCGAGGTATTTGGTGACGATCGCAGCGGGAATACCAAATTCGTCGGCGAAATCGCCATCAACATCAAGGCCCGGCGTAATGATGGTCGCCTTGATCGGGTCCAGCATATTGAAGCCATCAGCCAGTTGACCGAAACCATGCCAACGCTCGCCCGGCTTGAGCATCCAGGCCTCACGCTCTTCGATGCCTTCTTCCGACAAATCGTCCGGCCCCCAGACCTTGAACCACCAGTCGACACCCCACTCCTCATCCACCTTGCGCATGGCGCGACGGAAATCGAGTGCTTCGGCAATCGACTCCTCAACCAGCGCCGTACCGGCCGGCTCTTCCATCATCGCCGCCGCGACATCGCAGGAGGCGATAATCGAATACTGTGGCGAGGTCGAGGTGTGCATCAAATAGGCTTCGTTGAAAATATCGCGGTCGAGCTGCTGGTTTTCGGCATCCTGAACCAGAATTTGCGAGGCCTGGCTGAGGCCGGCCAGCAACTTGTGGGTCGATTGTGTCGAGAAAACCATGGATTCCTTGCAACGCGGACGGTCAGCGCCGATGGCATGGTAATCACCATAGAAATCGTGGAATGCCGCGTGCGGCAACCAGGCTTCGTCGAAATGCAGCGTATCGATCTTGCCGTCCAGCTCTTCCTTGATGTCCTCGACGTTGTAAAGAATGCCGTCGTAAGTTGATTGGGTGATGGTCAACACGCGCGGCTTGGCAGTTTTATCGGTGATGAACGGGTTGGCAGCAATTTTTTTCTGGATGCTTTCCCAGGCAAATTCGCTCTTCGGAATCGGGCCGATAATGCCGAAATTATTGCGCGTCGGCATCAGGAAAATCGGTATCGCCCCGGTCATCATGATCGCGTGCAAAATCGATTTGTGACAGTTGCGATCGACAATGACGATGTCGCCCGGCGCAACGGTTGAGTGCCAGACGATCTTGTTAGATGTCGAGGTGCCGTTAGTCACAAAGTAGAGGTGATCGGCGTTAAAAATGCGCGCCGCGTTGCGTTCGGAAGCGGCGACCGGGCCGGTATGATCGAGCAACTGACCGAGTTCTTCAACCGCATTGCAAACGTCGGCGCGCAGCATGTTTTCACCAAAAAACTGATGGAACATCTGGCCGACCGGCGACTTCAGGAAGGCAACACCGCCCGAGTGGCCGGGGCAATGCCAGGAATAGGAACCATCGGCAGCGTAATGAACCAGCGCGCGGAAGAAAGGCGGCGGCAAGGAATCAAGGTAGGCCTTGGCCTCGCGCTTGACGTTGCGGGCGATGAATTCCGGCGTGTCCTCAAACATGTGAATGAAGCCGTGCAGTTCGCGCAGCACATCGTTTGGAATATGGCGCGAAGTGCGCGTTTCACCATGCAGGAAGATCGGTATCTCGGCATTGCGATTGCGGATTTCACTGACGAAGGCACGCAATTCAGCCAAGGTTTCTTCCGGCTCCAGCGCCAACTCTTCGTCGTCGATGGAAAGAATGAAGGCGCTGGCCCGTGATTGTTGCTGGGCGAAGGAGGCCAAATCACCATAGCTGGTAACGCCCAGCACCTCCATACCTTCTTTTTCAATGGCGTCGGCCAGTGCCCGAATACCGAGGCCGGAAGTGTTTTCCGAACGAAAGTCTTCGTCGATGATGATGACCGGGAAATGGAAGCGCATTTTGTATCCTTGAAAAGCGGCGACCCGCCGCAGCGGGTCACAGAATAAGACGTTCTTGTTACAGGCCGGCGTCAGATCTTGGGCAGGGTGACACCAACCTGCCCTTGATATTTACCGCCGCGATCCTTGTAGGAGGTTTCACAAACCTCGTCGGACTCGAAGAAGAGCACTTGAGCACAACCTTCGCCGGCATAAATTTTGGCCGGGAGCGGGGTCGTATTGGAGAACTCCAGCGTCACGTAGCCTTCCCATTCCGGCTCGAAAGGCGTCACATTGACGATGATGCCGCAGCGCGCGTAAGTGCTTTTGCCAAGGCAAACGGTGAGCACGGAACGCGGAATCCGGAAATATTCCATCGTCCGAGCCAGGGCAAAGGAGTTTGGCGGAATGATGCAGACATCAGATTCAATTTCAACAAAGGACTTCGGGTCGAAGTTCTTGGGATCAACCACGGTTGAGTTGATATTGGTGAACACTTTGAATTCACGGGCGCAACGAATATCGTAGCCGTAGCTTGAGGTGCCGTAGGAAACAATTTTTTCGCCATTCTGCTCGCGCACCAACTCCGGCGAAAACGGCTCAATCATGCCATGCTCTGCCGCCATGCGGCGTATCCATTTATCTGATTTGATAGTCATAACAAGATGCGCTGTGCCGAAAATTAAAGAAACGCATTTTACTCGGCAGCGGAGGAATAGAGTGAATTTAGTAGGACATGCCGGGAATTCTCAATTCAAATCTGACCTTGCTTGAAACGTAGGCAATTGAAAGCCAGCGTGAGAGTGTCAGCACTATTTTGATTTCCAGGCCTTTTCCCCGGTTGACCGCAACACTTGCCAAGCTTCTTCGTTCAGTGAAAACGAACTACGCTAACCCCGACCAGGGCCAGAAATAGCACGAAGGAAACGCTCTTCCAGAAAATCACCGGGTTGCGCTCGATCAGCGGTGGTTTGGTTTTGTTGAGGAATTCGTGGTTCGGATGATGCAGGTCGTAAACGAATTCAGACAGCACTTCGTAGCGCTCGAAGGGGTTGGGTTCGACGGCTTTGCGGATAGCGTCGTCGATCCAGGCGGGGATTTCGCGTTCTTCGTTGAGGACGGTTTGATAGGCAAGTTTCCTTTGTGCTGCCTTGGTCCGCGATTTGGCCACTTCGACGCCGTAGGGCAATTTGCCGGCGAGCATCTGGTAGGCGATGACGCCGAGCGAAAAGATGTCGGAACGCGAGGAGCCATTTTCGCCGAGGAAATATTCCGGCGCGGCGTAGGCGGCTGAACCGAGCAGGTTAATCTGCTCAATGGGCGTGGCGATTTCCATGACGCCGGCCACGCGGGTGGCCCCGAAGTCGATGATCTTCACCGTGCCGGTGCTGTCGATCATGATGTTGTCCGGCTTCAGATCCTGATAGACCATTTCGAGGCGGTGAAAGGCCTGCAGGCCTTTGGCGATCTGCTCGATGAGGCCGCGCACGGTGGGCAGATCGGGCTTGGGATTGTCGATCATCCACTGAGCCAGGGTCTGGCCTTCGATGTATTCGGTGACGACGTAAATAAAATTGCGTTTGCGTGTTTGCGAGCACGGTTTGAGGACGTGCGGACTGTTGAGGCGCTTGGCGATCCACTCTTCCATCAGAAAGCGTTCGAGATAGGCCGGGCTGGCTTGCAGGTCGACCGAGGGCGTCTTGATGACAACTTTTTCACCACTTTCGCTGTCGACCGCAAGATAGATGTGGCTGCGGGCGCTGCCCTTGATTTCGCGGATGATTTTGTAGCCATCGAAATCCATCCGCGCATCGAGTTCAGGCGGGAAGGGCAACTCTGAAATCTGCCGGTACATTTCGTTGGATTCTGGGCTGGGCAGTTCATCGATACGGATGATCTGAATCGTCAGGTTGTCGCCGCTGCCCCGTTTCAAGGCTTCTTCGACAATGGCTTTCGCCGCCTGATCGAGATTTCCGGCGCAGCCTTCGATCGCTGCCGCAACGCAGGCGGCATCGGTAAATTCGTAGACGCCATCAGTCGCCAGCACCAGCAACTCGCCCTCTTCCAGCGGCATAGCCTGGTAATCGACTTCGACTTTGCGATCCATGCCCATGGCGCGCGCCAGGTAGCTCTGCGTCGATGAAACACGCACGCGGTGATCCTCGGTCAACTGTTCAAGCGCGGCGCCGCGCAAGCGATAAATCCGCGCATCGCCAACATGGAAGAGGTGCGCCGTGCGCGACTTGATGATGATGCCGCTGAAGGTGCAAACATAGCCGCGCTCGCGGTTGTAGCGGTGCTGGCTCTGCTGGGTTTGCGTATAAAGCCAGGAATTGGTCGCGACCAGCACATGCTCTGCCGAGGTTTTGACCGACCAGGCATCCGAGGTGCAGTAATAATCTTCAAGAAAAGTGGCGACCGCCGCCTGCGCCGCTTCCTGGCTGACGTCGCTGCTGCTGATGCCGTCCGCCAACGCGATGGCAACGCCTTTGCTGGCGAGTTGCGGTCCAGTCGGCACGAGCAAGCCATGGAAATCCTGGTTGATTTCCTTGCGACCTTTAGCGGAATATTGCCCGGCAGTAATTTTTAGTTGGCGGCTCATGGGATCAGCGAAAAAAGAATGGAAAAACCCCTGTCCTTCACGGGCAGGGGTCTTGAATGGCGCCCAGACGGATTAGTAGGCGTTACGCTTCGGTGCGGTACGAACGTGGGTCGAGTACATCGTCAGGCCAACAAAAACCAGCCCACCAACGAGATTGCCCAGCGCGGTCGGGATCTCGTTCCAGATCAGGTAATCCATGATCGTGAAGTTACCGCCCATCATCAAACCGGTGGGGAAGAGGAACATATTGACGACGGAGTGTTCGAAACCCATGTAGAAGAAGACCATGATCGGCATCCACATGGCCATGATCTTGCCCGAGACATTGGTACAAATCATCGCGCAGACAACGCCCGTCGACACCATCCAGTTGCACAGCACGCCACGGGTAAAGATGGTCAGCATGCCGGCGGCGCCGTGTGCCGAGTAGCCGACGGTACGCCCCTCACCGATGGAGCCAATTTTTTGCGCCACGGCACTGGGAGCCTCCGAGAAACCGAAAGTCCAGACAATGACCATCAGCACAGCGACCGTCAGCGAGCCGGCAAGGTTGCCGGTAAATACCAGCCCCCAGGTGCGCAGCATACCCTTCATGGTCACACCGGGGCGCTTGTCGATCAGAGCCAGCGGGCAGAGCGTGAAAACGCCGGTCAGCAGATCGAAGCCGAGCAGGTAAAGCATGATGAAGCCAACCGGGAAGAGCATCGCGCCAACCAGCGGCTGGCCGGTCTGAACCGTGACGGTGACCGCAAAAGCAGCGGCCAGATTGAGGATGGCGCCGGCCATGAAGGCGCGAATCAGCGTATCGCGGGTGGACATGAAAATTTTCGATTCGCCGGCATCAATCATTTTGGTGACGAATTCGCTAGGTGCTAGATAAGCCATGCTTGCTTCCCCTATTTAGATAGATTTTTTATTCAAACAGCCAGGAAAACCTGGCCGTTTTCCAGCTTCACTTCAAACTTGGTGCAGGAGCCGACATCCGGGGCCACCGCATGGCCGTCTTCCAGGCCAATATTCCAGCCGTGCAACGGGCAGGTCACGCGCTTGCCGTGGACGATGCCTTGCGACAGCGGGCCGCCCTTGTGCGGGCATTTGTCATGCATGGCGAAGACCTGGTCATCGGAGGTACGGAAGATGGCAATATCACCACCGGTGGCCGGTTTGACGATGCGTGAACCAAGTTGCGGGATATCTTCCAGTGGGCAAATCAGTTTCCAGTTACTCATTTTGAAATCCTTAATTTTTTGGCAGTTTTCAGGCGTTGACCGCAACCGGCACGATGGGGATGAATTGTTTGATGGCTTCCGGCTCGCGTGAGGTTGCCCACGGGTCTTTAGCGTCCTTCAGCGAGTCGAGCAGGCTGGCGTAGAGCGCCTTGCGGCCTTCTTCGTCCTCAAGAATCTTGCCTTTGATGTAATCCATGCCGACGCGCTCCAAATAGTGGCAGGTGCGTTCCAGGTACCAGCCTTCAACCCGGTAGAGCTGCAGGAAGGCGCCGGAATATTCCATAACCTCCTCATCTGATGACACCTTGCACAGGAACTGGGCAACTTCGGTCTTGATGCCGCCATTGCCGGCGATATACAACTCGTAGCCGGAATCAACACCAATAATGCCAACGTCCTTGATGCCGGCCTCGGCACAGTTGCGCGGACAGCCGGAGACGGCCAGTTTGACCTTGTGCGGCGCGTACATATCGAACAGCATCTTTTCCAGCTTGACGCCCATGTCCATCGCCAATTGCGTGCCGAAACGGCAGTGCTCAGCGCCGACGCAGGTTTTAACGGTGCGGATCGACTTGCCGTACGCGTGGCCGGAAACCATGCCGGCAGCGTTGAGGTCGGCCCACATTTTCGGCAGGTCTTCCTTCTTGACGCCGAGCAGGTCGATACGCTGACCACCGGTGACTTTCACGGTCGGCACGTTGTACTTTTCAGCGGCATCGGCGATGGCACGCAGTTCGTTCGGCGTCGTCAGGCCGCCCCACATGCGTGGCACGACCGAATAAGTGCCGTCCTTCTGGATGTTGGCGTGCGAACGCTCGTTGATGAAGCGCGATTGCGGATCATCCTTGGCTTCATGCGGCCAGGTTGAAATCAGGTAGTAATTCACCGCCGGGCGACACTTGTCACAGCCGTTCGGCGTTTTCCATTCCAGGCTTGCGAAAACGGCTTCCTTGGTGATCAGGTGCTGGTTGAGGATGGCCTCACGAACCTGTTTGTGCGAATGATCGGTACAAGCGCAAACCGGTTTCTTGTCAGAAGCCGCCGGGGTGTAGGCTCCGCCGATGGTCGAAGCAAGAATCTGTTCGACCAGGCCAGCGCAAGAGCCGCAAGAGGAGGCGGCCTTAGTGTGTTTTTTCACCTCATCCAGCGTGAAGAGGCCTTTTTCCTTGATTGCCTTGACGATAGTGCCCTTGGTGATGCCGTTACAACCGCAAACCTCAGCACTGTCAGCCATCGAAGCGGCCTTGCTGTTGCCGGCATGGCCGACGTCACCAACCAGCGACTGACCAAAAATCAGTTGATCGCGGATATCGTGAATGTCGCGACCATCCTTGAGCAACTGGAAATACCACGGGCCATCCGCCGTATCGCCGTACATAACGCCGCCGACCAACTTGTTGTCCTTGATCACCAGCTTTTTGTACACGCCACCGTAGGGATCGTTGAGAACGATTTCCTCGGTGCCCTCGCCGCCCATGTAGTTGCCGGCGGAGAAGAGGTCGATACCGGTGACTTTCAGCTTGGTCGAGGTGACTGAGCCGGTGTAACGACCAATCCCGTAACCAGCCAGATGATTCGCCGCGACCTTGGCTTGCTCGAAGAGCGGTGCAACCAAACCGTAAGCGATACCGCGATGGCTGACACACTCGCCGACCGCGTAAACCTTGGGGTCATAGGTCTGCATCGTGTCATTGACGACGATGCCGCGATTGCAATAGATGCCGGAGGCTTCAGCCAGCGCATAGTTGGGGCGAATACCGGCGGCCATGACCACCAGATCAGCCGGAATCTGCATGCCATCCTTAAAACGAATGGCGGCAACGCGGCCTGATTCGCCCTGAATCAAGGCCTCGGTCTGCTTCTGCAGCAGGAATTTCAAGCCTTTGTCTTCAAGCGACTTTTGCAGCATCTTGCCGGCGATTTCATCAAGCTGGCGCTCCAGCAGCCACGGGCCGAGATGCACCACCGTCACATCCATACCGCGCAACTTGAGGCCGTTGGCGGCTTCCAGACCCAACAGACCACCACCGATCACCACCGCATGCTTGTGCAATTTGGCGGCTTCGATCATCTCGTCAGTATCTTTAATATCGCGATAACCAATGACGCCGGGTAGGTCGTTGCCGGGAATCGGCAGCATGAAAGGGGTCGAACCGGTGGCGACCAGCAGGCGGTCGTATTCTTCTTCGGTGCCGTCATCAGCAATCACCTTGCGCTTGACGCGGTCGATCTTGGCAATGTTTTTGCCGGTGTGCAGCTTGATGCCTTTTTCCTTGTACCAGTCCAGTTCGTTGAGAACGATCTCGGCAATGGTCATTTCACCGGCGAGCACCGGGGAAAGCAGGATGCGGTTGTAGTTCGGATGGGGCTCAGCGCCAAAGATCGTGATGTCGTAATGATCCGGCTTGATCTTCAGCAGTTCTTCAACGGTGCGAACACCGGCCATGCCGTTACCGATGAGGACGAGACGAGGTTTGCTCATGTTTGACTCCAACGTTGCGCGCACCCATAGGTGCAAAAATTATTTCAGCGCATGACGTCGTTGCCATTTGCGGGGATCTCCCCCACTCCGCCCTCGTTGGCGGCTTTTTTTGCTGTTCCGCCTTACCTTTCGCAAGCCCCGTGCCAGGCGACTAGATTGTTGATTTTTATGGCTTTAGAACAGTTGACCGTAATCATTGCGCACCAAACATGGGCGGACCAAGCCATCACGGTGCAGAACTCGAACAAGGAAATTCAGACTGCGCTTGCCGAATGACTGCCGGTTTCGACGGCAACGATGGCCTTGGCCTGATTCAAACCTTCGGCATAACCACTGGCGAAAAGACAGCAAGCCAGCTGATTAGCGATCGGCTTGGGCAGCGGCAATTGATTATCCAGCACCCGGCGGATCCAGCGCGCGGTGGCGACGGCATCGGCAGCTTCCGGCAAATGCGGCAAGGCGCGCAAGCTGTCGTGTTCGGCCTCAAACAGAATTTCTGTTTTCCCGTCATGAACATATTCAAGACGCGGCCTGCGTTTGGGGTTGGCAAATGGCTCGCCTTCGGTGCCGCGCAACAAAATGGCCTTGCTGCCGCGGGCAACCAGCATGCCGCGCATCAGCTCGATAAAGGCAGGATGAGTAGCCGCTGCCATCAAAACGCCTTCGCCGTGGAAAGGATCAATCATTTTCACCAGGCTGTGCGCACTGCTCCGTACGCCCATCCGCGAACGCAAGGCAAGCAAGTTATGTATGCCCGGTGACAAGGCATTGAGCGGGGCAAAAGCCAGGCCTTTTGTATCGAGCGCAATCTGAACCTGATCTGAACTTACCGCCGGCATGATGCCAAGTTCGCGAAAAATATGGCCGGTTGATACGCGCCCCAGCCCTTCGATCAAACCATGGACCAGCACCGGCACACCAAATCGCTGCAGCAGCAAGGCCAGCAGCGGCGTCAGATTAGCTTCCTTGCGCGCCCCGTTGTAGCTCGGCAAAACGACGGGACGAACTCGCCCGTGCGGCACATCGAGGCACTGAGTCCGATCATCGACGGCAGCCATGAAACCGAGCATTTCATTGAGCGATTCCCCCTTGACCCGCAGGGCAAGAATGATTGCGCCCAGTTCGAGGTCCGGCACACCACCATCGAGCATCGCCGCGTACAAATGTCGGGCATCCTCGCAGGACAAATGGTGCGCGCCTTCGGCACCGCGTCCAATTTCCTTAATGTAGTGCGCGTAACTCATTGTCTACTCCATTCGCCCCTAGGCCGGGGTCGTTTCTTGTAATTTGAATTCGGCAACCATGCGCTTGATATCCGGCACACAGGAGCCGCAGAAAGTGCCACATTTCAATTTTTCCTGAAGCTGCGGCAAATCCGCACCCGACGCTAGCGCCTTGCTGATTTGCACATCGCTGACATCGGCACATTTGCAGATGATCTTGCGCGGCGCCATCGTGACCGGCGGTTTGGCACTGGGGGCAAGGGCAAAGCGGATCAGGCTGGCATCCAGCTCATCTTCCGCCAGCGCTTTCTTGAGCCAGGTTTGAGCCAATGTTTCACCGGCGAGACGAATCCCAAGCAAGCGGCCTTCGCTACTGATCGCTTTTTTGGCGATCCGCCGGCCTGCATCGGCAAAGACGATGGCGCCCTCCTCGCCATCAAGGCCGAACAGAACATCCATCTCATCGAGCAGTTCAGTCGAAATAGCTTCCGTCGTTGCCGCTTTGAAAACCACCAGCGGACTGCTGCGCCCGTACAGATTGAGGGTTGCATAGGCAAAGCGCGGCAAGGCGGCACGCGCCCGCTGCATCAATTCAAGTGCCGACTGCTGATCTGGGCAGCGCCGAATAATCGCCAGGGGATAGGGCAAATCAAGTTTCGCAATTTGCACCGCCGCGTGTTTCAGTTCCGGCTGCTTTGAGAAGGGATCGACCGCATCGCTGGCCACGGCATTCGCGCCGGGCGAATTCATGAACTGACTGCCCCAATGCATCGGCATCCAGGCCCGACCCCGCTGCAAACCGGCTTGCTCGGCGACGCGCACCGTCAGCTCGCCACGGCCATTGCTGACCTTGACCAGATCGCCCGTATCCAGCGCACGGTGGCGCATGTCGCAAGGATGCATGGCAAGCAGCGGCTCGTCTTCGAGATTGAACAAGCGCGGCACCGTGCCGGTACGACTCATCCCATGCCAATGGTCGCGCATGCGGCCTGAAAGCAGGCTGATCGGCGTTTCCGGCAGGAGAGTATCAGCCGTCGGCTGGTGCTCAATGGCGACGAAGCGTGCCTTGCCATCCGCTGTCGGGAAAACACCGTCTTCGTACAGCCGAACCTTGCCGGCAGTCGCTCCTTCCGGATACGGCCATTGCTGCGGGCCAGTGGTTTCGAGCAGTTCGTAACTCAAGCCGGTAATATCAAGATCGCGACCGCGTGTGCTTTCGCGATGTTCGTTGAAAATCGCTTCGGCATCTGTGTAGGGAAAGAGGCGGTCAACGCCAGAATGATCCAGTTTCTTACCGAGCAAGCGGGCAAAATCGACAACGATTCGCCAGTCGTGCCGCGCCTCACCGGGCGGCGACACGGCCGGCATGACGCGGCTGATGCAGCGTTCGGAATTGGTCACCGTGCCGTATTTTTCACCCCAGCCAGTGGCCGGCAATAATAAATCAGCGTAATCGGCGGTGTCGGTATTGGCATAGGCTTCCTGCAGCACAACATACTCAGCCGCCTGCAATGCTTCGCGCACAACCGCCTGGTTGGGCAAGGACTGGGCCGGGTTGGTGCAGGCAATCCAGACCGCCTTGATCGCACCGGTTTTAAGGCTTTTAAACAGGTCGACCGCAGCCTTGCCCGGTGTTGCCGGCACGAATGGCACGCCCCAGAAAGCCGCCATCTCGGCACGGTGCGCCGGGTTGGCCAGATCGCGATGCGCCGACATCAGATTGGATAGACCACCCACTTCGCGTCCGCCCATCGCATTCGGCTGGCCGGTCAGCGAGAACGGCCCGGCACCCGGCTTACCGATCTGAGCAGTGGCCAGATGCAGATGAATAATCCCGGCGTTGTTATGCGTACCATGCGCCGACTGATTCAAGCCCTGGCAATACAGCGATAGCGATGCAGCACTTGTGCCAAACCAACGCGCAGCTTGAACAATCGCCGCCGCTTCGATGCCGCAAATTTCGGCCACTTTTTCCGGCGGGTAATTTTTGACAATTTCGGCAAGCGCCGAGAAGCCTGTCGTGTGCGCATCAATGTAAGCCTGATCGATCAAGCCTTCGGCAATCATTACGTGCAACATGCCATTGAACAAAGCGATATCGCTGCCCGGCTTGATCGGCAAATGCAGATCAGCGATCGCTGCACTCTCCGAGCGACGCGGATCAGCCACAATGATTTTCAGATCGGGATTGGCGGCCCGCGCATCCTCGATGTAGCGGAAAACAATCGGGTGCGCGACGGCTGGATTGGCCCCGGCAATGAATATCACCTTGGCTTGCAAAATATCGGAATAGCTACACGGTGGCGCGTCCGCGCCCAAAGTCTGCTTATAGCCGGCAACGGCTGACGACATGCAGAGTCGTGAATTGGTATCGACGTTATTGGTGCCGATCAAACCCTTGGCCAGCTTGTTGAAGACGTAATAGTCTTCAGTCATCAACTGGCCGGAAATGTAAAAAGCAACCGAATCCGGGCCATGCGCCCGGATGGTTTCGGCAAAACGCGTTGCTGCCTCCTCAAGCGCCGCATCCCAGGAAATTTGGCTTCTTTTCCCGGTTGACCGTACAACGCTGTTTGGCGCTAGCAAACGATAAGTCAATGCCGCCGTTTGATCCAGCGTCGCGCCCTTTGTACATAGCCGTCCGAAGTTGGCAGGATGATCTGGATCGCCGCGAACCCCAGTGATCTGGTCATTCTCGGTCTCTATGAGTAGGCCGCAACCAACGCCGCAATAACAACAAGTGGATTTAACTGTGCTTTTCATGATTTTCCTTTTGGGATAAGCAAGAGCAACAGCTATGCCATGCAGGAAAATCAGCGACTTGAATGAAAAACGGGGAGCCTTTCATCTGAAAGCTCCCCGTTTTGGTGCATCACCTTTAGTGTGCGTCCCTATTTAATGCGTTGCAGTTTAGGCCGCCCCGCTTCGGGGCGCGGTGGCTCAGGCTCCGGTTCAAAATCCGAATCCTCTGCCTCAACCCGGTCACTCAATAATGCCTCTTCATCCAGATCGAAAGCCATTCCTGCCCCATTTTCACGGGCGTAGATAGCTGCCACCTGCTCAATCGGCACCGATAACTCACGGGCTACACCACCAAAACGTGCCTGAAATTCGACATACTCATTGCCTATTTGCAATTTATTGGTCGCGCCAGGCCCTAGATTCAGGACAATCTGCCCGTCCTTCACAAATTCACGTGGCACGCGAGTCCGTTGATCAACGGCGACTGCGATATGCGGCGTAAAACCGTTATCGCAGCACCATTCCCAAATAGCGCGCAACAGGTATGGCTTGGTCGATGGAAGCTGCTCCATAGCTTATTTACGCATCGCCTTTTCAGAAGGTGTCAGCGCGTCGATAAAGCCCTGACGGCTGAAAATCCGCTCAGCGTACTTCATCAATGGTGCGGCAGCCTTACCCAAATCAATGCCGTAATGATCCAGACGCCATAACAACGGGGCAATCGCCACGTCCAACATCGAAAATTCATCACCCAACATGAATTTTTGCTTGTTGAAGATTGGAATGATTTCGGTCAGGCGAGCCTTGATTTCCTGGCGAGCCTTGTCAGCCGTCTTGCTATTTTTCTCGATCACTTCCATGAAGGAGAAAATTTCGCGCTCCATCCCAACCAACAGTTGGCGGGCGCGAGCACGCATGATTGGATCAGCCGGCATCAATTGTGGATGCGGGAATCGTTCGTCGATGTATTCATTGATGATGTTTGGCTCAAAGAGGACCAAATCACGCTCAACCAAAACCGGCACCCGATTGTGCGGATTGATTGCCGCCAGATCTTCCGGCTTGTTGAACATATCAACATCAATAACCTGAAAATCCATGCCTTTTTCGTAAAGGACAATGCGGCAGCGGTGACTAAAAGGACAGGTTGTACCTGAGTAAAGGTTCATCATTTGTCTTAACTCTTAAAATGAGATGCGGCATCGGGGGTTGGCCAGAGCCTACCCGCGATGCCGTTAGCTAACCCAGAATGGATTAGTGAATATCTTTCCAGTATTCCTTCTTCAATGCATATGCGCAAACGAAGAGCAAGCCCAGGAAGGCAAGAACAAACAGGCCAAGTGTCTGGCGGAACTCTTGTTGCGGTTCACTCATCCAGACCATGAAACCAACCAGATCGGAAACCGTCTTGTCGAATTCAGCCGGCGCCAATTGACCAGGAACGGCCAGTTCAAGCTTGTGCGTTTCATGGTTCAGCACTTGCTTGCCTTGCAGTCCGTAGAGAACGTGCGGCATGCCGACATTTTCAAAAATGACATTATTCCAGCCAGTCGGGCGGTTTTCGTCGGTATAGAAAGAACGTAGGTAGGTGTACAACCAGTCAGCACCAGCACCCGCGTTACCCAACTCACCGCGAGCACGAGTGATGATGGTCAGATCCGGCGGCGTGGCACCAAACCACTGCTTTTGCTCATCATGGCGCGCGGCAACAGTCATCAGACTACCGATCTTGTCGGAAGTGAACATCAGGTTCTCTTTAACTTGCTGCTCACTCAAACCCAGATCCACCAGGTTTTTATAACGCAGATAAGAAGCACCGTGACAGTTGAGGCAGTAATTAACAAAGAGCTTGGCACCATTCTGCAAAGATGCCTTGTCACTTACCGAGCCCGGCCACTTGTCAAGATGCACCGCTGCACCACTGGCAAATGACATGATCGGCGCGAAGAGCAATGCGATCAGGAATTTTTTCATTTTATCCATCCTCACTTCATCGTCACACGGTCAGGAACCGGCTTGAATTTATCCATGCGTGACCACCAAGGCATACCAAGGAAGAAGCCAAAGTAGAAAACGGTGCACACTTGGGAAATCAGTTCACCCATCGGCGACGGGGACAAAGTACCCAAGTAACCGAGAACGAAGAAGCAGATTACGAAGAGGGTGAGCATCACCTTGGTGATCGGGCCGCGATAGCGGATCGACTTCACCGGGCTACGATCAAGCCACGGCAAACCTGCAAAAATCACAACCGACGCACCCATCGCAACCACACCCCAGAACTTGGCATCGAGACCAAAGAAGTTCCAGACAATTGCACGCAGGATCGAATAGTAAGGCGTGAAGTACCAGACCGGGGCAATGTGATTAGGTGTCTTCAGTGGGTCAGCCGGATAAAAATTCGGCGTTTCAAGGAAGTAACCGGCACCTTCGGGAGCGAAGAACATCACCAGAGAGAAAACCATCAGGAAGACGACCACGCCAACGATATCCTTGACCGTGTAATACGGGTGGAATGGGATGCCGTCACGCGGAATACCATGCTCATCCTTATTGGCCTTGATCTCGACGCCGTCAGGATTATTTGAACCCGTTTCGTGCAGCGCCAACACGTGAGCAGCAACCAAGCCGACCAAAACAAGCGGGAAAGCAATAACGTGGAAGGAGAAGAAACGATTCAGGGTTGCATCACCAACAACGAAATCGCCACGAATAATGATCGACAGGTCGTTACCAATGATTGGGATCGCCCCAAACAAGTTAACGATCACCTGTGCGCCCCAATAAGACATTTGCCCCCAAGGTAACAAGTAACCGAAAAATGCCTCGCCCATCAGTACCAAAAAGATGCCAACACCGAACAACCAGGTCAATTCACGCGGTTTGCGATAAGAACCGTAGAGCATGCCACGGAACATGTGCAAATAAACCACGATGAAGAATGCCGACGCTCCAGTCGAGTGCATGTAGCGAATCAACCAGCCACCGGGCACATCACGCATGATGTACTCGACAGAAGCAAACGCAATAGGCACACCACTCGCATTCAACGCGGCATCCGGTTTGTAGTGCATGACCAGGAAAATACCGGTCACAATCTGGATCACCAGCACCAACAGTGCTAATGAACCGAAGAAATACCAGAAGTTGAAGTTTTTCGGGCAGTAATACTCGGAAAGATGACCTTTCCACAATGAAGTAGCCGGAAAGCGGGCGTCAACCCACTCAAGGGCATTACCTGCCAGTGAGCCATCAGACTTGTATTTCTCAAAAGTTCCGCCAGCCATTTTTATGCTCCCTTCTTGTCTTCGCCGATCAAGATACGGGTATCGGTGAGATACACGTGCGGCGGCACTTCGAGATTAGTCGGAGCAGGCTTTGCCTTATAGACACGGCCGGCAAAATCGAAGGTTGAACCGTGACATGGGCAGAGAAACCCGCCGAGCCAATCACTAGACATCCCCTCATCAGCACCCGCCTTGAATTTTGAGGATGGTGAGCAGCCAAGGTGGGTACAAATACCAACCACAACCATCATTTCAGGCTTGATTGAGCGCGTATCGTTCTTTGCATAGGCTGGTTGCTGTTCTTTTTCCGACTTGGGATCGGCAACCTTGTCAGCCAACTTGGGCAAAGTATCCAGCATTTCTTTGGTGCGGTTGATGATCCAGACCGGCTTGCCACGCCACTCGACAGTCATCATCTGTCCAGACTCAAGCTTGCTGATATCGACTTCTACCGGAGCGCCTGCCGCTTTGGCACGCTCAGACGGAAGCAAACTGGAGACGAACGGCACAAGCGCAGCAACCGCGCCCGCTCCGCCAACGGCTGCGGTGGCAACGACTAGACGCCGTCTACCGCAGTCCATTTTTCCTTGATTGCTCATAACGCTGACCCCTAAAGGAATTGGATGGGATAAAAATCAAAACGCTAAATTATACGCCATCGCCACGCCGGATAAAAGCTGGCAAAGCAGACGATTCATTCCAGAAGCACCCTTCGTTCGCGCATTGCCTGCGCCAAGGTGCCACTATCAACATATTCAAGCTCACCACCAACCGGCACACCACGCGCAATCCGGGTAACAACGATTCCTTTGGGTTGCAACATTGCGGTCAAATAATGCGCCGTTGCTTCACCCTCATTAGTAAAGTTGGTGGCCAAAATAACTTCGCTCACTTCGCCATCAAGGGCTCGCGCCACTAAACGATCCAACCCTAGCTCACGTGGCCCGACACCATCAAGCGGCGAGATCCGCCCCATCAAAACATAATAGAGGCCTTTGTACGAAAGGGTTTGCTCCATCATGTTCATATCCACGGGGGTTTCAACAACACACAACAATTGACGATCACGACGCGACGAAGCGCATCGTTCACAAACATCACGTTCAGTAAAGGTATTGCAGCGCTGACAATGACGAACCGCCGCCAACGCGCGTAAAAGGGATTCCCCAAGTATCTGGGCGCCTTTTCGTTCACGCTGCATCAGATGATATGCCATGCGCTGAGCCGACTTAGGCCCGACGCCCGGCAAACAGCGCAAAGCTTCAATCAGCGCTTCTAGACCGGTCGGTGTCACTTAGAACGGCAGTTTAAAACCTGGCGGCAGATTCAGGCCAGAAGTAAAGCCAGCCATTTTTTCCTGACTTAGCGCCTCGCCACGACGAACTGCATCGTTCATGGCAGCGGCAATCAAATCCTCAAGCATTTCGCGATCATCCATCACGGAGGGATCAATACTAACGCGACGCACATCATGCGAACAGGTCATAACAACCTTGATCATCCCGGCACCAGCCTGACCCTCAACCTCGATCTGGCCAAGCTGTTCCTGAGCTTTTTTCATATTATCCTGCATTGCTTGAGCTTGTTTCATCAAGCCAGCCAAGCCACCCTTCATCATCTTGAAGTTCCTTTATACAATTGGTTTAATTGATGACTCAATCAATGAGGCATCAAATGTTTCGATGACATCACGGACAAACAAATCCTGCTCGATTGACGAAATGGCTCGCTCTTGGCGCTCTTGGCGCTCACGCCCGGCAGTTGCCGCCGGGGTATCCATTTCAGTTCTGGCAGTCTCAAAGCGAATAAGCAATGGCCGGCCAACATATTCACTCAAGGCGACCTGCAGCTTTTCTGGCGAGGGCTTCATTTGCAGATGCCCATGCCCAGGCGCAAGACGCAGCAAGCAATCAGACTCATTCAGTTCGCGCAACTCACAATGCTGCGCCAATTCTCGCGCCAAACCACTTAATTGCAACTCATCGACCATTCCATGCCAGTCATCAACCACACGGCGAGGCGTGGGGCGCACAACAGGTGTCGCGACAACCACAGCTTCAACCAAGCCCGATTGCGGCTGTACCATATTTGACGTCACTGCCCTCGGGCGAACAGAGTTCATAGACAAAACAACATCGGCCACGGACTCTGGCCTAAAGCCGCGCAGTCGCAACATTGTCATAACAAAACCAGAATATTCATCCGGCGCAAGAATTAGATCATTTCTGCCATGCAGCACGATTTGATATGCAAGCTGGACGAATTCTGAAGAAAACTTACTTGCTAAATCCAGCAGACGTAGGCGCTCAGGCTCATCCTCATCAATTGCGGCGGGCGCCATTTGCGCAATTTGAATACGAGTCAATAAAGAAGCTAACTCTTGAAGCGCGGCACCAAAAGACAAGCTTCGGACGGCCATATCAGCGGAAATTCTTAGCAGATCCGCGGCATCACCCTGCTGAACCGCTTCAAGAATATTAAACAAAAAATCAAGGTCGACCGTACCAAGCATTGATCTAACTTGACTTTCCTCTACACGCCCAGCCCCATGCGCAATCGCTTGATCCAACAGGGAAAGCGCATCGCGCATGCTGCCGGCAGCAGAGCGAGCAATCAAAGCAAGCGACGGCGCATCAAACGCAACACCTTCAGCCTGCAAAACATGGCTCAAATGCCCTGAAATTGAAGCCGGTGGCATTTGCTTTAAATTAAACTGCAAACACCGTGACAAGACAGTCACCGGAATTTTTTGTGGGTCGGTGGTCGCTAATATGAACTTGACGTGCTCAGGAGGCTCTTCCAGAGTCTTCAGCATGGCATTGAATGCCGAATTAGAGAGCATATGCACTTCGTCGATCACATATACCTTAAAGCGCCCTCTTGTAGGAGCGTAGATAGCATTTTCGAGTAGCTGTCGCATCTCGTCGACTTTGGTGTTAGTCGCTGCATCAACCTCGAGTAAATCTACAAATCGACCGGAATCAATTTCCCGGCAAGCACCGCACTGACCACAAGGCGTAGCGGTGATACCGGATTCACAATTCAGTGATTTGGCTAGTATTCGGGCAATAGTGGTTTTACCAACACCACGAGTTCCCGTAAACAAATAGGCATGGTGCAGACGCTTCTCAGCAAGCGCATGCGTCAGCGCACGAACAACATGTTCCTGCCCAACAAGGGTAGTAAAACTGCGCGGTCGCCATTTGCGGGCGAGAACTTGGTAACTCATGCGCCCTAACACTCATCAGAGAAATGAAAGTGGCGAGCCTAACCCCCGGCACTTGCAGTTAGTAGCTGTGGCTGCTTCCTTCCGGACCTGACCCGATTCACCACCCTGCAATGCGGGGAGACCCGCCAATAAGAATTCTAACACAATGCAGAAACGTAAGCATCGAGCGCCCAGAGTCGTACCCAAAAATTTGGACAGTAGGATAAGCCATAGACTTGCTTCACCAACCGTCGCGTAGCGGCTTGACTGAGGAGGAAGCAGCGATATCACTCGCCGGAATTCAAGGCCAAGATGGCGATTGCCGCCTTGCAAGGAGACAAGACACGCTCTGAGTTGGCCCAGCAGTTTGTTATGTTCATCCCAACCAAATCACTGACAGGAAGAGGCTGTTGCTAGAGCGTTCGTCGCAAGTTTTCAGCAACAGCGAATCGCAGACTTGGCACTGGAAAACGATTTTTTTAGAAAAAGCGCTCACCAAAGCGGGCATGCTGAGCGGAAGACGATGATTGACCGCCGCTATGATCTACCGCTAGTGCGGCAATACCAAGTTCTCGGCATCGCTCGGTCGACGGCGTATTACACGCTCAAATCGTAAGCGCCCGGCGAACCCATCTGGAATTTAAGTCGTTAGACCGCGAAGATCATGTCCCCGCAACAACCATGATGGACACTATCGATGGAAATCCAGAAGCCGCAACGCCGCAGGCGGTATCACCCTGAAGAATTCAAGCACTCACTGTAAGCGTTCAACGGCACCACATTGCTGAAGTCCCAAGGGGATAGGATGCTCGTGTCCACGTAAATAAGGTGGACACATGCACACGAAGTTAATCAAAGTACCAACGCGCCGGAGCCGGCGGCGTTATACGGACGAGTTCAAGAAGCAGGCGATCGAGGCCTGCCTAAAACCAGGGATATCCATGGCGTCGGTCGCCTTGGCCAACGGCCTGAATGCCAACCAGCTCCGGCGCTAGGTGACCGAGCGCCAAGACGAGGTGGATGGCGGTGCTATATTGCCGGATCAAGGTCCATTAGAAATCGCCGAACCGACCACGCTTGGCTTGGTGCCAATCACGGTCGTATTGCCGGAGATACCTCCTTCAGGTGAGATCAAGATCGAAATCCTGCGCTGACTGGCTAAGAGACCTATTGCGATGATTACGCCGGAACAGGTTTGGCTGGCGGTCGAGCCGGTCGATATGAGAATGGGCATTGATGGGCTGTCACTGCGGATTCAGCAATTACAGGGGCGCGTTCACCCTGCGTACGGTACGGCATACGCGTTCTGCAATCGCCAGGGCAACCGGGTCAAGTTGGTAGTTTGGGATGGCACCGGCGTCTGACTGCGTGTCCGACGCTTGCACCGGGGGCGGCTCACCTGGCCTAAGCCGGGCAGTACCACTTGCACGTTGAGTGCAGCTGAATGGCAGTGGCTAACCAAGGGGATTGATTGGCGCCGACTACAAGCCAAAGCGCCCGTGGAGTGGCGCGTCTGATTGGTGCCAAACCCTGTATTGGCAAAGGTTTGTCGCCTTGTCGATGGTGTAAAACAGCGTGCAAAACTTTCCAGATTTCCGGGGTGATCAGCGTCCAATAGTTGCCACCCTGGGTTGTGTAACCTACCGGCGTTTTTGCCGGGGAATCTGGGGTGTTATCCATGG
>JBDKHF010000066.1:0-5601 GCA_039797825.1 Pseudomonadota bacterium | reverse complement strand
CTTCTTCGACCGCGTTCACCCGTACTGTGATTTGCCCGTGGTCGGAGAATTTGATGGCATTCCCAATGAAATTCAGGAGGATCTGTTTTAGGCGCAAGACATCGCCGCACAACTGCTCCGGCAGTGTTCGGGCTATTTCCACAACCAGGCGCAGCCCTTTAGCCAGTGCCTGATCGTCTTCAATATGCAGAACCTCGTCAATCACGTGGGCAAGTTCGAAATTGCTTTCTTCGAGCGTCAGGCGTTTAGATTCAATCTGGGAGATGTCGAGGATGTCATTAATGATGGCGAGCAAATGTTTTGACGCGCCCATGCTCTTGTTAAGGTAGTCAATCAGCTGGGGATCGCGAGCACGGCGCAGCGCCAGATTGGTCATGCCCATGATGCCGTTCATCGGCGTGCGCAGTTCATGGCTCATGGTCGACAGGAAAATGCTCTTGGCGTGGTTGGCCGCCTCGGCGGCGTCCTTAGCTTCGGCCAGTTCGGCGGTACGCGAGAATACGAGTTCTTCCAGATGATGACGGTACAGCTCAAGCTCTGCCAAGGCTGCTTGCAGTTCCGCCGTGCGGCTGACAACCAGGTCTTCCAGCATGATCGCTGTCTGGAACAGACTGAAATCGGACCCTTGAATGCTGGTGCTATGTTCGGCGCGATCCATCAACGCCCCGATTATCTTGTTAAGGCGAGCGATTTCTGCCTTCAATGCCGAAACGTCCTCGTTAACACGAAGTGGCCCTAAGTCAGGCATCATCGGCCTCGGCTGGAATTGAACCAAAGGCGATGCCGGAAAATGTCTGATTGACATGCACACCGCGGAACTGCTCGCCGTAGGTGCCAAACCCGGTCGTATTATTCTCTAGCAGCAGTTCTATAACGCGATCTTTATCGGGACTCTGGAAAATCTCCAGTTTTCTGAGAAGACAATCGCATCCGAGGACCAGTTGCGGGGGGCCAATTTCCTGATGTATTTTGGTGAACGTTTGTTGCAGATTCTTGAAGAGGTTTACCCCGGTTGCAACACGGAGAATCAGACCGTTCTCGATCGCGCAGTAAAACGTCACGCTGCCATCCGGATTCGCCTTCTGGATGGAACGTACATAGCTAACGCCATTAATCACGACAACGACCGGCCTGGCTGCGAATAATTCGGGCTCAAGGTCGTGCATAGAAACCCCGAGCGTTCGTGCATATTCCTCGGCGGCTGGTAATCCATTGATCTCCTTGACGAGTCGCCGCGTTGGATCAGCGTCAGTCACCACCAGCCTTTCGTTTGTTGCGATGAAATGGTGTGTGTCAAATAGCTTGAAAGGCAACGGGGTGTTGACAAGTGTCAGGACGGCAATGTCACTGCGAAACGTTCCTTCAAAGTACACGTGGGTACAGCAAAAATCCACACTGTCGCCGGCCGAACCGCCAATCAATGGAATTTTGCCCAGGGCACTCTGCAAAGCGCGCGTGACCTGTTCTTCGCGTACTGACAAGCCATCGATCAGAAGCAGTGCAAAGCTTTGGTCCACGTGCATATTCGGCGCCCTATTTTCAAGTGCGTGTAACACGTTTTTGGCAAAGCCCTGTCCTGCGGTCATTGTGAATTGCTGCAAATGGTCGAGGCACGCACTGGCCACAGTGAACGTTCTGCCAGGGAGGCTGACCCCGCTCAGGCTATGCTCGAGGTAACCTTCCGGTCCGATTTCTCCAGCAGTCGTGCAGCCAACGACCTGAACGCCACTAAATAGACGATGCATTTCTTCTGCGAGAGCATCCAGATCAAAGTCACTGGAGCAAAAGAAAACCACTAGCGCCATGTCCGGTTGCACGACCGCTGCATGAAATTCACGGACGGCGTCACGCGCATCTATCGCTTGTGACTGCGCCCTGCGCGGGCTACCTTGGCTGGTCATATTGTTCACCTGGTTTCTCCGTAAATTCGACTAGGTCTTTCTGAATTTGAATGTTCTGCTGAGTCGATGTAAAGACAATCTACTCTTTCCCCGTCAATCAAACCACGCTTGTTGGCAGCCGAATTTCGAGCCTTCAGGGGCCGTTTAGGTCGGAGTAGAAACACTCTGTACCGAGCGCTAAACGGCACCCTGAAAACCAGGAAGCTGGCCGTTCAAAGCCGATACGTACTGACAATGCGCTGCATATCGGCCGCCAGCCGATCCAGGTCCTGTGCCGCCTGGGCACTATTCCCGGCCGAGGCGCTGCTTTCTTCCGACATTTGCGCGATGCGCTCGACCTGGGAGGCAATGTTGTTGGTCGCCGTGCCCTGTTCACGAATGGCTTCAGCGATTTCGCCAATCATACCGACGGCACCGCGAGCCCCTTCGCCGATTTGACGCATTGACTCATTGGCTTCCTGGGCCCGTTCGACGCCCTTGGCAACCTTGTCTACCACGCCCTGCATACTGGTCACCGCATTGCTGGCGCTGCTGCGCATAGTGCCGATAGTGTCCGAAATCTCCTTGGTCGAGGACGAGGTCCGTTCAGCCAGTTTGCGTACCTCATCGGCGACGACGGCAAAGCCGCGTCCCTGTTCCCCCGCACGGGCTGCTTCAATGGCGGCATTGAGCGCCAGCAGGTTGGTCTGGTCGGCCACTTCCTTGATTACCGAAACGACGTTGGAAATCTGCTGGCTGTGCATCTCCAGGCCGTGAATGAGCTCAGCGGCTTCATTGACGGTGGCGGCAATGTCCTGGATATCGCTGGCCGTCTGGCCGATGACTTTTTCGCCCGAACTGGCGAGCTTGCCCGATTCGCTGGCCAGACGGCTGGTTTCCTGGGCTCGGTCGGCGACGTGGTTGATGCTGACGGTCATTTCCTCGACCGTGGCGGCCATGCCGGAGGCGGCTTCGCTCTGCTGATGCGAGGCGGTGGCCACCTGGTTGGAGGTGGTGGACATCTGGGTGGCCGCCGAGGCAACGGACTTTGCGCCGCTGGCGATGGATTTCAGGTTGCCCTGCATCGTGTCGAGTAAGCGATTGATCGCCTTGGACGTCGTGCCCAGTTCGTCATTGCTATGCACTTCGACACGCTGCGTGAAGTCGAGCTTGCTTTCGATATGGGTAACGGCATTCTGAGTCGATTGCAGTGCCTTATTGATGCCGCGCATCAGGAAGAAACCGATGCCGCCAACGCTTAAAATGGACAGGATGATCAGTGTCAGCGCAATGTATTGACCCTGACGGTCACTCGCTGCGGACGATTTGTAGAAATCCTCAGCCAGGTGATTGTTGTATTTCTTGTGGGTTTCAATCGCCTCCGTCAGTTGTTTCATGTTGGCGGTGGCTTTGGCGACCGTTGCCCAAGTCCCTTCGTAGTCATTGGCCCTGGATTTTTCGAGAGCGGCTTCAATCTCTTCAAAGTAGGTCGTAAAGAACTTCTTATCGACATCCAGCATTTCCTTGTCTTTGGCGTCTGAAAGTAGCTCCTTTTCATAGCGGGCCAGCCCTTGCAGGATTTTTTCCCTTTGCGTCTTCATCTGCGGTTCTAATGCCGCCTTCTTTTCGGGTTCCTTGAGCGCGATGTGATAGAGCACCAAAAGGCGCAAGCGGAGGAAGTTCTCGTTGATTTCGGAAATGGCCTCAATGCTCGGTTGAGTCTTGGTGTAGAGGTAGTTGACGCTGCCGCGCAAATTGCCCGCAACGTGCGCACCTGAAATAGCAAGAACAATCAAAGCGAGAATCGCGCTGGCAATCATGGCTTGGAGGCGCCGGGAAATACTGAGATTCATCATGGCTGTTTCCTCAGGAAAGAAATGGGTTAGATTAGTTTTTGTTTAATGAAGAATCTTCATAATTCGATCGGCAAACTGAAAAAATATTAACAGTGGCCGTCATCTATATAACTCCGTAGTTCCCACTGAACGGAAGACATTTCGTTGAGTTTCGTGTTGCAAAAATCATCCAGTACCAGGCTCTGACGAGAGTGCAAGCAATTGCACTTTGAAAGCGCCGCGCAATACCATAGCAAGCTAGTGTCCAAAAGTTATGTAAACATCTCAACAGGCGTTTAGTCATACGACGTAATCGTCCGATCCACGAAGTCGAAGGCGCGAACCAGGTTGGCTCCACTTTGCATTCCGAAACGGCGGTCGGCCAGGTTGAAGCTTTGGCGAAGGAAATCGCCCTCCTCGTGACTCGGGCTACGTGCTCCCTGGATAAGTTGACTCATTATTTGCTGTGCTGCTTCAAATTGAGTCTGGATCTGCGGCTTATGTTGCAGGTGGGCCAACGCAACCGCCAGATTGAACACACCCAACACGGATTGCTGGTAATTCAGATTGGCCGTTTGCGTTAACATCATCTCCAAGTGCAGGCGCGGCGCGAGCATAAGCTCCGCGTGCTGATTCGGTGTGATCAACATCGAGATTGGCCGAGGGACTCTTTTGCAGCGTTTGCGCATGGTTATGACGAAGTTGAAGTTGCCTTGGTTAAGTCGGCACCTCCGCTCCCTGCCACGTTATGGTTCCTAAGGCCGCCAAGAAGTCTCTTGAAGCTACTATTAAGCAGCGCCTCGCGGCGCTGCTTAACGAGATTTCATAACGACAGGATGAGCATGATTTCAGTAGAGACTCAACAAAATCTCAGGAGAGCTTCTCGATCATCGGCTGAGTCACCAGAGTGATCCCATTCTCGGTTCGCCGGAAGCGACGTGCGTCCTCTTCGGGATCTTCACCAATCACCATCCCGGCGGGAATTCTTACGCCGTGATCGATGATGCAACGGTTCAACCTCGCACCCCGACCGATATCAACCTCTGGTAAGAGCACGGACCAATCGACCTTGGTATAGGAGTGGACACGACAGCCCGAGTACAGCAAAGAGCGGTTGATTTCACCTGACATGATGCAACCGCCCGACACCATGGATTCAATGGCGACACCGTGGCGATCCGCCAGATTGTGAACAAATTTGGCTGGGGGCAACTGCTGCTGGTAGGTCCAGACCGGCCAGTGGCTGTCGTAGAGATTCAATGCCGGATCCGTGGCCGTCAGGTCAATATTGGCTTCCCAATAGGCATCGACGGTACCCACATCGCGCCAATAGTCCTCTTTGCCGGGTCGTTCATCAGGGGCATGAACACAACTGCGGTCAAAGGAGTGTGCCATCGCACACCCGTTCTTGACCGCACGGGGGATGATGTCCTTGCCGAAATCATGGCTGGATGACGGGTCGGCCGTATCTCGCAATAGTTCGCTGTAGAGATACTTGGCGTTAAAGATATAGACGCCCATGCTGCACAAGGAATGATCGGGCTTGCCGGCCATCGCCGGTGGATCAGCCGGCTTCTCGACGAATGCGGTTATGCGGCGATTCTCGTCCACGGCCATCACGCCAAAGCCGCTGGCCTCGCTGCGTGGAACTTCGATACAGGCGACGGAGCATTCGGCGCCGTTTTCTACGTGATCTGCCAACATTTCGGCATAGTTCATCTTGTAGACGTGATCACCCGCCAGAATAACGACGTACTCCGGTGCTGGCTTTTGGGTCGAGAGAATGTCGATATTCTGGTATACCGCGTCCGCTGTTCCGCGATACCAGGATTCTTCATTAATGCGCTGCTGTGCGGGCAAGAGGTCGACGAACTCGTTGACTTCAC
>JBDKHF010000065.1:0-28987 GCA_039797825.1 Pseudomonadota bacterium | reverse complement strand
CAGCGGGGAAGTGCGTGCTTTATTGAGCGCTTACGGTATGTCGAGAACGGCGCTTGGCCCATCGACAACAATCTGTGCGAGAACGCAATCCGACCATTCGTCGTGGGTCGGCGCAATTGGCTATTTGCCGATACGATGGCCGGCGCCAACGCCAGTGCGAATATCTATTCGCTGATCGAGACCAGCAAGGCTAATGGGGTGGATCCGTATCGGTATTTGGTCGCTTTGTTCAAAGCCTTGCCTTTGGCAAAGACGGCGGACGATTACGAACAACTCTTGCCTTGGCTCCTCCCCTTGGGCGATTGAGCCCTACCTGATTAGTTCGTTACACCAATTCGTCTGCTGATGGGATGACGCGGTTTATTGACCGCTTACCTTTGAATACGGAGAACTACCGCCTTCCCCACGATAGATTTGTGCAAACTCTATTTGTTATGCACGAAGGGAGCCTTCCTCAAAATAATGACTATGCGTACGAGCTTTCGGCGGCTTGCACTAGTTCACGAAGAGGCAACTCCAATGCGATGGACCATTTTGCGCGTAATATTCCTAGCTTGCCCTGACTTACGAAACGGGGGCGTGTTGTGCCTTTTGGAGGACTTTTTGGGTTGTATGCAGCGACTCCAAAAAGCTTTGGTACGATGTGTTTTCCGTGACAAACGCTAAGCAGTTTGAATAGATACTCACAGAACGCCATGCCACACTCTATCTGATGCTGAGCATTGTTTGGGCTACCCGAATTCTTGCATTCAACAACAAATACTAGTGGCTGGCCTTTACTATCAAGGCAGACAACTGTCAGATCATTGCGTGAATTCATGCCTGGAACAACTATCGGGAAAGGGTCTTTCCCAGGTTTGTCGAGCGAAAATGCTTCTGCCTTACAACTCAAGCGTAGGCTGAATTTACTCGTCGTTCCGTCGTGATGAACCTCGTTGTGTGTAACCAATCCGCCGTGTTTTTGGCAATGAAAGTCAGAATGTATCGAATCACGAACGAGGTTAAAGAATTCTTCAGGAGTCATGTAATCTCACCCGCGCGATAGTTTGATCTCTGAAAGAGATTCGCTTGGGTCTGGATGCAGTGCGTTACTTAACCCAAAGTAGATGGAGCTGTTGGCATCATTCAGGCGGGTAATGGCTTGATCCATGCTAGGCACCTCGATGCCAAACTCGGCTGAAACAGTACAGGAATCGACCTGTTTTTCGCCAAAGTGATAAGCGGCAACGTCATTTGCATCAAGACGTTCGCAGCCATTATCTGCATAGTGAAATTTCCGTTCCAGCTCTGTTCGCTCTGGAAAATCGCTCGAAAGCATAACCATGTTATTAATTTCACGTACGATGTAATCCGAATGTGTGCTTATTACGATACGAATTCCCCTGTTAACAAGCCGCACAAGCATTTTTGCAACAAGTTGTTGGTTCGACGGGTGCAAATTCAGTTCAGGCTCATCGATCATTAGGCTGTCGCCAGGTTTTGCCTGCATCTCAAGCCAAGCCCAAAGGCCATAAAAGCTCTTCACTGTTGATGAAGTAAGATGAATACCTAGTTCAACGTCAGATTTATAAGGTTTGGCTGTAATCACCCCTTCTTTGCTAACTTTATATCGGACGCGAGCTATTTCCTTTTGGAGCGCTAATGCTTGGTCGTGAAATACGCCATTACCTTTGCTATTTCGCGGAGCACGTTTTAGGAACTGGATGTACGCGTCGATAGGTTCAGCGTACTGAGCAACCATCAAGTCCTTGATAATTTCCATTGGATTTGCCTCGTCACGCTTGAGGTGACGAACGAGGGCTGAGTTCTTCGCATCCAAATCCAAGTAGAAAAGGTTAAGTCCGCCTCTCTCTGCTGGCAGCAGAAAGGCATCCTCGCATTGGGCTCCAAGAACAAGCTCAATTATCAGAGACGAAACAATTTCGGAAAGCAACGATGCAGGTAACTTGCCGACATCCAACGCGGTTAAGGCGATAGCCACTTCTTCCTGCTGGTGAACTAATCGTACGTCTAGAGTCCCAGCATTCCCGACCTTAACAGAGCGTTTGAAGTCAGGATGAGCCTGAGCGAAACTCACGAAGTCATCTAGTTTTAATGACAACGCCACTTGGGCCTCAGAGAATGAGTTTTGTGGTCCACTGAACAATTCCGGAAGTCTTTTCTTTAGACCATCGCCAATTCCCTTCTCAATGTTGCTCCAGTGTTGTTCACAGAATTCACGAAGCGGGATCTGTACCGTACCTTCGGTTCTGAGTTGGTCTGCAAGTCGATCAGCGAACGAGAAAACATGGCGGACGCGACGTTTTTGGAGCGCCCAAAGAATGTACATAGCGTACGTTTTTCCGGTGTTGTTTCCACCGCTTAACACGGTTAACTTGCGCGTCTCTAGCGTCACAGGGCCGGATATTGCACCGACGTTCTTGAGGGAAATTTTCATTATTTTTCTCCAATGTGGTGCTATTACTCATTGCCTTCCTCGTCATATCGGCGAACTGCGTGCGAAGTTAAATCGCACAGGAGTGCTGAGCATGCGAAGGACGTTGGCAAGACAACTAGCCAGAGGCTGACTAAAAAGGAAGCCAACCCCATAAAATCAACAGGTTATGATAATTCAATTGCGGAATTTTTCATACTATAGCGTATCACCCATCACATACGGAACTAGAGCGGAAGGCAACTAGGCGCATGATTACCGCCCTAATTAGCTCCTCAAGTCAGCGGCAGCAAAGGCCGGACGAATACTTGGTTGTCACTCGGTGCTGCGGCTGCTTCGCTCAGAAACCTGTCGCAGGAACTCCAATGCGGTGAATGTCTCTTTGGGTCACTTAACCGCCAGAGATTGAGATCAGAAAAAGCCGAATAGCCACCGATTTTAAGCAAGCCTTATTCTCGATAAGCCTGGCAAGCCGGTGTCGGCAGATTCTGCCCGTTTATCAATTTTTGCCGCTTTTTTGCTGTCGACCGTAACACTTTAAATTTCAGCTGCTGATCCTGAGATTTCGTCGCAAGCGTCTCAGCTGCGGTGGTATTGAAGTGGCTTGTCTGAATAACTGAGGCTGATTCTGTTATTCTTGCAAATCAAAACTTAAACTTTCGATTTGCAAGATATGGGGTGCCTATGTATCCACGTCAAGCCCGTACTACGCTAGAACGACTGGCCCGGGGGTTTCCGGTGCTGGCCTTGACTGGGCCGCGTCAGTCCGGCAAAACAACACTGGCGCGGGCCTGTTTTCCTGACAAACCCTATATTTCGCTGGAAAATCCGGACGAACGGGAGTTTGCCGAGCAAGACCCCAAGCGCTTTCTGGCGCGCTTTCCCGACGGTGCGATTCTGGATGAGGTGCAGCGCTGCCCGGCCTTGTTGTCGTGGTTGCAGGGCTTGGTCGATGAACGCCCGGTGATGGGGCAATTTGTACTGACCGGTTCGGCACAATTTGATCTGATTGCCGGCATGAACCAGTCGCTGGCAGGCCGGGTTGGGCGGGTGGAGCTTTTGCCTTTATCGCTGACTGAGATGCAGGAGGGTGCCTGCTTACCGCCAACGCTTGACCGATTATTGCTGAATGGCGGTTATCCGGCGATTTATCAGCGCGATCTGGCGGCGACCGACTGGTTTCCCAACTATGTGGCGACCTATCTGGAGCGCGATGTGCGGCAGATCATTGCCGTCCGTGATTTATCGCAGTTCCAGCGCTTTGTGCGGATGTGCGCGGCGCGTTCCGGGCAATTGCTGAATCTGGCAGCGCTGGGCGCGGATTGCGGCATTTCCGCGGTCACGGCACGCGACTGGTTGTCGGTGCTGGAGGCTAGTTATCTGGTGACCCGACTGCCACCGTATTTCCAGAATTTTGGCAAACGTCTGGTCAAGTCGCCCAAGCTGTATTTTCTTGATGTGGGCTTGATGGCCTGGCTGTTGGGCATTCGTGACGAGTCGTCGATGGCCACGCACGCCGCCCGCGGGGCCTTGTTTGAAACCTGGGTGGTTTCAGAGTTGATCAAGCAGCGCTTTAATGCTGGCCAACCAGCCGAGCTGTATTTCTGGCGGGATAGTGCGGGGCATGAGATTGACGTGGTCTTTGAGACGCCTGCCGGGCTGCAGGCAGTCGAAATCAAGTCGGGCAGTACCTTTGCTGCGGACTGGACTGACGGGTTAAAGAAGTGGCAGAAATTTACCGGCGACACCCCGACCCAAAAGCCAATCCTGATTTACGGTGGGGCGGATAGCCATGAAAGGGAGCATTGTTTGCTCACCGCGTGGCGGGACATACTACGGCGTTGAAATGGACCGACTTTAAGCAAGCCTTAATCTCGACAACCTAAACTGGCTGGAATCTTTAAAGGATTCTGCCCATGCTGCGCCGCCCCTCGATTTTTGCTGCCTTTTTGCTGTCGACCGCAACACTTTCAGTTTCAGCCGCTGATGCCGGGATTTCCTTGCAAGCGGCGCAACTGAAGTCGCTCGGCATTGAAACTATCGTTGTCGGCGAAAGCAGCGCAGCCCGCGCCGGCAGTTATCCGGCGCAGGTTCGCGTGCCCAATGAGCAGATGCGTGTGCTGGCCGCGCCGGTTGGCGGTATGGTCGAAATGCTGGCGGTGGCGCCGGGTTCAACGGTTAAACGCGGCCAGGTGTTAGCCCATCTGGCCAGCCCGCAGGCGCTGGAGTTGCAGCGCGACGCCTTGCAATCAAGCAGCCAGTCGGCCTTGCTGCAACAGAATTTGAAGCGCGATGAACAGCTTTTTGCCGAAGGCCTGATCGCCGAATCGCGCCTGCAAGCCACCCGCTCAGCGGCGCAGCAAGCTTCAGCTCAGGCCGGTGAGCGCAAGCAGGGTTTGGCGCTGGCTGGCGTTCAGCCGGGCAAAGTGGGTGGCCCGCTGGTGTTGACCGCAGCCATCGATGGCGTGGTGCTGGAGCAGGGCGTGCAACTCGGCCAGCGCGTTGAGGCAGCGACGCTGATTTACCGCATCGCCAAACTGGCCCCGCTGTGGCTGGAAATTCAGGCGCCGGTTGAACTCGCCGCCAGCTTGCGTGTAGGCATGCCAGTCAAGATTGCCAATAACGAGGTGATTGGCAAATTGGTGGCGATTGGTGGTGCGGTCGACGCGGCAAGTCAGACGGTTTTGTTGCGCGCTTCGGTTAGCGCGGGTGCTGAGAAATTGCGCCCAGGGCAGGTTGTTGAGGTCGAGCTGGCGAGCAGTGCCGACAACCTGCAACGCCTGCCGGCAGCAGCGCTGGTGCGCAATCAGGGATCGACCATCGCTTTCGTACAAAGCGCCAGCAACGACAAGGAGACAACTTTCCTTGCCCGCCCGCTGCGCGTGCTTAGCCAAGGCGGTGATGGTGTGGTAGTTGATGGCTTGAAAGCCGGCGAGCGGGTGGCGGTCAAGGGCGTTTCCGGCCTCAAGGCGATGTTGACCGGCGTCGGTAAAGAATAATGTTGGCCAATCTGATCCGCTTCTCGCTCACCCAGCGTTTGTTGATGCTGGTGCTTACCGTCATGCTGATCGGCGCTGGCGTGCAGGCATTTTTGGGTTTGCCGATTGACGCCTTTCCCGATGTGTCGACGACGCAGGTCAAGATCATTCTCAAAGCACCGGGGATGACGCCGGAAGAGGTTGAAACGCGCCTTGCCGTGCCGGTCGAGCAGGAATTACTCGGTATTCCGCATCAGCGCCTGTTGCGTTCGACCTCGAAATATTCGCTGACCGACATCACCATTGATTTTGAAGATGGCACCGATATTTACTGGGCGCGCCAGCAGGTGGGCGAGCGCCTGGCTTCAGCGATGGGCAACCTGCCGCCGGGTGTAACTGGTGGCATGGCGCCGATCACCACGCCGCTCGGCGAAATGTTCATGTTCACGATTGAGGGCGATCTGTCGCTGTCCGAAAAACGCGCCCTGCTCGACTGGGTGATCCGCCCGCAACTGCGCACCATTCCCGGTGTCGCTGACGTCAATAGCCTGGGCGGCGAAGTGCGGACGTTTGAAGTGCAGCCCAACCCGCAACTGCTGGCGGCGCGTGGTCTGGCGCTGAAGGATTTGCAGGTAGTGCTCGAAGCCAACAACCGTAACGACGGCGCCGGGCGCTTGAACGATGGCGAGGAATCGCTGCTGGTGCGTGCCGAAGGGGCAATTATTACGGTCGACGACGTAAAAGCCATCGTTTTACAGGCCAAAGACGGCAGGGTGACCAAGGTCAGCGATGTCGCCGAAGTACGCTTCGGTGCGCTGACGCGCTACGGTGTGGTGACCAAGAGCGGCCAGGGCGAAGCGGTGCAGGGTTTGGTGCTCGGCCTGCGCGGGGCCAACGCGCAAAGTGTGGTGGCCGGGGTCAAGGCCAAACTGGCCGAAATCGCCCCCAGCCTGCCGCCGGGTGTGACGATTGAAGCCTTCTACGACCGTAGCAATCTGGTTGAACGGGCGGTCGGCACGGTATCAAAAGCCCTGCTCGAAGCGATTGTGCTGGTCGTTATTTTGCTCCTCGCCTTCCTCGGCAATCTGCGCTCGGCGCTGGTTGTTGCCCTGATGCTGCCGCTTTCGGCGCTCGCCACCTTCATTTTGATGCGGCTGTTCGGGTTGTCCGCCAACCTGATGAGCCTCGGCGGACTGGCCATCGCCATCGGTATGCTGGTCGATGCGGCGGTGGTCGTCGTCGAAAACGTTGAGAGCGAACTGGCCGAGGCGCCGGACAATCTGCCCACGCTGCACCTCATCTACCGCGCGGCCCGTGAGGTGGCCTCGCCGGTCACCTCCGGCATCGTCATCATCATCATCGTCTTCCTGCCGCTGCTTACCCTGCAGGGGCTGGAGGGCAAAATGTTCGGGCCGGTGGCGCTGACCATCGTCTTTGCGCTCTCCGCCTCGCTGCTACTCTCGCTGACCGTGGTGCCGGTGCTGGCCTCCTACCTGATCAAACGCGGCGTGCATCACGAACCCTGGCTGGTCAAAAAACTCGCGGCGGCCTACACGCGCGTGCTGAGTTCGGCGCTGAGCAACAGCCGCACTTACATTATTGGCGCGCTGATCGCCCTCGCCGCCGCGACGGGCGCTTTCATGCTGCTCGGCAAGAGCTTCATGCCGACGATGGATGAAGGCGACCTGATCATGCAACTCGAAAAATTGCCCTCGATCAGCCTCGATCAAACCATCGCCATCGACAGCGCGGTGCAGCAGGCGATTCTCGCCAAGGTGCCGGAGGTCAAAGCCATCGTCGCCCGCGCCGGCTCAGACGAACTCGGCCTCGACCCGATGGGCCTCAACCAGACCGACACCTTCATGGTGCTCCAGCCGCGCGCCACCTGGCGCAACCCCGATCCGGCCTGGCTGGCCGACCAGTTGCGGGCGGTAATGGTCGATTTTCCCGGTGTCGGCTATGCCTTCACCCAGCCGATCGACATGCGCGTTTCGGAAATGCTGACCGGCGTGCGCGGCGATCTGGCGATCAAGATTTTTGGTCCGGATTTGGCCACCCTTAACAAGCTTGCGGTCGACATCGAAAACACGGTGAAAAAAGTGCACGGCGCCGAAGACACTTTCACCCTGAAAAACGATGGCGTGCAGTACCTGAAAGTTGCCGTCGACCGCCTGGCCGCCGGTAGATTTGGCCTCAACGTCGACGCCATCCAGAACGACCTCAAGGCGCTGCTCGAAGGGCGCACGGTCGGCACCGTCATTGAACAAGGGCGGCGCACGCCAATTGTGCTGCGTGGCCCGAACAGCCTGCGCGACTCACCCGCTGATTTCGCCGCCTTGCGCCTCAGTTTGCCGGATGGCGGTAGCGTGCCACTGGCTTCCGTCGCCAGGATCGAAAGAATCGATGGCCCGGTCAAGGTCGACCGCGAAAATGCCCAGCGTTACGTCGTCGTCCAGTCCAACGTGCGTGACCGCGATCTGGTCGGCTTTGTTGAAGATGCCAAAGCCAGCGTCGCCCGTGAGGTCAAACTGCCGCCCGGCTACCGTCTGGCCTGGGGCGGCCAGTTCGAGAACCAGCAAAGGGCGGCGGCGCGCCTGATGATCGTCGTCCCGGTCGCGCTATTGCTGATTTTCTTCCTGCTTTTCTCAACTTTCGGCTCGGTGCGCCAGGCTTTGCTGGTGCTCTCCAACATCCCGTTTGCGATGATCGGCGGCATCTTCGGCCTGCTGCTGGCCGGTGAATATCTGTCGGTGCCGGCTTCGGTCGGTTTCATCGCGCTACTCGGCATTGCGGTGTTGAACGGCGTGGTGATGGTGACTTACTTCAACCAGTTGCTGGCGCGTGGTTTGCCGGTTGCCGAGGTCGTGGTTGAAGGGGCCAAGCGCCGCCTGCGGCCGGTGCTGATGACCGCCAGCATCGCCGCCTTCGGCCTGTTGCCGATGCTCTTCGCCAGCGGCCCCGGTTCGGAAGTGCAGCGCCCGCTGGCGATTGTGGTTATTGGCGGTTTATTGACGTCGACCGCACTCACCCTGGTGCTGTTGCCCATCCTCTTCCGCCGCTTTGGCGTTAAACGCACCGTCAATTTTTCGGAGGGAAATCATGGCTGATGTCCTGCTCTCGCTCACCTTGCCCAACGACGTCGCCCAGCACGTTGAAGACCTGCTGCTCTCGCGGCCTGATCTCGTCCGTGGCTTTACTGCCAGCCACGCCGAGGGTCACGGCAGCGTCATCAAGCTGGTCGAACCCGGCGAACTGGTCAGCGGCCATTCACCGCGTACCCAGATCCGCACCGTCGGCCCGGAAGAACAAATGCGCGCCGTGCTGGCCTTGATCAAAGGCAGCCTACCGCACGCCAATATTTTCTATTGGCTGGTTCCGGTCATTGAAATGGGGCGCCTGTGAAATCACTCGTTCTAATCCTGCTCACCAGTCTGGTCGGCACCAGCTTTGCCGCCGAAGTGACGCCCAATGCCACCCCCAATCTGCCGCCCGCCGAAATCGTCATCCGCGTGCTGCGCGCCAATCCGCTAGTTCAAGCCGCCGGCAGCAATTTACAAGCCGAAGAAGCCAACCGCAGCCGGCTGGAAGCTGGCCAGTACGAATGGAGTGTTCGCCTTGGTGGCCAGCAACGCAAAACCAATCCGAACAACAACCCCAACGAGCGCTTCAGCGAATGGAACGCCGCGCTCGAACGTCCGCTACGCCTGCCCGGCAAGGCTGCGCTTGATGCCGAACTCGGTGCTGCCGGCGTCGCCCTGGCCGAAACTGCGCAAGGTGACGCCTTGCATGAAGCCAGCCGCAACCTGCTCAAAACCTGGTTTGTCTGGCTCAAGGAAGGTGCCACGGCAACGCAATGGGCGGAACAACTGAGCCTGCTTGAGCAGCAGACAAAATCGGTCAAGCGTCGTCAGCAACTCGGCGATGCCGCACGTCTCGAAGCGATCCAGAGCGAAGCCGCATTCGCCCAGGCGGATGCCCAGCTAACCCAGGCCAGAGTGCGTGAACGTAGTGCCGCCGAGGATTTGCGCCGCCGCTTCCCCGGTTTGCCGCTCGACAAACCGGAAGCGATTGCCGAGCCGAGCGCCATCAGCGGCAGCGAACAGGAGTGGCTGGCGGCCATCCTCAAGGAAAGCCATGAACTCGGTATCGCCCGCAGTGAAACCCAAATCGCCCAAACCCAGGCGGGCCGCAGTCGCCGCGACCGCGTGCCCGATCCGACCGTGGGTGTGCATGTTTCCAGCGAACGTAGCGGCGAGGATCATATCCTCGGCGCTTACATCAGCATTCCGCTGCCCGGTGGCGCTCGCCGTTCTGCCAGTGATGCCGCATTCGCCCAGGCCAACGCGGCAACTTATCGCGAAGCCGGTGCGCTGCAAAAAATCACCGCCGAATCTGCTGCCCTTTACCAGTCGGCCAATGCTGCGCTGGCCACCTGGCAAGCCAGCCGTAACGCCGCCGAAAGCCTGACCCGCGCTGCCAACATGACGGCCCGCGCCTACCAGTTGGGTGAAGGCAACCTCAATGAACTGCTCGCCGCGCGGCGCCTGGCCAATGAGGCGCAACTTGCTGCGCGCCTGTTACAGCTTGAAGCGCTTGAACTGCGCTACCGCCTGCTACTCGACGCCCACCAGTTATGGGATTTCGATTAAATCGCGATTGCCCTGCCATGTTCAAGGCGGGTATTTCGTCTTCGGAACCAAGATGCCTCATAATCGCGCAGGTCAAACTAAACGGCCCAACCATGCTGCGCAAATCACTCCTCATCGCTACGTTCCCCTTGTTGCTTCTCGCTGCTTGCGGTGAGCCGGCAGACACCCGCCCCGGACAGCCCGTAACCCAACGCCGGGCTGCCTTCAAGGAAATTCTCAAAAGTTTTGAGCCGATGGGCTTGCAACTGCGCAACCAGCGTTATGACGCCAAACAGTTTTCACTGCTGGCCAACAACCTGAATAAAGCCAAGGAAGGCCCCTGGGCACATTTTGCTCCCGACACCAATTACCCGCCGACCAAAGCCAAGGCCGCGGTATGGAGTGAGCCGGAAAAATTCGCGACCAGCCGCCAGTCTTTTTTAAAGGCAGCCGAGGCTTTGGTGGTCGTGGCTGAAAGCCAGGATGTGAAGCAGATCAGCGTCGCCTACGAGGCTTTGCACGACACCTGCCGCACTTGCCACAAGAGCTTCAAGGAATAAGCCGTAGGTCGGGCTTTAGCCCGACAAAGCCAAAACCATGTCGGGCTGAAGCCCGACCTACGCGAGTTACGGAGGGGCGTTGACTTATAACGACCTGCGCAAGGGGCGCGTTTCGCAATCGGGCCTGATCTATCACATCACAACGGTGACCAAGCACCGGGCACCGGGCACCGTACTTTGCCTCACTTGATAGCGGGCGCAAGTTAGTACGGGAATTGATGGTATTGCAAGCAGAAGGACGTGCCGAAACGCTCTGCTATATGGTAATGCCGGATCATTTGCATTGGTTGATGACGTTGCATCAAGGCAAATTATCCGAGGCTGTGCGCTTGCTTAAAGGGCGTTCGGCACACGCGCTTGGGCACTCAGTTTGGCAGGCGAATTATTTTGACCATGCAGTGCGCAAGGATGAAGATATGCGCAACATAGCGCGCTACATTGTGGCGAATCCGCTGCGGGCTAAATTGGTTGAACGGGTTGGCGATTATCCGTTATGGGATGCGGTTTGGCTGGACGAGACTACAGGATTTACGGAGTAGGTCGGGCTTCAGCCCGACAAAGCCAAGCTTTCATCAACAGCCCTGACCATCCCCCGATTTTGAAAATCCAAAACCGCCACCACGCGCCGGCATGATGCAGATGCGTATCGCCATTGAACGGGCGGAGCGGTTGAGATCGGGCGGAAAGGGGCTGAACGGCGCGGCGCGTTCGACGACTGCTTTGATGAAGGCAATTTCATCGCCCTGATCGGCGGCATTGAGCACGGTGAAGGATTTGAGCGTGCCATCCGGATTGACCCGGAATTGCACTGCGGCGGTATGGATACCGCGGCTTTTCGGATCGTTTTTGACGTAAGCCGCGCCGCGGTTGAGGTTTTTGAGTAAGCCCTCAAAATAAAGCTCAAGACTGAATGGGTCAGGCTCCGGCGAATTGGGCCGGCGCTCAATACTGAGAGTTTCGGATTTTTCCTGGCGCGCCATTTGTCGCGCGTCATCCCTGGCCATTACCAGTGAACGTTGCGCCAGTGTGGGTGTCGGCTTGGCCTTGGCCTGGCTGCTCAGCTCATTGAGGAAATCGTTCATTTCCGCCTTCTCGGCCACTGTCCATTTTGGGGTGCTTGGGACGGTTGACCGTGACGCTTGCTGTATCGCCATCACCCGTGGCCGGGCTTGTGGCCGGTCGGGTGTTTTGGCCGGTTTTTTGGGGGGTAGCAATGGCGTTGGCTCAGGTGCTTTTGCTGGTGCAGTTTGGCGCGCCAAACTCGCCTCAATGCGTGGCAAAGGGCTGCCCTGCCGGGTTGGTTTTTGGTAATTGACGAACAAAACCAGCCCGTGGATTGCCAGAGAAACCGCCACGGCAACAGCCAGAGCACGCCGTTCGAGTGGGTTTTCCGGAAAAGTCATCGCCCGCATTCTAAGCCACCTTGGGTGACTCAGAAGTTAAGCCGCGTTAAGCCCAACCCAAGCTAGGCCCGCGCCAAACCTCTGGCGACAACGACATTGCCGCAACCTTGATATTCAAGCGCGGTGAAGGCGATCCGTTTGGCCAGCGCAATGCCTCGTCCGTTCAGGTCAAAGGCGCGTGCCGGGTCGAAATCGAGGAAGGGCACCCAATCAAAACCCGCACCTTGGTCACGGATGGTGAATTCAACCTGCCCGTCAACACGCCGCAACTCAACGACCGCTTGGCGGGCGGCATAGGTGGCGCTGGCCAGTCGCTTTTCGACCTCGTTTTCCCATTCGCCGTTCTGGCGTAGCGTTGATTTCTCGGCATAGCTGATGCCCAGATTGCCGTGTTCAATGGCGTTGACCAGCAACTCGGTCAGGCCGAGGCTGATTCCTTCCGGCGCCTCGCACAGGCTGGAGAGGGATGAGGCGAGCAGGTGGGCATCGGCCAGTGTGCGAAAGAAAAACTCGCCGCTGTGCAGCAGATTCAGCGTGGCATGCAGCCCCAGGCTGGCTTGTCTGACTTGCTCATGTTCAGCAATATCCTTGGCGACCGTTGCGACCAGGATACGCAAAGCCTCGGGTTCATAAGGCTTGGTCAGGTAGTAGTAAGCGCCGGCCTCCAACCCTTCGCGTACCTCGTTTTGGCTGGCGGCTGCAGTTTGCATGATCACCGGTGTGTTTTTCCAGGCGGCTTCGGCCTTGAGCCGGCGCAGCAGCGTCAAACCATCAAGCCGCGGCATCATCCGGTCCAGAATGAGCAAATCATATTGCTTGCCGGCCATCATCGCCCAGGCCTCTTCGCCATCGTTGGCTTGGTCTATTTCGTAGCCTTCATCGGATAGGCACTCGGCAATGATCATCAGATTGATCGGTTCGTCGTCAGCGACCAGGATTCGGGTCATATATTGAAGTCCGTAAGGGATAACTGCTTGCGCGGTAGCAGAAAGGTAAATTGTGCGCCACCCACCGGGCGATTGCTGGCGCTGATTTCACCCGCATGCAGCAGGGCGATTTCCCGGCAAATGGCCAGCCCAAGGCCGGTGCCGCCAGCACCGGTCTTGGTAGTTGAGGATTGAATGAATTTCTCAAAGATCGATTCGAGTTCCGCCTCTGGAATGCCGGGGCCGCTATCGGCAACCGAGAGTTGCAAGGCCGGTACCATAACCCGGTCACAACGCCGCCGGCCAGCCACAATGCTGGCATCGTCGATACTCAGCACCACCTCGCTACCCGCCGGGCTAAAGCGCAGGGCATTGGCCAGCAGATTACGGATTAATTGGCCGATCCGGCTGCTGTCCAGATCAATCATCGTGTCGCTGGCGTTGATCTGGCAACGCACGGAAACATTTTTTTCCGCCGCCAGCGTGCTTAATTCTGCGGCGATCTGATTCGCGGTTGCCGCCAGGTCGCCAGAATGGAATTCGACGCTCATTTTGCCGGCCTCAAGTTTTGACAGGTCGAGCAGGTCATTGAGCAGGTTGAGCAGTCGCTCGCCGCTTTGCACAATCAGCGAAAAATACTCACGCGCTTTTTCCGGAGAAAGATTGGCCTTGCCCAAACCCAGTTTGGCAAAGCTCAGCACGCCATGCATCGGCGTGCGTAATTCATGGCTGATGTTGGCAAGAAATTCCGATTTGGCCAGATTGGCTGCTTCGGCGGCTTGCTTGGCGCTAACCACGTCGGCCAGTTGCGCATCGACCATTTCCTGTAGGTGATCACGGTGCTGGATGATTTCGCCATCGGCGGCGACGACGCGGGTAATGTCGCGGCCGATGCCACGGTAGCCGGAGAATGTGCCGTTCTCGGCGTAAATTGGTTTGCCCCGGATCTCAAACCAGCGCTGCTCGCTATCCGCAATATCAATCGGGTAGCGCAGGGTGAAATGGCGCTCGGCTGCCAAATCGGCCCGATGCGCCGCCCATTGTTCTTCGTTCAACAGGATCGGCAACTCCCAGCGCGCCATGCCGATAATGTTGGCGTTCGGTGCCAGCCCGAAACCACCGACCGAATTGACCGTGAAGCGATAATCCCGGTCCTGTTCCCAGAACCAGTCCGACGAGAGGTCGACCAGATCATTCAGCCGTTCTTCGCTATTTAAGCGCTCTTTGTTTGCGGCGCGCATCGGCGAAAAAATGAAGCGTTCCAAAATATAGAGCTGCAAGAAGATGAACAGCAAGGCGGCGATTAACGCCAGGGCCAGGTTGAACACAAAATTGTCGAGTGAGCGGCTAACAACGAGGCGTCCGGCAACTTGTCCCTGAACCACCAGTTCGCGCCAGCGCTGGATGCTTGGCGCTTTGGGTTTTTCGCCCAGTTCGAGAATGGTTTTTCCGCCCTGTTCAACCCTTGCAAACACGTTTCCCGGACGAATGCCGCGCATTATTCGTTCGAGGTGTTCCTCTCTGAGTATCCATCGCTCCGGATTGCTAACGGCATAGCGTTCGACAATGACCGCAAGCACCTCTGCGTCACGTTCGAGTTCTGTGGCGACGTTGTAATACTGAATCCAGATGACCAGAAAAGACGGCAGCAAACCAACCAAAATTGCTGCGGCGACGACAATGCGCCGCAGGCGTCGCTCGTAGGAACGCATTTGTCTGGTGGCAGGGTTTTCGATAGCGGACATATCAAACAAGGCTAATTGAAAATCATAAAGTCGGCAACCGCCGGTGCCATTGGAAATGGAAGAGACCTTGTTAAGCCCTGCTTAAGCTTCAGCTAACCTGCCCTTAAGGCTGGCTACCTAAACTCTCCGCCATACACACCACAACATGGAGAAGAACAATGAGAACCCTCGCCACACTCAGCATGCTACTGATCAGCATTACTGCCTACGCTGAAACGCCACAACAGATACGCCAGATTTACGCCAGCGAAGCCGCTGCCCAGCAAGCTGGCTTCAGCCCTTCCGCCAAACGCGGTGAAACGCTGTTTCGCCAACGCTTTGCGCTTAACGACAAAATGCCGGCGTGCACCAGTTGCCATACCGATAGCCCACTCAACGCCGGCCAGCATGCGGTAACCGGCAAAGCGGTCAAGCCGCTGGCGGTGGCCGCCAATGCCGAGCGTTTTGCCGACCCGGCCAAGGTTGAGAAATGGTTTGGCCGCAACTGCAAGGAAGTCGTTGGCCGCGCCTGTACGCCTGCCGAGAAAGCTGATTTTGTTGCCTACATGAGCGAGGTACGCTGAAATGAAACGATTAGCCCTGATTGCCCTCCTTGGCTTAGCCTTGCCGGCTTTTGCCGACCGCATGCCCTTGCCGGCCAACACGCCAGCCAGTTTCAAGGCGGAATGCGCGAGCTGTCACCTTGCCTACCCGCCGGCTTTGCTCGCCGCCAAGGACTGGCAGCGGACGATGGCCGGCTTGAAGGATCACTTTGGAACGGATGCTACGGTCGACGCCAAAACCGGGCAGGAAATTGCCGCCTTTCTCGAACGCAATGCCGGCAATCCGGACAAGCTAGGCAGCGCTGGTGAGCCGCCACGGATCACGCAAACCGCCCGATTTATCCGCAAGCACCGCGAAGTCTCGGCCAAAACCTGGAGTGACCCGCGCGTCAAATCGGCAGCCAATTGCGAAGCCTGCCACCGTAACGCGGCGAACGGCAGTTTTAGCGAACGCGAAATCACCCTGCCTTCAGGATTGAAGTAATCATGCAAAAAATTCTCGTCTGGGACTGGCCGGTGCGCCTCGGCCATTGGTTGATGGTCGGCGGTTTCTGTCTCGCCTGGCTGACGGCGGAAAGCGAAACCTTCCGTCTCGTGCACGTGATTTCCGGCGCCATCGTGCTTGGCGTCGCCAGCTTTCGCCTGCCCTGGGGCTTTATTGGCTCGCGTTACGCCCGGTTTGCTGATTTTGTGCGTGGGCCAACTGCCGTCAAGGATTACCTGAGCAGCCTGCTCAAACTGGAACCGGCGCACCACGTCGGGCACAATCCGGCGGGCAGCTGGGCCATCGTCATGCTGCTCGGTCTCGGTATCCTGACCAGCCTCGCCGGCTGGGCGATGTACAACGACATCGGTGGAAATGTGCTGGAAGAGTTGCACGAAGGCCTGGCAACGACGATGTTGCTCGTCGTGTTGGTGCACCTCGCCGGCGTCTTTTCGGGCAGCCTGCTGCATGGCGAAAACCTGGTGCGGGCCATGCTTACCGGCTGCAAAAAAGGTTTGCCGGAAGAAGCCATCGCCTCCGCCCGCCCGCTTGCTGCTGTCCTGCTGCTGGTCTGGGTGGCCGCCGCCGGCTGGCTGATTGCCAACTGATAGAATCCTGCCATGCGCATCCTGCTTGTTGAAGACGACCCCCAGCTTGGCGACGGCCTGACCATCGGCCTGCGCCAGGGCGGTTTTGCCGTTGATTGGGTGCGTGACGGTCACGCCGCTGACCTCGCCCTGCAATCGGAAATTTTTGACTTGGTAGTGCTTGATCTCGGCCTGCCACGGCTCTCCGGCATGGATGTTTTAAACCGTGCACGGGCTCGTGGCCAAGCGGTGCCCATCCTTATCCTGACCGCCCGTGACGCCACTGGCGACAAGGTTTCCGGCCTCGATGCCGGGGCTGACGATTATCTGGTCAAGCCAATCGATCTCGATGAACTGAGCGCCCGCATCCGCGCCCTGACCCGGCGCAGCGCCGGGCGTGCTGCGCCGCTGCTGACGCACGGCGAAATTGCCCTTGATCCGGCAGCGCACACCGTCACTTTGGCTGGCCAGCCGGTTGAACTCTCCAGCCGCGAATTTTCGCTGTTGCAAATGCTGCTCGAAAGCGCTGGCCGCGTCCTGACCCGCACCCAGCTTGAACAATCGATCTACGGCTGGCGTGACGAACCGGACAGCAACGCGCTCGAAGTCCACATTCATCACCTGCGCAAAAAACTCGGTAGCGAGCTGATCCGCACCCTGCGCGGCGTCGGCTACACCATCGCCAAGTGAATACCATCTGGTTCTCGCTGCGTCGCCGCCTGCTCGGCCTGCTGCTCGGTGGCGTCGCCATCGCCTGGCTGGTAACGATGGTTTTCAGCTACATCGACGCCCACCACGAAGTCGATGAACTGTTCGATGCCCAACTCGCCCAGGCCGCTCAAACCCTGCTCGCGCTGGCCGGCCACGACGAAGGCGACGACATTGAAGAACTTGGCGACATCGCCCACAAATACCAGCGCCGCCTGCGTTTCCAGATCTGGAGCAGCGACGGCAAGCTGTTGATGCGCTCAAAAAATGCCCCGGAAACGGCGTTGACCGCGACCAATGGCTTTTCCGAAACCAGCGACCGCGATGAAGGCCATTGGCGGCACTTCAGCCAGTGGAATCACGAACACAGCCTGCAAGTACAAGTCAGCGAAAACCACCATATTCGTGATGACCTGATCGGCCACATCGCCTGGCGCCTGTTGCTGCCGGCGCTCTTTGGCTTGCCTTTGATCGGCCTCTGGGTCTGGCTGGCAACCCGGCAAGGGCTATCCTCGCTCGATGGCATCGCCCGACAAATCGCCAGCCGCGAACCGCAGCAATTACAGCCACTCAACCCGGCCAGCGCGCCCGAAGAAATCCGCACCATGCTGGAGGCAATCAACGGCCTTTTCCGGCGTGTCGCTGAAACCCTGGATGCCGAGCGCCGCTTCACCGCCGATGCCGCGCATGAGCTGCGCACGCCGCTCGCCGCGCTGCAAGCACAATTGCAAGTTGCCTTGCGGGCCAGGGATGACAACGAGCGCGAGCGCTCACTAACGCAATTGCAACACGGCCTGACCCGCGCCTCGCATTTGGTCGACCAAATGTTGCAACTGGCGCGCCTCGACCCCGAATCCGGCCTGCCGGACAGCCAAACGGTCGATCTTTCCCGGCTGGCCGAAGACGTTTGCGCCGAGCTCGGCACCGCCATTCTCGACAAAAATCTCGACTTTGATCTCCAGGCTAGCGCCGGCTGCACGATCACCGGTCAGCCGGATTGGCTGCGCGTTTTAATGCGCAATCTGGTCGATAACGCCATCCGCTACACGCCGCCGGGTGGAAAAATCATCGTCAGTCTGAGCCAAATGCAAAACGGCTGCCGCTTCACCGTCTGCGATAACGGGCCGGGCATTCCACTCGCCGAACGGGATGCGGTTTTGCGCCGTTTCCATCGCCTGAATCATCAGGATCAACCGGGCAGCGGCCTCGGCCTGTCGATCGTTTCGCGCATTGCCGAACTACACGGTGCGCAGATTGAACTGGGTGATGGCGATGCAGTGAATGGCTTGAGTATTTCAGTAAGCTTCAGCCCACGGCAGGACAAAGTTCGCTCGTGGTGAGCGCTTATTCGGCCTGCGACTGAAAGGCCTTGGCAAGCTCAAAGCCGTGCGGATGTCGAGCCGGAGGAATGGTTCGGTAACGCACCAAATAAAAATAATTCGCATTAAGTTGACAATTGTAGCGCTCTTGTTGAGAATGGTTCTCAACAAGTCGCCAGCCATCCATTCGTGGTAGCCAGCCATCCCGGTAAGACCCGTTGTGGAGGTGCCATGCAAGTCTTTTTCCGGCAGCTGTGCTGCCCCGTTCCAAGGCCGTTGGCCGCATCTACCTTGCCAAACAAGCCGATCCGGTATTTGCCGGACAGTCTCTATTTCAGTATCACCCTCGCTGCCGGATTGCTCTGGCTGGCATTGAGTGTTTTTTAAGGGAGCGGGCCCATCATGCCAACCAACAATCTTTGGGCCGGGGTCTTGAGCCAGCTACTGATTCATCAGGAAAGTGGCTGCCAACACTCGGCCCGACATGCCATCCGCTTGCTTGATCAACTGACTGAATTCGATGATCTGGATGAGGATGTCCGCCTTTTGTGCGAGCGCGCCAGCCGCCGTCTCGAAACCGGATTGGAGATCCGCCATGCTTGCCCCGCTTAAGGAGCGTTCATTGCAGGAGTGCGCTACTGGCGCCCCTGCCCTTGATCAAGCGATCCAGAGCAAGGCGCAATTTCATTCTGCCGCCACAAAAATCCAGGATTTGCGCCGCGCCTTGAAGGAAAGTCGAACCGCGCCTGCGGCGCACGATTGAGGCGGCGCATGCCGAGTATTCCCGGCTTTCGCAGGAGCTTTGTCGGGGCTGACTTGGGCAAATGGCAATCGCCCGCACCTGATTGTCGAAATTTTGGAGTCTTCTATGTCAGATATTTCCTTTCATGTCGCCGGTGGTTGTTTCGGTGGTGGGCATGCTGCGTTTCCTGACGCGTTGGCTTTCCCGGTTGAGCCACAATAGTCATTTTGGCAAGTGACGCTGCGTGATGAATTGAGCAAATCAACTGTGTCGCTCAGCGGTCGGCTCGTCACAGCCTAGCCCCTGATCGGGGCGTGGCCCGGCCAACACCTTCCAAGAATAAGCGAGATAAATCCCCCAAGCCGGCAACCAGAATGTGGCGGCGCTGTGCAACAGGGGGGTGTAAGCCGCACCAAGGCTGGCCGCTGCGCGTAAGACCCCGGCGCTGAGCAGGAGGCCAGCGGCAAGCGGCAGCCAGCGCCGGTGATCCAGCCCGTAGCCGCTGTGCATGCGCCCGGCCACGGCCATGACGATCAAAATGGAGAGGCCCAGCGCGCCAACCAGCAGCAAATGGTGGCCGGCGCTGTTGAAATTTCCATCGCTGAGCAGACCGAGGCCAATAGTGGCGTAACCGAGCGCCATGCACCAATAGACGAGGTAGGGAATCATCACCCAGCGCTGGAACAGGGCGCGGCCAACATGCCAGTCGTTGAGCAGATTGAAAACACTGGCCGCCGCCGCCAAAGCCAGCCAGCCGGTGGCGGCATTGCTGGGGAGCAGGAACTCGCCAACGCTATAGGCAGCAATGCTGAAAATGGCCAGATTGCGCCGTGGCGGGCGCGCCAGATAAGGCGCCGCAATGCCGCCCTGCGCGGCCAGCACATCATTGACCAGACGCATCGAGATGCGCGACAGGGCAACGATGATCAAAATCATCAGCAGGCCGACGGCGAGCAGCAGCCAGGGCATGGCATCTACTTGGCGCCAGAGCGCCAGATAGAAACCGGCATGGCTGACGGTCAACGCCGAAAGGGCGTGGAAAAATGCCAGGTGCCGCCGGCTCGGGTCGCGCCACAGCGGCCCGGCAATCAGGGCGATGAGCAGGAGCAGGAAGGCGAGGTCAAACAGCGCCGCCGGAATGACCCCAAGCAGGCCGGACAAGGCGTAGGCCAGCCGCCCGCCAAACCACAGCACGAGCAGGATTTGCACGGTGCGGCGGCGAACCGGCGGGGCGCCGGTAAATTCGATGATGGCAGTCAGTAAAAAGCCGGCAATCGAAGCAGCGGCAAAGCCAAAAATCAGTTCATGCGCATGCCAGATCACCGCGCCGCCGGGCAGATTGGGCAGCGGCAAAATACCAAGCAGCGCACCCAGCCAGTAGCCCATGGCGAGCAGGGCATGGCTGGCGGTGAGCAAAAAGAAGGGGCGGAACGGGCAGAGCCAGATTGTTACGGTCGACCGCCAAAAAGCGTCAATTTTTTTCATCATGGGGTGGGCAAACCAAAGGCAGCGCGGATGTCCGGCCAGCGGATGAACTCGGCGGTGTGGTGGAAGACCCAGGCTTCGTCGCGCTCGGCGAGTGGCGTGGCGATGCAGTGTTCGGCGACGATACGACCGGGCGCGCCGGCCATGACCAGAATGCGGTCGGCGAGGCGGATGGCTTCCATCAGGTCGTGGGTGATCATCAGCACGGCACTGCCATGCTCCAAGCGTTCGGCGGCGAGCAGGGCGTAAAGCTCGCTTTTGAGGCCAATGTCGAGCGCCGAAAAGGCTTCGTCCAGCAACAGCAAATCCGGCTGCACGGCAAAGGCGCGCGCCAGCGCGGCGCGGCTTTGCATGCCGCCGGAGAGCGCGTTGGGGAATTTGTCGAGATCCTCCACGGTCAGCCCCATTTTGAGCGCCAGTCGGGTCGCTTCGGTATTGCGCTGCGTAACGCTGACACCCTGCGCCTTGAGGCCGAGCGCGATATTGTCCAGCGTGCGTTTCCAGGGCAGCAGACGCGGCTGCTGGAACATCATCGCCGGGCGTGCAAAACCGTTGGCAATGCGCCCTTCCCAAGGTGTCAGCAGGCCGGCGGCGAGATTGAGCAGGGTGGTTTTGCCGCAGCCGCTGGGGCCGACGATGGCGACGGCTTCGTTGGCCTTGACGCTCAGTTCGATCTCTTCCAGCACGCGCTGGTAGCCGAAGCGGTGATTCAGTCCGCTAACGTGCAGTTGGCCGGCAATCATCGTCATAGCGTCCGCCATGATTCCACCTTGCGCTTGAGCGGCTCCAGCAAAAGATATTCAATCGCCAGCAAAGTACCGACCAGCGCAACAATCCAGGCCATTGATGCCGCCGTATCGAGGTGGCTGCGTGAAACGGCAAGCGCCGCACCGATGCCGTCTTCGGTGGATAGCAGTTCAGCCATCACGACAATTTTCCACGACATGCCAAGGGCGGCGATCCAGGCCGGGAACAGGTAGGAAACGACGTGCGGCAGATAGACATCGGTCAACTTCATCCAGGTTGATAGCCCGAACATTTGCGCCACCTCTTTCAACTGCCCGTCCAGCGTGCGCGTGCCCTGCATGGCGCCGACAAAAATGATCGGAAAGCAGGCGATGAACACGGTGAAAATGGGCGTCCCGTCGCCGGCGCCGAACCACAGTAGGGCGAGAATCAGCCAGGCAATTGGCGGCATGCCGACGAGTACGGTAATGATTGGCCGCTCCATCATCGACGCGGTTAGCGAAACGCCGGCGGCCAGGCCAAGCAGGCTGCCGACTGCCACTGAAAGGCCAAAACCGGCCAGCGCCCGGCGTGCGGTAATGAGAATTTCCGGCCCGGCTTCACCGGCCTGAAACAGCCGGGCGAGCGTGCTCAGCGCCTCCAGTGGCGTTGGCAGAATCAGGGGACCGAAGCCTTGCGCGGTCAACGTCCAAATTGCCATGAAAAGGCACAGGCTGGCCAGCGAACCCCAGCCGCTCCACAGGTAGTTGCCAGTGGCGGCGGCCCAGTCCTGAATCAACAAACGACGAAATTTCATGGCGCTTTGGGGCTGCCGTAAAACCCGTCATCCGGCATCTTGCCGCCGATCAGTGCCGAATTTTTGGCGAGCAACTGGCCGAAGAAAAATTCCAGTTCCGGCTTGGCGGCGGCTGCCGTTATATGGCGTGTCTGGCTGGCGGCCATTGCATCGGCGACCGCTTCCGGACTGAGCAGATCAATGCGTTTGGCCACCATCTCGCCGCATTTCAGCGCGTTCTTTTGACACCAGAGCAGGGATTTCTCGTAAGCCGCCATGACCTTGGCTTGCAGTTGCTCATCCTTTAAAGCGCTGCCAATGACGGCGATGCCGGCCTGCGGAATGCGCGCCTCCTGCTTGAACAGACGCCCCCATTCCTGTTGCAGATCGACACTGCGGTAGAGGTCAGGCGCAATCAGGCTGACCGGGAAGGACTTGGTCTTGCGCAGCGCCATCGACACCGCCGGCTCGGCCAGCAAGGCGTGATCAACGCGGCGGCTGACCAGCAACTGCATGGCGTCGAGCGGCGAGCCGACGTAGCGTAGTTTGAAGTCTTTCTTCGCGTCTAAGCCCTGCTTTTCGGCGAGCAGGGCAAAAACGATGTCCGGCATGTCGGCACGGAAGGGCATGGCGATTTCCTTGCCCTTGAAATCGGCCAGCGTCTTGGCATCCTTGTCACGCGACACCATCCACAAGACGCCCCAGGTCGACACGTTGAGCAACTTGAGGCCCACACCCCGGTTGTACAGATTGGCGGCAACGTTGCTCGGCATGGCGATGAAATCGGCCTTGCCACCCAGCGCCAGCACGCGCAACTGGTCCGGGTCTTTCCAGGTCTGGAATTCAACAGTGTCGGCAATCTCCTTCAGCGCGCCGCTGTCTATCATGTGAATCAGCGGCGTCGATACTGCCGCCGGCGGGCCGGAGAGCACCAATTTGGGCAGGCGCTCGGCGGCTGTGGTGAGCGAACTGGTGATGACCGCTAGCGTCACCATCACCACAGTCAGAAACTGACGGGTTACCTGCATCAAAAACTCCCGCGCCAGGCGAGTTGAACGCTGCGGCCCGGCGCTTTGATTTCATAGCCGGAAACGCCTTCGGTCAGATGCTCGTGGTATGCCTTGTCAGCCAGATTCTTGACCGCAACCCGCAGGCTGTTGCGCTTGTCGATCTGCCAGCTGGCACCGAGGTCGGCGGTGACAAAGCCAGCCGTCGGGTTCTCGCTGCCCTTGGTAAATTTCGTCGCAACACGGTCCTGATCATCAACCAGACGCAGCGTGAAATCAGCCTTGACGCCAGGCAGTACGTTGCCCAGCCAGCCGAGTGATATTTCATCCGCCGGCATCTGGAACAAAGGTTCGTTGAAATCGTCGTTGGTGCCGCGAATGCGCGAATAGCCGGCGCTTAACCAGTGGCCGGACACGACTTGCCAACGCGCATGGGCTTCAAGCCCCTTGATCGTCGCGCTGCCCAAATTAACTGTCTTTTTGCAATTGGCGGCATTGGCTGCACCGCAGGCGGCAATCGCCGTGCTACCGGACAGAATCTGGCCACTCAGGTAGTTATCGATTTGGTTAAAAAAAGCCGAAATTCCGTAGTCGACCGTAACATTTGCCCCCTTGATGCCGATTTCAAACTGATCCGCCTTTTCAGCCTCGACCTCCGGGCTGCCGGCGTAGTAATAACCATCACCCCGCAGGCCGGACTCGTAACGCTCGCGCATGCCCGGCGCACGGAAAGCGCGGGCGTAGCTGGCGTAGGGGCGGAACAACGGTGCCACCTCGTAAATCGCCCCCAGACTGCCGGAAACCGCGCTGTCCGAACCATCAAGGCCAGTCTTGCGCGCACCGTTGTTCATGCTGTCAGCCGCACTCCTGACCGTGTCGTAACGCAAACCGGCGAGCAGATTGAGTTTGCCGAAACGCATGTCATCCTGGGCGTAGAAGCCGAGCGCCTTGATGTTGGCATTCTGGAACGGGTTGTTGGCACTGAAACTGGTAAAGCTCGGTGCTGCCGCTTGATAACGATCCGGATTGCCGGTCATCTCCCAGGCATTGACGCCAAAAGAAACCAGATGTTGCGGATGTACCAGCCAGTCGGCCTTGGCATCAAAGCCGTTGGTTTTGAAGGTGACATCGTTGGTCACAATGTCGCGGTTCAGCCAGTTGGCGTTGGCGTAAATGCTGCGTTCCATTTCCTGGTGATAAACCCGCAGATCGAAATTGAGCGGTGCGTCGCCACTGCCTTTGCGGCTATATCCCAACTCGGCCAGACGACGTGTCTGCTCAGGCGAATGGACGGTTGTGCTGCGCGTTGCCGGGTTGGTCGGATGCGGACGGGTGGAGCCGGGATACCAGACATCCTCATCCTGATGTTGCTGTAATGAGAGGCGCAACTGCTGCTGGGCATCGATACGGAAACGATATTGGCCGATGAAGGCGCTTGAGTCGTAGCCGGTGTGCGGTACTGTGCCATCCGGCGCTTTGTAGTCATCAATATTGGCCAGTGAGGCGCCGACCATCAAGGCATGATCACCGGCACTGGCATTAACCACCGCCGTACCGCGCAAACCTTTGCTGGCGCTGTCATAACTGGCCGCTGCTTCAAGGCCGAAGCCGGGCACAAAACGGGCTTGCGGCAGCAGTACATTGATCGCGCCACCGATCGCGCCTGTTCCATAAAGCACCGAGGCGCCACCCTTGACCACTTCGACGCGTTCGGCAAAACCCAGACTCATGAAAGAGGCAATCGCCCCTGCCGGCTGTGCCGAATTGAAGCGCATGCCGTCGACCAACAACACGATGCTGTCTTTGCCCAAGCCGCGAATTACCGGGTTCTGGCCCTGTGCACTGTCGTTTGAAATGGCAATCCCCGGCTCGCCACGCAGGGCATCGCCAAGGTTTTGCCCACCACGCCGGTCCAGTTCGGCTCGGTCGAGGGTGGTGGTTGAGATCGGCGTCTCAAGATCGCTCGCGTTATAACCTTTGGCAGTTACGTTGACCGCAGAAAGCGTGCTTTCCTGGGCATTGGCGGCGGAGAAAGCAAAGAGAAGGGAGAGTGCAACGGGATGAAGGCGTAGCGAGGCCATGGGAGCTCCAAAAATGATGGGGCTGGCTGGCTAATGGCTGGCTTGCCGGAATGAACACTGGAAAGCAGTGTATCAGATGAGAATGATTCGCAATTTGATAGCGATCAATCTTCTGGTCCACCTCACCAGCAGCACAAGATGATTCTCTGTTTGAAAATCTCAGGCGCTTGGCTTACGCCTTGGCGTCAACGCTCGCCTGAATCAGACGCATGTCGGGGGTTTTGATCAAGGTATTTGCCGCATTGCCCAGCGCTGAAAGCTGGGTTGCCACCTCATGCGCGGCGGCCATGATCAATTCGCCACCGTTGAAAGCGCCAACGGCATTCTGATCAAACTCGGCGAGTTCCTGCTGCAGGCTGCGTTGGCGATCACCCTCAACGCCTTCCATCGCCGCTACGCGCAAAATACTTTCGTTGGCAACATGCCGCGCCCGCTCGCGGGATTCAGGCGAAAGATGCTGCGTAGTCGAAGTCAGGCGGTCGAGTTTCATTTTGTGCACTCCTGACTTCAACTACGGCATTGCGCCGGGCTGACTTTAGAGCGCGCCGAAAACCTTCTTCAGCAGATTGCTGCCGGCAGCGACCGGGTTGGAGCGCAATTTCTTCTCCTCTTCGGCGATCATCAGGAACAGGCCATCCATCGCCTTTTGCGTGACATAGCCATCAAGATCCGCATCCTTCTTATCGACCAAACCAGCGCTTGCCGCTTTGCCGGCGAAGGCGTTGTATTGCTCGGCCAGCTGAAGTTTCTTGGTCGAAGCCTGGACGATGGGGGTGAATTTTTGCGTTAGCTGATCGGTCGAGGTGCGCTTGAAATATTGCGTCACACTGTCTTCGCCGCCGGTCAGAATGCCCTTGGCGTCCTGCACACTCATCTTCTTGATTGATTCCGACAGAATCGGCTTGGCCTCGGCAACCGCCTGTTCGGCAGCGTGATTCATTGTATTGGTCAGTTCATCCGCCTGCTTGCCCAGGCCAAACATGCGCAGGCCGGATTCGGCTTTTTGCAGATAGCCAGGCAAAGGAATCTTGACCTTGCTGTTATTCAGGAAGCCGCCATCCTTGCCCAGCGAGGCGACCGCGTAATCCGCCCCTTTCGCCAGGGCTTCCTTGACGCCGGCGCTGGCGTCGCCGGTCGAAATAGCATCGAGACCGGCGGCTTGAGCCAGGCTTGCGGTCAACGAGAAAAACAGGGCAAAAATAGTCGGACGGAGTTTCAGCATGAGGTTTCCTTTGGTTAAACGATGTCGAGATGGCCGATGCCGCTGGTCAAGTCACGATCCCGCGAGTCTTTGCCGTGTAACTTGATCTGCAAGCGCAGGTCGTTGAGCGAATCGGCATTGCGCAGGGCATCTTCGTAACTGATCTTGCCGGCTTCGTAGAGATCGAACAGCGCCTGGTCGAAAGTCTGCATGCCCAGTTCGCGCGATTTTTTCATGATCTCCTTGATTTCCTGCACCTCACCCTTGAAGATCAGGTCGGAGATTAGCGGCGAGTTGAGCATTATTTCAATCGCCGCCATGCGCCCCTTGCCATCTTTTTTCGGGATCAGGCGCTGCGAAACCAGTGCCCGTAGATTAAGCGACAAGTCCATCAACAATTGCTGACGGCGTTCTTCTGGGAAAAAGTTGATGATCCGGTCAATCGCCTGATTCGCGCTATTGGCGTGCAAGGTGGCGAGGCACAGGTGGCCGGTTTCGGCAAAAGCGACGGCGTAATCCATTGTTTGGCGATCACGGATTTCACCCATCAGGATGACGTCCGGCGCCTGACGCAAGGTATTGCGCAATGCCGGACCCCAGTCATCCGTATCAACCCCGACTTCGCGCTGGGTGACGATGCAGTTCTTGTGCTCGTGGGTGTATTCAATCGGGTCTTCAATGGTGATGATGTGACCGTAGCTGTTTTCATTGCGGTAATCGACCACAGCTGCCAGCGACGTGGTTTTGCCGGTGCCGGTACCGCCAACGAAAATGATCAGGCCGCGCTTGGTCATCGCCAAATCCTTCAGCACCAGCGGCAGACCCAGGTCGTCAATTTTTGGAATCGTCATGTTGATCGTGCGGCAAATCACGCCGATGCGACCTTGCTGAACAAAGGAATTGACCCGGAAACGACCAATACTCGCTGGCGAAATAGCGAAATTACATTCCTTGGTCGACTCAAATTCAGCCGCCTGGCGATCATTCATGATCGAGCGCGCCAACTCGGCAGTGTGCTGCGCGGAAAGCACTTGATTGGAGACTGGCGTGACCTTGCCGTCGATCTTGATCGCTGGCGGAAAACCGGCGGTGATGAAGAGGTCGGAGCCTTTCTTCTGCGCCATCAGGCGCAAAAGATCGTGCATGAATTTCATTGCCTGATCGCGTTCCATACGCTTCCTTGTGGTTTGATCGTTACGCCGGTTTAGCCGGGGAACGCATCCTTGTTGGCTGCTTTGTTACGCGCTTCGGCACTCGACACCACATTGCGTCGGACCAGATCGAGCAGATTCTGGTCGAGCGTCTGCATGCCGACATTCTGGCCGGTCTGGATTGATGAATACATCTGAGCGACCTTATTTTCGCGAATCAGGTTACGAATTGCCGGTGTGCCGATCATGATTTCGTGCGCGGCGACGCGGCCCGTGCCATCCTTGGTCTTGAGCAGGGTCTGCGAAATGACGGCGCGCAGCGATTCGGAAAGCATCGAACGCACCATTTCCTTTTCAGCCGCCGGGAAGACGTCAACGATACGATCCACCGTTTTGGCCGCTGATGAGGTATGCAGGGTGCCAAACACCAGGTGGCCGGTTTCAGCCGCGCTCAAGGCGAGACGGATGGTTTCCAGATCGCGCATTTCACCGACCAGCACAACGTCCGGATCTTCACGCAGCGCCGAACGCAGGGCGTTGGAGAAGGACAGCGTGTGGGGGCCGACTTCACGCTGGTTGATCAGGCATTTCTTTGATTCATGGACGAATTCGATCGGGTCTTCAATGGTCAGGATGTGACCATAATCGTTTTCATTAACGTGATTGACCATTGCTGCCAGCGTCGTCGATTTGCCGGAACCGGTCGGGCCGGTACAAAGTACGATACCGCGCGGATATTCGGCAATATCCTTGAAAATCTTTGGGCAATTCAGCTCTTCCAAGGTCATGATCTTGGTCGGAATAGTCCGGAAAACCGCTGCAGCACCGCGTTGCTGATTAAAAGCGTTAACCCGGAAACGTGCCAGATTGGGAATCTCGAATGAGAAGTCGCACTCCAGCGTTTCTTCGTAAATCTTGCGCTGGCCGTCGTTCATGATGTCGTACACCATGCCGTGCACATCCTTGTGCTCCATTGCCGGCAGGTTGATGCGGCGCACATCGCCGTGCACGCGGATCATGGGTGGCACACCTGATGAAAGGTGCAAATCGGAAGCCTTGTTTTTGACACCAAAAGCAAGCAGTTCGGTGATGTCCATGGGGATCGTCCTTTAAGCGCGAGGGGCGCGTGTATACTGAGGATAGACTAGATTCCAAAGGATTATGAGCGCAATCGCCACCAACCTGCAAGCCGTCCGGGAACGCATTGCCAAGGCAGCGCGGGCGGTCGGGCGCGAGCCGGAAGAGGTCATGTTGCTGGCGGTCAGCAAAACCAAACCGCTGGCCGACATCCTTTGCGCCGCCGCTGCCGGGCAGAGTGCATTCGGCGAAAACTACGCGCAGGAAGGCGTAGAAAAAATGGCTGTCGCGGTCAACGCCAATTTAAGCTGGCATTTCATTGGCCCGCTGCAAAGCAACAAAACGCGCCTGGTCGCCGAACACTATGACTGGGTGCATTCCATCGAGCGCCTGAAAATTGCCGAGCG
>JBDKHF010000064.1:0-48074 GCA_039797825.1 Pseudomonadota bacterium | reverse complement strand
TCTCGCTCATACCCATCCTTGCAAAATGCGGGCTTATTGGCCCAAGCAACCGTTCGGGTTGTCAGTGAGAAAACGGCTCGACGCTCCTTGCTCTCCCACGGGCTTGGTGTCCCAGAGGGCCGACGAGCTGTCGAGCCGGGCCAAACAAAACACTAATTTTACTTCCGCTCTTGATCGGCAAAAGAAGCATACAAGGTTCTGCTGGCGACGCAAAAAACCACCTGTGAAATTGTCTTGACCAGCAACAGCCAACGCCCGGAGGCGACAGTCAGGATCGAAGCGATCCCCAACGAAGCGGACGATGAATGCTGCATGGTGGTTATCGACATCACGTCGGAAAGAGCGGCACAGCAGGCGTTGGCGGTGCGTGAACAGTATTTGCGCGCGATCCTCGATAATTTCCCGTTCATGGTCTGGCTCAAGGACGAGCAAAGTCAATTCATTGCGGTCAACGCACCTTTAGCCGCAAATTTCGGCTGGCCATCAACGGAATCACTGGTTGGCCGGAACGATTTTGATATTGCCACCGCCGATCTGGCTGCCGCATTTCAGGCCGAAGATCAGGCCGTCTTGCTTTCCGGTGAAAGAAAGATGGGCGAAGAATTATTGAAATTTGGTGATGAACAACGCTGGTTTGAAATCTACAAGTCACCGATCACTCTGGCTGACAAACGGGTGGGTACGGTCGGCTTTGCGCGCGACATCACCATGCGTCACGAAATGCAGCTGGCACTAAAAGAGGCCGAGGCGCAGTACCGCAGCTTGATCGAGCATTTACCGCTCAGTATCGTGATTGTTCAGGATAGTCTGATCCGTTACATCAACCCCAAAAGTGAGGCATTGACTGGCTATTCGCTGGCCGAGAGCATCAATCAATCCTTTGTGCCGATGGTTTTTGAAGCAGACCGGACGCGGGCGCTAGAGATACAGCAAGCGTATTCGCGTGGCGAGGCGCTCCCGCTCAATTTTGAAGTGCGTTTGCTCGGCAAAGCCGGTCAGGTCATTGACTGTCGGCTCCATGTGAGTGCGGTGCAATGGGCGGGAAAGGGTGCGGCGCTGGCCGTCTTTGAGGATGTCACCGCCGAGAAGGCAATGCTTGCCGAATTGCACCGTTTGGCGAGCATCGATCCACTCACGGCATTGGCCAGTCCGGCGCATTTCCTTGAGCACATGACGCAGGCGCTGTCCCGGCTCAAGCGTGATGAAAACCGTCAAGTCGCCGTGCTGGTGCTTGATCTGGATCACTTCGCGGCGATCAACAAGGCGCTTGGCCAACTCGCCGGTGATGCCATCCTGCGTCTGTTTTCGGCGCTGCTCGGCGAGCAATTGCGCAACGTCGATTTTGCCGGGCGCATCGGTGACGAGAAGTTTGCCGTGTTGCTTGAGGAAACCGATCCCCCTGCCGCCGCCATCTTCGCCGAGCGCCTGCGCCTTAAAACGGCGGCCACATCGGTCAGCATTGGGGAACAGCGCGTATCTATCACAGTTAGTATCGGCATCGCGGCAATCAATGGCGCAGACGATACGGTAGAACAGGTTTTGCAGCGTGCCGAGCAAGCCCTGTTTCGCGCCAAGAGCGGCGGGCGAAATAGCATAGAGATTGCGGATCACCCGGATAGCACTCAGGCTTAACAAGCTGCATGACGGCGAGGAGGTTTTACCGACGCTGGCGTTTGCTGATCGTCAAGTAAAAACCAGCGACGAACACTGGTTTCAGGTCAAGCCTGAACGCGGGCAATTCGCACAATTTCCTGAGCAATCACTTCCGGTTCAGTAAAAAAAATGCCGACCATCCAAGTAGGGTCGGCAAATTGAGCAATACAGGATTCATATCATTGAATTGAGCGGAGACTCGAGCGCGATAGGTTTCCGTATTGCCCATTCCTGCAACCCGGCACACTGGCCGGGAATCGTTGACGACTTAACGTTTGATGCGGGAAATCTTGGTGCCTTCGAGGCTGAGGCTGGCCATCAAGCCTTGCTGGTCGAAGATGAAAGCGTAGGCATCGTCTTTGAGGGTTGAGGTCGACAAATTCTTGGCAATTCCTTCGTTGACCGCAACAACAGTCGGGCCGACACCGAATTCCCAGCCCATGCTCTTGTCGAGATATTTGACAGCTTTGTCGCTCATCAGGAAGACCACATAGCCGTAGGATTCGGCACCGGCCTGCCAACCCCAGGAGGCGGAGACGGTGTTGTAGTAACCGCTGTTGGCGCCGGCTTTCATCAGCACGCCTTCGCCGTAACTGCCGCCGAACACCAGACCGGCCTTGATGACTTTGGGAAAGACCAGAACAGCGCGGGCTTTTTTGGCGAGCGCTTCAGCCGTTGGGTTGGTTTTGTACAGGGTCTGCAGGGCTTGTGCGGCATCCTTGTCGAGATCATCAGCCGTGGCAGCGAGCGCCTGATTGCTGACGGTGCCCAGAGTTGCGCTGGCCGCAGCGATAAGCATGAAACTCTTTAACAGATTGCGTCTGGTAGTCATGATGTTTTCCTTTGGGTGGTTCTGAAACTGAATTAGAAACTTTCCGGGACCGTTAAGGCCATGAGTTCAGCTTAGGCGCGATCATGGATCGGCACCGTACGGTGGCGCACATTGGGATGGGGTTTCGGTCAAGGTCAGCAAAATATCGGCGTACCAGGCGCAGTTGAGGCCCAAGGCCTCATCCAGAATCAGATCGCGGGTGCCGACATCAAGCCGTGAAGAATGCACGCCGAGCAGCATCCAGGGCAGATCGCCCAGCAAATAATCAGGATCGGCGACGCGCCTGACGACCGGCGCCCCGCTACTGCCGCGATGGGTGCGCGCATCGGTCAAAAAATAGCCCTCGCCCTTGAAGCGCAGGCCAAACGAGGAAGCAATGATCGCCTGGCGCACCACCGGCATGTGATGCAGGGTGTCGTGAAAGCCAAGCGGAAAACCGACCACCAGCAGGGAACTGCCAACCTCAACCTGCTCCGCCGGGGCGGCCAGGTGTTGCGGCGTGAAGGCGCGATAGACGGCAGTTTTGGGCAAGGCAGCACGGTTGATTTCAAGTACCGCGACATCGATTTCACCCGCCATATCGCTGCCCTGACACCAGACTTGTTGACCATCCTGATACAAGGGCATGGAAAAGCCAGTTGAGCAGGCGATGTTTTCCGAATGGGTGTGCAGCTCAATCTCAAGGTGATCGGGAAAGTGCTGACTGAGCGTGTCGTAGAGCACATGGCGGCTGGTTACCAGATACAGCCGCCCTTCCCGCTCGAAGAAAAAGCCGCTGGCGTTGGTCAGGCGCAACTGTTGGCGGAAGGTGATGATGCGCGCACTGGTCAGGAGGATGGATTCGATCATGGGCGTCAAATTAACGCGGCCATGCCCACTCCGTCCGTGTGGAAACGCACAGAGAAGGTGGCTGATTTGTAGGAAAGTCGGACTCATGGGCATTCCCCCACATCGAGCAGATTGACAGCGCCCTGATGCTTACCCGAAGCATCGAAGGGGTTGTTGCGGTCAACAACGAAATGAGCATTAAAAAATAGGAACCCGTCACCGGGCCAGCCCACTTCAAACCTTATCAAAGGACTCTCATCATGCCGCGCCAGAATCAACTCAGATCATTATTTGCATTGCTTGCCCTGCTTACGCTCGGTGCCTGCGAAACCATCAACTCACCGGCTTATCGCTCGGGTTACGACAACAACTATCCGCAAGGCAACAACGCGCGCCAGAGTTACGCGCGCTACGGCGTGGTGCAGTCCGTCGAACTGGTCAGACAGCAAAGTAGCGGCACCGACATTGGCCTCGGTACGCTCGCCGGCGCAGTCGTTGGCGGCATTGTCGGCAACCAGGTTGGCGCCGGGCGGGGCAATACGGCGGCCACCGTGATCGGTGCGGCGGGCGGCGCTTATGTTGGGCATGAGATTGAAAAGCGGCCCCAGCAACAGCCTGATGCACATCGACTAAGCATCCGTATGGAAGATGGCTCGCATCAAACCTTGCTACAGAGTGCAGAAGCCGATATTCAGGTCGGTGATCGCGTGCAGGTTGATAACGGGGTCGCGCGACGTTATTGATCTCGTCACCGATGTCCGCTGCCACGATCGAGCAAAACACGCCCGGCACGCTCTCTCTCGCCGGCGCGTGGACCGGGCGCGAGATCGGCGAGATCAGCACACAGCTTGACGCGGTCAACGGCGCCGGGCAGCCGACTTTTCTGGTCGATGGCGCGGGAATTAAAGGGCTGGATACCGCCGGTGCCTGGCTACTGCAAAAGCTCCTGATTCGCCTGCGGGCGGAAGGCGCCAGCGTCGAGTTGCGTGGTCTACGCCCGGAATTTGCCAATCTGTTCGCTGCGGTCGGGCAACATCTGGGGCATTTATCTGCTGTTTCCGCCCCGCCAGTTGTCGCCCCGGATTCAATCGTGGCTTCCGTGGGTCGGCGTGCCGCAGCAGCCTTTGAACAAAGTCTGGCAATGCTCGCTTTTGTCGGCGAATACAGCATGGCCTTTGCCAGCAGCCTCGCTCACCCGGCGCGCTTCAGGTGGCGCCCGATTCTTTACAACATCCGCAGCGCCGGATTTGATGCGCTGCCGATTGTCGGCCTGCTCTCCTTTCTGCTCGGCATTGTCGTCGCCAATCAGGGCGCTGATCAGTTGCGCCAATACGGGGCCAACATCTTCGTCGCCGATCTGGTTGGCTTGTCCATGCTGCGCGAATTCGCGCCCTTGATGACCGCCATCATCATCGCTGGCCGCTCCGGTTCGGCTTACGCCGCGCAAATTGGCACGATGGCAGTGACCGAAGAAATCGATGCGATGCGCACCATCGGTATCGCGCCGCTGGAATTACTGGTCCTGCCAAAAATCATCGCCTTGCTCATCGCCCTGCCCTTGCTCACGGTCTTTGCCGATGTACTTGGCGTCTTCGGCGGCATGATCATGGCCAAGGCTCAGTTGGGGGTGGGCTATAGCGAATTTTTCGAGCGCTTCGTCAAGGCCGTCAGCGTGACGGCTTACCTGATCGGCATCTGCAAGGCGCCGGTATTCGCGGTAATCATTGCCACCGTCGGCTGCTTTCAGGGTTTTCGTACCCAAGGCGGGGCCGATAGTGTTGGTCGCCAAACCACGCGCAGCGTCGTCCAGGCCACTTTTCTGGTGATCGTCGCCGATGCCCTGTTCTCGGTTGCCTTCAGTGCGCTGGATCTCTGAGATGACCAACGCCGCACCCGCTATCGAAATCAGTAAGCTCTCCACCCGCTTTGGCACGCATGTCGTCCACGAGGCGCTTGATCTTGAAATCCGCCGGGCGGAAATCTTCGCCATCATCGGCGGCAGCGGTTCCGGCAAATCCACCCTGCTGCGCGAAATGATCCTGCTGCACCGGCCAAATTCCGGCAGCATCCGTATCCTCGGCAGCGACCTGAGCCATCTTACCGACGCTGACGCCCTCGCCTTGCGCCAGCGCTGGGGCGTGATGTTTGAGCATGGCGGCTTGTTTGGCGCGCTGACCATCAAGGAAAACATCGGTCTGCCGCTGCGCGAGCACACTGAATTATCGGATGGACTGATTGATGACATCGCCGACTGGAAGCTGGCGATGACCGGTCTGGCACCCGAAGTCGGCGCCCTTTACTCGACCGAACTCAGCGGCGGCATGTTGAAACGCGCTTCCCTCGCCCGCGCCCTGGCGCTTGATCCCGAGTTGCTCTTTCTTGACGAACCGACCGCCGGCCTCGACCCGGACAGCGCCAGCGAGGTCGATGATCTGGTGCGCAAGCTGCGCGACCAGTTCGGCCTGACCATCGTCATGATCACGCACGACCTGGATTTACTGTGGCAGGTTGCCGACCGCGTGGCGGTGCTGGCCGATGGCAAGGTTCAGGGCGTTGGCTCAATGCTGGAGCTTTCCGCCAGCGATAACCCGGCGATTCAAAAGTTCTTCGCCGGCCCACGCGGTCGAGGCGCACAAAAACAAGGCGCTCAAGAACAACAACCCAACGGGAGATCATCATCGAAACCAAAGTGAACTTTGCGCTGGTCGGCGGCTTCGTTCTCCTGCTCGGCGCAGCATTGATTGCCGGGGCGCTGTGGCTGGCTTCCGGTGGCGCTTTCCAGAAAAAATACGACCTCTATCTGGCGGTTGAAGAAGAGTCGGTGGCTGGCCTTAACCTGAATGCACCAGTTAAATTCAATGGTGTCGACGTCGGAAAAGTGCGCGAAATTCACATCGACCCAGCCAATCCGGAACGGGTGATTCTGCTCTTTGCCATCGAACGCGATACGCCGATCAAGGCTGACACCGTCGCGGTGTTGAAAACCCAGGGGCTAACCGGGATTGCCTATGTCGAACTGAGCGGCGGCACCCGCGATGCCGCACCACTGGTGGCCAAACCGGGTAGCGAGTATCCGGAAATCAAAACCAAGCCATCGCTGGCTACGCGCCTGGAGAACGTGCTGACCTCGGTGCTGGCCAAGCTCGACAGCACCTCGAAAAACCTCAACGCCATCCTCAGCGACGAGAATCAGGCGTCGTTCAAAAATGCTCTGGCCGATATAGCAACCGTCGCCCACACCCTGGCTGCCCGCAAGGAGGCGCTGGATGCCGGGATCACCAACGCCACTAAAACTTTTGATAACGCGGCGCGCGCCTCAAGCAAACTCGAACCGGCCATTGAGCGCGTCGCACGCGCTGCCGATTCGGTCGAGAAGATGGGCAATGAGGTCACCACAACCTCGAAAACCTTCAATGGCGTCGGCAACGATGTAAAACGCTTGACCAGCCAGACAATGCCAGAGCTGGAACGCCTGCTCAGTGAATTGAGCACCCTGTCGAACTCGCTGCGCCACCTGACTGAACAAACCGAACGTAATCCATCCAGCCTGTTGTTCGGGCGCCATCCGATTCAGCCCGGGCCAGGAGAAAGCGGAGCAAAACCATGAAAGCATTTGTAAAAACTGGCTGTAGAGTATTCGTTGGTGGGCTTGCGCTGCTGGCGATCAGCGCCTGCAGCCTGTTGCAGCCGATTACGCCCCCCTTCCCCAACTTCTATGCGCTGGAAGGCATTTCAGGAAAAACGTCGCCTCCCGCCCCCGCTTCAGCGCCAACCCTGATCGTCAGCCCACCGCATGCCGCCGCCGGTTTTGATAGCCAGCGCATGATTTACCTGCGCGAGCCCTACAAGCTGGAACACTTTGCCCAAAGCGAATGGATAGAACCCCCCGCACGCATGCTGGCGCCGCTGATTGTCGACGCTATCGTTAGAAGCGGCGCGTTTCGCGCGGTTGTCCTGACGCCCAGCACGGCGGCGGGTGATTTCCGTCTGGATAGCGAGATCATCCGTCTGCAACAAGACTTTCGCAGCCACCCCGGCTCTGTCCGTTTTACACTGCGCGCAACCTTGATCGATGAAAACACACGGCGCGTGGTGGCTTGGCGCGAGTTTGACCAGAGCGTAGTTACCAAAAGTGAAGATCCCTATGGCGGAGTCATCGCCGCTAACCTTGCGCTGCAAGGCACGCTCGAAAAACTGGCAGATTTCGCTGTCGAAACGGCCCATAAATTGCCGAAATAGGCCTGACAATGTCGGGTTAAAACCCGACCTACCAACGCCGTGCAGTTCGTGCGTAGGTCGGGCTTCAGCCCGACAATATCGGTTTAAAACCCAACCCACTCCTTGCTGCGTAACGAGCCAGCAATATCCTGCTTGAACATGGCCTGCATCGGCCTCGCGAATTGACGCCCGAGAATCACCGCATTGACCTCATCGTTATCAAGAAAACTCCACCGAGCGAGATTGATTGAGCCAACGCATGACCAGACGCCATCGATCAGGGATTTGATCAGCTGCGAATCAGGGACGAATCAGGGACGAATTAGGCATTGGCCAACTCAACCTGCCGTTCAGCATTGCCGATGGCCGAGATCAGCTTCAGATAGATCAGATTGTGTTGATCCCGCCAATGAATGCGGTCGACCCGTCAATCAGCAATATTTTTCGATGGTCGCGGTTATAGCAAAGCGGCCAGAACACGCGGAGCAGGATCTGAGCAGCACTGTGCGGATGAATTTTTCATCGCCACCAGCACGATCAGATCCCTGTTTTTACAGAATACTCAACGCGCCGGGGTCGGTGCCGGGAGAATCACTACCGTGTCGCCGCCAGTTTTGCCACGCTCACCCGTCGCACCCGTGCTGCCGGTATTGCCCGCCGCCCCGGTATCACCTGTTGCCCCGGTGGAACCGGTCGATCCCGTCGAGCCTGTAGCGCCCGCCGGGCCGGCTGGCCCCGGTACTGGCACTTGAACCGGCACGGCAACGACTGGTGCCGGCGTCACTACCGTTTTTGTATCGCAGGCAGTCAAGGCCAAGCCGCTGATCAATGCGGCAAAAACGATTGAATATTTCATGGCAGTTCCTTTTTTCATTTGATAAGAATCCCCCGAAATGCATGCAAGATCACCGATCCAGGGCTGTAAGCAGAAAGTACGCTTTAAGCCAGAATCACTCTGTTCGTTGGCGCACAGAAAGGGGGTGCAGGAAGCTATGAAAAATCCTGGCGATAACGCACATCGGAGAGCAGGCGCTTCAATTCTTTCTTGACCACCGCGTAGCACTCGCAGCTGCTCGCCTCCAGCCCGGCGCGATTGAGCACCGCAATGTGACCGCGCCGGTAGCTGATGTAACCGGCACGCTGCAGATCGCCAGCCGCCACCGTAATCCCTTCACGCCGCACACCAAGCATGCTGGCAACCAGCTCCTGGGTCATCACCAGCTCATTGCTCGGTAAGCGATCTAGCGTTAGCAACAGCCAGCGACAAAGTTGCTGTTCCAGCGAATGGTGTCGATTGCAAACCGCCGTTTGCGCCATCTGCGTCAGCAGCGCCTGGGTATAGCGCAGCAACAGCTTTTGCAGCAGACCGCCACGCTCGAATTCCTGCTTGAGCAGCCGGCGCTCCAGCCGATAGGCGTGGCCAGCCGTCTGGACAACTGCCGAACTGGGCGTGGTATCGCCGCCCATAAACAAGGAAACACCAAGCATGCCTTCGTTACCGACACCGGCGGTTTCTGCCGAGGCACCGGATTCCATGACGTAATGCAGCGAGATGATCGAAGTCGTCGGGAAATAAGCATGCTGCAGCTGCCCGCCCGGTTCGTAGAGCATTTGGCCAAGGCGCATGGTCACCAGTTCAAGATGAGCGGCCAAGACTTCAAACTCTGCCGGAGGCAGCGCGGCGAGCAGGTGGTTTTGACTCGGGCTATGGGGAGCGATCATCACTTATCCCTCACTTGCCAGTCAGTTCAATACCGATGCCACGGTAGCCAATAAATCGTGACGATTGATTGAACATTGGCTCGCCACTCACCTGAAAGCGCTGCTGCGAACCATCGGCATTGGTTCGACTGAAAACAAAATCAAGAAATGGCTGGCGGGCAGCAATCCTTTCTTGCAACAAGGCGCGCTCGGCCTCGTTCCAGCCGGCGCTCGCCAATCCACCATGATCGCCCGCCAGGTTATCGACCTGTATCCCCAACATCTCCTGCACCGGGCCGGAAACCTTGGTGAAATTCATGGCCTCATCCTGCTCCCAGTACCAGTCAGAGGCGAGTTCAGTCAGGCTGCGATAGCGCGCTTCGCTTTCGCGCAGTTCAGCGGTTCTTTCGAGTACCGTCTGCTCCAGCTGCTGGTTGTAGTTTTCCAGCTTTTTGTAGAGCAAACGCACTTCCAGCAGGTTGTGGATGCGCGTTTTCACTTCAAGCAGATCAAACGGCTTGCTGATGAAATCCTTGGCTCCGGCTTGCAAGGCACGCAGCTTGTGACCGGGTTGCGCCGTCAGCACCAATACGGGAAGGTAGGCGTCGGCGGCATTGGTTTTGAGCCCTTCCATGACCTGAAAGCCATCCATCAGCGGCATTTGCAGGTCAAGCAGGATCAGGTCGTAGCGGTTATGGCGATGCAGGGCGCAGACTTCCTGCGGATTCATCGTTGAACTGACCTGACTGTAGCCGGCATCGCTGAGTAATTGCGCCAATAAAAGAATATTGGACTCCTGATCGTCAACGATCAGGATGCTGGCGGCGAGAATTTCCGAGTGATCAAGCATCACACTTCCTCTTTAGGGGGGCCGAGCAATTTGCTATCGGCAATTTTGAGCGTCGCATCCAGCGTCTGCATGAACTCGGCGATCTTGATCGGTTTGGTCAAATAGTCGACAAACCCGGCGGCCAAACCCCGCTCGATATCGCGCGGCATGGCATTGGCACTTAGCGCGATGACTGGAATGCCTGCGGTCAACTGGTCATTTGCCAATATTTTCAGGGCCTTAATGCCACTGATGCCAGGCAAGTTAATGTCCATCAAAATGACATCCGGCAACGCTGACCGGGCCAACGCAACCCCGGCATTCCCATCCTTGGCACTCAACAAACGAATATCCGGGCGGCGCGCAATGATGTCTTCAACCAGCATCAGATTCGCCGGGTTGTCCTCGACGTAAAGCAAGGTGTACTTCTGTTCAGCAGCTTGATTCTGTAATCGATCAAGGACCACTACATCATCTGCATGCACCGAAGATTTTGGCTCGTCGGTCAAGTTCAGCTTGATCGAGAACACGCTACCGATGCCGACCGTGCTTTCAACACCAATCTCACCCGCCATCAATTCAACTAGGCGCTTGCAGACCACCAGGCCAATGCCGGTACCCTCTTCGCTGTTGGCTTTCTGACCAAGGCGATTGAAGGGCTGAAACAGTTGCGCCAGCAACTCGGCAGAAAGCCCTTCACCGGTATCGCGGACGCTGATTTGAATCGAATCCGGGTGGCTGACGCGGCATAGCACCGTCACCGTGCCGCCCGTTTTGTTGTACTTGATTGAATTGGATAGCAGATTGATCAGTATCTGTTTGACGCGCGTGCGATCCGCTTTGACAAAATAGTCTTGCTTAAGCGGGGCAAACACCACGCAAATGCTGCGTTTTTCAGCCTGCGGTTCGATCATCGCCGCGCATTCATGCAAGACCTCGGCCAGTGACACCGATTCAATCGACAGCGATAGCTTGCCGGATTCAATCACCGCCAGATCAAGAATTTCATTGATCAGTTCCAGCAAATACCAGCCGGCCTTGAGAATCTGATCAACACTGCGCTTCTGGTTGGGCGTCGGCTGCGGCGTACCGGATTCGATCAGTTGGGCGAAACCGAGAATGGCGCCCAATGGCGTGCGTAATTCGTGACTCATGCTCGACAGAAAATCCGATTTCGCCAGATTGGCTTGATCCGCCACCACCCTGGCGTTCTCCAGTTCAACATTTTTCGCCTTCAGCGCCAGATCAAGTTGCGCCCTTTCCTCTTCGACCAATTTACGGGCAGTGTTGTCGGTGCCGATCAGCAGGTAACCAATAATCATGTTTTGCTCGTCGCGCAGCGCCGTGACCGACACCACCGCCGGGAAGCGGCTGCCATCCTTGCGGATATAGGTCAGCTCGTAAATATCCTCAATGCCGCGCGAGGCTTTAAAAACCAGCGCCTCAAAGCCCGGCGAAATGGGCGTACCCAGCTCAAGGCTCAAAACCTCGGCGCGGACGATCACTTCCTGCGGATCAGAAATATCAGCCGGCGTAATCTTGTTCAACACATCGCTTGCGGCATAACCCAGCATGCGCTCGGCGCCGACATTGAAAATCTGGATCACGCCCTTGGCGTCCGTGGCAATACTCGAAAAGTTGGCGCTGTTGAAAATCGCCTGTTGCAAAGCCCCGGCCTTGAGCAAGGCCTCTTCAGTTTGCTTGCGCGCCCTGATGTCAGTCATCATCATGCGCACGACCGGCATGCCTTCATCAAGCGCGCTGCTGATCGACAAATGCACCCACAATAGTTCGTCCACCGACTTGCGCAAACGCAATTCGCAAGCCTGCGGCCCACCCGTCGCCATCAATTGTTGGCGCAATTGATAGTAAATTTCCATGTCGTTCTGATCGATAAAGTGCGTGATCGACTGCTCGACCAGATTCTCACGCGCAATATCAATCATGACCGCAGCCGAGGCATTGGCCTCAATAATCAAGCCCGACTCGCTCAAGGTGAGATAGCCGACCGGCGCCCGCTCATAAAGATCGAAATAGCGCGCCTGCGAGGCATCGAGCGCCGCCCGCGACTGCAGCAGCTCATTGTTCTGCATCTCCAGCTCCAGCTGTTGCAAACCGAAAGCCTGCTGCACGGCATACGCTTCGGTGACATTCCGAAACACCAGTACGGCACCTACCAACAAGCCTTCACGATTGCGAATCGGCGCACAACTATCTGAGATATCGTACTCATGACCGTCGCGGGCAATCAGTACGGTGTGGTTGGCCAAGCCTTGTATGGTTCCGTGCGCCAGGGTTTCCATGACAGGAATGGTGGCTAACTGGCGAGTTTTTTTATTGATGATGTGGAAAATTTCGTCAATCGGACGACCATTGGCTTCAGCCTGAGTCCAACCCGTCAATTGTTCGGCAATCGGGTTGAGCAGGCTTACCCGCGCGTTGTTATCGGTGGCGATCACCGCATCACCGATAGAACCCAGCGTGACCGAAAGTTTTTCCCCGTTTTCCAGTGCGCTATTGTTGGCCTGTTGCAGTTGCGTATTCATCGCCTCCTGCCGTTCAAGCAAATGCCGGGTTTCGACATGCAGCAAATCCTTCAGACGCTCCTTGCTTCTCGAATAGATCTGGTAGGCGAAGGAAAGCACCGACAGTAGCGCCAACAAGCTGACACCAAGGAAAATGAAAAAGAACTGGCGCAAGCTCGATTCAAATTCCGCTTCGAGTTCGGCCAGCGCATTCTCTTCCTCCTGCACCAAGGCATTGATCTCGACGCGAATTGCATCCATCAGCCGCTTGCCCTGGCCGCTTTTAACCCGCGCCAATACGTCGGCCATTTGATTGTTTTGGCGCAGCACGATGATCTGCGCCAACTCCGCCAATTTGGCATCGATCAATGGCGCCAAGGCAGCGAGATGCGTTTGACTGGCTTGAATCCGAACGTTTTGGCGCAAATCGTCCAAATAGCCAGAAATGCCGTCGCGACCAGTCAGATACGGCTCAAGAAAGGCTTGATCACCGGTCAACGCATAGCCGCGCTGGCCAGTCTCAGCATCGCGCAGTTGGGAAAGCACGCCTTCTACCCGGTTGATGACATGTCGCGTATGACTACGCGCCGCAGCCGCCGCCTCCATTTGAGCAATCGCCCGGAAAGATATCGTCGCCGCCAGCACAACCAACAAAACAGCAGCCAACAGCAGTGCAATAAATCGGTTTGATTTTTTCAAGCGAAATTGGCCGTTGACCGCAAACAATGCAATTTCGCCGGTAATTCAGTAAATCCAAGCGGGAACATGACCAGCCTCTCACAAAACGCGCATGTTTTAGCAGGTCGCGGATGCGAGCAGCACAGCACTTACTTATACGCTCATCCCGCGCCAAAAAATAAATGCTTTGCTTATTGACGCCAATGGATAGAGTCAACCAGCCCGATTTGTCCCGCTGTGCCCACCGATTCGGGGATCAGTGAAAAACGATGGGGTGCGCCGTGCCTGCACAGTAGTCATCAAGAAACTCGTCGATGTGCTCTTCGTCGCGATCTTCAGCAGGGACGCACTCCATCGCATTGCGAAAATGCCAGGCTGAAGCGCCTTGTAAAAAGAGCGTGCGCTGCGTTTCCTTGTCGAGCAACTCAAAACCTTGTTCTGCCGGATAGGCCAGAATCCAAAAATGTTCGCTGCTGTAGATGATGTTCATCACGCACCTCCATCGGGATTGACTCTGTAAGTCAATTAACGACAGAAAGTAGCGAAAACTAAAACCCGATTCAATATCAAATAGGGGAATGACAAAGTAGCAATGCCGGATTTTCACAGCGCAAAGCAAAGGGAGAAATCATCCTGGCTTCTCCAGCCACTTGAGCAAGGATTCATAGAGCACCTCCGGGATAACCGGCTTGGCAATAAAGTCATCCATCCCTGCTGCAAAACACTGATCCTTGTTCTCGGCAAAGGCATTTGCCGTCATCGCCAGAATCGGCGTTTTTTCGCGCTCAGGTAGTTGCCGGATCTGTCGCGTCGCATCCAGTCCATCCAGTACCGGCATCTGCATGTCCATCAGGATCACGGCGTAGTTGGCTGCACCGGCCTTCGCCACAGCTTCACGGCCATCCTCGGCGAGGTCTACCTTGAGGCCAACATCTTCTAGCAGCATCTGGGCAATTTCGCGGTTGGTCGGTTCATCTTCGGCCAGCAAGATGCGCTTGCCGGCATGGTTGCGCAGTATCGCCTGCTCAGCAGTGTCGGCCCCGACCTTGGCAATTTCTTCGACAGAATATTGCCCCTTTCTGAGTACGGCGGTGAACCAGAAGGTGCTACCCATGCCCTCGCTACTGCTCACGCCGACATGTCCTCCCATCACTTCAGCGATCTTCTTGGTGATTGCCAGTCCGAGGCCGGTGCCGCCGTACTTGCGGGTGGTTGTGTTGTCAGCCTGCTCGAAAGCAACGAAGAGTTTTGAAAGAACATCGGGGGCGATGCCGTTACCGCTATCCTCGACTTCGAAGCGCAGGGTGGCGCTTTTATCGGTCTGTGACTCTTCCTTCACTCGCAGAATGATGTGGCCGGTCTCGGTAAACTTGAGGGCATTGGCAGCGTAGTTGAGCAATGCTTGTTGCAAGCGGGTTGGATCGCCATGCAGGTTGTGAGGGAGAGAATCGGTTTCGGTGTGGAAACGCAGCCCTTTGCTTTGCGCCTTTTGACCAAGCATGGAGGTAATGTTGCCAAGCAGGGCTTCGATATGAACCGGGGCATCATCCAGCGTGAACTTGCCGGCCTCGATCTTGGAGAGGTCAAGCACGGCATTGATGATTTCGAGCAGGTGATTGCCGGCACCTTCTATTTTGTCGAGCTTGTCGGTCTGCTGCGCAGTCAATCCGCTGCGGCGCAGGATGTGAGCCATGCCGGTGATAGCGTTCAAAGGGGTGCGGATCTCGTGGCTCATATTGGCCAGGAAGGCGCTCTTGGCTACGTTGGCGGTTTCTGCCGCCTCCTTTGCCAAGGCCAGTTCCTGGGTACGATTCGTGACCAGTTCTTCGAGATGGTCGCGATGCTGCTTCAATTCTGCTTCGGCTTGCTTGCGTTCGCTGATGTCAATGCCGACACCAAGTAGATAAGCTTCGCTATCGATCACCATGCGGGTGCCGCTAAAGAGGTAGGGGGTGCCTTGCCCGTGCTGATCCTCGAATAACGCCTCGACGCTTGCCGCGCCATCCCGGAAAGCCTCTTCCATTGCCGCAGCTATTCGTTCATGGTCCAGTCCGGAGAAAAAGTCAGGCCCATGCATCAGCGCCAGTTCGTCATCGCTGTAACCGGTTATTTCGTTGAAATGCTTGTTCCAGCGTACGAATCGGCCACTGGCATCAAACATGTAAAAAACACCAGGCAGGGCATTGATGGTCTTGGTGGAAAATAGCCGTTCCTGGGTCAGGGCAACTTCCACTTTCTTGCGTGCAGTAATGTCGTCGTAAAGTCCCATTACACCGGTTACCGTGCCTGTCGCATCGCGCAGCGGCACCTTGGATGTACGCAACCAGATGGTTTCGCCATCCGGGGTGGTCTGGGGTTCCTCAAAATCGAGTCGCGACTGGCCTGATTCCATTACTAGCTGGTCGTCGGCCCGATAAAGATCGGCTTGATCGGCCCAGCTCATGGCAAAGTCATCCTGCCCGATCAGTTCGGCAGGCGATTTTTTGCCTGCATCCCGCGCAAAGGCCGGGTTGCAGCCGAGGTAACGACAGTCACGATCCTTCCAGAAAACGCGGATTGGTGCTGTATCAATGATTTGCCGCAGCAAGTCACGCGAGGTGGCGAGTGCCTCCGACATCTCCTCCATGGCCAGAGCGGCAGTGCGGCGCTCGGTGATATCGCGGGCAAAGCCGACGGTACCCACCACCTTGCCGACATCGTCGAATACCGGGGCCTTGTAAGTCTCAAACCACTTTCGCGCTCCTTCGGCGTCGATGATTTCCTCCTCCACGCTCTTCTTTTCACCGGATGCGAGAACCACCCGATCGTCAGCCTGATAGCCCTCGGCCAATTCGGCAGGCCAAATATCGAAGTCGTTCTTGCCGACCAGTTCGTTAGCGTCGCCGCCGCCCTGCAACTGCGCAAACCCCTGGTTAACAGCGAGGAAGCGGCTCTCGGTATCCTTGAGCCAGACGGCAAAGGGAAAGTTGTCGAGCAAGGCCCGCTGATAGTGGTCACGCTGCTGCAGTTCAAGCTGATTCTGCTTGCGCTCGGTAATGTCCTCGACCATAGCAACCACATAATCCAGACTGCCATCCTGCTTGCGTACATGGCTGACGGCCAGTCGCGTATAGACCAAGTGACCATCCTTGTGGATGAAACGCTTATCCATCGCGTAGCTGTTGATTTCTCCAGCCAGCATGCGGTTGAATTGTGTCAGATCAGGCGCCAGATCCTCCGGGTAGGTAAGCTCCGTCCAGGTCTTGCAGGTCAACTCATCGCGCGTGTAGCCCAGCGTGGCACAAAGCGCGTCATTTACCTCAACCCAGCCTTTTTCCAGGTTGGTGATGGCAAGGCCGACGATGGAGTGATCGAAGTAGGCATGAAAGCGTTTCATGCTGGTCCGTTCTTCTGCAATTACGGCATTCTGTGCCGCTTGCAACGCCTCCCGGCCAAGAAGTTGTTGCTCGTAATTACGAAAGATCTGGCACAGCAGCATGGTCGCGAGGGGATAGAACAGCAGGAGTACCCACCAGGCCTGCTCAATGAAAGCATAACCAGCCCGATTGGGGATTTGCGTGAAGACAGCTAACTGCATTAACTGCACCACAACACCCAGTATCAGATAGTGGATCGGGTGTGGCGGGCTGCTGTGGCGCAGCCACCAAAGCCTTGCCAGCACACCGAGCAAGGCTGAGAGCAGCACGATGATGATGCCAACTGGCGCACCGCTACCACCAAGTTGATAGCGATAAATCGCGGCCATTGCTGCGGCGATGGCCGCGGTCATGCCCCCGCCGAGCACCCCGGCCACCGTTAGAACAATCGAACGACCGTCAAAAAACACGCCGGGTGCAAAATTAACCGGATTCGCCATGCCCAGCAAAGCCACAGCGCCAAACAGGAGACCGAGCAGCAACTGGCGGTGTAATGAAAACTTGTGGAATCGTGTAATAACAAGCTGGCCTGCTGCAACCAAAGCAACCAGGAAGGCGATGTTGTTGATCAGATTGGTAAGCATAGTTTTTGATTGGGGCGGGTTGGAGGCTTGATCATTTTTACGGCATGGCCCAATTCATCGCAGGATACTCTTATTACGATGTTCTCGTATATGCACGGCAGATTTCCGAATGAAGCAGCCATGCCTGCAAAAGCTACCTAATAGCGATGAAATTTGGCGGTCGACCGCAACATTCCTGTAAGTAGCAAAAACTGAAACCCGGATAAAAATTAGCATTTAATTATTTAACAATCTAATATCAAACAAGGGGGATGACAAAGTAGCAATGTTGAATTTTCACAGCGCAAAGCAAGGGGAGAAATCATATGAAAAACCTCGTCCGCATCGTCAGTCTGCTGCTTGGCCTGACCATGTCGATCCAAATACAGGCAGCCGAGAGCAAGTCGCCCGAACCAGCAACGACCCAATCGCTACCTGCAGCCAATGCCAAGCCGGTGTCCACGACCGACCACAGCAAACTTGATGCGCTTAAAGGCCCGTTCAAGACCGGGCCGGAGGTCACCAAGGCTTGTTTGAGTTGCCACAACACGGCCGGCCATCAAGTAATGAAGAGCATTCACTGGACTTGGGAAACGATCAGCCCGACAACCGGCAAGAAGCTTGGCAAGCAGTTTGCTGCCAATAATTTCTGCGGCTCACCCATTTCCAACGAGGCGCGCTGCACCAGTTGTCACGCTGGTTACGGCTGGAAAGACAAGAACTTCGACTTTTCCGATCAAAGCAACGTGGACTGTCTTGCCTGCCATGACAATACTGGCACCTACAAGAAATTCGGTACCGACGCCGGCCACCCGCTTTATGCTGATCGTGAAACCGAGCCAATGGAAGGACCGCCGGGCAAGAAGATGTTCAAGGCGCCTGACCTGACCAAAATCGCCCAGCATGTTGGTAAACCAGGGCGTAAAAACTGCGGCAGCTGCCACTTCAGCGGTGGCGGTGGCGATGCGGTGAAGCACGGCGATCTTGATTCTTCGCTGGTCAAACCGAAGAAGGAACTGGATGTCCACATGGCGGAGGATGGCGCCAATATGGTGTGTGCTGATTGCCACACTTTTAACGCTCATCAGCCTTCCGGTAGCCGCTACGCAGCGACGGCAAAGGACAAGCATGGTTTTGACTTGCCCAAGGACGACCACAACCGCGCCACCTGCGAGTCCTGCCACGGCTTTACGCCACACAAGGAAGCCAAGATCAACACCCACACCAACAAGGTGGCTTGCCAAACCTGCCATATTCCTGAATTCGCGCGCGGTGGTATCGCCACCAAAATGCTGTGGGATTGGTCTACCGCCGGCAAGATGGACGCCAACGGCAAACCGTTGTTCATCAAGGATGATCACGGCCATCTGAGTTACTCGGCAGCCAAGGGGGACTTCAAATACGGCGAAAATGTCCGTCCCGAGTACAAGTGGTACAACGGAACTGTCGAGCAGGTATCAATTGTCGACAAGCTGGACAAGTACATCGCCAAGGATGGCGTCCTCGAACTCAACCGTATTCAGGGTTCGGCCAGCGACAAGGACGCCCGCATCTGGCCGTTCAAGGTGATGGTTGGCAAGCAGGCCTACGACCCAGTGAACAATACCTTGGTAGTCAATCACGTTTATGGCGATGACGACACCGCGTTCTGGAAACATTACGACTACGCGAAGTCAATTAAGGCGGGGATGGATTACGCCGGCCTGCCCTATAGCGGCAAGTTCGGCTTTATCGAAACCCGCATGAACTGGTTCATTACGCACATGGTTGCACCCAAGGAAAAGGCGGTTCCCTGTCAGGAATGCCATACCCGTGAAGCAAGTGGTCGGCTGGCTGCGATTAGCGATATTTATATCCCCGGACGCGACCGCAACAGTTGGGTTGATCTGTTTGGTGGCCTCGCCATCTTTGGTGCCATTGGTGCTGGCTTTCTGCATGGCCTGACCCGATACCTCACCCGTCGCAAGGAGCAAGCAAAATGAGCGGACGTATCTATATTTACAAACGTTATGAGCGGTTCTGGCACTGGTCACAGGCACTTTTGATTATTGTCATGATGATCACCGGCTTCGAGGTTCATGGCAGCTATAGCATTTTGGGCTTCGCCAAGGCGACTCAAGTGCATACGGTGGCGGCCTGGACCTTACTGACGCTATGGGCCTTCACCATTTTCTGGCAATTCACCACCGGCGAATGGAGGCAGTATCTGCCCTCATTGAAGAACGTGATGGCGATGGTTCATTACTACACGATCGGTATCTTCACGCACTCACCGCACCCCTTCCACAAGACCGTGGTGCAGAAGCACAATCCCTTGCAACGTCTGGCTTATCTGGCGCTGCTAGCCTTTATTTCACCTTTGATCTGGGGCTCAGGCTTGCTTTATCTGTTCTACGGTGACTGGGCCAAATTTGGGGTTGACCAATATTTGTCGCTGGAAGTTGTCGCGGTAGCGCATACCCTTGGCGCCTTCATGATTACTGCCTTCTTCTTTATTCATGTTTATCTGACGACTACCGGCCACACGATCTTTGCCCACATCAAGGCAATGATTACCGGCTGGGAGGAAGCGGACGAACATCACGCATAAAGGGTTTCTGGTGGCTGGGCGGGGATCAAAACCCGCCCTTCTTTGCTTAAAACCGTGCTCCCACGGTTTGCCGATAGGTAGTTGAAGAACAATCCACCAAGGCTAATACCCCGCCCAAGCGCGTCTGCTGTTCATGTTTGACAGGATTTTTCCAGCTCTACCCACCGAGTCCAATAATCGATGAAAAAATTACCCGCTTTCGGCTTCTCATTACGGCGAATGCTGCTGGGTATTCTGGTCGGCTGCCTGTTCGGGGCAATCTCGGCGCAGGCCGATGAATCCCGGCTGATCGTCACGCTGAAAGGTGTGCGCGACAGCACGGGCCAAATTCGCGCCTCGATTTATCGCGAACCCGAGACCTTCCGCAAGGAGGATCGCGCCGTCGCCGTTGTCTCGGTACCGGCCCAAAAAGGTGATCTCAAACTTGCCTTCATGGCCTTGCCACCAGGCCGCTACGCCATCATGGCTTATCACGATGCCGATTCGGATAGCAAGCTGGGCCTGCGTTTCGGCATGTTTCCGACCGAGGGTTACGGCCTTTCCAACAACCCCAAAGTTATGGGGCCACCCAAGTTTGCCGACAGCGCTTTTGACCTGACCGTGCCGGAGACCTCAATCGAGATCAAGCTTTCCTACTAAAACAAATCAGCAAACGCTAATATTTAGTCTTTCGCTACCTCAATTACGGAATTCAAGATGAAACAAACCCTGCTCCAGGAAAAATATCCGATCTTCGTCGCTGAAATCGGCAAGGCCGAAACGACGTATCAAACCGTCGATGCGCTGGTCGATTACTACAAGGGCAAGATCGCCGAGAACCCCAAAGTGCAATTCATTGGCGTCTTCGACCACTACGCGCACACCAGCAAAATCGGTGGCCCCATCGTCGAGGGTATGACGGCTGCGGTCGACATCATTTTCTGCTTCGGATTCGCCATCCCCAATCCACAAATGCTCGCCGTCCGCCCCCGCTCAATCGGCATTGCCGACATGGGCGACAAGTTTGTCATCAGCTTCATGGAAGCCCCCATGCAACCAGCCAATCAAGCAATGGAAGCCTGGACGCTGGCGCTGCGCAACGCCTGATTTTCCAGTAGCAAAGCACAACCCCGGCGGCGCAATCACCGGGGTTTTTCATTTCTACGGATGGTTTTTTGGCGGTTTTTTGCGGTCGACCGCAATAATTACTCAAAAATAACAATCTCAGCCGTCGCAATGCTTGGTTTTGCCATCATCCAACCAATCCGGCTTGAAATCTGAACTTGCACCCCATTGAACGCTCAGAGAACAGGTAAAAATAACCGGGTATCCCAGACATGCGTTCTCCGCTGGCAACAATCCCCTCGACCCGAATGCTCCTCATCGCAGCGTGCGTCAGCCTGCTCACCGCTTGCGCCGGGACTCAGGACGGCCGGGCGAACGGCTTTGTCGAATCCTGGTCGGCACGTAACCAGGCGGCGCTGGTTGAAGCCAAGCTGATGCCACAACCCGCCGCCTATGAAATCAAGTATTTCCAGTGGGTCGACCGTGAGCGGCAGCGTGAAGTGCTGGTCAAACTCTACCTGCCGCCCGCAGCATCGCGGCACGAACCGGTGCCCCTGATCGCCTTCTCGCATGGCATGGGCGGTTCGCGCGAAGGCTATTCCTATCTCGGCGCAAATTGGGCAGCGCGCGGCTATGCCAGCCTGCACGTCCAGCATGCCGGCAGCGACAGCCGCCTGTGGAGCGGCAACCCGCTGGATATGGTCGCCCGGCTGCAATCCGCAGCGAATGAAACCGAGGCCGTCAACCGCGTGCGCGACCTCGGCTTCGCCCTTGATTCGGTGCTCGCCGATCCCCAGTTTGCCGGCGTAATCGATCCCGCACGAATCCTCGCTGCCGGCCATTCCTACGGCGCCAATACCGCCTTGCTCGCCGCCGGCGCCGTATTCTCGCGCCCGCAAGGCAACCTCACTTACCGCGACAGCCGCATCCTCGGCGCCGTCATCATCAGCGCGCCCCCCTTTCACGGTGAGACAGACCCGGAGGCCGTCGTCCGCCCAATCGGCATCCCGACGCTACACATCACGGCAACAGGCGACGAAATCCGGATTCCCGGCTACCTCTCCGACTACCAGGACCGCCTGCGCGTTTTCACCGCAACCGGCAGCACGCGCAAAGTGCTTGTGGCCTTTCGCGACGGCTCACACAGCATGTTCACCGACCGCCTGGGCGCCGGCGGGCGCGACCTGAATCCGCTAGTAAAAGCAGCCACCATCGACCTGACGCTAGCCTTCTTCGAGGAAATACTGGGCCGCACAAACGGCTTGCTCGCCCGGCGTTCGGCGGGTTACGAAAATCTGCTGGCTCGTTTCGAGTCCGAACCCCGTTCGGTTCCTTGAGGGTGGAGGATATTGATTGGGTTTAATGCCGACCTGGCTATTTTTGACCCAAACCCCAAAAGGTAAAAATAGTCAGCTACGGCCACTGGCGAGCGGCGTGCAGCACTCGCAAGATGGTGACTTCGGTGCGAGTGTCACGATAGACCACGACATAGTTAGGCCGAATCACCATTTCACGCGTGCCCTTCATCCGGCCCGGCTTGTAAAGCTTTGGATGGCTGACCAAGGCATTGGTCTTATCCTCGATTTCCTCGTCCAGTTCCAGCGCGGCAGCCGGATTATTCTGGGCGATGTAATCCATGATGGATACACGGTCCTCATAGGCCATCGGTCGCCATACCAGGCGAATCATTTACCGCCAGCCCGCTTGAGCAACGCCGTGCGGCGCTCTGCGAACTCGGCCATAACCTGCTCATGCGGAATGCTCGGGCGCGGATCGTCAATCGCTTCCTGTACCTGGGCACGAAACCATTGATCGTAAGCGGCGGCTTCGTGGGCGCGCTTCATGCGTTCTGACGAATCGGCCCGAGTGCTACGGGTCACGTCGCCGGCGCTGTGGTTGCTGGCATCGAGCATGTCGACACGAACGATGTGTAATTCATTCTTGAGGTAGTCCATGCAGGTGTCGAGGCTACGCCAAGTACGCGGCTTGTCGGTGCGCTGGACGCCCAGCGGCTTCTCTGACATACCCAGCTTGAGCATGACGGACCAGCCACCCGGCCGCCCGATAATCGAGGCACCCCGAATGGCGCAGGCTTCAGCCAAGCGGCGAGCCATTGCTGTATCAATCGTATCGGTGTTCATAAAAAGCCTCTCTGTCGTGACGGATAAACAATAGACGATAGTTTGCTGATTATCTAATAAATCTGCAAATTTGTTGTTAATCCGTCGCAGGGCGAGTGGGCATAACGCCCGTAACACGTAGCGTGAATCCGAGGAGGGTATGGCTGCGCCCCACAGCCTCAACAGCACAAATTCATTCGAAACTACCAGTCTCTGATCGCTCCCGATCCTGCTCCCGCTGCTCTTCGCTTTCAATGTGTTTTGAAACGCGTACCTTCATTTCCTCTATCAATAACCTGAGTTTTTGATCGCCAGTCGGGTTGAGTTCATCCAGGTGTTCAAACCGTTGGCGCATGATTGCCGCACGGGAACCAGACCAAGAATTGGGAGAGAAACGGCCGACTAGTGTATCGAGAACCACCTTTTTGTCTGGTGCCAGAGCCAGAAGAGTTTTAGCCGCACTTGAAATACCTATGACGGCTAGGTCGCTAGATTCACCAGGATTTGGTCTTTCGAATAATTTGCAGGTTTGTGCCGCAAATACGCATCTGTCTTCAGGAGAGACTTTGCACCACTCAATTAAGGCTTCCTCTGGCACTACTCCTATTACTGTATCCCCATGTCTATCGAGCCGAACCGTCAGCATGTACATAAGAGTTGTGTGTTCATCCTCGGTATAAACGGCATCCAAAGCTTCAACTGGACATTTCTTGAAGAATGGCAAAAGTACATTACCAAGGCGACGCGGAAATATCCTCTTGCCGGCGCGTTCCTGTTGAATTAATCGGTTAAGGGTTTTGGTAGCCGCCTCATGTGGCTCGCTGCTATCAAGAGAAAATTCGATCACGCATTCAAGGTGATGCAGAAAGTTTTCGTTCGTAAGATCAATCAAACTCCAATCAAGCTCAGCGACGAACTCCAAGCAATAGGCCCGCAACTCCTCTTTATATTGCTCATCTTTAGTGTCGGTGCAGTGAATCACCATGTAGAGCACATCAATTGCTGCAGGCAAGCCTTCGTCCAGCTTTCCAGCTAGTAGCCCCAGCAAAGCAGAAATTTGAGCAACAGTGAGAGGATCGGTTCTGCGTCCGCAACCGAGATTCGTATATTTCCAGCAAGATGCTCGACCGAACTCTAGAGATTTCATGAGTCTCAAATAGCCCACCACGTCAAGTTCAATGGCGAATTGCAGGTTTGGAAATAGTGGCCCCCAAACTTCATCTACAACAGCTTCATCCAGAAAAGCAGCAGCTTCATCGGGCTTGGCCTGGTTCCAGCCGTTGATTAAGCCTGTGATGAATTGAAGGTCAAATCCGTCGGCTGGCGGAAGTTCGACCAATGGCTTTAGGCGATTAAGAATCTGTCGCGTAGAAACTGAAGCTAGGCCTAGGCCAACAGCGAAGCACCAAACCTTGTTGGTTGTATTCCTATTTGAAATGAATAGCGAAAGGTCAGCGAGTACATCTGTATCCTGTGCGGCTGCTTTTCCGAGCGCCTTGGCCTCTTCATGGGCTTTCACATACCAATCTGTCGGCGAGTCTTCTTCAGAATCGTCAAGATCAACGCCAAATGATCCTCTCTGGAGAACTTTGGCATGGATTTTTGCTCGCAAATCTCTAGGCGTAATTTCCTTTTCCAGCGCCTTCAACCTTTCGAGTGAATCGGGGGCTATGCGCTCTTTATCCCAATGTAGGGTGTTTCGGATACCGATCCATCCATCGGGCCACCCGTCAATTGGAACCAGCTGTCGCGCAGCTCGGATCAGGGTATCTTCCATTCGGGCATCACCCCATAGCCCCCTGAAGGCGCTTCCCAATATGGCGCGAGCATCGGAGCCCAAAGCAGTTGTAGTCTTACCAAGGTCAATTGCGATCTGAACGAATAGCTCATACCAGCCCTGAATCTCCTTCAGGGTTCGTGGAAACCATCCATATCCGCGTTTTAATGCCCCAAAGTCGAAGCCGTAATGAGATGAGAAATGATGGGATTCCAGTCCTGCGCGCAGAAGATCCAAAGTCAGTTTTTGCTTGGCGTCGTCTCCTGAAAAAGCTAACTTCCTAACAAATGCAGCCCGCTGTTCTGGTGGAGCAAGAGTTCCAGAAAGATGCATGTGGAACAGAGATTGAAGGATGTCACGTGTCGAGTCCGATTTGTAACCGTCGGGTTCTACTAACGCTAATTGCAAAAGTGCCGATCCTGCCTCGTCAAATAAGTCGGACTCATAAGCTAGCGAGCGCAGTAGGCGAGCAGCGTCTGCTCTACTGGAGTTCGCTACCGCAACAAAATCTGGGCGTTCGACGGCCCGAAGTACTGCATTCAGCGCCGCACGTTGATTTACCGGCGAAACGTTTTCAAGCATTTCCCGCTTCAGTGTGCTTAGGCTGGTGACATTGCCAAGAAGACCTTCCGGCTTTAGCCAATTTTCAACTATCTGCTGAGCTTGCTTCGATTCGTGCAAATAACCCAGCCTCCTTGAGAAGGAGCGTGCAACACGTTCTGATGCATCGGCTACAAATCTTTGGACCAGTAAGTTTGGGTGGTTAGACTGAATGGCGTTGAGGGCTAGTCGGTTTGAAATTGCGTGTGGAAGTACTGCTCTCCAATTCCCCCTCTCCTGCACTAACCCTCGATTTTGAAGTTCGGTGACATTTCGATAAAACGTTGCGATTGTGACTTCTGCAACCGCAGAAAGGATGGCTAGCTCAGAATCTTTGCTTGCGTCCTCAACATCAAATGAATACAAGAGGCTCGCAGCCTCGGCACACCGTTGAAGCTCATTGTTTTCACTGTGCTTCTGGATAAACAGGCGCTCGAAGAGGTCGTTATCCCTAAGCTGCGCCAACTCACCTTTTGTTTCTGAGGTTGATGCAAGGGCAAATGCAACTCGGGCGTTTCCATCAGAAAACTCGACAATTTTGTCGACATCTAGGTCTGAAAGAGCTTGGAAGTGGCGCTTAAGAAGTCTTGCGATGACTTCATTGGATGATCCCTCCAGGAAATAACAGGCAGTTCCTTCTGGTAGGTTGTCTCGTATGTCGTACTCAACGGTAACGAGCCGAACCTTGCAATCAGGGCGCTTCACAATTTCCGTAAGCTTCCGATGGACGTCCTGCCCACAGTTGTCGATCACAACGACACTTTCTGAACCTTCTAGGATGAGGGCCTCAAGCATCGCCGTTGGTTGTGGCGACGGATTGTCGGACAGGTCTGTATACAGCACATTATCTTGGTCGAGCGCCGCATTCGCAGTTTCGATTCGATTGTCGAAAAGGGCTTGAACAAGGCGAGTCTTCCCGACCCCGGATAAACCAACGATGCGTACTGATGAACTGCTCTTGCTAAGATCTGCGCGCAGCCTGTTTATGGCTCCAATGACCTCAATTCCATCCTCTGCGTTTGGGACAAGGACTTTAACCTTGTCGTCCAGAAGATACTCGTCGTCTACGCTTTTTTCGTGATATGCCCATGGCCCATAGGATCTCCAGCCCTCAAGTGGCTTTCCAAGTTCACTTTTTACCCAGGCAACTATTGCGGGATGGTTCTCTGTCCAATCAGCAACTTTCCTGCTTTCGTAAAAATCCAGAAATACCCGACCGCCTAACCCATGTTCCTCCAAGCAGTCGGCCATGGCCTGTTTACGTTCCCCCAGCGACAAGTCTGATAAGTCGTCCCTAGTCGAAACGATAACGTAGGCACCCGACTTGCCAGCAAGATCACTTAGGGCCGGCCGCAATATCCCCTTGGGTGCCATTTCTCCGGGGATTTTTGGTTTTCCAAAGAGTTCCGCCTTGACTTGATAGACCGTGGAGTATTTTGGGATGTACCCACTAAAAATGGCTCCCGGGTCTGCCTCCACGCGAACGTCGACACCGCCATCTTTAGCCCTTTGGTCTCCGCCCCAGGTAACTGCATCCGTTCCAATTCCTCTGGCCTGAAGCTCTGCTTTACACAGCCGCGCGACCAACTCACGAGCTTGGCCGTCGTTAAGAGCCTTTATGTCTGCTGATGTGATGCTAAAAATTGGATGCATTGCTGTTGGCTTTCTGCTGGCGTGAGCTGCGGAAGATTGTCTGCATACAATTTTACGCGCTCCTCATATTCGTGATATTGCGACCAGATTTTTTTGTTTCAGCTATGAGTTTCTCTACCTGCGCGCCGACTTATCTTGCGATCCGTTAGCAGTTATGCCGCCCGCTAAAGCATCTAGAGCTGACTGATTGGGGTAAGAAGGCACATGGCAGCTTCGGCTGAGGAGTGTGAATTGGTCCTCCGGCAAGTTTCGAGGTATAGCTATTCTTTGGATCGCAGCTTTCCGGGCTCGACGAGCCGCTGGAATTGGCCGACAACGCAAATGGGTTTTCAGCCACAAATGACCACACCCACCGCATTACCGACCTTGGCTCAGCAAGAATCCATAACAAATTCCGGCCAAATTTGCGGTCGACCGCAACATTCCAAAAAACGCCCTTCCGACACAAACGCCCCCGTTTAACCCGCTCAAACCCCCATCAACGCTGCCGCGTTGCACTAAACCCAGCCTCATTCTGCCGCGCAGCTTCACCGGATACCCAGGTCAATAGCGGCCCTTCCGGGTTGTCTTGCTGGGTTTCTGCGCAGGCTTCTAGGCAGAGCGCGCATTGGTTGCAGGTGAACACGTGGCGTTTGATGCTGCGCGGTTTCAGGCGCATTGGGCAGACGGTATTGCAGGCAGCTTCGCGGTCGGGCAGGCAATTGCTGCACGCCGAGGCGCGCTGGCGGTCGAAGCCGACGACCAGCGCCTCGGGGTTTTTCAGCCAGGTAAAACTCTGGAACATGCCGACCGAACACATATAGCGGCAGAACAAATGGCGGGCGAACAGGAAATCGATGCTGAGTAGCGTCGTAACGATCCCGATAAAAACGAGCTGGTTGCGGGTCAATGAGCCGTGCCAGAAGTTGCTGTAAATAGTACTCGGCGGCAGGACATAAGTCAGCAACACCACGGCCCAACTGAACGCAATCGTCACGCTCACCAGCGCGGCCACGGGCCACCAACGCCGGTCAGTGCGGCGCTGGCTGCTGTCCGGCTTTTGCGTTGGGAGGCGGTTTTTGTCCCAAATTGTCGGTTGACCGCAGGCACGGGTGACCAAGCCGTTAATCAACTCAACGAGCGGAAAATGCGGGCATAGCCAGCCGCAAAACAGGCGGCCCCATTTCCACGAAACCCATAGCAACAGACCGGCCAGCGCAAAGAGTGGAATGATCAGGCGCAGGAAAATATTCAGCCCCGCCAGCGCCCCGTTTGCCCCCCGGCCCTGAAAGGCATCCAGCCCCAGCCGCCATTCCATACCCAGCAGCCAGGCGTGATCGGCGTTGAGGTCAATGCGAAAGAGGTCGAAAACTGGGGCGAAGATGAAGAGCAGGTAGAAGCTGGCCTGAATCAGGCGTCGCCAGCGTTGAAGACGGCGCGCCGCAGGCAGCGGCGCAGGAAAAATGGGGATCACCACCCGCTGTTGCCGAGTGCCCGTTTTGGTTGTTGGCATCCGCCGCGCTTAGGCTTGCGCCGCCTGAAGCGCCGGCTTTTTCCCGAAGACGCGATCAGTCAATTTGACATACCAGGCGGCTGACTGGACTTGTACGATATAGGCCAGGGTGATGATCAACGCGGCATCCGAACTGCCTTCGCCAAACGCGTTCATGGCCAGCGCCAGCGCGATGGAAAGATTGCGCATCACCGTGCCATAAACCAGCGCGATGGCGTCGCCCCGCGGCAAAGCCAGGCGGGCGACGAGCGTACTTAAGGCATAATTGATGCCATACAAAGCCAGCAGCGGCAGGATCAGGTGCAGCAATTCAGCCGGCCGACTGGCGAGTTCAGTGGCCTTGAGCGCGATGGCGACGAAAACGATGCCGAGAACGCCGAGCGTCGAAAAAGGGGGAAAGCGCGGCGCCCATTCGGTTTGAAAAGCCTTTTGACCATGCTTTTTGATCAAGTGGCTTTGCGTCAGATGGCCGGCGATCATCGGCAGGAAGACGATGAAAATAATCTGCCGGAACACCGCCATTAGATCGACCGGCACCGCCGCGCCCATCAGCCACTGCACGTAAAACGGTGTGGCCAGCGAACCCAGAATCAGGCCGAGCACGGTCATTTTTACCGCTGCGCCGAGGTTGCCACCGGCAAAACCGGTCCAGGAAATCGTCATTCCGCTGGTCGGCAGCAAGGCCGCGAGCAACAGCCCCATGGCGTAAAACGCTTGATCGGGGAAAAAGTAGCGGCCAAGAGCAAAGGCGATGAAGGGAATGATCGCGAAGTTGATCAGCTGGGCCAACACTTGCGCCTTGGCATCGCCGCCCTCCAGCACCTTGGCCAGCTTGAGGCTGACCATCATCGGGTAGACCATCAAAAAGGTCAGCGGAATGATCAGGTTTTTCAACCAGGCGGTGGGTGCCACCAGCCCGAATGCAAAGCCGAGCAACAAGCTTATCGGAATGGCGATGATGAAATTTTTCGAAATCAGCGACAGCAGCTTCAACATCGTGTTCTCCAGAACATTGGCTAGCGGTTGGCCCCCGCGGTCAGGCTCCAGGCTTCGCGTGCTTGCCAGCATGGGTTGAATCAGGTGTTTTAAAATCGACTAATATAATATTAGCATTCAATTATACATGGCCTTTAGCGAGCTTGCGGGGTAGTATCGGCGGCTGCTTAATTCGCGCCATCCCCCGCCCCAAGTTCGCATGATCACGCTCCCCAAAACTCGTTACATCCTTGTCTTGCTGGCTGCTTTGGCAACGCTTGCCGTCGTCGCCACCTTTGCCCTGCCCCGCCTGCTCGGTGAAAAAGTCGGGGTGCTTGCGGCCAGCCGGGGCGAATTGCGCCAGTCGGTCGTCGCCAGCGGCAAGGTACGCTCGCCGCAGCGGGTTGAGCTGGCCAGCCAGATTACCGGGCGAGTGATGCAGATTCCTGTCCGCGAGGGGCAAAGCGTCGCGGCCGGGGAATTGCTGATTCAGCTTGATGACGCCGAATGGCGTGCGACGCTGGCTCAGGCCCAGGCCAGCCTGACGCAAAGTGAATTACGGCTGGCCCAGATGCAACAACTCGCCCAGCCGCTGGCGACGCAAGCGAAGCGCCAGGCGGAGGCGAATCTGCTGCAGGCTCAGCAACGTTTTGCCCAAACCAGCGAACTGGTCGCCAAGGGTTTTTACAGCAAGACCCAGCTTGATGATGCGCAACGTAATCTCGAAGTAGCCGAAAGCCAGCGCCAGACCAGCGAATTGCAACTGCGCAGCAACCAGCACGGCGGCAGTGATGAACAGCTGGCCCGGGTGGCCGTGGCGCAAGCCCGCGCCAGCCTCGACATTGCACAATCCCGCCTCAACTACACGCGGATTACGACGCCGGTGGCCGGCATCGTGCTGACCCGCAATGTCGAGCCGGGCATCACCATCCAGCCCGGCAAGCTGTTGATGACCTTGTCGCCGAGCGGTGCTACCGAGTTGGTGGTGCAGATTGACGAAAAGAACCTCGCCTTGCTGCGCCTCGGCCAGAAGGCGCTGGCCTCGGCTGATGCTTACCCCGACCGCCGCTTTGCCGCTGAAATCACCTTCATCAGCCCGGCGGTTGATCCCTTGCGCGGCTCGGTCGAAATTCGCCTGCGGGTGACGGAAGCGCCCGAGTATTTGCGTCAGGAGATGACCATTTCGGTCGATATCGAAACGGCTCGCCGGGCCGATGCGCTGATCGTGCCGAACGAAGCGATCCGCGATGCCGGCAGTAATCAAGCCTGGGTGCTGGTGGTGCGCGAGGGCACGGCGCAACGGCAAGCGCTCAAGCTGGGCGTGCGTAGCGAGGGCAAGACGGAAATTCTTGAGGGTCTGGCGCCGGGCGATTTGCTGGTGCCGGTCAAGAACCTGAGCATCCGCGAAGGCAGCCGGGTGCGTGCCGGCGCTGTTCAGGCGTAAATGGCGATGTCACCCTGGCTGCCTTTTGAGTGGATCGCCGCGACGCGTTTTTTGCGCGAGGGACGAACACAAAGCCTGTTGATTATTGTTGGCGTCGGGGTCGGTGTGTCGGTTATCGTCTTCATGTCGGCGCTGCTTTCCGGGCTGCAATCGAATCTGGTCAAGCGCACGCTCAGTTCGCAAAGCCACATCGTTCTGCTGCCGCCTGAGGAGATCGCTCGCCCGCTGGATGGCGGCGAGTCTGGCAAAAGCGCCGGCCCGCTGATCCAGAAACAGGCGCAGCGCCTGCGTTCGATTGACCAATGGCAGAACATCCGCGGTCGACTCGAAAAAATGCCTGAAATTGCTGCGGTATCCCCGGTCGCCTCCGGCCCGGCCTTCGCGGTGCGCGGCGATGCCAACAAGTCGGTATCGCTGATCGGCATTGAGCCTGAAAACTACAACCGCGTTATCGGTCTTGAGGAGCGAATCGTCGCCGGGCGTTTGCGCCTCAATGCCGGCGAGGCGGTGATCGGCATCGAACTGGCCAGGGATCTCGGCGCCACCGTCGGCGACAAACTGCGCCTCAACACCAACAACGGCGCTAATGACACGCTGACCATCACTGGCCTTTTCGATCTCGGCAACAAGGGCGTCAATGCGCGCAATGTCTATGTCGGCCTGCGCAGCGCGCAAAGCCTGCTTGATCTGGTCGGCGGTGTTTCCAGCATCGATCTCAGCCTGCGCGACATTTACGCCGCCGAAGGGCTGGCCCTGAAAATTGCTGCCGAAACCGGCTTGCAGGCCGATAGCTGGATCAAAACCAACGCCCAGTTTTTCACCGCCCTCACCTCGCAACGCATTTCCAGCAACGTTATCCGTTTCTTCATCGGCCTCTCGGTCGCCTTCGGCATCGCCAGCGTGCTGGTCGTTTCGGTCGTCCAGCGCTCCAAAGAAATCGGCATTTTGCGGGCGATGGGCGCCAGCCGTGGCCAGATATTGCGCACTTTCTTATTGCAGGGCGGCATCGTCGGCCTGCTCGGTTCATTGCTCGGTAGCGCGCTGGCCTGGAGTTTTCTGGCGATCTGGCGAATGCTCGCCCTCAACCCGGACGGCACGCCGATGTTCATGATCGACGTTGAACCTGAACTGATCGTGATCGCCGCTGGCGGCGCAACGCTGGTCGGTATTCTCGCCGCCCTGATGCCGGCCCGGCGTGCCGCCAATCTCGACCCGGTGGTGGCGATCCGTGGCTGAAAACCCGAACAATGCGGTCCTGCGCCTGGGCGGCATCCGTAAATCCTACCTGAGTGGCGAAAGCGAGCTGGAAGTCCTGCACGGCATCGACCTGACCCTGCAGCGCGGCGAATTCGCCGCCCTGATCGGCCCTTCCGGTTCCGGCAAAAGCACCCTGCTCAACCTGATTGGCCTGCTTGACCGCCCAACGGCCGGCCAGCTTTTCATTGATGGCGAGGAAACCAGCACCTTGCCTGAATCGAGCATCACCAAGTTGCGCGGCCAGCGCATCGGCTTCGTTTTTCAGCACCATTGCCTGATCCCGGCCTTCACCGCCCTCGAAAATGTGATGATGCCGCTGCTGGTTGAGCGTGGCCGCCCGGATACCGCCATGCGCCAACGCGCCGCCGAACTGCTCGCTGAAGTCGGCCTGGCCGACCGTCAGGACTACCTGACCAGCCGCCTCTCCGGCGGCCAGCAGCAACGCGTCGCGATAGCCCGTTCGCTGGCGATGAATCCGTCGCTGGTGCTGGCTGACGAGCCAACCGGCAACCTTGATACACATACGGCAGATGACATTTTCGCCTTGCTGCGCGAAGTCAATATCCGCGAGCAAACCACCTTCCTGATCGTCACCCACGACCCGCGCCTGGCTGCGCGTTGTGACCGGATCATCGAACTGGTCGATGGCCATATTGTTAGCGACGGCAACCAGCGTCTGCCTGACTAGCGCGCCGCCAAGGCTTCCGGTTATCCTCGCGCTTTTCGTATTTGCCACAACCCAAAAAATATCTGGAGAGACCCCATGCCCGCCCTGCTCCCTCAACCCGATCCCCAAGGCCTGCTCGAATATTCGGTGGTGTATACCGACCGCGCCCTGAACCACATGTCGCAGCGCTTTCAAGGCGTGATGAAAGACATTTCGCGCATCCTGAAGCAGGTCTATAACGCCCAATCTGCCATCGTCGTGCCGGGTAGCGGCACCTTCGGCATGGAAGCGGTCGCCCGCCAGTTTGCTACCGATCAGAAGGTGCTGGTCATCCGCAATGGCTGGTTCAGCTACCGCTGGACGCAAATTTTCGACATGGGCCGCATTCCCGCCGAGAGCATCGTCCTCAAGGCACGCCAGACCGGCAGTGGCGCGCAAGTGCCGTTTGCCCCGGCGCCAATTGAAGAAGTCGTTGCGGCGATTCTTGAACACAAGCCGGCAGTCGTTTTTGCACCACACGTCGAAACCTCGTCCGGGATGATTCTGCCCAATAACTACCTGAAAGCGGTCAGTGACGCCGTGCGTGCGGTCGACGGGCTTTTTGTGCTCGATTGCATCGCCTCCGGCACGGTCTGGGTCGACATGGTGGCCAGCGGTATCGATGTGCTGATCAGCGCCCCACAAAAAGGCTGGAGCGGTTCGCCGTGCTGCGCGCTGGTCATGCTCGGCGAACGCGCCAGAGCACGGATTGACGCAACCAACAGCACCAGTTTCGCCTGCGACCTCAAGAAGTGGATGCAGATCATGGAAGCCTTCGAAAATGGCGGCCACGCCTATCACGCCACGATGCCGACCGACGCGCTGGCCACCATGCGTGACGTGATGCTGGAAACCGAAGCCTACGGTTTCGATAAAGTTTGTGCCGAACAAAACGAACTTGGCCGGCAGGTTCGTGAACTGCTCGTCGCCCGGGGTTACCCGAGTGTTGCGGCCGAAGGCTTTCAGGCGCCCGGCGTGGTTGTCAGCTACACCACGGACGCGGATATTCAGTCGTGCAAAAAATTCCTCGCGGCGGGTATGCAATCGGCTTCTGGCGTGCCGCTGCAATGCGATGAACCTGCCGATTTCCGTACTTTCCGCCTCGGCCTGTTCGGGCTGGATAAACTGCACAACCCGCAACGTACCGTAGAAACCCTGGCCAAGGCGCTCGACGAAATTGCTTAAACCTTCAACTCGCCCGGCGGCGCTGGCCGCCTTGTTTTTCGCCTTGTTCAACCTGCCAGCGCAAGCCGAGTCACAAGCGGAATTTCAAAGCTGCCTATCCCGCCTGCAACCCTCCGCCCAGCGTGCAGGCGTTGAGACGGCAAGTTTTAGCCGCTTTACGCAAGGTGTTCAGGCTGATTTCTCGCTGCTGGAAAAACTCAATTTTCAGCCGGAATTCAAACTGCCGATCTGGGATTACCTCTCCGGCCTGGTCGATGAAGAACGGGTCAGCGATGGTTTGGCCGGCCTCAGCCAGCACGCCGACCTGCTGCAGAAAATTCAGGCCCAATACGGCGTTGACCCGGCAACCGTGGTTGCGGTATGGGGAGTTGAGAGCAATTTCGGGCGGATAACCGGCAAATATCCGCTGGTTCAGGCGCTCGGCACGCTCTCCTGTTTCGGACGGCGGCAAAGCTATTTTCAAGGCGAGTTTTATGCCGCGCTGCGTATTTTGCAACGTGGCGACATCGCGCCGGACCGGTTGAATGGTTCCTGGGCTGGCGCTTTCGGCCATACCCAGTTCATGCCCGCCACTTACGAAAGGCTGGCGGTCGATTTCGATGGCGACGGACGCCGCGATCTGGTCGACAACAGCGCTGACGCCTTGGCTTCAACCGCCAATTTCCTGCGCAAAGGCGGCTGGAAAAGCGATCTGCCCTGGGGTTTTGAGATCAAGCTACCCAACAACTTTGACACCAGCCTGGCCGGGCGCAAGAACAAACGCAGCCTGGCCGAGTGGGAAAGCCTGGGGCTGACGCTGGTCGATGGTCACCCGTTAAGCAGCAGCGGTTTGGCGGCTGGCGAGAAAGTGGGTTTGCTGATGCTGGCCGGGGCCAATGGGCCAACTTTTGTAACCACCAAAAATTTTGATGTGATTTACGGTTACAACGCGGCGGAAAGTTACGGCTTGGCGATCGCCCATTTGTCCGACCGCTTGCGCGGCGGCAAGCTGTTTGTCACAGCCTGGCCGACTGACGACCCCGGCATCTCGCGCGCTGAACGGCGCGAACTGCAAACCTTGCTGGCGGCTCGCGGTTACGAGATTGGTGAGATTGATGGCATGCTCGGTGAAAAAAGCCGGGTCGCCATCAAGCTGGAACAAAGCCGGCTGGGCCAAACGGTCAACGGTCGCGGTGGCCTGAAGGTTCTTCAGGCGCTGCGCGCTGGTAAATAAGCACAACCCAAATTCTACAAATACGTTTAGCTTCCGCGGTGTCACAAATGCACCAGATGCAAAACACCACGCGGCAGTCTGCCAAAATATTGGCAAGCTTGCCAAACGCCACCCCCGAATTGGCGTGAAATAAGATGGCTGCATGCTTAACACCGCACGCACTCTCTACCTCGTTTGCTACGACATCGCCAGCCCAAAACGGCTGTATCAGGTGCACAAATTCCTGCTTGGCTACAAGGTTGGCGGGCAAAAATCCTTCTTTGAATGCTGGTTGACCGCAGGTGAGCTCAACGACGTTCGCCGTGGCTTGGCTGAACGCCTTGATAAGACCGACGACCGTGCGCACATCTTCCAACTTGATCCGCGCCAGAAAATCAGCTGCCTAGGCAGCGCATTGCCGGTCAATACCGGCAGCTTCATGATCCTTTGAATAGGCATAAAAATGACTAGCCTTTACGTTGACCGTCGCGGTGTCGAACTCAAAGCAGATGGCGAAGCACTTGTCTTCACCGAAGGCGGTGAGCGGGTCGGCACCGTGCCACTGCATCCACTATCCCGAGTATTCCTGCGCGGCGATGTCAAACTCACAGCCAGTTTGCTCGGCAAATTGGGCGAACATGGCATTGGTGTGGTCATCCTCTCAGGGCGCAAGGGCACGCCCAGTTTGCTCCTTGGTCGTCCGCACAACGATGCTGCCCGGCGCATTGCGCAATACCGGCTCTCGCTTGATGAAACCTATTGCCTCGGCTTCTCCCGCGCCATTGTTGCCGCCAAAATCCAGGGCCAGCTCGATTTGATCCGCGAACGCCTCGCTGCCGACGCCATGCACCGCTACCCGCTCACCACTTGCGAAAAACGTCTGACCGGCATGATCGCGCAAATTGATTTGCAAAACAGCATCGCCAGTCTGCGCGGTCTTGAAGGGGCGGCCGCCGCGTCTTATTTTGAAGCTCTGGGCGAAATCCTGCCGGAAAGCTTGCATTTCCATGGCCGCAACCGGCAGCCCCCGCGTGACCCAGTCAATGCCCTCCTCTCGCTCACCTACACCCTACTGCATGCCGAAGCGGTTCTCGCCCTCTACGGCACCGGGCTTGACCCCTTCATAGGTTTTTATCACGCCCTCAACTTTGGCCGCGAATCACTCGCCTGCGACCTAATGGAAGCCTTGCGCCCGCAAGCTGACCGCTTTGTCCTCGCTCTTTTCCGCCAGGGCACACTCAGCGCCGATGACTTCTCCAAAACCGATGGTGCCTGTTTACTCGACAAAGCGGGACGCAGCCGCTACTATGCGGCCTACGAAAGCCAGGCCGAAAACTTCCGCCGCCAACTGGCTGAAGCCTGCAGCGATGTTGCCGCCGCCGTCAGTGATGCCCCCGGCAATCCAGTTGGTGAATCCACCCATATCAGCGAAGAAGAATTCGCATGACGCAAAACTGGCTGATCGGCTACGACATCACCGACCCAAAACGACTCGGTCACGTGCACCGCGCCATGGTCAGCCGTGCCACGCCCATCGAATACAGTATTTTTCTCTACATCGGCAGTGACAATGGCTTGGCTGAATGCCTTGCCACGGTCAACGCACTAATTGACCCAAAAACTGACGATGTACGCTGCTACCCACTACCCAGCCGTGGCCTGCAAGAACGCATTGGCCGCGCCACCCTGCCCGAAGGCATTCAATGGACTGGCTTGCCCACGCCGCTGGGTGCAGCCCACCATATCAGCGAGGCATAATCGCACCATGAAAAATCCCCACAAACGCATCCTGCTCGCCGTCACCGGCCTTTCCCCGCAAATCCTCACCGAAACCCTGTACGCACTCACCGTCGTTCACACCCCTGCCTGGATACCCGACGAAATTCACCTGATTACCAGCCAGGAAGGTGCCGAGCGAGCGCGCCTTTCGCTGCTCGACCCCCACGCCGGCCAGTTTCATGCCTTCTGCCGCGACTACCCGATCGCCAAAAAAATCAGCTTCCCACCAGAAAACATCCACCTCATCCGCGACGAAGATGGTCAGCCCCTCAGTGATATTCGCAGCCCGGAAGACAACGCCCGCGCCGCCGACACCATTCATGCCTTGGTTCGCCAATTCACCGGAGCCCCGGAGACTGAACTCCATGTCTCGATCGCCGGTGGTCGTAAAACGATGGGTTTCTACCTCGGCTACTGCCTCTCGCTCACCGCCCGCCCGCAAGACAAACTCTCGCATGTGTTGGTCTCCGATCCCTTTGAATCACTGCCCGATTTTTACTACCCACCTGCCACACCACGCCTGCTGCACACCCGCGATGGCCGCCCGATTCACACCGCCGACGCCCGTATCATGCTCGCCGAAATTCCCTTCGTCCGGCTGCGCCCCCTGCTACCAGCCGCCGCCCTAGCCCCCGCACTTAGCTTCAGCGAAGCGGTTGCCGCAACTCAGGCCCACCTTGAAAAGCCGCAACTCCATATCAACCTTGCCCGGCGCCAAATTCTCTGTGGCCGAAAATCGCTTAGCCTCGCGCCACAACTCCTCGCCTGGTACACCTGGCTAGCCCACTGCAGCCAGCAAGCCAATCCAGTACGCCACACCGACACAGACCCAGCCGAATTTCTTGAGCTATATGCCCAAATCATCACCCGTGACGCGGTCGACTGGGAAAACACGACCAAACTACTCAAAGACGGATTCACCAAAGAATTTTTTGAAGAGAAGTGCAGCAAGGTCAACCGCAAAATCAAAACAACGTTAGGGCTGTCTGCCATGCCCTACCTGATTACCCGCCACGGCCAACGTTCACATTCCCGCTATCGCCTGGCGCTGGAAGCGGATGAGATCGTTCTCGAATGACAAAAACAAGCTTGCCACAAATCAGCAGTGTCATGAGCGGCGTATCCTTGTGGACTCTTTCAGGCGAAACTAACCATGAACGATAAAAAAGATCTTCTTGTAGCCTCCAGCCACGTTGCTTTCGCCGCGTTTTTGCATGATTTAGGCAAACTTGCAGAACGCGCCGGCATTGAAATCAGCCTTGAAACGCTGGAAAACAATCAGCAACTCTACTGCCCACACCACAAAGAATTCACCGATGCACGCGGTTGGTATAGCCATCTGCATGCTGCCTATACCGGCATTGCCTGGGATACGCTGGAAGCCACTGGACATTTTCCTGATCTCCGTCACGATAGCCCGCCATTTGCGACGGGCAGCAATAACGTCACGGATTCGGCTGTAAATAGCGCCGCAGCCCACCATCTGCCGACAACTTTTCTCCAATGGATCGTCGCGACAGCTGACCGTGTTGCCTCCGGCTTTGAGCGCGACAAGTTTGATCAGGAATACAACAACAAAAAGGAACGCGATAACCACTATTGCGCCCGTTTATTGACGCTATTTGAACAAATCAACTTGCCGACGGTAGAAGAAGGAAAGCTGCAATGGGCTTACCCGCTGAAGCCTCTTTCGCCGGAAAACATTTTTCCGCAAGCCATCAAAAGTATTACACCCAACAACAATACGGATGCAAAAGCGGAATACCACGCACTTTGGGAAGCCTTACTCAGTCAAATCAAGCTCATTCCCAAATCACACCTGAGCAATCTGCCACTCTGGCTCGACCACTTTGACAGCCTCTGGCTAACGCTAACCCACGCCATTCCCGCCGCTACGGCCTTTGGCACAAAACCTGAAGTGTCGCTCTACGATCACAGCAAAGCCACCGCCGCGCTGGCAACTGCACTCTGGCGCTGGCACCACGAAACCGGTAACGAAAGCATTGCCGCCGTGCGTGAAGGCTGGAATGAGAAAAGACTGCTACTCGTTCAAGGTGATTTCTTCGGCATTCAGAATTTCATCTTTGCAGAAGGTGGCAATACCCAAAAGCACGCCCACAAACTGCTACGTGGCCGCTCCTTCCAGGTATCGCTATTAGCCGAATGTGCCGCGCTGTCCGTTCTCGAAGCACTCGACTTGCCTTCGACCTCGCAGATCATCAACGCTGCCGGCAAATTCCTGATCGTTGCCCCTGCCACCGACAACGCCAAAGCAGCTATCGCCCAATGCAAAAAATCACTCAACGATTGGTGCCTGCAACAAACCTACGGTGAAATCGGGGTCGGCATCGCGACCACAGAAGCCAGCTGCAACGATTTCACTGGCGGAAAGTTTGCTGAACTCACCAAAAAACTCTTTGCTGAACTCGATACAGCCAAGCATCAACGCTTTGATTTATGCGACGCAACAGCCTCTGCAGTCTTTTCTGGCTACCTCGATACCTTCGACAACACCCTCACCCCCAGCATGTGTAGCATCAATGGCAAGCACCCAGCTAACGCCAAAGCCTCAGAGAAACGCGGCTATTCACTTTCCCGACTCGCTGACGACCAAATACGCATTGGCGAAGCACTGACCAAAAAAGCCCGCATTCTCGTTGCGCGAGACCCGTCAACTTTGCCTGTGCTCAGCTTGAACTACTTCGGCTACCACCTTGGCTTTGTCGATGGACAGCCAGATGACGGCAAATATGGCGATCAAGCCAAATCCGGCAACATCCGCCGCTTGTGGGATTTCGACGCACCCGAAGCCGACGGCGCCCTCTGGCGCGGCTACGCTCGTCGCTTTGTGAATGCTTATGTCCCAGTTTGGAGCGAAAACGACCAGACCCTGAAACAGCATGGGAAATATCAGCGCATTAATAGTGATCAACTCGGTGACTCAAGTAATGACGACATCAAAACGCTGCATGCAATTGCCCTTGAAGACGGTGTTGACCGCAACAATGACGAAAAATACAACGGAGAAATCGCGCTCATCACCCTCAAAGGCGACATCGACAACCTCGGTACCATTTTCCAGCAAGGCCTAGTCAAACCCACCTTTGCCAAAATGGCCTCGCTCTCCCGGCAAGTAAACGCCTTCTTTGCCCTCTGGCTTCCCTGGTATTGCGAACACGGCACAGACGCCAACGGTGTTAAACGCTTCCGCAATACCTACACGGTATTTGCCGGCGGCGATGACTTTTTCCTCATTGGCCCGTGGGATTCAACGCTGCAACTAGCCAACGTACTACGCCAAAAATTTGCAGAATACGTGCGCAACGATGGCATCACCTTCTCTGCCGGCATGGTGATGACCCACCCGAAAACCCCTGTCCATCACCTCGCCCAACGTGCCGAACAAGCGCTGGAAAAAGCCAAAGCAGTCCCCAGCAAAAACGCCGCTACCCTTTGGGATCACAGCATTAACTGGCCCAACTGGACAACACTGATGCAGCGACAAGCCGCCCTTGAAGCTTTGATGCACCGCGCCGGCCAGCACGGCGCAGATTTCTCCACGGGGCTGACCTACACCTTGCTCCAACTCTCTGATCGTGCCGAAAGCACACGACCGGAAGACGCCATCTGGCGCTCACAATTGCACTATCGCCTGACCCGCTTCTTCCGCGACAAAGTCAAAGGCGATGAAAGCGCCCGCGACCGGCGGGAAAAATTGCTCATAGACGCCATCACTGAAATCGGTGGCGCGCTGGAAAAACACAAAGGCGCCTACCGCCTGCCTCTTTCCATTTTGCTCTATCGGCAGCGCGATTGATTGCGGCAAGCTTGCCAACCCGAATGTTCGACAAATATTGATTCAAAATTTCGCCAAGGAGACGAACCTCATGCCCATCAACCTTGCTTCTGTACCACCAAGTGCTGAACTCTTCAACGGGGATGCTGAACGTGTTGCATCGATATTTAATCAAGCAGCCAATCACTTGAACAAATCGACCCAAATTCGTCGCTTCTACGACGAACTTGTTGGCTGGCAAGAACGCATTGCTGACGACGAGGCCAAATTCAAGGAAATGGAAGCATTCATTAAGATGCTGAATGCCAAAGTCGCCTACGCCAAAGGCAGGAAACTGGTCGACGATCAATTTGAGGCCTGGTTTCGAGACTGCATCAAGTCAACCACCAGCGCAATAGCACTCAAACACTTCCGCCTGCACTTTGAAGCCGTTATTGGCTTCCTCAAAGCCCTACGAGGCTGAGCATGCCCACCGTTTTACGACTACTCGGCTGGCGCTTTCATTTTTACTCTGATGAAGGTGCTGAACCGCCGCACATCCACGTTGAAAGCAGTGATGGCGAATGCAAGTTCTGGCTATCCCCAGTGCGACTAGCACGTAGTGAGCGGGTCAAGCCCATTGAATTACGCCGCATCGAAACCGTGGTTGCAGAACGCGAACAATTTTTTCTGGAGAAATGGCATGGCTACTTCCGCCCTTGAAATCGACCCACGCGCCATCCGTACCTGGGTTGAAAATCGCATTGTTTTTGTTGAATTAACCGATGGCCGGCAAATCGGCTTTCCCGCCAGCCGCTTCCGCCTGTTGGCTAAGGCCACGGATCAGCAATTGGCCAAAGTTGAATTGCGCCTCGACGGTGCCGCCCTGCGCTGGGAAGAAATCGACGAAGACCTGACCACTCGCGGTATTGTCGAAGGACGCTTTCAACTCCCGCTCCCCCCAGAAAAACTCGCTGCCTGAACGGAAGAAAACATCATGCAACTCACCCAGATCAAACAAATCACCGGCACGCTCATACTTAAAACCGGCCTCCATATTGGCGCAGGCGACACCGAAATGCGTATCGGCGGCACCGACAATCCGGTGGTTAAAAACCCGCTCGATGACCAGCCTTACATTCCCGGTTCCTCGCTCAAAGGCAAAATCCGTTCCCTGCTCGAATGGCAATTGGGGCTAATCACCGCTGCCAATGGCAAACCATTTTCGTTTCAGCACATGAGCAAAATCGACGAAAAAACCCAGTCGACCGCAGCACAACTACTGAAACTTTTTGGCGGTGCGCCCGGTGGTGAAACCGAACAGATTGTCAAAGAAATTGGTCCAACCCGCCTCTCCTTCTGGGATTGCGCGCTCAATTCAAGCTGGCTGGAAACGATCAGAAAGCGGAATCTGTTAAGCACTGAAGCCAAAAGCGAAAACTCGATCAACCGCATTGCCGGTGTTGCAGACAGCCCGCGTTTCACCGAACGCGTCATCGCCGGCGCTGAGTTTGATTTCAAACTCTCGCTCAAAGTGATTGACGGAGAAGACCTGCAACCGCTCCTGCTACGTGGTCTTAAATTGCTGGAAGCCGATAGTCTGGGCGGCTCCGGCTCACGCGGTTACGGCAAGGTGGAATTCAAAAATCTGGCCATGGATGGTCAAACCATCGAATTACCGGCTGATCCATTCGCCAAAGCCTGAGGCCTCAAATGTCCTATTCCCTGCACCGGGTCACACTCTGCCTGCACACCCCACTCGGCACACCACTGGCCGGTGACACCCTGTTTGGTCAATTGTGCTGGGCACTACGCGAAGCAAAAGGTGAAGCGGAACTGACTCGCCGGCTGTCCGGCTACACAGCAGGGCAGCCTTGGTTAGTCGTCTCCGATGGCTTCCCTTCCGGCTTTCTACCCAAGCCCACCTTGCCACAGCATTTTGAGGCTCAGCAAAGCGACCCTGACCAACGCAAAGCCGCCAAGAAAAAACGCTGGATTCCCATCGCCGGCAATCCCGGTAGCCCCCTTGATCTACTGCAAAAGCCTTTACGTCACCTGCTATCCAGTGCCGTTGATGAAGCAAGCGCATTTGGCCGCTCGCCACAAAATTCCGCACAAGCGCACAACACATTGAACCGGCTCACAGGCACTACGGGTGAAGGTGAGTTTGCGCCCTACACCATGCCGCAAACCTTCTACGCGGCTGCGCAAAAAATCGACCTGTATCTGGTTCTCGACGACACACGCTGCAGCGCAACTGAAATAACCGATTTACTTAAAGCCGTAGGTGCCACCGGCTTTGGCCGTGATGCCAGCATCGGTCTGGGAAAGTTTACGGTCGACGCGCTACAAGAGATCAAAATCCCAAAAGTTACGCTCGCCAACGCCTACTGGACACTGGCCCCCTGCGCCCCGCAAGGCCAGGGTTTCGATGGCACGCAAAGCCATTGGCGTGTTCTCACCCGCTTTGGCCGGCACGGCAATCTCCACGCACTAACGGGCAAGCCCTTCAAAACTCCTGTGCTTCTCGCCAGCGCAGGAGCCATCTTCAAACCGCTCAACGCCTTCAGCCCTGACCACTTTATCGGGCAAGGCTTGGGCGGCGACGGAAGCCTCTCCAAAGCCGAGGCAGCGACAGTACATCAAGGCTACGCGCCGGTACTACCCGTGATAATGGAAGATCAAAAATGAGTTTCCAAAAGATCAGCATCTCTACACTCTCCCCCGTTCACATAGGCTGCGACGAAGTGTACGAACCCAGCAATTTCGTCATCCACGATGGCCTGCTGCATGCACTTGATATTGCTGAACTGGCTGAAGAACTGAGCGAAGCAGAGCGTCAGCAATTGAGCCGACTGACCGATGAACGGGAACCCATTGGTGCCATTCAACGCTTCTTCAAAAGCAAAGCACAGCGCTTTGCCAACATTTCCCGGCATCAAGTTGCGGTAACTGGCGCTATCGCCAACGAGTACGAAGAAAAAATCGGGCGAGCCGTACAACAAAACAGCACTGGTTCCGCCACCTACAATCTTTTCCCGATTGCACGCACTGCCTTTCGCCCTCTGGACAATACGCCTTACCTGCCCGGCAGTTCAATCAAGGGCAGCATCCGAACCGCTTGGCTAAATCACCTGCTCAGCCAGCGTGGCAATCCACTTCGGGCAGAAGACAATCGCGACAAAAATAAAGCGCGCACGCTGCAAGAGCGACTACTCGGCTACACCGCCGGCAAATTTGAACAAGACCCCTTCCGCCATGTTGCGCTTTCAGATGCCCACCCTGAGGCAGAAACGATCGCCCCACCGACCCGCGTGCTCTACGCCATCAGCAAGAAAAAACGCATCAGCGAGCGCGGTACACCTGAACTCAAGGTCTATCTCGAAACTGTACCCGATGCGTTGCCCGCTGCCTTTCAAGGAGAATTGCGTTTAACCGGGTGTATCAACTGGTCAGCGCTGTGCGATGCCTGTAACCGCTTCTACCGTCCTCAACTTGAATCCGAGCTTAACCATGACATACTCGGCAACCTCATTGACCGCGACTGGAAGCAACTCATCAGCGGCTTGCTGGGTGATGAATTGACTGAACTGGCTAAAGCCAGGCAAGGCTTTCTGCTCCGTGTCGGAAAACATTCCGGCGCTGAATCCGTCACCTTGGATGGCGTTCGCGACATCAAAATTCTCGGCAAACGCGAAAACGGTAAACAAACTTTCGACTATCGCTCCAACACCACCGAAAAACGCTTTGCCAGCCTAACCAAAGCCGGCCTAAGTGGGCTCCTGCCTTTTGGCTGGCTTTGGGTAAACGCCTGCGACGACCAACATCGCCACATTTTCGACAACCTCCAGCAGAAACTTGCAAAGCGCAGCGAAGCAATGCGTAGCGAGCATGAAGACCGCCTTCTGAAACTTCAAGTAGCACAACAGCAACGTCAGGACAAAATTCAAGCCGATCAAGCATCCGCGCTCGCAGCAAGCAAAGCAGCAGAAGAACAAGCCAGAAAGCTGGCAACCATGACAGCAGCCCAGCGCGAAATCGACACCTTCTGCACCGAATGCCAACAGCGCGCCAAACAGCTCATCAATGGCCGCAAAGACAACCCAAATACCGCCTACCATGCCAAAGCCAATCAACTGGCTAAAAATGCCCACGAAAGCACCGACTGGACGGCAGAAGAAAAAACCGCAGCGGCTGACGCCATCGAAGCATGGCTACCCAAAATTGTTACGGTCGACCTCAAAGATATGCGAAAAAAACTCAAATTATCAATTCTGCGAGGCGCGTGAAGCATGGGTGTCCGTCCATGACCACCTGGTTCATCACCCGCCACCGCGGTGCCCGCGAATGGGCAGAAGCGCAGCAACTCAACATCGACCGCTACTGCACGCACCTCGACCCTGCCGAGATACAAACTGGCGATACCGTCATTGGCTCACTGCCCGTCCACCTCGCCGCTGCCGTCAGCGCCGCCGGGGCGCGCTACTTCAATCTTTCGATCGACCTCCCCGCCCACGCCCGTGGCAAAGAACTTAGCCTGGAGCAACTCCAGGCCTTCAATGCCCGGCTGGAGGAATTCCATACTCAACGCCTCGCCAACACACCCACCAGCATGGATTCCTGAAAATATGACATCCCCCCACATTCACGTCTTACTTGTCTCCGCCCAAGCCGCCCCCAATCTGCTACCCGCGCTCGACCCAGCGTTAAAACCCAAAGAAGCCATACTGCTTGTCACCAAAAAAATGGCAACTCGCGCCACAGCACTTGAAAATGTTTTGCGCGAAGCCTCGGTCAAAGTAACCCGCGTTGCCCTTGATGACGAACACGACTTCTCCGCACTAGAAAAAATACTGCTAGATCTGGCCGCAAACCGAGATGGCGAAGACATCGCCCTCAACGTTACCGGCGGCACAAAACTCATGGCCCTCGCCGCCCAATCAGTCGCCCAAGCCGCCGCCTGGCGCGTGTTTTACGTCGATGTCGACACCGACGAAGTCATCTGGTTAGGCAAAGAAACGCACCGCAAAAAACTGGCCGCCCAACTCAGGCTGCCACATTACCTGCGCGGCTACGGATTCCGGCTCGAAGAAGGCATCGAACGGCCAGCAGCAGACCATCGTCACAACGAATTACTACAAACCCTGGTTAGCCAGGTTGGTAGCCTTGAAGCAGCACTCGGGCAACTCAACTATCTCGTGCAGCTCGCCGAAGACAACAAGCGACTCAATATTGACCTCAACGCAGAACAGCAAGACAGCCGAAGCCTAGAAGCCCTGCTGCGCAACTTTGAAACAGCCGGCGTACTCAGCGTCAAAGGCCACAAAATCCAATTCGCCAGCGAACAAGATAGAAGCTTTACCAAAGGCGGGTGGCTAGAACACCACACCTACCGCACAATCAGTGCGCTACACGGAGAACTCGGCATCCGTGACAAAGCCGCCAACCTCGTTGTGGTCGACGAAAGCGGTGTTAAAAACGAATTGGACATCGCCTTTTTGGCCAAAAATCGGCTCTTCATCGTGGAATGCAAAACAGCCCGAATGGATAGCGCCCGCGCCGGCAAAGCCAACGACACCCTGTTCAAACTCTCAGAAATTTGTCGCCGCGTGGGCGGACTGGGCACGCGAGGCATGCTCGCCAGCTACCGGCAACTCGGTGATGCTGAGAAAAAACTCGCCAAAGCGCTCAATATTGAAGTCGTCACCGGCATCGAACTCAACCGGCTCGACGAAAAACTCAAGCGCTGGGTAAAAGCTTGATCATCATGCCAAACCACATCAACCTCCCCCTCGCCCGCTACCGCCTCCACTGGCGCGCCACCACTCCCATTCACCTCCCCGCCTACGCCGGCTCCATGCTGCGCGGTGCCTTCGGCCACGCCCTGCGCCGCGTCAGCTGCATGACCCGGCAAAAAGACTGCACCGGCTGCCCGCTGCTCCACACCTGCCCTTACCCCGCCATTTTCGCCCCACCGCCAGTCGAGCATACCCTGCAACGCTTTACCCAGCCCCCCGCGCCCTACCTGATCGAACCCCCGCCCTGGGGTGAGCGCAGCCTGGCACCCGGCGATACCTTTAGTTTTAACCTCGTACTCAGTGGCCGGGCGCTACAAGAACTCCCGCTCATCACCCTCGCCCTGCGCCAAGCCCTGCAACGCGGCATCGGCCCCGGCGACGGGCAAGCTGAACTAACCGAACTCAATCAGCAAACGGGCCAAAATGACCACCCAGAGAACGAACAACTGATCCACACGCCAGCAACCGGAAGCTTCAACCCACATAGCCACTCCTTGCTACCGCCAGAACCATTGGTCAGCGACGAAATCACCTTGCATTTTTTAACGCCGCTTCGCCTACAAGAAAACGGCCACGCCCTACCACCCAATCGCCTCACTCCGCGTGCGCTACTCATGGCACTCATCCGGCGCAGCAGCCTGATGGCAGAATTCCACGGCAACCGGGCACCCGATTGGGATTACAAACAACTCAGCCAGCAGGCTGTTACGGTCAACGACGAAAAAGACCTCAAATGGCAAGACTGGACAAGACGCTCGTCACGCCAACAGCAAACCATGAAACTTGGTGGGGTCATCGGTCGTTGGACACTCAGAGGCAAGCTCGCCCCCTTCCTGCCTGCACTGCATTTAGGACAGTGGTTGCACGTTGGCAAGGAAACGGTTTTTGGGATGGGGCGGTATCATCTCGAACACAAGTCAACGAGAAACGGCGCGCAGCCGGAACACCCATCGCAAGCCATTGAAACTAATGAAAATAACTCATGGAACGGTAATAAACCAGCCCTGAAATAAAAGGGATTAAAACAAAGCAATTACTTCGTTAAAGAAACGCATTGTAGTAATAAACCAGCCCTGAAATAAAAGGGATTAAAACTTATGGTATTTCATTTTGTTTCTCCAGAAGAAAGTAATAAACCAGCCCTGAAATAAAAGGGATTAAAACTACGTTTAGGTTGCTGCTGTTGTTGACCACCGAGCGGTAATAAACCAGCCCTGAAATAAAAGGGATTAAAACTTTGATATTACCTTTAGTTACATGGGTAATCCGTAATAAACCAGCCCTGAAATAAAAGGGATTAAAACCCTTTTGAGTTGTGCCGATTTCGGCGGTTGCGGTTGTAATAAACCAGCCCTGAAATAAAAGGGATTAAAACTTCTTGTTGGTCAACGGGTACCAAGTAGATAAAGTAATAAACCAGCCCTGAAATAAAAGGGATTAAAAC
>JBDKHF010000063.1:0-45471 GCA_039797825.1 Pseudomonadota bacterium | reverse complement strand
ACCTCTCAAGGGGCCCAAAGGCGTCCGTGACCAACTTAGGGAAGGCTTTTTTTGGGCTTTTTCGCCGGTTGACCGCAACAAATCATCTTGGTGATACAAGTTCAGCCACTCCGCCTTTCGGATCCCCGTGGAAGGCGCTGAGCAACGCAGGCGGGCCGGGGGCAGTCGGTTTGCCATGTTTGAGCCGCAGGCGAGTTCTGGCAAACCGCCCGGTCTGCCGAGTAGCGCAAGGAACCGGGCAACGCCCGGCGCCGACCTCGGGGTCGCCTTTTCTTTGGCTACTTTCTTTTGGCGAAGCAAAAGAAAGAAAGAACGCCCGCAAGGCGGAATCCCCAGCCAATCAACCGATCCAAAAAGCCAATCCAAAGAAAAACTCACCCCATCCTCCCGCGAATCAACTCCGCCATCGGCAACCCATCCAAGGCCGCAATCAGGCTGATCTGATTAACCGCCGGCTGGTTCTGGCTGACTTTCCATTTACCCACCAGGCGATCAATCGTAATTTCGATGCCAACGATGGCGCCGAGCATTTTCTCTATGTAATCCGCCGGTGCATCGCTTACCGCCCACGGTTGCGGCAGGCGCGACTCATGGGTTGCGGTCAACGCCGAAATCTGGGCAAAAATCCACGCTGGATCATCGATCAGCCGCAAGCGACCATAAGCATGAACCGCTGTGTAATTCCAGGTCGGCACCACCTTGCCGTGCTCAGCCTTGGTGGCATAGCCTGAGGGGCTGATATAGGATTCCGGCCCACGGAAAATGAGGAGAATTTCGCCGTCGACCGCAGAAGCCTTGCTCAAGGGGTTGGCGCGGGCAATATGGCCACGCAGGGTGCCATTCGCACCGATACTGGCATCCAGATGCAACGGGATGTGGTTGGCAGCAAGCCCATCCGGGCCATGGCTAACAAGCGTGGCGAGCGGAAAATCCCGCATCAGTTGGTGCATGACGCTGAGTTCGGTTTCGGCAAAGTGTTTGGGGATATACATACCTCAATTTCCCCTATTGGCCCGAATCGAGGTTTTCAGTTCCTCAATGGAAAGCAAAAGTGCGAAGCGATGAAGCATTGCGTGGCAATTTGGGCAAACTGGTCGCAAATCTTCTTCAGGGTTTAGCTGGTACTCCGCACCGATTTCCGAGATTGGTTTCAAATGGTGAACATGAATGAAATTTTGACCACGTTTGCCATAAGTGGATTGAAAATCGAAATCACACACTGCACAGCGATACCCCCATTTTCGGATGCACGCTTCGCGGGCAGCGCCGCTTCTTTCATAAGCGTTTACGCGAACACTCTTCAGGGAGCCTTCCCAATATTCAGTCGCTTGTTCGTCGTCGTATTCATCAGGATTGGTCGACACAAAATTCAATTCTGGAAAAGCGAGTCTCACCACTTCTCCGGCCTGTTGGACTGTTGTGATACGCACGGATATTTCCCCATTTTTTTGCTCTGTCTTTTCAGGAAAACCAGCGACATCGGCGAGCGTTAGTGGTGGGGTCATTTTCTTTGGAAGGCGAAAATAAAAACGCAGGCTCTTCTTGTTAACGATGATTCCGAAAGGCTCCCGCATATCTGCATGACGACGTAGATGAATTGCCCAATCAATGTAACCATGTTGGTGAGGGCGCAACTCATGGTCAGTAAGCCGACTGAATGACTCAATTAGGAAGTCAAAGGCGGCACGGACACCTTCTAATTCAATATGCGCACGATGTAATTCAAGCATTCTGTCAGCTCCTTACATCCTGAAAATACCGAACTTCGTCTCTTCCGCCGGCGCATTCATCGCCGCCGACAGCCCCAAACCCAGCACTCGCCGTGTATCCGCCGGATCAATAATGCCGTCGTCCCAGAGCCGTGCCGAGGCGTAATAGGGATGGCCCTGCGTTTCGTATTGTTCGCGGATCGGCGCCTTGAACGCCGCTTCCTCTTCCGCGCTCCATGTCTTGCCGCTGGCTTCCATGCCATCACGCTTGACCGTAGCCAGCACGCCGGCGGCCTGATCGCCGCCCATCACCGAAATACGCGCATTCGGCCACATCCACATAAAACGCGGCGAATAGGCGCGGCCACACATGCCGTAATTGCCGGCACCAAAACTGCCGCCAATGACGACGGTGAATTTCGGCACCTTGGCGGTGGCAACCGCCGTCACCATCTTGGCGCCATCACGGGCGATGCCGCCGTTTTCGTACTTGCGGCCGACCATAAAGCCGGTGATGTTCTGCAAAAAGACCAGCGGAATGCCGCGCTGGGCGCAGAGTTCGATGAAATGCGCGCCTTTCAGTGCCGATTCGCTGAACAAAATGCCGTTATTGGCGACAATGCCGACCGGATATCCGTAAATCCGCGCAAAACCGCAAACCAGCGTCGTGCCGTAGCGCGCCTTGAATTCGTCGAAATCGGAGTCATCAACGACGCGAGCGATGATTTCGCGCACATCGAACGGTTTTTTGCTGTCGGTAGGAATGACGCCGTACAACTCCTGCGCCGGATAGCGCGGCTCAACGGGTGCGGTCAACGTCACCGGTGGCGCTTTTTTCCAGTTCAGGTTTTTGATAATGCGGCGGGCGATGGCCAGCGCATGGGCATCGTTTTCGGCCAGATGATCGACGACGCCAGAAATTCGCGTGTGCACATCGGCACCGCCCAAGTCTTCCGCCGTCACCACTTCACCAGTCGCCGCCTTGACCAGCGGCGGGCCACCCAAAAAGATGGTGCCCTGATTCTTGACGATGATCGACTCGTCGCACATCGCCGGCACGTAAGCGCCACCGGCGGTACACGAGCCAAGCACGGCGGCGATTTGCGGTATGCCTTGCGCCGACAGATTGGCCTGATTGAAGAAGATGCGCCCGAAATGCTCCTTGTCCGGGAAAACCTCATCCTGTAGCGGCAAAAAGGCGCCGCCGGAATCGACCAGATAAACGCAAGGCAGCCGGTTTTCCATGGCGATTTCCTGCGCCCGCAGGTGCTTTTTAACCGTCAGCGGGTAATAAGTGCCGCCTTTTACCGTTGCATCGTTGGCAACGATCATGCATTCGACGCCCTCAACGCGGCCAATGCCGGCAATCACCGATGCCGCCGGTACGTCGCCGCCGTACATGCCATAGGCCGCAAACTGGCCGATTTCAAGGAAAGGCGTGCCGGGGTCGAGCAGGCCATTAACGCGTTCGCGCGGCAGCAGTTTGCCGCGCGCCAAATGCTTTTGACGCGCCGCTTCCGGGCCGCCGAGGGCGATTTTTTCGACCTTTTCATGCAGATCAGCGACCACCGTCTGCATGGCCGCCACGTTGGCCTGAAAGTCGGCGTTACGCGGGTTGAGTTGGGTTTTCAGGGTAGTCATGTCTCTTCCTAGTCGTTAGTTGCTAGTTATTAGTTGTTAGCGGTGGGGCATGTGGTTTTGCTAGCGACTAATGACTAGCAACTCAAAACTGCTTTTCACAACTCACTACTGCCTTTGAGCCACTTGCTGACCGCTTCCGGCTGGTAGGCGGCCATTGCGTCAAGCAGGCGTTCTATATCAGTGTCGGCCAGCGCCATCGCCCGATTCTGCTGGCGCAGGAAACCTTCCTTGACTGCATGCTCGAACATGGCCAGCAAGGGGTCGTAGAAACCAGCCACATTGAGCAACCCCATTGGTTTCACATGAAATCCGAGTTGCCCCCAGGTGAGGATTTCGCAGAATTCCTCGAAGGTACCAAAACCGCCGGGCAGCGCGATGAAGCCGTCAGACAACTCGGCCATGCGTGCCTTGCGCGTATGCATCGAATCGACCACTTCCAGCCGCGTCAACGCCCGGTGATCGACCGCCCGCCCCGCCACTTCCTTGCCCATCAAGGCTTCTGGGATGACGCCGATGACCGTGCCGCCAGCCTCCAGGCAGGCATCAGCAACCGCCCCCATCAGGCCGATATTGCCGCCGCCATAGACCAGTTCGATGCCGCGTGCGGCGAGCAGGCGACCAAGTTTTTCCGCTTCGGCGCGGTAGCTCGGGTCATGGCCGGCATTCGAGCCGCAGAAGACGCAGATTCGTTTCATAGTGTGTTGAACATTCACTCAAAAGCCACCGCTGGCCAGCCAGCGCTCGATCTGCGGCAGGCGGTCAGCGCCGAAGAAAGGCTCGCCATCAATGATGACGTGCGGTGAGCCAAAGACGCCGGCCTTCACCGCGTTATCGACTTCGTCCTTGAGGCGCGCCTTGATTTCCGGGCTTTGCAGCGCGGCGGCCAAAATATTGCGGTCAACGCCAATTTTGGCCGCAATTTCCAGGACGGTTTCCGGCGCGGAAATGTCCATGTTGTCGACGAACAGCGCCCGATAGGCGGCGAGCGCAAACTGCCGGGCCGTCGCGCCATCCTGGCCGTCCAGCCAGTAATAGGCGCGGGCCGCATTCTGGGTGGCGAGCGGGAACTTGTCCGGGTGCCGGTAAGGGATGCCCATAAAGCGTGCGGAACGCTCGAAATCGTGCAGCGAATAGCTCGCCTTGGCGGCATTCTGCAAAGTTAGCGGCGCACTGCCGGTGGCTTTGAAAACAATGCCGAGCAGGATCGGATGCCATGTCACCTGGCGTCCATGTTGCGCCGCCAGCGCATCAATTCTTTCGGCCATCAAGTAGCCGTAGGGGCTGGAAAAATCAAAGTAGAAGTCGATAGCAGCTGACATGTTTGCTTGCCTTATTCTGGATGATGGCTAGTATGTGTATTGTTATTCAAAGGAGTGTGTATTGTGCGAACCAACATCGTGATTGACGATGCCTTGATGCGTGAAGCGCTGCAGGCATCCGGCCTCAAGACCAAGCGGGAAGCCGTCGAGCAAGGCTTGAAGGCGCTGGTGCGTCTCGCCCACCAGGAAGAAATCCGCAAATTCCGTGGGCGCTTGGCCTGGCAGGGAGACCTGGAAGCGATGAGGAATGACCGGTGATTCTGGTCGATTCGAGCGTCTGGATCGACTATTTTCGTGGCATCCCAACGCCGCAAACGGATCGGCTCGATGCCCTGCTGCCTACGGAGTTGCTGCTCATGGGCGACCTGATCCTGGCCGAAGTGTTGCAGGGATTTTCCAGCGAGCGCGATTTCAATCAAGCCAAAGCCTTGCTGATGGCTTTGCCGATCAGCACGCTGGCCGGCGCCGATATTGCGCTGCAGGCTGCGCGCAATTTTCGCCAATTGCGCGCGTTGGGCGTGACCGTCAGAAAAACCATCGATACAGTCATTGCGACCCACTGCATCGAAAACGGCATTTCCCTGCTCTACAGTGACCGCGATTTCGACCCTTTCGTTGAACACCTGGGTTTGATCTCGGCATTGCGCGAGCATTGAGCCGCGTTGACCTGCGTTCGGTTTGCCGATCATAGCTTTGCCTTGTCTTTGCTGGGAGTGCGTCGGACGTAGACAACTTTGCTGTTATTACCGACAACGGAGCGTTCCTCAACGGTGAAGACATGCGGCTTTGATTTGACGAGATCGCTCAACTTCTTGAATCCATAGAGGCGTGGATCGAAATCGGGTTGCAGTTTGGTCAGGTAGCTGCCGAAAGTACCCAGATTGGTCCAGCCATCGTCCTCCTCCGCTTGTTCGAGAGCCTGTATAACAAACTGGATTGGGAGCGCTTTCTTGGCCGTGGGCTTTTTGGTCGAGACCGTTGCGCTATCGATATTCTTCGGAATCTGCTTTTCGCTGACCCCAGGGAGTGGGAGTTCTAACGTTTCAGCTACGGCAGGGGGGCGTAGAACTTCGGTAAAGATAAATTTATGACATGCGTTGCGAAAAGCGTCTGGTGTCTTTTCTTCGCCAAAGCCAAGAACGGTCAGACCCTCTTCACGAATTCGCAAAGCTAGCCCGGTAAAGTCACTGTCACTGGAAACCAGGCAAAAACCATCGAAGCGGCGGGTATAAAGCAGGTCCATAGCATCAATAATCATCGTGCCATCGGTGGCATTTTTCCCTGAGGTGTAAGCAAATTGCTGGATGGGTTTGATCGCGTGCCGGTTGAGTGTTTTTTTCCATTGCGCACTGCCCGGCGAGGTGAAGTCACCATAAATACGCTTTACCGTTGCTTCACCAAAGCGGGCAATTTCCGCCAACAAGCCCTCAATAACCGAGGCTTGCGCATTATCAGCATCGATCAAGACGGCCAGCCGGAGAGTTGGCTCTCCTGAATCGAATTTGCTTGCCTGCTTTGAAAAAGTCATTTTGCGCTCAGTAATTAAATTTAATCAGGCCGCGATGCTGCGCCCAATCACCAGCCGCTGAATATCGTTCGCCCCCTCATAAATCTGGCAAATCCGCACGTCACGGGCGATGCGTTCGACCGAGGTTTCGTCGGTGTAACCGCAGCCACCGTGAATCTGGATAGCGTCGGAACAGACTTTTTCGGCCATCTCGGAAGCGTACATTTTGGCCATCGAGGCTTCGACCAGACAAGGCTTGCCGGCATCCTTGAGCATGGCGGCGCGCCAAACCATCAGGCGGGCGGCGTCAAGCCGGGTGGCCATGTCGGCGAGGCGGAAATTGACCGCTTGATGCTCAATGATTGGTACACCAAAAGTGACGCGCTCCTTGGCGTAGGCAACCGCCGCTTCAAACGCGGCGCGCGCCATGCCGACCGCTTGCGAGGCGATGCCGATGCGCCCGGCTTCAAGATTGGAAAGGGCGATTTTGTAGCCTTCGCCTTCCTTGCCGAGCAATGCGCTGGCCGGCACGCGGCAGTTCTCGAAAACGATCTGCGCGGTGTCGGAAGCGTGCTGGCCCATCTTGCGTTCGATGCGGGCAACCTGGTAACCCGGCGTTGCCGTCGGCACCAAAAAGCAGGAAATCCCCTTCTTGCCGGCGGCCTTGTCGGTCACCGCGAAGACGATGGCCATAGCGGCGTGCGAGCCGGTGGTGATGTAGTGCTTGACGCCATTGATGATGAAATCGTCACCATCACGGTCAGCACGGGTGGTGATCGCCGAGGCATCGGAGCCGGTGTGGGGTTCAGTCAGGCAGAAGCAACCGAGCTTTTCGCCTCGGGCGAGTGGCTTCAACCATTCTTCCTTTTGCGCATCGCTACCGTATTTCATCGTGATGCCGCAGGCCAGCGAGTTTTGTACTGAAACAATGGTGGACGTCGCGCCATCACCGGCAGCGATTTCTTCCAGCGTCAGGACCAGCGACATGTAATCCATGCCGGCGCCGTCCCATTCATCCGGGACGACCATGCCCAAAGCACCCAATTCGCCGAGTTCCTTCAGCGCTTGCGCCGGGAAGGTGTGGTTTTTGTCCCATTCGGCGGCGAAGGGCGCGAGGCGTTCCTGCGCGAAAGCGCGCATCGTGTCGCGGATCATTTCTTGTTCTTGAGTCAGGATCATTTGCTTATCTCCAAAGAATTTTGTTGTTGCGTGGTCAGCCAGACGCCGGCAATCACCAGCAGGCCGCCAAAAAGAACCGAAAGACCAAGTCGTTCATCGAGCAACAGCGCGGCCTGCAAAACCGCAAAAACCGGCACCAGATTAATGAAAACCGAGGCATGGCCGGCGCCGAGCTGGTGCACCGCTTCGGTAAACCAGGTGTAAGCGATGGCGGTGCCGAAAATGGCGAGAAAGAACATGCCGGCCCAAACCCGCCACGACCACGAAAACGGTTCAATAGCGCCCTGAATCAGCGCGGCGATGCCGAGAAACAGCGCGCCAACCAGACTGCCGTAGAGCGTTGTGGCGAGAGGCGACAGGGTTTTGGTCGCCTGCCGGCCAATGAAGGTATACGCCGCCCAACTCAGCACGCAGCCGATAATCAGCCATTCGCCAACGCCGACCGTGCCTTCAATCAGCGCCAGCGGATTGCCATTGCCGATCACCGTCAGGCAGCCGGCCAGCGCAATCGCACTACCCAAGGCCTTGCGCCGGTTCATCCGTTCCTGGCCGAACAGCCAGGCGGCAATGACGATGACGACCGGGTTGAGAGCAACCACCAGCGCGCCGCGCCCGGCCGAAATGTGTTGCAGGCCATAGAAAAAACACAGGCCATAAAGAAAAATACCGAAAAAGCCCAAACCGCAAACGACGCCCCACTCGCGGCTGGTTTGCAGGCGGGGCAAAGCCTTGCCGGAAATCAGCACGGCGCCGGCCAGCACCAGCGCCGTAACCACGAAACGCAGAGCGGCGATGCCGAGTGGGGCCGTGACTTCCTGCGCGATAACGCGCCCGGCGATCCAGGTACCTCCCCAAAAGAACATCGCAGCAACCAGTTTGGCGTAAGTTAGCGAAAGGGCTTTTTGCGGCAATTACAGCATTTCCACCGCGAGGGCCGTTGCTTCGCCGCCGCCGATACAGAGCGAGGCAACACCGCGCTTGAGGCCGTTTTTCTTCAGCGCGCCCAACAGCGTCACCACAATACGGGCACCGGAAGCGCCAATCGGGTGACCCAGCGCACAAGCACCGCCGTGAATATTGACCTTTTCCACCGGCAACTGCATGTCGTGAATCGCCGCCATCGTCACCACGGCAAAGGCTTCGTTGATTTCAAACAAATCGACATCGGCGACGGTCCACCCGGTTTTGGCCAATAATTTCTGCATCGCGCCAACCGGGGCTGACGGGAACAAAGCCGGCACGCCAGCGTGCGTGGTGTGGCCGACGATGCGGGCGATTGGCTGCAAGCCGAGCTTGGCAGCTTGCGAGGCGCGCATCAAAACCATTGCTGCAGCGCCGTCGGAAATCGATGAAGAATTAGCCGGTGTCACCGTGCCATCTTTTTTGAACGCCGGCTTCAAAGTCGGGACTTTTTCGACGTTGACCGCAAACGGGCCTTCATCCTTGTCGATCACCACATCGCCCTTGCGCCCGGCAACGGTGGTTGGGGCAATTTCCCAGGCAAAGCTGCCGTTGTTGCTGGCTTCAATGGCCCGCGTCGTTGAACGAATGGCGAATTCATCTTGCGCTTCGCGGGTGAAACCGTAGGTCGTCGCGCACTCTTCGGCAAAGGTGCCCATCAGGCGACCACGGGTTTCCTTGCTGTAGGAATCTTCGAGGCCATCCATGAACATGTGGTCAAACATCTGGCCGTGGCCGAGGCGATAGCCGCCACGGGCCTTGGGCAGCAGGTAAGGTGCGTTGGTCATCGACTCCATGCCGCCGACCACGGCTGCGCCGTAGGAGCCGGCGAGGATGCCGTCGTGACCGAGCATGGTCGCCTTCATCGCCGAACCGCAAACCTTGTGGATGGTGGCGCAACCAGCAGACAGCGGCAGTCCGGCCTGCAATGCCGCCTGACGCGCCGGCGCCTGGCCTTGACCAGCCTGCAAAACACAGCCCATCAGCACTTCTTCAATCAGATTGGCGTCGCAACCGGCGCGCTCAACGGCGGCCTTGATCGCCACAGCGCCCAGATTGGCTGCGGTCAGGCTGGCAAAGCCGCCCTGAAATGCGCCCATGGCGGTACGGGCGGCGGAAACGATAACGATAGGATCATTCATGCGGTGTTCTCCTTGAACAGTTTGATTAAGCGTCCAACGCTTTCAGGGCGGCGTCGTAACGAGCGGGTAAATCGGCTAACGAATCGACGGTGATGCCGAGGTCGTGAATGTGGCCATCCTTGAGGCCGTAGATCCAGCCATGCACGGTGAGTTGCTGGCCGCGGCTCCAGGCATCCTGAACCACCGGGTTGTGGCAGACGTTGGTTACCTGCTCCAGCACATTGAGTTCGCACAAACGGTCGTGGCGCTGGTCTTCGGGCAGGCTATCGACATTGGCCAGGTGCTTGTTATGCACATCATGAACATGGCGCAACCAGAGATCGACGATGCCGACGCGGTCACGACGCAAGGCCGCACCGACACCGCCGCAGCCATAGTGGCCGACGACCATGATGTGCTTCACTTTCAGCACATCGACGGCGTACTGGATGACCGACAGGCAGTTGAGGTCGGTATGGACAACCACATTGGCGACGTTGCGATGGACAAAAACCTCACCCGGCAGCAGGCCGACGATCTGGTTGGCTGGCACGCGCGAATCGGAACAGCCGATCCAGAGAAATTCCGGCGTTTGCAGGTGCGAGAGTTTGTCAAAGTAGGTCGGATCAACGGCCTGCATCTGGCTGGCCCAGGCGCGGTTGAAGTCGAACAGGTGCGACAGGTTTTCGCTGCGAATTTCCTCTTCCGACCAGTTATCGAGATCAAGCGCGAGGAACATCGTGCCTTCAATCGGCGTCTGGTAATAATTCGGCGCTTCGGTAAAACCGAGTTCGCGATAGAGCTTGACGGCCATGCGCATGCTGGGCAGCGTGTCGATCATCAGCTTGCGGTAGCCGATTTCCTTGGCCGCCTTGATCGCCGCCAAAGCCAGCGCATTGCCAACGCCATGACCGCGCTCTTCGGGCGCGACATACAGCCGCTTCATCTCGCAAACGCCTTCACTACCGGCCAATGAGCGGACGCCGACACAACCTGCCGGTCGACCGTCAATTTCGGCAAAAAACAAGCGGCCTTCTGGCGCGACATAAGCGCCAGGCAGGGAGGCCATTTCCTGATCAAAATTTTGATAGGACAAATCAACGCCAAGCCAGGCCGCGTAGTTGCGGAAATACTGGCGAACCTGCTCAATCGCTTCGGTATCGCTGGCGGAAAGGGTGCGTAGGGTAACGGGCATGCTGTGTAACTCCATGTTGCGGTGCCCCCGTCCGGAGGCACCGGCAGGAGCGTGTTATGCGGTTTCAGCGAAAAGTTCGCGACCAATCAGCATTCTACGGATTTCCGAGGTGCCTGCCCCGATCTCATAAAGCTTGGCATCGCGCCACAAACGGCCGACCGGATATTCGTTGGTGTAACCGACGCCACCCAGTGTTTGTATGGCTTCGCCGGCCATCCAGGTGGCCTTTTCGGCGGAATAGAGAATCGCGCCGGCGGCATCTTTGCGCAGCGTGCGGGCATGGTCGGTGGCATCGCAGGCGCGGCCGACGGCATAGACATAGGCGCGGTTGGCCATCCAGGTTGAATACATATCGGCAACCTTGCCCTGCATCAACTGGAATTCGCCAATCGCCTGGCCGAATTGCTTGCGTTCGTGCAGGAAAGGCACAACCGCATCCATACAGGCCGCCATGATGCCCAGCGGGCCGCCGCAGAGCACAGCGCGCTCGTAATCGAGGCCGGACATCAGCACTTTGGTGCCCTGGCCAACACCGCCCAGCACATTCTCTTCCGGCACTTCGCAATCATCGAAAAACAGCGGGTAGGTATTGGAACCGCGCATCCCCAACTTGTCGAGGTGCGTGCCGTGGCTGAAGCCTTTCATTCCCTTTTCAACGATGAAGGCGGTCATGCCCTTGGCGCCGGCATTCAGATCGGTCTTGGCATAAACCACCAGCGTATCGGCGTCGCCGCCGTTGGTAATCCACATCTTGGAACCGTTCAGCACATAACGGTCGCCCTTCTTTTCGGCTTTCAGCTTCATCGAAACCACATCGGAACCGGCATTCGGCTCGGACATTGCCAAAGCGCCGACGTGATCGCCGGAGATCAGCTTGGGCAGATATTTCTGGCGCTGCGCCTCGCTGCCGTTGCGGCGGATCTGGTTGACGCACAGATTCGAGTGGGCGCCATAGGACAGGCCGATGGAGGCCGAGGCACGCGAGATTTCTTCCAGCGCGACGATATGGGCGAGATAACCCATATTGGTGCCGCCATATTCCTCGCTCGCCGTCATGCCAAGCAGGCCCATGTCGCCAAATTTCTTCCACAAGTCGGCGGGGAATTCGTTAAGGCGGTCAACTTCTGCCGCGCGCGGCGCGATTTCGGCGTCGGCAAAAGCCTTCACCGCATCGCGCAACATATTGATGTCTTCGCCGAGGCCAAAGTCGAGGCTAGGTATGTTCATGTTTGTCTCCGTCTTTTAGTTGTTAGTGGTTAGTAGGGGAGTTGCTAGCGACTCACTTCTCGCCCTTGCCGTGCATGACCATGATCGTCTGTTGCATCAGCGCACAAAGCGTCTCTTTTTCGCCGTTGACCGCAAAAACCTCGGCCTGGGTGACAATCAGGGTCCGCCCCGAACGCACCACCTTGCCGCGCGCAATCAGTTTCTCGCCATCGGCCGGGGCGAGCAGATTCATCTTGAATTCGACGGTCAACACCGAATCCGTGGCCGAAACCATGGTCATCGCCGCATAACCGGCAGCCGAATCGGCAATCATCCCGACCACGCCACCATGCACGAAACCGTGTTGTTGCTCGACGCCAGCCCAATGCGGCAAATGAATTTCAGTCCGCCCATGCTCGACGACCGGCAGCGTCGCCTGGATCAATTCCATGGCGTTCTGCTTGGCGAAACTGGCGCTGACGCGCTCGGCAAAATTGGGGTTGTAGATTTTAGTCATAGAGCGCAATTGTATTTACGTTGACGTTAACGTCAACTGAATTTCTGAAATAATTTCGTACTGAAATCCAATAAACTAAACGACGTTGCTCTCAAGGATTCGCTCATCATGGCCCTACCCCAAGTCAAGACCGCAACTTACGAAGACCTTTTTGGGCTGCCGGAAAATTTGATCGGTGAAATCGTCAACGGTCGCCTGCTTACCCAGCCACGACCGGCGCCCAAGCACGCCCGAGCATATTCGACCTTGGGTGCTGAACTCACGGGCCCCTTTGACTTTGGCCGCAACGGCCCCGGCGGCTGGTGGATACTCGATGAACCAGAACTCCATCTCGGCTACGACATTCTCGTCCCCGATATCGCCGGCTGGCGCCGCGAACGCATGCCCACCCTCCCCGAGACGGCCTATTTCGAACTGCCGCCGGACTGGATCTGCGAAATTCTCTCGCCCTCCACTGCCCGCGTGGATCGCGTCGAAAAACTGCCGATTTACGCAGCCAACGGCGTCAAACACGCCTGGCTAGTCGATCCGGATTTACGCACCCTGGAAGTTTTTGAAAACCAGAACGGCAAATGGCTGTTGCTCACCGTGCTGGAACACAACGCCGCTGTTGCTCAGCCGCCGTTTGATGCAGTCAGCTTTGATCTTGGCGCTTTGTGGGCAGATTGAACGTAGCAGAGTTTGCCCAGCAAGCAGGGCAACCTAGCCATTTAAACCTCCTCACGCCGGCCAATTTCCTCCTGGCACATACCTTCAAATTGCTTGATTTCGGCGAGCATCGCCTCAATATCTTCACGCTGCTGCTCCAGAGCCTCGCGGCGCTTGGACATAACGCGCAAACACTCAAGCAATTGTGGCGTTTCGTCTTCAGTCGACTCGTACATCCCAATCAAATCCTTGATCTCGGCCAGCGACAAACCGAGGCGCTTGCCACGCAGTGCCATTTTCAGGCGCGCCCGATCGCGCCGGGTAAACACCCGTTTGCTGCCTTCGCGTTGCGGCGCCAGAATGCCCTGATCCTCCCAAAAGCGGATGGTGCGCGGCGTAATACCGAATTCACGGGCGAGATCGGAAATGGCGAAGATGATGGCCGGCTGGTCCACTGGGCTGTCCTTGGAGAATTCGGGCAAGTAAATCAGAAGAAAGGGGATTTTTCAATCCGCACCCGTATGGTAACTTGTACGCCCTTGCGCTCCGGATCACCCATGTCTTTGCATTTCCCCCACGCCCACCCACCTGAAAATGGCGCCCTGACGGAAGTTGCCGCCGGCGTTTTCTGGCTACGCATGCCGCTGCCTTTTCAGCTCGATCACATCAATTTGTGGTTATTGCGCGATGGTGCTGGCTGGCTGATTATTGATACTGGCTTTCCCGATGATGCCGTGCGTGAGACTTGGACAAAAATAATTGATGGGCTGGATGGCCCGGTCACACGGCTGATCGTTACCCACTTTCATCCTGACCATCTCGGCCTCGCCACCTGGCTAATGGAAAAAACCGGCGCGCCATTAGCGATGACGACCGGCGAGTTTCTCACCGCGCACGCGGTTTGGCATGAATTTGGCGGACACGGTGCACGTTTCATGGTCGATCAATTCCGCCAGCACGGCCTCGGTACCGAGTTGCTGGCCAAATTTGAGCAGCGTGGATCCGGCTATCGCAAGGCGGTACCCAGCTTGCCGGATTTCTACGAACGCATCAAAGCCGGCGATACGCTTACGGTCGACGGCAAAATATGGCAAATTATTATTGGCTATGGACATGCACCAGAGCATATGGCGCTTTACTGCGCTGAACTGGACGTGTTAATTTCCGGCGACATGCTTTTGCCGAGAATTTCCACGAACGTAAGTGTCTTTGCAGCAACACCGAATGCAGATGCCCTGGGTTGGTATCTGGATTCGCTGGATGTATTTGCCGCAGAAATACCGGAAAATGCATTGGTTTTACCTTCGCACGGGTTGCCCTTTACTGGGGTGCAACCGCGGGTGAAAGCACTGCACACGCATCATGACGAGCGTTTGCAGGCGTTGGAGACAAGTTGTGAAGAGGCGCCGAAGTGCGCAGCCGAGTTGCTCGAAACCTTGTTTCAGCGGGCGCTTGACACGCATCAGACCATGTTTGCGATGGGCGAAGCTATTGCTCATTTGAACTACCTTGAACAAGCTGGACGGTTGTCACGAAGCGACGACGCCGACGGTGTAATTCGATACTCGCGGTTGGCTCATTCAGGCCGCGCACTGACAGAGGGAAATTAGCGTATGACGAAGCAAACCGAAAACATGGGCATGAATCTGCCCAACCCGGCTGATATGGCCAAAACCTATGCGGAAGTTGCCCAGCGCGCTTCACGTCTGATTAACCAGTTCATGGAAAAGAAGGTCAAGGACGGCGTTAACGCACCGACCGACGAACTGGGTGTTGCCAAGGCCTTCATGGACATGTCTTCGCGTTTGATGGCCAATCCGTACAAGATGGCCCAGACCCAGATGAACATGATGTGGGACTACATGTCGCTGTGGCAGAACACCTCGATGAAGATGATGGGCATGCCGACACATGCCGTTGCCGCGCCGAAAAAGGGTGACAACCGCTTCAAGAACGAGGAGTGGGAAGAGCACTTCATGTTCGACTTCATCAAGCAGTCTTACCTGATTACCGCCCGTCACCTGCACGACACCGTCGCCGAGACCGAAGGCCTCGACGAATCGACCCAGCAGAAGGTCAACTTCTTCACCCGTCAGTACATCGACGCACTGTCACCATCCAACTTCGCGATGACCAATCCGGAAGTCTTCCGTGAAACGGTCAAGAGCAATGGTCAGAACCTGATCAAGGGCCTCAACAACCTGTTGCACGACGTTGAAGCCGGCGATGGTCAGTTGCGCATCCGGATGACCGACACCTCAGCCTTTGAAATGGGCAAGAACGTTGCCACGACGCCGGGCAAGGTGGTTTTCCAGAACGAACTGTTCCAGCTGATTCAGTACGATCCCCAGACCCCGGACCAGAACAAGCGTCCCTTCCTGATCGTTCCGCCGTGGATCAACAAGTACTACATCCTTGATCTGCGCGACAAGAACTCGATGGTCAAGTGGGCGACCGATCAGGGTCACACCACTTTCATCATGTCCTGGATCAATCCGGACGCCAAGATGGCCGGTAAATCCTTTGAGAACTACCTGCTCGAAGGTTCTCTCGAAGCAATCAACCAGGTCTGCGCCCACACCGGCGAAGACAGCGTCAATCTGGCCGGCTACTGCCTGGGCGGCACGCTGACCATGACCACGCTGGCCTACATGACCGCCAAGAAGGACAAGCGCGCTGCGTCTGCGACCTTCTTCACGACCATGCTTGATTTTGCCGAACCGGGCGAACTGGGTATCTTCCTTGACGAAGGCGCCGTTGAAGGCCTCGAAAAGAAGATGGCCGAAAAAGGCTTCCTCGAAGGTTCAGAAATGGCCGGCACTTTCAACATGCTGCGTGCCAATGACCTGATCTGGTCCTTCGTGGTCAATAACTACCTGATGGGCAAGGATCCGTTCCCGTTTGACCTGCTCTACTGGAACTCCGATTCGACCCGTATGCCGGCGGCCATGCACAGCTTCTACCTGCGCAACATGTACCTCGGCAACCTGCTCAAGGAACCGGGCGGCATCACCCTGGGTGGCGTCAAGATCGATATCAGCAAGGTCAAAACCCCTTGCTACTTCATCTCGACCATCGAAGACCACATCGCACCGTGGAAGAGCACCTACTCTGGCGCCCGCCTGCCATCCGGCAACACCAAGTTCGTACTCGGTGGTTCTGGCCACATCGCCGGTATCGTCAATCCGCCAGCTGCCAACAAGTATGGTTTCTGGACCAATGACGCAACCGACGGCAATCTGCCGGAAAGCCCGGAAGATTTCCTGGCGGGCGCAACGCAGAACGCCGGTTCTTGGTGGACCCACTGGAATACCTGGGTAACCAGCCTGCCGGGTGGTTCAGCCAAGGTCAAGGCACGCAAGCCGGAAGATGGCACGCTCCAGGTGATCGAACCGGCACCGGGCAGCTACGTCAAGTTCCGTCTGGATATGCAGAAGAAAGAAAGCTAAATCGATTCTCGAATCGAACTAATGAAGGGAGGCTGCGGCCTCCTTTTTTTGTGAACTTCATGCGCGCTTCGTAGTCTTACAGCTACACCTTGCAGGAGGACTGTCATGATCTCCGAATCTCCCGTTGTTACGGTACACATTCCCCCGCCACTGAGAAGTTACACCGGCGGCTACGAAGAAATCACAGCCAGTGGCGATACGGTGTTTGAGGCAATTGAAGCCGTTTGCCATGAACATCCGGCGATCCGGCCTCTACTGCTGACAGCGGATGGGCGACTGGCGGAAGGGGTTTCACTCTATCTGGGTTCGACCAGCGTGGCGGCATTGCAAGGTCTTGCAACGCCGCTGGTACTTGAGGAACTGATCAGCATTGTGCTGAGCGATGTGTTTATCGATTTTTCAGCGCTTGGTCAGCGGCAAACTTGGCAGGCTGGGCCACTCGACCGCATCAAGCAGGTTTTTGACCAGCAATCCCAACTCGGTATCGCCGGTAATCTCCAGCTCCCGATTGAAAAACAGGGTGTCGGGGTCTTCCTGGCGAGCGAGCAACTGGAGGTAGGCGGAAAGGTGGGCGGAGAAAGCCAGGTCGGGTTCGCGTGCCGGGTTAAAAATGGGGCGGAAGGTGCTATCTCGATAGGTGAATGAGGCCTCGCCGCCAGTATCCAAGACACGAATACGGAAGAGCTTTTCGTCGAGCGCGGTCAACTCGCTTTCGGGCAACAATTTCAGTTTCAGCGCGGCATTCAGGGCGGTCACCAAAACCAGGGCATGCGGCCATTGCGGCAACTTTTCGCCCAACTTGGCCACAAATGTCGGCAGGCGGAATTTGGGAATGGTGAAACTCGGGTTCATGCTCAGGCTCCCAATTCGGTGAGGGCTTGCGTGTGGCGCTGGACAATGCCGGCATCACCAAACCAGTAGCCATCGACCAGACCGCAGGCATCCCAGTGTTGTGTATTGCTAATCGGTAGTTCACCGCGTCGGGCATTGTCGAAGGCCGCAATAATTTCGTTGATCCGCTGTTTCTGCGGACTGATGCGGATGATATCGATGCCCATTTTCAGCATCTCGGGAATCTCATGCAGCAGATTGTAGCTTTGCGCCGACATCGTCTGGATCCCGTTGATATTCAAAAAGGCCTGGCCTTCGCGTGTTTTGAGCGTCAGCCCCTCAGCGTGATCGAGACATTTGAACTGACAGTCATCCTTGTTCAGCCCGTAATGCCGCGCGGTAAAACAACGCGCCGAGAAAGCGAGCGGGATTTTTCCATAGACGAAAACTTCGGTTTCGACTCCCGCCGGCTTACTCTGGTGCAAGGTTTCGACCAGCGTGCGGGTTGCCTCCAGCGGCGGCACCCAGCGCTGCATGCCATAGCGCGCGAAGGTTTTCAGCGCGGCTTCGTTGTAGATATTCAAGTGCGGCCCGGCAACAAAATTCTGGCCATTTACCAGGTTGACCGCACCCAGATCATTCGCTTCGAGCATACAGCCGGCATCGTCGATCAGACGGCGCAGGGCTTTCAGATCGCTCTCGGATTCAAGCAAGGCCTGAGCAGAAACCACGACCTGCTTGCCAGCGTCAGTCAGATCACGCGCCAGCCCGACCCAGTCAGCCGTGCGCAGTTGCTGGCGGCGCGAACAAACCACTTCACCTACGTAAAAAATGTCAATTGCCGGGTTCTGCGCCATTTCGGCATAGAACTCCATGACTTCGGTTTTTGTCCAAAAATAGAGCAAGGGCCCTAAAGCAAGACGCATGTTTATCTCCAGGGCCGGTTATAAGCGCCAAGCGTCGCCTGGCTGCCTTCGGAAACCTTGCTCAATTCAGCCTGCCAGGCTGGCTTCACCTGGAAAGACTGGCTACCATTAGCCAGCGAATCAAGCGCAGCACGCAGCGTGCGAGTGACTTGCGTGACATAGGCCGGGCTGCGCTGGCGACCTTCAACCTTGATCGCGCGCACGCCAATTTTTAGAATTTCCGGCAGGATGGACAGCACGTTGAGGCTGGTCGGCTCCTCCAGCGCGTAATAGGTTTCGCCTTCAACCTCGAAACGCCCTTTGCACAGGGTGGGATAGCCGGCTGGTTCGTTATCCGCAAAGCGATCAATCAAAACGCCGTTGAGCCGGGTTTCCATCGCCCCCGGTTTCTTTTCCCATTTAACGTACTTGGCTGGCGAACAGGCGCCCACAGTATTCGGTGATTCGCCGCAAGCATAGGAAGAAAGCCAGCAACGGCCCTCGTTCATCACGCACAGGCTGCCGAAACCGAATACTTCAATTTCAACCGTCGTATTTCTTATGACTTGCTCGACTTGTGCCAAAGTCAGCACACGTGGCAAAACGGCGCGGCGCACACCAAATTCGCGCTGGCAAAAATTAACTGCTTCATAACTCGTCGCCGAGCCTTGAACCGAGAGATGCAGGCGTTGTTGGGGATGGCGCTGGCTGGCGTAATCAAGCAAGCCGACATCGGCCAGAATAATTGCATCAACGCCCTGGTCGACCGCAGCATCCACCGCTTTTTGCCAGTCGGCCACCCGCCCGGCCTGGGCAAAGGTGTTGATCGCCAGCAGCACCTCGCAGCCCTTGGCATGGGCATAGCGAATCCCGTCGGCCATCGTTTTCTGGTCGAAATTCAGCCCGGCGAAATTGCGCGCATTGGTGTCGTTTTTGAAGCCGAGATAAACGGCATCCGCGCCGTTATCCACCGCAGCCTTGAGGGCTGGCAGGCTACCAGCCGGGCAAATTAAATCGGGCAATGAAATCATGGCTATACGTCGCGCAAGGTAAGCAGCGCAGTATAGCCAGCCCATCGGGCACACCATTGATCCTGGTCAAACCTTGAGTGCATAGGTCTTTATACCGTGTGGGAATACGCTGGCACTCCGGTATGATTGGCGCCTCCAACAGACCGGATGGCAAGGCCTGACTTGAAATGCACGTAGCCCGCAAATCGCCGGGGCGGAGACGTAACGATGGAGCAAGACCGAGTTTTGGTTGTTGATGATGAGCAGTTGAATCTGTTCATCATCGAAGAGTTTCTTGCCGATCAAGGGCTCACGCTTGAGCTGTACAGCGACCCATTGGTCGCCTGGGATGCCTTGCAGGCGCCAGACAGTGCATTTACTCTGGTGGTTCTTGATCGCATGATGCCCGACCTGGATGGCATGGAGTTTTTGCGGCGCATGAAACAGGAAAGCCGCTTCATCAACATCCCGGTCATCATCCAAACCGCTGCTTCGTTGCCTGATCAGGTGCGCCAGGGTCTCGCAGCCGGTGCCTACTATTACCTGACCAAGCCTTACGAACCCGAGGCGCTGATTTCGATCGTTCGCGCGGCACTCGATGATCGGCGAAGCCGGGCTCAGTTGCTCAACCGAGCCGCCGCGCTGGAAGAAATTCAAAAGCTGATCCGCAGCGTTGAATACGCTTTCGTAACACTGGACGATGTTTCACGCTTGGTCCCGGTACTCGCGGCGATGTGTCCGGAACCCAACGCAGCGGCACCGGGGCTTGCCGATTTGATGGTCAATGCCGTCGAACACGGCAATCTGGCACTCAGCTATGAAGAAAAATCCGCGCTCAAATGGGATGGCGACTGGGAAGCGGAAATCCGCCGTCGACTGGCGCTCCCCCAATTTGCCGAGCGCTATGCAACGATCCACGTCAAACAGGCCAAGCATGGTGTTGTGTTCACCATCACCGATCAAGGCAATGGTTTTGACTGGGAAAAATACCTGAGCTTTGACCCCAGCCGGGCGTTTGACCCCAATGGCCGGGGCATTGCGATGGCCAAACTGACCAGTTTTTCCGAGATTGAATATCAGGGCAATGGCAACGTCGTGGTCGCGACAGTCAGCCGCAAAGCCTGAAAATCAGCGGATTACCAGCGTCGGCTTGAAACCCAGCGCAACCCGGATTTTCTCCGCGACCTTATCGGCATCAGTCCGATTGGCGTAGGGACCAAGTTGCAAACGATGAATGCCTGCTGCGGCCTGAACACCGATTGGATCAGCCAGCCAGTCGAGTTCGCGCAGCAAATGATTCTTCAAGTTCTCGGCATTATCGGCATTGGCAAACGCCCCCAGTTGCAGATAAACCCCTTTGCCCGGTACTGACTCGTTACGCCCGAGACTCGTTGGCGCAGCAATTTGTAGCGGCTGCTCTTCTTTCGCCATGCGTCGTGAAAGCTGCTCAATTTCGTCTTTTTCTGCCGCACTCATCGTTCGCGCCGGAGGGCTAAGCTGAGCGTAGGCGGTCGTCGTTGGCTCACCGGGAATAATCGCCTCAACTTCAACTTGCCCACTTCCGCCATTGATCAGGCCCAGTTTGTAGGAAGCGGTGTACGAGAGATCAATAATTCGATCAGCGTGGAACGGGCCGCGATCCGTAATCCGCACAATGACTGCTTTGCCGGTCTGTACGTTGGTTACGCGAACATAGGAGGGCAGTGCCAGTGTCGGATGCGCGGCGGTCATCGCGAACATATTGTAGGGCTCGCCAATCGAGGTTTTTTGGCCATGAAACTTCTTGCCATACCAGCTGGCGATGCCGCGCGCTTTGTAAGGGCGCACGCTGTTATTCGGCACATATTCCTTGCCGAGGACGACATAGGGCTTGGTCGCCGGCTTGTGCAATGGCTCCCACTTTGGTTCGGCGTCCGGAATATCTTCAAGACCGTCCGGGATGTCATCAGCCGGGCCATCATCCTTGTAAAAACCACCGCCCTTTTTCAGCACCGCCGTCGGTTTTCTGGTTGGCGTTGGCGATTTGAAAATTTGGGATTTTTGCCCGTCGACCGCAACACTTGCGCTTTGCTGCGGTGGCGTGCTGCCACAAGCGGCCAAAAACAGGGCAAACAACGGCGCCAGACGCAGAATCATTTTTTCACCAGCATGCGATGGGTGTGAATCGACATCAGGATGCCAATGCCAAGAAACAGGGTAACCAACGCCGTTCCACCGTAACTCATGAAGGGCAAGGGCACGCCGACCACCGGCAAAATCCCGCTGACCATGCCCATGTTAATGAAGGCATAGGTAAAGAAGCCCAGCGTGATGGCGCCGGCCAGCAGGCGGGAAAACGGGGTCGATGCCGCCGAGGCAATCATCATGCCGCGACCGATCAGCAAGATGTAGAGAAAGAGCAACAGGGCATTGCCGATCAGCCCCCATTCTTCCGAATAAACCGCAAAAATGAAGTCGGTATGCTTTTCCGGGATGAACTCAAGGTGAGTCTGGGTACCGTTGAGGTAGCCCTTGCCTACCGGCCCGCCCGAACCAATTGCGATGGTTGCCTGAATGATGTGGTAACCGGCACCCAGCGGGTCAGTCGTCGGGTCGATCAGGGTCAGAATGCGCTTGCGCTGGTAGTCGTGCAGCATGCCCCAGAGGAATGGAGCGGCAGCACCGGCACCGACCAGCAGGCCAATAATGAATTTCCACGGCAAGCCGGCCAGAAAAATGACATAAAAACCAGCCGCACCAACCAATAATGCCGTACCCAGGTCGGGCTGCTTGGCGATCAGGGCAAACGGCACCAGCAGGAGCAAAGCGGCGCCGAAATAGTGGCGCAACTTGAGCGTTGCCTCGAATTTATGGAAATACCAGGCGAGCATCAGCGGCATGGCAATTTTCATGATTTCAGACGGCTGAATGCGGGTAAAGCCAAGCGGTAACCAGCGTTTTGCACCGTTGATCTTGACCCCGAAAAGGAATACGGCAACCAACAAAATCAAGCCAAGTACATAGATCGGGATGGCAAAATTCATCAGTTTTTGGGGCGCCAAACGCGAGACAAACCACATGATGACCATTGCCACGCCCATATTTCCGGCCTGCGACATCACCCGCTGGTTACCGTCGATAGTTGCCGAATGCACCGTTGCCAAACCGATAGCCATGATCGCCAGCGTGATCAGCAACAAGGGAAAATCAATGTGCTTGATCAGATTCAGCCACCAGCCTTTGACGGTACCGACGACGTCAATCATTCTTCGGCATCCGCTTCAATCGCGCTGCTGTCCTCAGCCGCCGCACCGGCGGGCAATTTGCCGAGCAGGTAGTAGTCAAGCACCATGCGGGCAATCGGCGCCGCCGACTGGGCACCAAAACCACCATTCTCAACCAGCACCGCCAGCGCAATTTTTGGTTTATCGGCTGGCGCATAAGCGATGAACAGCGCGTGGTCACGCAGCTCTTTTTTGGTACTGCCTTCCTTGTACTGCGCGCCTTTCAAGGAGAAAACCTGCGCCGTACCGGTTTTGCCCGCCGCTTCATAACCAGCTCCGGCAAAAGCTCGGGTGCCGGTACCTTCCTTATTCACACCGATCATGGCGCGGCGAATCACATCGACATTCTGCTGCTTCAGGTGCAAGTCACGAATCGGCTCAGGTTCAACCAGACGCTTCTCCCCGGTTCTGGCATCGACAATATTGCGCACCAGGTGCGGACGGAACATCACCCCATTATTGGCGACGACTGCCGTAGCCTGCGCCAGCTGAATCGGCGTATAGGCGTTGTAGCCCTGGCCAATACCAATCGAGATGGTTTCGCCGGCATACCACTTTTGCTGTTCCGGTTTTTTGAAACGCTGCTTTTTCCACTCCTGCGAAGGCAAGACGCCCTTCGATTCGCCGGAATCATCCTTGCCCAGATCAATCCCGCTGCGCTGACCAAAACCGAGTGAAGCCATGAATTTCGAGATGTTATCGATCCCCATGTCGTTGGCCAGAATGTAGTAATAGGTATCGCAGGAATGGACAATCGACTTGTACATATCGACGCTGCCATGCCCGCCTTTTTTATCATCGCGGAACTGGTGATTGCCGAAATTGAAATAACCCGGATCACTAATACTCTGACTCGGCGTGCGTTTACCCATTTCAAGTGCGGCCAGCGCCATAAAAGGCTTGAAGGTTGAACCCGGTGGATAAGCGCCATTGATCGCCCGGTTAATCATTGGCTTACTTGGATGTTCGTTCAGCTCACGCCAGTTTTCCGGCGTAATGCCATCAACAAACATATTGGGATCGTAGGTCGGGTTCGAGACCAGGGCCAGAATGCCACCGCTTTCCGGTTCAATGGCAACAACGGCCCCTTTGCGATCGCCAAACGCTTTTTCGGTGATTTCCTGCAACTTGGCATCCAGCGTTAGTTGCAGGTTGTTGCCGGAAACCGGCGGGATGCGTTTAAGACTGCGAATCGCCCGGCCTCCGGCATCGATTTCGACTTCTTCGTAACCGGTTTCGCCATGCAATTCAAATTCGTAATGCTGTTCAAGGCCAGTCTTGCCGACATGGTCGGTACCCTTGTAGTTGGCCTGCTTTTCCGAGTCTTCAATCCATTTCAGATCGCGATCCGTGATCCGCCCAATGTAGCCAATCGCGTGCGAGGCAATATGGCTGAGCGGGTATTGGCGAAAAAGTCGTGCCTTGACCTCAACGCCGGGAAAACGATAGCGCTGGGCGGCAAATTTGGCGACTTCGGCATCGGTCAACCGGGTGCGGATTGGAATCGACTCGAAATTTTTTGCCTCGTCGAGCAGGCGTTTGAAGCGTTTACGGTCTTTGGGTTGAACATCAATCACCTCGGCCAGCGCATCAATCGTCGCCTCCAGATCAACCGTCTGTGAGGGCGTAATTTCAAGCGTGAAGGCTGAATAGTTACGCGCCAGGACAACCCCATGCCGGTCGGTAATCACCCCCCGGTTAGGGACAATTGGAATCAAGGCAATCCGATTGTCTTCAGCCCGTGTCCGATAAAAGTCGTGCTGCAGCACCTGCAGCCAAAAAAACCGTCCGAAAAGAATGCCGAAAGCGACGAGAACCAGCACCGCGGTAAAGCCAAGCCGGAATCGGAAACGGGGAAGATCGCCGTCCGGATTATGAAATTCGCTCACGCTCAGGCGCGCCTTCTCAAAGCCATACCGTTTAGATCGGACGATTCGGATCCTGCTCAACCGGCTGATACTGCGGCAGAAGCAGGATGAAGGTTGCGGGAATCCACAGCAGTGAAGCAATCAGCGGTCCGACAAAGTAACTCCAGCCGGGAAAATCACCACCAACCAGCAGTCGCATGGCCAACTGAACCGCCTGACACAGCAAAAGCAGGGGCAAAACCTGAAGCGCTTGCTGGGCCAAGGGAAACCACAACAATCGTCGCGATAGCGAAGCAGTCAAATAGGCCAGCAGAACGTAGGCAAAACAGTGCTGCCCGAGTACCGCGCCATCGGCAACATCCATCAGCAAACCAAGGGCGAAGGCCCAGCCCATACCAACCCGGCGAAATTCGCGCACACTCCAGAAACACAGCACCAGGGCAACCCAGTCAGGCACACCGGGCCAGTGTGCGGTTGGCAGAAAGTTGAGCACCAGGGCAATGATCAGGCTGAGGAAGATGAACCAGGGGCGAACCGGCAGCAGGATGCGCGAAGAGGAATAAGTGGGTTGCATCAGTTAGCCTTTGCTGCGCGTTTTTTTTTGGTGCGCAAACCCTTGTCGCTACCACCATCCCCACCACGCGATTTGGCTTCCGGTGGCGCGGGCGGCAAAGCGATACGCGGGGCAAGGACCATCAATTCACCAAAATTTTCCACCCCGGCAATCGGCGCACAAAAAATTCGCGCAAAGGAATAGGCACTATCGCGCTCGATGTTGATCACCTTGGCCACCGGAAAGCCCGGCAGATAAATGCTATCGAGTCCGGAGGTAACCAGCACATCACCGACCTGAACATCGGCATTGGCCGGCATGTAGCGCAGTTCAAGCTGGCCGTTGCCCAGACCGAAAACGACAGAACGCTGCCCGTTACGGACGATTTGAATCGGGACCGCCTGATCCTTGTCGGTAATCAGGGTAATTTCAGCCGAAAAAGGGAAAACCCGGGTCACCTGCCCGACGACGCCGGCCTCATCAATCGCCGGCTGGCCGGCAATAATGCCTGATTGCTGGCCTTTATCGACAATCACTCGGCGCGAGAAGGGATCGCGTGCGGTGTAAAGAATCTGGGCAACCTGACCCTGAGCTTTTTCGCGCTCTTTAACCGCCAGCAATTTGCGCAAACGCTCATTTTCGGCCTCCATCTGGGCCAAACGCTGCAAATCCGGCGCGGTATTGAGCTGAGCGTGCTTCAAGGCCTTGTTTTCAGCCTCCAGCACCTGTATTCCTTGCAGATAATTGGCCGCGTAATCAACCAGACTGCCCGGCGTCTGGGCAACCCGTTGCACCGGGTCCACCAGCAGCGAAATGCTCTGGCGTACCAGATCAAGGCTGTGCATGCGCAGGTCGACCACAAATAGCGCGATCGAAATCGCGATATATAAAGTCAGAAGGGCCAGCGGTGCTGGCCCTCGCTTGAAAAATGGCGGAGGTGCGTGCTCGATGCCGCCCATCGCTCAATCCTGCCCTGCTACGGTCAACGCCTAATCCGAGGCGAAAATGCTGGCCAGCTTATCCATCTTTTCCAGCGCCAAACCGCAACCACGGGCCACGCAAGTCAAGGGTTCATCGGCCACGATAACGGGCAGACCGGTTTCTTCCATCAGCAGACGGTCGAGGTCACGCAGCAGTGCGCCACCGCCGGTCAGGACCATGCCCTTTTCAGCAATGTCAGCCCCAAGTTCCGGCGGGGTTTTTTCCAGCGCGGATTTGACGGCGGAAACGATCTGGTTGAGCGGGTCGGTCAGCGCTTCGAGGATTTCATTGGAAGAAATCGTGAATTTACGCGGAATGCCTTCGGCCTTATTGATGCCGGAGACTTCCATTTCCTTGACTTCAGCACCCGGGAAAGCAGAACCGATGGTCTTCTTGATTTTTTCAGCGGTATTTTCGCCAATCATCATGCCGTAGTTACGGCTGATGTAGCTCATGATCGCCTCGTCCAGCTTGTCGCCACCGACACGCACCGAACCAGCATAGACCAGACCGCCCAGCGAGATGACGCCGACTTCAGTCGTGCCGCCACCAATATCGACCACCATTGAGCCAGTCGCTTCGGAAACTGGCAGATCAGCACCAATCGCGGCAGCCATCGGCTCCTCAATCAGATAAACCTGGCTGGCACCGGCACCAAGCGCAGATTCGCGAATCGCCCGACGTTCAACCTGGGTCGAACCGGAAGGCACGCAGATGATAATGCGCGGGCTCGGGCTGAAGAGCTTGGAGTCATGCACTTTTTTGATGAATTGCTTGAGCATTTGCTCGGTGACGGTGAAGTCGGCAATCACGCCGTCCTTCATCGGACGAATCACCGTAATGCTGCCCGGTGCCTTGCCCAGCATGTCTTTGGCTTCTTTGCCGACAGCTTGAATGGATTTTTTTGCATTGGGTCCGCCTTGCAGGCGGATCGCCACAACAGATGGCTCATCGAGCACGATGCCGCGTCCACGCACATAAATCAGCGTATTGGCGGTACCAAGGTCAATGGCGAGGTCGTTTGAGAAGTATTTGCTTAGGAAACCGAACATGTATGCTCCGCTGGGGGGTGCGGTAGAGAAAACTTTTATGATACCTTATAACGCTTTCCATTTTAAGACTTTGTGCACTGCAATAAAGTCTTTCGAGACCTATGTCGCTCACACTTGAACAGGTTCAACGCATCGCTCATCTGGCTCGTATCGAGGTCAGTCCAGCCGAAGCCGTGACCACCCAGGATCACCTCAACGGAATTTTCCAGTTGATCGAACAGATGCAGGCCGTTGATACCAGCGGCGTTGAGCCGATGGCGCACGCGCAGGAGCTGAGTCAGCGCCTGCGCGAAGATCGCGTCAGCGAAACTGACCGACGCGCTGCCTATCAGGCCATCGCCCCGGAAACCGAAGCCGGCCTTTATCTTGTGCCAAAGGTGATCGAATGATTAACGCCAGCCTCAAGCAACTGTCGCAGGCGCTTGCCGCCAAGCAAATTTCCAGTGTCGAGCTGACGCAACTGTTTCTCGACCGCATCAACCGCCTGAATCTGACCCTGAATGCATTTATCACGATCGACACCGAAAAGAGCCTGAATTCTGCACGCGCCGCCGATGCGCGGATTGCCGCCGGCAATGGCGGCTTGCTGACCGGCATTCCGATTGCCCAGAAGGACATTTTCTGCGCCGAAGGCTGGCTGACCACCTGCGGTTCAAAAATGCTTTCCAACTTCGTTTCGCCCTACGACGCCACCGTGATTCGCAAGATGGAAAGCGAAGCCGGTCTGGTTTCGCTGGGCAAGACGAACATGGATGAGTTTGCGATGGGCTCGTCGAACGAAACCTCGTTCTTCGGCCCGGTGCGCAATCCATGGGATACCGCGCGCGTTCCCGGCGGCTCGTCCGGCGGCTCGGCAGCTGCCGTGGCCGCCCGTCTAGCGCCGGCGGCGACCGGCACCGATACCGGCGGCTCGATTCGCCAGCCGGCCGCGCTGTGCAACCTGACCGGCCTCAAGCCCACTTATGGCGTGGTTTCCCGCTACGGCATGATCGCCTTCGCCTCCTCGCTTGATCAAGCCGGCCCGATGGCGGCCAGCGCGGAAGATTGCGCGTTGTTGCTCAACACCATGGTCGGCTTCGATGAGCGTGATTCCACCTCGCTCGAACGCCCGACGGAAGATTACACGCTCAATCTGGAAAAGCCGCTCAACGGCCTGCGCATCGGCCTGCCCAAGGAATTTTTTGGCGAAGGCTGCGATGCCGAAGTGATGGCCGCCGTGCGCGCCGCGCTTGCTGAATATGAAAAACTCGGGGCGACGACGGTTGAAGTCTCGCTGCCCAATTCGCATCTTTCAGTGCCAGCGTATTACGTGATCGCCCCGGCTGAGGCCAGCTCCAATCTGTCGCGTTTCGATGGCGTGCGCTACGGCTTCCGCGCCGAGGATTACGGCAATCTTGACGACATGTACATGAAGAGCCGAGCTCAAGGCTTCGGCGCCGAGGTCAAACGCCGGATCATGATCGGCGCCTATGTGCTGTCGCACGGCTATTACGACGCCTATTATCTGCAGGCGCAGCGCATTCGCCGCCTGATTGCCAATGATTTTGTCGAAGCCTTCAAGGTCTGCGACGTGATCATGGGGCCAACTTCGCCATCAACCGCCTTCAAACTCGGTGAAAAGGCCGCTGATCCGGTGCAGATGTATTTGTCGGACATCTACACCATCGCCGTCAATCTGGCCGGCTTGCCCGGCATGTCGGTTCCTTGCGGCTTTGCCGGTGGCTTACCGGTTGGCTTGCAGTTGATCGGCAATTATTTTGCCGAAGGCCAGTTGCTCAACGTGGCGCATCGCTACCAGCAAGCGACGGACTGGCATCAACAACGGCCAGCGGATCTCGCCTGAAAATGCGGCGCACATGGGCATTTCTGGCCGCACTGCTGCTGGCCGCTTGCGCCGAGGTGGAGAAAGCACCGGCGCCCGAGCCGGAAGTGAAATCTGCCCCGGTCAAGCCGTCGACCGCAAGCGCTTCGCCCAAATTCAAGTCGGACACGCTCAAATACCTCGCCAAGCGCCATATCGAGATTCAGCCGACCCGGCCACTGAATATCCGTTCGCGCTGCACGCACAAGGATGCGATCGGCACGACGACGCGCCTCGATTTGCTGGTCAAGGATGCCGAAGTCCAATCCTTTACCGCGCAGGTGACAATGAAGGGTTATGGCACCTGCAGCTTTAACCTGAGCGATTTTGAGCAGGCCGAAAAACTGCCGCAGGCTTTGCTCAAGCACAAACGTGAAACAGGTTGCTCGGTACGCATGTGGGAGCAGGGCCCCAAAATTACGATTGCTTTCAACAGTTGCCCCAAGTCCTGTGAAAAGGACGCTTTCAGCTATCTCTGGCCAATCATGGTCGAGGCGAAATCAGGGCATTGTTTCTGAACGGATGAAATTATGAATCAATGGGAAGTCGTTATCGGTCTCGAAACACACGCACAATTGGCGACCGTTTCGAAAATCTTTTCCGGCGCATCGACCGCCTTTGGTGCCGCGCCGAATACCCAAGCGTGCGCGGTCGACCTCGCTTTACCCGGTGTTTTACCGGTACTCAACAAGAAGGCGGTTGAGTGCGCAATTCGTTTTGGCCTGGCGATTGGCGCCGAAGTCGCTGCAAAATCGGTTTTCGCCCGCAAAAACTACTTTTACCCGGATCTGCCCAAGGGCTACCAGATCAGCCAGATGGACCTGCCGGTCGTGGTGGGTGGCGCAATTACCGTCGCCGTCGGCCAGGGCGACAAGGCTTACGAAAAAGTTGTTCATCTGACCCGCGCGCACCTGGAAGAAGATGCCGGCAAATCGCTGCATGAAGATTTTCACGGCAAGTCAGGCATCGACCTCAACCGTGCCGGCACGCCTTTGCTGGAAATTGTTACCGAGCCGGACATGCGCTCGTCCGACGAAGCCGTCGCCTACGCCAAATCGCTGCACGCACTGGTGCGCTGGATCGGCATCTGCGACGGCAACATGCAGGAAGGCTCCTTCCGCTGCGACGCCAACGTCTCGGTGCGCCCCAAGGGGCAGGTCGAACTCGGCACGCGGCGCGAGATCAAGAACCTCAACTCTTTCCGTTTCCTCAAAGAAGCCATCGATTTCGAAATCCAGTGGCAGATCAACGAAATCGAGGAAGGCCGCAAAATTCAGCAGGCCACCGTGCTGTTTGACCCCGACAGCGGCGAAACCCGCGTCATGCGGACCAAGGAAGACGCACACGATTACCGCTACTTCCCCGATCCCGATCTGCTGCCGCTCTACATTTCGGCTGACTGGCTCGCCCGCGTCAAGAGCGCACTGCCGGAACTGCCAACCCAGAAGCGCGAACGCTTCATCAGCGAACTGGGCTTGTCGGCTTACGATGCAACAACGCTGACCAGCAATCAGGAAATGTCCGACTTTTTCGAGTCGACCGTAACCATTGCCGGCAAAGCCAGCGCCAAGCCCTGCGCCAACTGGGTGATGGTTGATCTGACCGCCCGCCTCAACAAGGAAGGCAAGGAACTAGCCGAATCGCCGGTTTCTGCCGAACAACTCGCCGGGCTGATTCAGCGGATTGCCGACAACACCATTTCCAACAATATCGCCAAAAAAGTGTTCGATGCCTTGTGGAATGGCGAGGGCGCCACGGCTGATCAAATCATCGACCAACAAGGCTTGAAGCAGATTACCGACAGCGGTGCCATCGAATCATTGGTTGACGAGGTGCTGGCTGCCAATCCTGGCAATGTGGCCGAATTCCGGGCCGGCAAGGAAAAAGCCTTCAACGCGCTAGTCGGTCAGGTGATGAAAGCCGCCAAAGGCAAGGCCAATCCGAAACAGGTCAATGACTTGCTGCGCCAGAAACTGGCCGATTAGCGCGCCGGCCCTGGCCGGTTGGTGATTTCCAGATAGCGCCGACGGTCACTATCGTATTTGGCTTTGATCGTCTGGAAATCACGGCGCTTCACTTCGCGCGTTTCTTCCAGCAACTTGATGCTGTAATCAGCCTCGCGCAAGCCCTTGGCAACATCGGCTGGCACCGCCCTCTTTTGATAAAACTCGGCTTCGCGCTCATATTTCTTGCGCTGCTCGCGAATCACATCAATCTGCGCATTGGCAGAAATGATGGCGTGCTGGAGGTCAGCCTCCGCTTGTTGCTGGGCGACATCGATATCCTTGACGCTGCTGTACGTATCCAGCAAGGCCTGATCCTTGCGGCGCTGCTCGCGGACTAAATCTTCCTGTTCCTGCTTGCGCTTGGCTACGTTTACGGCTTCAGCTTTCTGTTCAGCCGTCAGCGGTGGGCCGACTTCCTTCAAGACGGTGCCATCGCCCCCAATCACCTTGTATGCCTTGCCGCGACAAACCTCAGGCAAGGTGTCACCACAAGTACGCCGGCCACTGGCGGGATCGGGACAACAGTAAAAAACGCCAGCCCCATGTGCCGTCAGCGAGGCAAACAATAAAGAAAGGATCGCCAGTTGCCTAAGCACTGACACCGTACTCGGCCCGGTAGCGCGCCACGGCAGCGCGATATTCAGCGAATTCCTTGTGATGTTCGAGAAAAGCCATCAGATCGCCCAGACCCGCAACGGCAATCACCGGAATGCCGTAGTCGCGCTGTACTTCCTGAACCGCTGACAACGCACCCAAACCACGCTCCTGGCGATCCAGAGCGATCAACACACCCGCCGGTGTAGCACCTGCGGCACGAATCAGCTCAACCGATTCACGTACCGAAGTACCGGCTGAAATGACATCATCAACAATCAGCACCCGACCACTCAAGGGCGCACCGACTATGCTGCCGCCCTCGCCATGATCCTTGGCTTCCTTGCGATTGTAGGCAAACGGATAATTGTTGCCACGCTGGGCCAGCGCAATCGCAATCGCTGCAACCAGCGGAATACCCTTGTAAGCCGGACCAAACAGCATGTCGAACTGGAGATCATCGGCAGCAACCGCTTTGGCGTAAAATTCAGCCAGTTGGCCCAGCGAATTGCCGTCATTAAACAAGCCAGCATTAAAAAAATAAGGCGATAAACGTCCTGCCTTGGTCGTGAATTCGCCAAAGCGCAAAACCTTGCAGCCGAGTGCGAATTCAATAAAGTTCTGACGAAAGTCCATATTTACCCAATGATGAAGACCGCCGGAAGGCGGCAGAAACTCAACATTATGTTACGCATCATCTCCCTGAACCTCAATGGCATCCGCTCCGCGTGGAGCAAAAATGTTTTGCCGTGGACCATTGCCCAGCAAGCCGACGTTATTGCCCTGCAAGAACTCAAGGCGCAATTACCTGACCTCAATGCTGAAATGCTGGCCCCGGACGGCATGCACGCGGCCTATCACGCGGCTGAGAAGAAAGGCTACAGCGGCGTCGGGCTCTGGAGCCGACAAGTGCCGGATCAAGTCATTGCAGGATTCGATGGTGGCGAATTTGATGCCGAGGGGCGTTACATTCGTGCTGATTTTGGCAATCTGTCGATCATTTCACTTTATCTGCCTTCTGGTTCTTCATCGCCGGAGCGTCAGGATGCCAAATTTCGTTTTCTCGACTGCTTCTTTCCGAAAATGCTCGCCTTGCGCGCTGAAGGTCGCGAAATTATTTTATGTGGCGACTGGAACATCGCCCACCAGCAAATCGACCTCAAAAACTGGAAATCGAACCAGAAAAACTCCGGCTTTTTGCCAGAAGAGCGCGCCTGGCTGAGCCGGGTTTTTGACGAACTTGGCTGGGTCGATGTCTATCGCCAGCTTTACCCGGAAGCCTCCGCCGAGTGCTATACATGGTGGAGCAATCGTGGGCAGGCCTGGGCCAAAAATGTGGGATGGCGCATTGACTATCAAATCGCAACGCCCGGCATAGCGGCGACGGCACGGGCGGCTTCGGTATACAAAGAGGCGCGTTTCTCCGATCACGCCCCGCTGATCATTGATTACGATTGGCCAATCGGACCTGAATCGAATTGATTTCATAACGTGGACGAGCTAATCTGTGCTCTCTGCATAACCGCTACACGAGAGGTTGAATATGTCTGACGAAATGGCTGTTGCCAACAAACAAAAACTGGTTTCTGACCTCAAGGTCGTCATCTCCGATACCGAAGAACTGCTGCGTGCCACCGCCGGTTCGGCTGGCGACAAAGTCGGTGAACTGCGTGAGAGCATTGGTCTGCGCCTGCGTGATGCCAAGGAACGCCTGATTGATCTGGAAGTTGCCGTGGTCGACAAAACGAAGGCTGCGGCCCGCGCTACCGATGATTTCGTGCATGAAGAGCCATGGAAAGCCGTTGGCGTTGCCGCTGCATTGGGCCTAGCCCTGGGTGTACTGATCGGCCGTCGCTAAGCGAATGGCGGCTGAAAATGGCGGCGAAGGTGGCCGCGAAGGCCTCTTTGCCAGCCTGAAAAACCTGCTCGCCACCTTGCTGGCGATCGGCAAGACACGGGCAGAACTTCTCGTTACCGAAATTGAGGAAGAGAAGTACCGCCTGATGTCGCTTTGGGCCAAGGCGATCGGCGCTTCATTTCTGTTTGCGCTCGGCTTGATCATGCTCGTCTTTTGCATTGCACTCGCTTTTTGGGAGCAACGAGTTCTGGTTTTTGGCCTGTTTTCAGCAGCCTTTATTTTTGGTGGATTTTTTCTTGTTGGTTCATTGCGCCGCCAGGCTGCGCAGCCAACCAAACTGTTCCGCTCCAGTCTGGCCGAGCTTGAATCCGACATGGCGCAATTACGTCGGCGGGATCATCACTAACCATGAACAGTCGTTTGCTTGAGCTGGCGACGCGGCATGGCGCGCTAAAAGCACGGATTGATGCGCAACGTTTACAGCTTGCACGCCACGCTGCACCACTGGAAAGTGCCTTGGCCATTGGTGACAAGGCACTGGATGGCATTGACTGGGTCAAGCACCATCCAGCAGAAGTCGGGCTGGCCGTTGCTGTTGTTGTAATGACCGGGCCAAAACGTGCCTGGCGCTGGACGAAGCGTGGAATATTCGTCTGGCGCGGCTGGCAAAGCCTCAAAAATTCACTCGCTAAAGTCGGTTGACCGTGACCGACGCACAGACGAGCGCCGGACGGCTTCCCGGTTGGTGGCAGCAATTGGTATTTTCCCAACGCCGGGAAGTCTGCCGTATTTTGCGTGAACTGGCATCGGCACGTGGCATGATGCCCTTGCTGATGAAGGCGCGTAACGGCAGCCAGTGGACGCCGGAAGAGAAAGTAGAAATTCTCGGCCACTTGCGGCGCATGGCGCATCTTTCGCCTTACCTGATCGCCCTGCTCCTGCCTGGTTCGATTCTGTTACTGCCGGCTTACGCCTGGTGGCTGGATCGCCGCCGCCTCAATCGCGGAGAATAGTCTCTTCGGCGCGCACGTTCCACGGCGCCACCTTGAGCAGCAAGGCCATGCCGGGTAGCGCCAGAATGACGCAAAGCCAGTAAAAATTGGTCCACCCCAGGCTTTCAACCAACCAGCCAGCCGAGGCGTTGATGAAGGTGCGCGGCACCGCCGCCAGACTGGTGAATAGAGCCATCTGGGTTGCGGTGTAAGCCGGGTGAGTGGTGCGCGCAATAAATGAGACGAAGGCTGCCGTACCGAGACCGACACCAAGCGCCTCGAGACTGATCACAAAAGCCAGCGCCAGCCGCTCGCTAGCACCAATTGTGTCGTAGTGGCCCTGCGTGGCGAGCCAGGCAAAGCCGAAAATCGAGATTAGTTGCACCACACCGAAAAGCCACAGCGCGCGGTTGATGCCAAGTTTGACCATCCACAAACCGCCGAGCAGCGCACCGATCACCGCTGGCCACAAACCGGCATGCTTGGCGATCAGGCCGATATCAGTCTTGGTAAAACCCATGTCGAGATAAAACGGCGTGGCCAAGGCCGTGCACAAACTATCGCCCAGTTTGTAGAGGAAGATGAAGCCAAGCACCAGCAGCGCACCGCGCCAGCCCTGGCGACCGATGAATTCCTTGAACGGTTCGGTAACGGCTTGGCGCAAGGTTTTGGGTGCGCCTTTGATTAACGGCTCGCTGACCAGCCAGGCCATGACCATGCCGGGAATCATGAAGGCACCGGTAATCCAGAAAACTTCATTCCACGGCAGGCGGTCAGCCAGGATCAGCGAGAGTGAACCGGGAACTAGCCCGGCAATCCGGTAAGCGTTAACGTGAACCGCATTGCCGATACCAAGTTCTTCATCGCTCAAAATCTCGCGCCGGAAGGCGTCGACCGCAATATCCTGAGTGGCAGAGAGCAGGGAAAGCAAGGTCGCCAGCCAGAGGATGGGCCAGATATTGTCCTTCGGGCTCAAGCCACCCAGGGAACCGATGGCAAACAGCAGGCCGACCTGGGTAATCAGCATCCAGCCTCGGCGGCGGCCAAATCCGGGCACGCTGAAGCGGTCAAGTAGCGGTGACCAGAGAAATTTCCAGGTGTAGGGAAACTGGATCAGGGCAAAAAACCCGATGGTTTTGAGATCGACCCCCTCACTGCGCAACCAGGCTGGCAGCAAGTTGAGCAGCAGGTAAAGTGGCAAACCTGAGCTGAAGCCGGTGAAGATGCAAATCAGCATCTTGCGCGTCAGCAAGGTGGCGAGCCAGGCTGGCATCAGCGGTTTTGGGTCAGGCGATAAACCGCCAAACTGCCGAGGAAATTGACCTCGTTTTCAACGATATTGCCTTGCTCATCAAGCACGTGGCGCTCCTTGATGATCAAACCCATCTTCTCGCAGAGATCTTCAAAATCGCGCAGCGTAAAGAAACGCACGTTGGGCGAGTCGTACCATTGATAGGGCAAATCCTCTGAAACCGGCATGCGGCCATCGAGCACGGCGCGCAGGTTTTTCCAATAAGCAAAATTGGGGAAGGAAACTACCGCTTCGCGCCCGACACGCAGCATTTCACGCAGAATGCCTTCGGTGTGACGAACCGTTTGCAAGGTGCGCGACAACACGACGTGGTCGAAAGCCTGATCGGCAAATTCATCAAGGCCACGTTCCAGATTGCCTTGAATGATATTGATCCCATTTTTGATCGCGGCGAGGATGTTGGCGTCGTCAATTTCAACGCCAACGCCTGTAACGCCACGGTTTTCGATCAGGTATTTCAACAGCGTGCCATCGCCGCAGCCGAGGTCGAGAACGCGGTGGCCCGGCTCGACCCAGCCGGCAATCAATTCAAAATCAGGGCGCCCCAGGGTGTGCGTCATAGCTTGATATTCCGCAGATAGGCATCGACCACGCCGTGATAGTGCGCGTCGTCCATCAGGAAAGAGTCGTGACCAAAATTCAGGTCAATTTCGGCGTAGGAAACATTGCGCCCATTGGCCAGCAAGGCGGCAACGATTTCCTTCGAGCGCGCCGGCGTGAAGCGCCAGTCGGTGGTGAATGAAGCGATCAGAAAGTTGGCCTTGCTGCGCGCCATCGTCGCAGTCAAATTGCCGTCGTCTTCGCGTGACGGATCGAAATAATCGAGCGCCTTGGTCATCAACAGATAGGTATTGGCGTCGAAATAGCCAGCAAATTTGTCGCCCTGATAGCGCAAATACGATTCGACCTCGAATTCCACGTCAAAACCGAATGAAAAAGCGCTATTGCGCAGTTCGCGGCCAAATTTTTCGCCCATCTGGTCATCAGACAGATAGGTGATGTGACCAAGCATGCGCGCCAGACGCAGGCCGCGCACCGGCCGCGTATTGTGTTCGTAATAATTGCCGCCGTGAAAATCCGGGTCAGTCAGAATCGCCTGCCGGGCAACATCGTTGAAGGCGATGTTTTGTGCCGACAATTTGGGCGCAGCGGCGATCACAATCGCGTTACGCACCCGCTCCGGATAAGTGACGCTCCAGCGCAACGCCTGCATGCCGCCGAGACTGCCGCCCATGACTGCGGCCCAACTGTCGATACCCAGCAAGTCAGCCAATCTGGCCTGGGCATGAACCCAGTCAACAACGGCAACCATGGGAAAATCAGCGCCCCAGAGCTTGCCGGTAGCTGGATTAGGCGAGGATGGCCCGGTCGACCCGTGGCAGCCGCCTAAATTATTGAGGCCGACGATGAAAAACCTGTCGGTATCCAGCGGTCGACCGGGGCCAATGATGTTGTCCCACCAGCCGATGTTGTCCGGCTGATCGGCGTAGTGGCCGGCGACGTGATGGTGTCCGGAGAGTGCGTGGCAGACGAGAATGGCATTCGACTTGGCCGCATTGAGCGTGCCATAAGTTTCATAGACCAGATCGTAGGCGGGCAGTATTCCGCCACTGCGCAATTGCAATGGCTGGTTGAAGTGGGCGCGTTGTATTTCAACGACGCCGACGGATTGTCCTGGCATGCTGTTCCTGAAAACAAAAACCCAGTTGGCTGAAAAACGCGAACTGGGCGGTTCCCGTTTTAGCTGTATTTATAGCGCCCGCAATCAGAGTTCAAATCGGCGCCGCTGACATCGTGTCAGCGTTTGGAGGACGATACCGAGCGGGGCGCCAAAAGTCAATCCGGCCTATCCATTAGCATCCATTTCAAGAACCCCGCCCAAAGTGATACTTCTGACACACTGTTAATGTAAAGTTTTGTTAGTATTCTGAAAAATCCAATTCAAACAGGGGCTAAGGCGCATCACGATGCAAGATCAGCGGCGACATCAGCGGATTCGTTTTGGCCTGCCTCCCAACCTGACAATCGGCTTCGGCGGCGTTGTCGGCATCGGGCTGATCGAAAATCTGTCGCTCTCCGGGCTGATGTTTCGCTCCGCCATGGCCCTTGAGATTGGCCGCCTGGCGGGTTGTGAGTTCTCGATTTTCAATTCCCCGCTGATCGACGTGCCAGTCACCATCGTCAGCCGGGTCGGCGATTTATACGGCGGGCGCTTCCAGACCGGTCCGATCAACCAGATCGTTATCGAAGACGCAATTGATGCAGCTCTCGCCAAGGGGGCTGCCTCGATTCTCAGCGTGCATGAACTGAACGGGCGCAAAGTGATGCGCATCAGTGGCGGACTCAACGGTACCTTGCGCAATGATTTTATGCATGCGCTAACCCGGGTTGGGGTTAACGAAATTGACCTGTCGGGGGTTACCGCACTCGACCAGCCGGGGCTTGCGCTCTGTCTGGTGGCGACCAGCCGGCATGGCGTCGAAATAGGCGAGCAGTCTGAATGTTTTGCTGCCGCCTGGAAAACAGCACTGGCCAGACCAGGCTCGGGAGAAACGGCAGCATGAAGCATAAATCCAGTTTATTTCCATTCCAGCCTTCGGTGCTGGTGGTTGCCATTGCCAGCACACTAATAGTCGCCAACAGCCAGGCGGCGGATGAAGATATTTTCTTCAGCGAGCTGCCGGTCGTTGCGTCGGTTAGTCGCTTGCCGCAACGCCTCGCGGATGCACCAACAGCAGTCACGGTAATCGACCGGGAAATCATCAAGGCTTCCGGTGCGCGAGATTTGAATGATGTTTTCCGGCTTGTTCCAGGTTTTCAGACCTATCCAAATAATACCGATGCAGCACGGGTAACTTATCACGGCCTCAGCGACGAAGACTTTTCACCTCGTGTTCAAGTATTGATTGATGGTCGTTCGCAATATTCCCCGCTGTTTCGTAATGGAGTCAATTGGGCCACGCTGCCTGTTGCTCTCGAAGACATCGAACGGATCGAGGTGATACGTGGATCGAACTCTGCCGCATACGGTTCAAATGCTTTTCTCGGCGTTATTAACATCATTACGGTTGACCCCGCGCTGGTTCGTGGGTTTTCAGTCTCCACCAACTACGGCAATCAGGGTGTTCGTGATTACACCTTACGCACGGGTGGGAAGCTGGGCGAGGCAGGCGACTTCCGGTTCACTTATCAGCAAAAGGGAGATGCTGGTTTAACCAATCAATTCGACTGGATTGATTCATTCAGCTCAAAGCTATTGGATTTCCGTGCTGATTTCACGCTAACTGATCGCGATACGCTTCAGTTTAATGCGGCGCATGTTGAGGCGATAACCCAGCAAGGTCGCTTGGCAAAAAGTGGAACTACATTGACCGGTGGAAGCGATCCGGGCAATCCGATACATGATTTTTCGCAATCCAATTCTTATCTTCAACTACAGTGGCGGCGAGCATTAGGCGCCGATGAGGACTTCCAACTACGTTATTCTTATGCTCAGGATTGGGGTTCTGAAAGACATACCGAGCTGAAAACCAACATCAACTGGAAGAATCAAACAAATTTACTCTACGCAATTGATGGTTTTGGCGACAAGGCTACTCGCCATGAGATTGAAGCGGTTCATACCTTCAAGCCATTCGCGCAGACACGGCTAGCTTGGGGCGCAGGGTATCGTTGGGATGCGTTGCAGACGGAAGAATACTCCTGGGATGGATCAACACTAAACCGTCGAGTTGGGCGGCTATTTGGCAATGTGGAATGGAAGCCGCTAACTTGGTTTACCGGTAATGCCGGGGCATCGGTCGAAAATGACTCCTTGGCGGGATGGAGCATCTCACCGCGAGCCAGCGGTAGTTTCCATCTGGATGCTGCAAATACGATCCGCCTTGGCTGGTCACAGGCCAAACGTACTAGCAGTACGGTAGATTACATAGGCGACCGCCGATTCTCGCCTTATGCAACTTCTACCGGAACAGCCATTCCCGAAGGGCAGGTTTATAAGCGGCGTTATCTTGGCAACAAAAATCTGGAAGAAGAAAAGCTGACCAGCATTGAAATTGGCTATCTGGGCGAGTGGAAAGAATTGCGCTCAAGCCTTGATATCAGGATTTATCAAGAAAAAATACCGAATCGACTCATGGCGACCGAACATCGGCTCGTCGACCCAGCCTTAATTGATGTCAAATGTTTTCAAGTCATACCCTCTTCTTCTTGCTCCAATGACGACGTTCGTGCCGACAGCATGACGCCGGTACAGAAAATCCGAATTGAAGGGATTGAATATCAATGGCGCTGGCAACCATTTGAGCCAACACGCCTTATGGTCAGCCAAGCCTTTACGCGAATTTATGCGGATTATCTTTCCTCTGCGATCAATGACCCAAACCTGACGACACTGTACAAGTCAGCCAACAATCAATTGCTGATTGATCAGCAAACCGATCGTTCTGCACCCAGACATTCAACATCCGTCCTCTTGATGCAAAAACTGCCTTTAGGTTTGGAGTTTTCTGCCTCGGGCTATTGGCTGGACCGTATGAAATGGACCCGAAACAGTGAAGTAAACGGCTATTCCCGCGTTGATGTGCGTCTTGGCTACCCCTTTAAATTTGCCGGCAAGAGGGGCGAGATAGCCTATACCGTTCAATCACTCAATGGCGCTCATGGCGAATTTAAAGCGAATGGCCAGCCAGCGGATCGAGTGGTTGAGCGTCGTGACTGGTTGACACTGCGGATTGATCTCTGATTCGTAGTATTTAAGACCGCATAACCACCCCCTCGAACCACACCTGAAATGGTTCGCAGGGGGCAACCGCCAGACCTTCTGCGTAAGTAATGCCGAGAGCGCTGAGTTGTTGCAGCCCAGTCGGTTCATCAACGCCATCGGCCAGCGTGTAGATTTCAAGATCCGAGGTAATTTCCTGAACGGCACGTAATAGTGCGGTCGACGCGCGATTTCCGTTTAAATCACGGGTCAGGCTGCGGCTCAGTTTGACGCAATCGGGAGCAACGGCGCGCAGGTGGCTAAATGAGGAAAGGCCACCGCCGAAATCATCCAGCGCGATCCGGCAACCGACGTTACGGACGTTGCGACTGAACTCCAGCACTTGCGTCGATTTACGGGCGGAGGCTTCTTCACTGAACAACAGGCAAAGGCCTTTACCGCCAACCTTGAACAGGGCCAGTTGCTGGGCGATATAGGTCGCCGTATCGGGCTGGCAGATAGAAGCGATGGAAATTGGCACGAGACAATGCAGCTCCTTGCCGTGCTTTTCGGCACGCGCCAGGGCTTGAATGGCTTGATCGATGAAGTAACGGTCTACTGCTGGCGCCATGTCATTACGTTCGGCAGCGTCGATCAGTGCGGAAAGTGAAACGCTAGGCTGGCCGGGTTCACTGAGTCGGGCGCTGATTTCGACCAAATGACCAGTCATTGCACCTGGTTGCAAGCTGCGGAGCGGCATCGCGTCAATCAGCAGGCGGCCATCGGCCAGCGCCCGGGCGATGCGCTCAGGCCAGCCATTGGCTTCCTGACGGCGCTCGAGATGGCTACTTGGCAATTGCTCAACAACTTGATTGCGCCCACGCTCCTTGGCCCGGTAGCAGGCTGCATCGCAGGCCGCGAGAATATCGGTGATATTGCGTACATTTCGATTCACCGTGCTCAGCCCGATACTGGCACCAATCGCGAACACCTTGTCTTGCCAAATGAAGCGGTAGGCGGCAGCCAGCCCACAAATATCATCGGCCACCTGGCGCGCTCGGGGTCCAACGCAACTGGCCAGTAAAATGCAGAACTCGTCACCGCCAACGCGAGCGAGGGTGTCCTCTTCACGCAGACGCCCTTGGAATAGCTGGGAAATCTGGCGCAGCAATTCATCACCGGCAAGGTGGCCGCAGGTGTCATTGACCAGTTTGAAACGGTCGAGGTCGATGAACAAAACACTGCATTCTTCACCGCCTGCCCGAACATTGAGTAGTACTTTTTCAAGCCGCTGTTCAAATTCGCGCCGGTTGAGCAAGCCGGTCAGCACATCGTGACGCGCCTGATAGGCGAGCAATGCGGTAGCCTCTTCGATTCGTTCCTGCATCGAGCCATGGACATCCTCAATATGACCAGCCATTTCATTGAAACCGCGTTCGAGAATGCCAAACTCGCCACTCGAATCAGCCTGCACGCGTGTATCAAATTGTCCGGTCGACATCGATCGGACAGCTAAAACCAGTCGCCTTACCGGGTGTGCGGCGCTATCAGCGATGGCGATGGCGAGCATGGCGAGCAGCAGCAGGCCGATGCCGACAATGACTAAACCGCGCAAGACAAGGGCACGCTGGCGTTGCGCAAGCTCACCTTTATCGAACTCGATGAAGACTGCGCCGATCACTTCAGTACGCTGTTCAATACCGCCAGAAAGTGGCTCATAGAGCGCATCGACCTCGCTAACCGAGCGCATGACCGGCGCGCCAAAGGCGATCCAGTTTTCGTTTTCGGCGACCACGCCAGCTTGCGCGGGCGCTTTGCGCAAGTGCTCACTACCCAGGGAAACGCGTCCACTGACGGCAAGCGCCCGACCCTTCTGATTAACAATAATCGCGGCCTTGACGCCAGGTTCCTGAACACTGGTTTGCGCCAGCACGTGCAAGCTTTCAATCTGGCCGGAAATGATGCCATATTCGCTGATCGGTGCCAGGTAACGGACGATGGCGTGGCCATGCGCATTGAGATCACTTTCCAGGGTGCGCAAACCACTCATGGTGAAGAAAGTAACCAGCACGATGGCCATCAAGGCGCTGGGTAGCAGCGTGATGAGCAACAATCGCTGGCGAATGTTCAAATGTTTCATTTCGGCGCTCCATCGAGCTGCAAGGCACGACGTAAACTGGCTTCATCCGGCAGATCAAGATTTAGCGACTGAGCCACATTACTGTTGATGCTGATTGCAAACTGGCTGGGTACCTGGATCGCGGGCAAGCTCGTCGAGCCAGCCGGCAGGGTGAGCAACAAATCGGCACTCTGCCGGGCCAGTTGCGCAGGCGTCGAATAAATTGCGGCCAGTGCGCCGGCGCTAACGAAAGCCTTGGAGAAGGCGATCACCGGGCGCTGATGGCGGAAGGTGGTCACCAGAATGGATTTCACATTTTCGCGCTTGTAGATCTTGCTATCCGGCAAGGCGAGTAGCAGATTGACGCGTGGCAGCAGGCTATTGAGGGCACCCAGCAAGGCCGGATCGCCGCTGACTTCCTCGTGATCAAGAATCAGATTGCCGAGCGCTTGCCTTAACACTGGCAACTGGTTGCGCGTTTCATCACTGGTCAATAAACCGACTTGTTGATAAGTCGGCAGGAGGAGCCGGATAAACGCACCGAGGCGAGCCGGCGGCTGGTCAAGAACGATCGCGCTGATGGTGCCGCGTGGCCGGGCACGAGCGGATTCAGCAAGTATTTTGTCGTAGCTGTGGCGGGGGATCAGCGTCGCCAGGATCGGGGTGTTGTTAGCGAGTGCCAAGCTGGCGCGAAAGGCCTCACTGCCAACGGCAATGATCAGATCAGGACGAATCTGGGCGGTGGACTGCCCCTCGATTTTGCCAACGTAGCTGATTTTCCAGGGCGATTTGCTGCTGAACTCTTCAAACCGGGAAGCAAACTCGGCGTAGGGGCCACCGTTATCGCTTAAAACAAGCGCGACATTGGCCGCCATCGCCTGCGGTAGCAGAACGAAGGCCAACAGCAAACAACAGGCGCGGAGGACGAGACGCAACATCTTCCTAATGTAGCGCGATGCTCAATGACAATGCAATACGTATTTTCCGCAGGAATTTTAGTGTCGCGTAAAGGCCTGCCTGATTTCTTCGGCGACTTTGGTAACCGGCGTCGCGAAAGCAAATTTCTTGATGAATTGGCCGTCCGGACCAAGCAAAATCATGCCTGCGGAGTGGTCGACCGCATAATTTTTGTCATCTTTAGTTGAGTCAATTACTTTGGCGTAACGAATCTTGAAATTGTCGGCAGCACGGCGGACCAGTGCCGGTGGGCCGCTCAGACCGAGAATGCGCGGGTCGAAAAATTCGGTATAGGTTTGCAGCACCTTGCCGCTATCGCGCTCCGGATCAACCGAAATGAACAGGGGCTGAATACGTTGCGCCTGATCGCCGAGTTGCTTGAGGATGGCGGCCATTTCCGCCAGCGTAGTCGGGCAGATGTCAGGGCAATAGGTGTAACCGAAGGAGATCAACTGGAAGCGGCCACGGAAATCCTCGCTACTCACCGAACGCCCGTTGGGGTCTTGCAGGAGATAACGCGGAATGATGCCGACCTCTTCACCCTGCAGCAGTTTCAGGCTGTGGGCAGCCTGAGCGCAGGCCGGGCCAGTGATCGCCAGACACAGGATGAACGCAGCAAGACGGATCATTGTTTGGGGAAAGCCGTAGTCAGGCGTTTTTCGGCATCAGTCAGGCGTTGCACCAGGCTCGCGGTATCGGGGCAGGCTTTTTTGCTTTTGCCGAAATCGAGAAAGCTGGCGTTGGTGGACGTTTCAAAAATTTCGCCATTAACGCGCGTTTTCGGGGCTGTGCTGGTGATCGCATTGCGTGCCCGGCTGGCGATGGCCATTTGCTGACAGGCGAGCGCGACACCGTTGATTTCACCCATCGCGCTGAGCGCAGCGCTGCCTTCATCGGCAGCACTGGCCGGGGCAATATTCAGGGCGACTGCAAGGGCAAAAATTACGAATTTCATGGTTAATCTCCAGACAACAGGCGGACGATTATAGCCAGCTAGCGAGTACCGGCTTTCTTACAGATCAAAGATATACGGATTGCGCTGATTTACCTGGCGGGGCGGTGGCTACGGGCGAGATCGAGGTGGGCGCAGAGTTTTTCGGCACCGTCGAGAATGCGCGGCGTGTGGCGCTGCATGATGTCCGGATTGATATGAAACAGGTTGCCGCGCTTGACGGCGGTCAGCCGCGTCCATTTGTCCCAGTCATGCAGCCATTCCGGCTTCGCATCGCCCATACCGGTGGCGATAATTGCCTCGGGATCGACTTCGAGTACGGCTTCGACACTCACCGTTGGCGCCATCTGGCTGAGGTGGCCGAAAACATTGTCGCCGCCGCACAGGCGAATCGCATCAGAGATGATTTGCGAACCACCAACCGTCATCAGCGGTGACTTCCAGATTTGGTAGAAGACGCGCACTTTCGGCTTGTTGGCATTGGCTGTTTGCAGCATTTCCAGGCGCTTGCGGAAAGCGGCAGCCGCAGCATTGGCGGCGATTTCGGTGCCGGCGAGCTGGCCCAGGCGTTCCAGCTGATCGGCGACATCGGCCATTTTGTTGGGCTGCGAAACATAAACCGCAAGGCCGAGTGCTTTCAGTTTGTCGACTTGCGGCATGTTGTTGCCGCTTTGCCAGGCAATGACCAGATCCGGCTTGAGCGCGGCAACAGCTTCGAGATCGATGCGCGAATAGCCGCCGACGCGCGGCACTTTTTTGGCCGCCGGCGGGTAATCGCTGTATTCAACCGTGCCGACCAATTTGTCGCCGGCACCCGCTGCGTAGAGGCTTTCGGCAGCGTGCGGGGCAAGCGTGATGATGCGTTGGGCTGGTGCCTTGAGGCGAACTTCCTGGCCGCTATCGTCTTTGAAGAGCAAATCGGCATGGGCACTAGTCAAAACTGAAACAGTTACGGTCAACGCTAAAAAGTGGCGGAAATTCATGCGGGTTTCCATTCGTTCAGGGCACAACTCAGGCGCTGCCAGTCGGCTTCATTGCCAGGCAGGCCGAAGCGCAACAAGGGTTGCTGATCAAAAATACGCGTCAGGATGCCGCGCTGGGCAAGATAGAGATGCAATTCGGCACTATGCGGGCTGTTCACGGTGGCGAACAGGGCGGCGTTTTTGACTTCGCCGAGCGGCTGCAAAAGCTGGTGCAGCCGGGT
>JBDKHF010000062.1:0-10985 GCA_039797825.1 Pseudomonadota bacterium | reverse complement strand
CGTACTTTCTTTTGCTTCGCCAAAAGAAAGTACGCAAAGAAAAGGCGACCCCTGGGTCGGTGCCGGCTGCGCCGGTTCCTTGCGCTACTCGAAACGCCGGGCGGTTTGCCAGAACTCGCCTGCGGCTCAAACATGGCAAACCGAAGGCCCCCGGCATTTCTGCGTTGCTCAGCACCTCCCAAGGGGCCCAAAGGCGTCCGTGGCCAACTTTGGGAAGGATTTTTGGGATTTTTTCCCGGTTGACCGTAACAATCCATTCTTGCTGATATAGGTTCAGCCATCCCGCCTTTAGGGCCCCGTGTGGAGCGCCGAGCAACGGAGAAAGCGGCGGATAAAGGGCGAGGACTGTTTGAGGGCGTAGCCCGAGTTCCGCAGCCCCCGCCGATTTCGAGTAGCGCAGGGAAGTTGGCAACGCCAACCGCGTAGCCCGGGGTCGCCTTTTCTTTGGCTACTTTCTTTTGGCGAAGCAAAAGAAAGTACGCTCGCCCGCAAGGCGAAACCCCAAGCCAAAACGCAATAAAACCTCCCGGCTTCACCCCCCCCAAAAAACTAATGGGTTTTATTCTGTATATGTTGTTGTGGCGCAACATGAAAGCCCGCTTCGAAGCGTCAAATTGTTGACAATACCCAATGTAATCAATAAACTGGATTTCATGTTGCGGTGCAGCATCTGAGTTTGATGCCGTATCCCCCTGTAACCGTTCGCTGTCGGTGTAGTTTGCCGCAGTGGCAACGTTGAAGGAGGTCACGTGTTCGCTACGTCTCTTTTCCATCCTGCCATGTCGCGTCTGACATTGTCAGTTCTCACCCTGATTCAAAATGCCCTGACTGTATCCGGCATCGTCCTCATCGTTGGTCTTTTTGGCTTGTCTAGTGGCCAAACAGCATTCATCGATGGCCTGAAGTCCTTTATCCCGGTCAATAACGCATTTGCCGCAGAAGAAAATGCCGCGGATGATCAAGTTGCCGAAGCACCCAGCGAGGCGCTCAGCCCGCGCATGCGTGGCGCACTTGATTACGTTGCCAAGCGTTATCGCGTTTCAACCGATGCCTTGCAGCCAGTCTTTGCCACCGCGCAGGCTGCGGGTCGTGATTTGAAACTTGATCCCTTGTTGATCATCGCCGTGATTGGTGTCGAATCCGGCTTTAATCCGCTCTCGCAAAGCGTCGTTGGTGCTCAAGGTTTGATGCAGGTGCTACCGCGCTTTCACAAAGACAAGCTGCCCAGCGATGCCGGCGAATTGCCTTTCTTTGACCCGCTGACCAATGTTCAGGTCGGCGCCAAGGTGCTCAAGGAATCGATCCACCGTAACGGTGGCGTGGAAAACGGTCTGCAGCAGTTTGCTGGTGCGATCAACGATCCGGAACGTCGTTATTCAACCAAAGTGCTGGCAGAACGTCAGCGCCTCGAACAAGCCGGGCAGCGCCTGCGTTCTACCTGATCCGGCGGATTGGCAATTGGCCGATCACCAAAAAGCTGATTGCCAGTAACAAAAAACCGAGATTGCCGAAGTTGGCGTAGGGCGTCATACCCTCATAAGCACGCACTTCGGCTTTCAACACGCCTTGGGTAAAAGCTGGCAAGACGGCTTGCACTACGCCGTCAGCGCCAAGCACGGCAGTCATGCCGGTATTGGTTGCACGCAACATCGGGCGACCGCTTTCGCTGGCGCGCATCTGGGCGATCTGCAAATGCTGCGGTTGGGCCAGTGAATGGCCGAACCAGGCGGTATTCGATAAATTGGCGAGAATGCCGGCAGCCGGTAAAGCAGCAATAATTTCCTCACCAAAAACATCCTCATAACAGATGTTGACCGCAACATTCTGACCGGCGACGGCGAGTGGCGGCTGCATTGCCGGCCCCCGTGAAAAGGACGACATGGGAATGTTGGCGTACTTCATGAACCACGAAAACCCTGCTGGAATGGTTTCGCCAAAAGGCACCAGATGGCTCTTGCTATAAACCTGCAAGGGCGACTGGCCGAGGCTGATCGCGCTATTAAAATAACGCTCGCCACCACCGGTCAGCGTGCCGAGAATGAGGTCGCCACCGTGGCGCTGTGCCGCTGACTTGAGCGCTTCAATGTAGTGCGCCGGCAGCTGGTCGAAGAACGCCGGAATCGCCGTTTCCGGCAAGATGATCAGTTGCGCTGGGTTTTGCTCGACCAACTCGCGGTATAGATCAAGGGTGCGAATAAAGGCTTCAGGGCGAAATTTCATTTCCTGCGGCACGTTACCTTGAATCAGCGCAACGCTGATCGGTTCGCCAACCGGCATCGTCCATTGCACCTGACGTAGCCCGAAACCGCTTAAAGTCAGCACGCAAACAAAAGCCAGGCCAACGCGCCAGCGCGCCAATAACGCGCCGCCAAGCGCAACCAGCAGGCTCAAACCATGCACGCCGAGCAGCGGCGCAAAGCCGGCCAGCGGGCTGGGTGAGGCTTGTGAATAGCCCAGTGCCAGCCACGGGAAGCCGGTAAAAATCCAGCTTCTTAACCAGTCGACCGTAGCAATCAGGGCGGCGAAAAATAACGCTTGCTGCCAGAAGGTTTCCGGCTGCCAGCGTTTGAAAATGCCAGCAGCGAGCATGGGGAACTGCGCCATGACGCCGCAGAACATGAAAGCTGCCGGCCCGGCCAGCCACCACGGCATGCCGCCGAAAACCGAAAGGCTGACGTAAACCCAGGAAACGCCGGTCAGGAAAAAGCCCAGGCCAAAGGCCAATCCAGTCAATGTTGCCTGGCGAAGGCTGCTTGGCTGGCGGAGCAACTGAAAAAAGCCAAGCCAGATCAGCGGCGCCAGCCAGAACAGGCCAAAGGGCGCAAAAGATAAAACGCCAGCAGCCCCGATCAGGGCCGCTGCAACATAGCGTGTGGCGGCGTGCCTAGCCAGCAGAGTCTTCAGCACCGGCTTCGGATTTTTGTGGCGGGGAAACGAGCAGGGTGTAAAGCCGGCGGCTGTCGGCGCGCAGCACCTGAATCCGCACACCGTCAATATCCATCACTTCATTGCGCTTGGGGACGCGACCCAAATGGCGCAAAACCAGTCCGCCGACCGTGTCGAATTCTTCATCGGAGAAATTAGTCGAGAAAGCCTCGTTGAAATCTTCGATCTCGGTGCGCGCCTTGACCCGATAACGACCCGTCGAGTCAAGGCGGATATTGTCATGTGCTTCATCAAAGTCGTATTCATCTTCGATGTCGCCAACGATTTGTTCGAGCACGTCTTCAATCGTGACCAAACCAGCAACACCGCCATATTCATTGACGACAATTGCCATGTGATTGCGTGAGACGCGAAATTCACGCAGCAGCACATTCAGGCGTTTCGATTCCGGGATGAAAACTGCGGGCCGCAGCCAGTCGCGCAGGTCAAAATCGGGTTCAATCTGAATACGCAGCAAATCCTTGGCGAGCAGGATGCCCAAAACCTTGTCACGGTCGCCATCAACTACCGGGAAGCGCGAGTGAGCCGCTTCGATGACTACCGGGACGATTTCAGTCATCGGGTCGTCAACGTCAATGACATCCATCTGCGCCCGCGGAATCATCACATCGGTAACGCGGGTGTCGGAGGCGGCGAGGGCGCCTTCGATGATGGTCAGCGCGTCGGCATCCATCAGGTTGCGCTCGTAAGCGCCGTGCAAAACCTCCAGTAATTGCGCGCGGTCTTCAGGTTCGCGCAGCAGCAGGGAAGTCAGTCGTTCAATGAAGCTCGGTTTACTGTCACTGTCCATAATGTTTAAACCGCTCAGTTACCCAAATAAGGATCTGGGTAATCAAGAGCGGCGAGAATCTCCGTTTCTTCAGTTTCCATCGCCTGGGCATCATCGTCGTTTTCATGATCCCAGCCTTGTAAATGCAGCATACCATGCACCGTCAGGTGCGCGTAATGGGCGGCCAGCGGCTTGTTCTGCTGGTTGGCTTCGCGCGCGACAACGCTTGGGCAGATCACCAGATCGCCGCTGACTACCGGTTCCGTGTCGTAGGGAAAGGACAATACATTGGTCGCATAGTCCTTGCCACGATATTCGTTGTTCAGCGCTTGTCCTTCGTCAGCTTCAACCAGGCGGATGGTAATTTCACCGCCGCCGACCAAAGCCGCCCGCGCCCAGCGCACAAAATCGGCACGCAAGGGTAAGCCATCCCGGTTACAGGCGTATTGCACGGAGAGGTTAAGTCGATTGCTTGTCTTTGGTTTCATAAGCGGCAACGATGCGGGCAACCAGCGGGTGGCGCACCACGTCTTCCTTCAAAAATTCGGTAAAGGCCAGGCCGCGCACATCCTTGAGAATGTCACGCACTTCACGCAGGCCGCTCTTTTGGCCTTTGGCCAGGTCAATTTGTGTCAGGTCGCCGGTCACAACCGCTTTGGCGCCGATGCCGATCCGGGTCAAAAACATTTTCATCTGCTCCGGCGTCGTGTTTTGCGCCTCGTCGAGAATGATGAAAGCGTGGTTTAGCGTCCTGCCGCGCATGAAAGCGAGCGGGGCGATTTCGATGGCGTGTTTTTCGTAGAGCTTGCTGACCCGGTCGCTGCCCATCAAGTCGTAGAGCGCATCGTAAAGCGGGCGCAGGTAAGGGTCGATTTTTTGCGTCAAATCTCCGGGCAAAAAACCCAGGCGCTCACCGGCCTCAACCGCTGGCCGGGTCAGAATGATGCGCTCGACCAAATCGCGTTCAAAAGCATCCACCGCGCTGGCCACTGCCAAGTAAGTCTTGCCGGTGCCGGCCGGGCCAATGCCGAAGGTGATGTCATGCTCCTGAATCGCCTTCAGGTAAGCTACCTGACGCGGCGTGCGGCCATGCAACTCAGTCTTGCGCGTGATTAATTGCGGTCCGTCAATCGGTCCTTCCGCCATGCGCGAAATGCGGCGCACCGGGGCGTTGGTCAATTCGATCAGCCCCAGTTGAATTTCATCGACGGAAAGCGTCTGGCGCGCCATGCCGTAAAAGTGGCGAATGGCATCTGCGGTCAACTGCGCTTTCTCGCCAGAAATTGAAAAGCGCTCATTGCGCCGGCGAATGGTGACATCCAGCCCGGTTTCAATCTGCCGGATATTCTCATCCAGCGGGCCGCACAAATTGGCCAGTAAAACGTTGTCGACCGGGGCAAGCGCGATTTCCACCGGCTTGCTCTTCGGCGCCGGCTTAGTCTTCGTGGATGACAATTTCACCCCGCAAACTATGCGGCAAGGCCGCGGTAATCCGGACATTGACAAAAGTATTGATCAACCTCGGGTTGCCGGCAAAATTAACCGTCCGGTTATTGTCAGTGCGCGCCGCCAGTTCATGCACATCCTTGCGCGAGGTGCCTTCCACCAGCACGCGCTGAACGCTGCCGACCATCGCCTGGCTGATCACCTGCGCCTGCTCCTCAATGCGCTTCTGCAGGCGGGCGAGGCGAGCGGATTTAACTTCCGGCGGGGTGGCGTCTTCCATATCAAGCGCCGGCGTGCCGGGGCGTGGGCTGTAAACAAAAGAGAAAGAGTTGTCGAAACCGACATCCTCAATCAGCTTCATTGTTTTCTCGAAATCCTCATCCGTTTCACCGGGGAAGCCGACGATGAAGTCAGACGACAAGGAAATGTCCGGGCGCGCAGCGCGTAGTTTGCGGATGATCGACTTGTATTCAATTGCTGTGTAGCCGCGTTTCATCGCCGCCAGCACGCGATCAGCCCCGGATTGAACCGGCAGGTGCAGATGCGAAACCAGTTTTGGCACCGTCGCATAGGTGTCGATCAGGCGCTGCGACATTTCGCGCGGATGCGAGGTGGTGTAGCGAATGCGCTCAATGCCAGGCACTTCGGCGATGTATTCAATCAACAGCGCCAGATCAGCCTTTTCTTCCGTTTCCGCCATATCACCGCGATAGGCATTCACATTCTGGCCAAGCAGCGTGACTTCGCCGACGCCGTTGGCGGCCAGTCCGGCAACTTCGGTCAAGACATCGTCAAATGGCCGTGAAACCTCGCCGCCGCGCGTGTAAGGCACGATGCAGAAAGTACAAAACTTGGAGCAACCTTCCATGATCGAAACAAAAGCCGAGGCGCCTTTGACTTCGGCGGGCGGCATTGAGTCGAACTTTTCAATTTCCGGAAAAGAAACATCAACCGCTGCCTTGCCATTCGCCTTGCGTTGCGCCATCAACTGCGGCAAACGATGCAGCGTCTGTGGCCCAAAAACAATATCAACGTAAGGCGCCCGGGCGATGATCGCATCACCTTCCTGGCTGGCCACGCAACCGCCCACGCCGATCACCAGATTGGGATTGAGCTTCTTCAGGTGCCGGACCCGGCCCAGATCATGGAAAACCTTTTCCTGCGCCTTCTCGCGCACCGAGCAGGTGTTGAACAGGATGATGTCCGCTTCTTCAACGTTGTCAGTCTTGATGACGCCTTCAGCGGCATTGAGCACATCGGCCATTTTGTCCGAATCGTACTCATTCATCTGGCACCCGAAAGTGCGGATGAATAGTTTCTTGGGCATAAGTCTATTTCTTGGGAGTGGAAGCGGCCAATGCGGCCTGAAAAATAAGCGGCGCTAAACAGTTGAGGCTAGTCTGAAAGGAGTTTCAAAGGCAAAAGCCACAATGAAACGCAACGCAATATTATAGCCGACGATGAAAAATCTTGACCGATCAAGGCCGGAACAAATATACTCGCTGCCCTCGCGTGGTGATGTAGCTCAGTTGGTTAGAGCGGTGGATTCATAACCCACAGGTCGGCAGTTCAATTCTGCCCATCACCACCATCGAATCATGCACTTAAGCCAATCCTTCGGGGTTGGCTTTTTGCTGTCTGGTCGATTTCTGGTCACAGGTAGATCTTACTGAGTCAAGCTAGGTCTAGAAACTGCATTATATATATGCAGCAGCCGAAGCGGTTGACCACGCATTCAACAGTCTTGAACTTGGCGGGGTGAGGGGGCGACCCCTGCATGAACTAGCCTGAGTCCGATCAAAGCACCTGAAAGGGAAGTCACCAGCCGGATTTGTTGCAGAAAAAGCCAAACTGTCGCCTAACGGATAGAAAGCCACTTGCCCCTAAAGGGGCAAGTGGCTTTCTTCGTGAGGGTTGGAGGCGTTAAGACGCCGTCGTCCCTGTGATCCGTTTTTTACCAAATCGACGCCGGATCGGCGGTGGAGATACCGGAGCGGTAATGCTGGCTGATGTATCAGAGCGATTGGTTAAACAGCATAAGCGATCAGCAATCCATTTTTCAACGACAAGCTCGTCGTAACGGATTGTGTGCTGACCAATGATCAGATGCGGAGGCATATCACTGGGCACCTGAGATCGCAGGCGTTCAATGGTGGATACGGACAGGCTGAGCCGTTTAGCCAGCCATGCGGTAGATTGAAGGCAGGTAATCGCCATGAAAGTCTCCTGGGAGCGGGAATTGGTATCTAGCGATATGTTTAACAATTTGCCCGAAATTACAGACAGAACTGCCAAAAATTAGCGAGACAGCCTTAAACGGCCAAACTTTCCGCATGCCCGCATAGTCAACGACACACCCTGTCGTGCGGCCTCTCTATCATTCTTCACGTGCGAATCTCGCGCTTCAGAGAACTGATATGAACCCGAAATCCCTGTCCGACAATCAGCAAGCCATCCTTTATTCGCTGTTATTTCACATGGTGCTAAATGGCGAACTCAACCTGGCAACCGCCAGCCGGGCCAATGCTAAAGAAGCCGATGCCTTGGATCACTACCGAAACCTGGCTGCCATTGCGCAGGATATGGTCGCTCAGAGTCAGGCCACAGGCAACGCAAAAACCGCACACGATCTACTCAGTAGTGGCGAGCTGGAAAGCCTCAATTTTCTCGGCATGAACTTTGAAGTCGAGCGTACCGTTCTATTCTTCCCCGGCATCACGAACCGGAATCTGGTTGGCGAAGATGCTTGCAATGAGCGTTGCTTCGAGCAACTTGCCGGTGATCTCCGCTTTGAATTCGCCGATAGTCATAGTCGCACCACGCTGTTCTCCAATTTTGAGCACTGGATAGGGCTTGATCCTGCATTTGTAAGCAAACCGGATGGCATCTTGGCGAAGGTCAAGGCTGAGTTGAACAACGACGAGAGAATTACCGCTTAGTCTCTCACTGCCTGCCGATTACGACTTTTGTACTATGCAAAAACACTAAGCTCGATTTGTATCTTTTGATAAGATGACCCACGTAATGACAACACGTCCGCACGACACCCTTGTCTTTCGACTGGCGCAAATGCTGGTCAAACTGAACCAAGGTGAAAAGCTTGACCCACAGGCCCTTGCTGAAGAGTTCGGCGTCAATCTGCGCACCATACAGCGCGACCTGAACGAACGGTTTGCTTACCTGCCGCTGGATAAAACCGGCAACTGTTACCACCTTAATCCCACCTTCCTCGGCAAGCTCAGTACCAGAGATATTGAACGCTTTGCTGGCCTAGCAGGCGTTCGTGGCTTGTTCCCTTCGTTATCAGACGATTTTCTGCGTGACATCTTTGATACCCGCATCCAGTCTGCCTTGCTGGTCAAAGGGCATCACTATGAAGACATAGCCGGTAAGGAAGCGCTGTTTCAGCTACTGGAGCAAGCCATCGTCAGCCGCCGGCCTATCGCGTTTCATTACCGCAAGGATGACGGCGATAAACCATACGCGGATGTCGAGCCGTACAAAATGGTGAACCACAAAGGCATCTGGTATCTCGCCGGCAAGGATGGCGGCAAGCTCAAGACCTTCAGCTTCACCAAGATCGAACGACTGCGTATTGCTGAAACGCATTTTGAGGCGGATTTGACGGTTGACCGCACCTTAGCCGACGAAGACGGCATTTGGTTGGGCGAAGAGAAAAAGGAAATTGTCCTCAAGATCGCCAAGGAGGTCGCTGGCTACTTCAAGCGCCGGAAGCTTATCGCCAACCAGATAATCGAAAAGGAACTCGAAGATGGCGGCCTGATCGTTTCAGCAAAGGTCGGGCATCCCAATCAGGTGCTCCCCATTGTCCGTTACTGGATTCCTCACGTTCGCATCATCAGCCCGGAAGGCTTGCAGGCTGAGATGGAGCGAGAGATTCAAGGTTATTTGGGGCTGTGATGGCGTCAGCAATGAATGTCGAGGTAATCAGCCTGCAGCAGTTGATACTTGATCAACTGGATGCCATTCAATCACGGCTTGATGCACCTGAAGAAGAACGCCGCCGGATTCCCTCCTGTGGCCAACTCCGGTATTGGCATCAAGTTGCTGGTACTGCGCACTACTGGCTGATGCAGGGCAGGTCTGTTGAGATTGCTGCAAGTTTGTCGCAGGTCAACGCGTGCGTGCGGGGGTTGATGGCAATCTGTAGTCATATTCCGCTGCAAGCGTTATGGCAACCGGAGATGATGACTGGGGCGCATTTTACATCCTTGCATCAGGGACTAGAAACTCTCCGGAAGGGCCGATTAACTTACATAAAGTCATCAAGCTCATTGACCTTTAAATGCTTGTATTGGACGCGGGAAAAGTAATATTTTTCTCAATAAATATTTCAGGATATGTATGAAAGCTAACGTGAATTACCCATATTTACTTGCTGTACATATGGTTTGCGCCGACGGCCAACTCCATCAAAAAGAACATCTGGGCTTGAAATCCTTAGCCGAGGAATTTCGCATCGATGATGCAACCCAAGCCGCAGCCGATGCAATCCTCTCACAAGCTGACGAACATATAAGTCTGAATGCAATTATTCGCAACACCCCGCTCCCGCTACGTAGCCAAGCACTTTATATGGCTTCACTTGCTTCATTACTTGACGACGTTGTTGATCGAACTGAGGAGCAGATGCTGGAAGGTGTTATCTCCTCATGGCAATTTGATCCGAATGATTTTGCCAAAATAAAAAAAGACGCTCGCCACCATGCTCTAAACATGCAAGGCACAAAGCATCAGGTAGAGAGGGAAAACATTTCTACGGGAGCAAAAATATACAAGGGGTTAGAGAACGTTTTAGGGCAAAGATTGTTAGATCAAGTCGTAAAAGGTTTAGGCTCTGAATCTCTGAAGGAACGAGTTGATAACTTCAGAATAGAGGCCTTGTTATCAGGACCTGAATATGACAAGGCTATTGAAGAATGCCGAATCGTAGGGTTGCGCGATATCGAAGTGGCGGACAACAGTCTAGCTGCTGCGACAAATGCTTTGAATAACGTTCGCGAAATGTTAGAGCGCATGCTTAGCCATCTTGAGACTAAAGCGGGAGACAAACCAGCACAGGACACTCGTGAAATTATCAGATCATTAAAAGAGGATAACGCGCAGATAGGAAAAATGATTGATTTGGAGCTTTTGAATATTAAAGAAGTCCAAATTAAAAAAAGAAGAGCTATGAATTATTACACTATCGCATTCATGGGACGAAGTAAGGCTGGTAAAAGCACCTTGCATGCTGTTGTTACCGGCGGGGGGTGGGATCAAATTGGTGTAGGTCTTCTAAACACAACTCGACTTAACCGAGTATATGAGTGGAATAGCATACGAATAATAGACACACCGGGAATTGCTGCGCCAGGTGGTGAAGATTTGCAACGGGTAGCTGAAAGTATTATCGACGAAGCTGATTTGGTGTGTTTCGTAGTAACCACCGACAATCAGAAGCCCCCTGAGTTTGAGTTTTTAAAGCAACTGCGCGAGAAAGGGAAGCCGATTCTAGTGCTGCTTAACGTGAAGGAAGAAATTAATCATCCCGTCAGGCTAAAGCGTTTTCTCGCAAACCCAGACCGACCATTTTCCAATGATGCTGACCGCCTTGGCGGTCACCTAGTAAGAATTCGTCGCGATGCTGAAAAACATTACGGCACATCAAAATTCCCAATCGTACCGGTCCATCTACTCGCTGGCTGAGTTCGCCTTAACCGTGTGTGGCGTATAGTCGAGGCACTAGCCGGAGGTTAAGTATGGAACAAACCGAGTACAAACAGTTGGTTGCGCGTCTGGAGGGGCTCACGGACGAGCAATT
>JBDKHF010000061.1:0-10323 GCA_039797825.1 Pseudomonadota bacterium | reverse complement strand
ACATTACCGGCGGTGGCTTGCTTGAAAACGTGCCGCGCGTGCTGCCGGAAAATACCGTGGCCGAGCTGGAAAAGGCTGCCTGGCCGCGTCCCAAGCTGTTCGACTGGATGCAGGCCGAAGGTAATGTGGCCGAGAATGAAATGCACCGTGTCTTCAACTGCGGCATTGGTCTGGTTGTGGTCGTGGCGGCTGCCGATGTCGATGCTGCAATGGCGGAACTGAAGGCGCAGGGCGAAGCGGTTTATCGCATTGGCAAGATTCGGGCGCGTCTGGGTGACGAGGCGCAAACGCTTGTTGTCTAACTGGCGGCATTGGGTCGCCACCCTGGTGTGCGGCCTGTTGTTGCTGAATGGCTCGTCGGCCGTCTGGGCGGCGGGCAAAAAGACTTCGCCAGTGAGCAATAAGCACTCGATGACGAGTAAAAAACACTCGCTGAAACATCCGAGAAAAACGCTAAAAACTACATCACGCAAGCATGCGCAATCTGCCGAAGTCCTTCAGGCCGAGATTGCCGACGAAGATACGATTGGTTTGCGTGGTCAGGCCAGTTTTTATGGCTACGGTTTTCAGGGGCGCAAAACCTCGACTGGCGAGCGCTTCGACGTCAAACAGTTCACCGCTGCCAGCAATCATTTTCCGCTGGGCAGTTCGGTTGCCGTGCGCCGTCTGGATAATGACCGTTGTGCCATCGTCAAGGTCAATGACCGGATGCACGCCAAGCATCGGCGCCGCGTGATCGATGTTTCGCGCGGTGTGGCGGAATATTTGGGCATGATTCAGGCGGGGGTGGTGTTGGTCCGGGTTGCCCCGCTGAAAACGGATGCACTCAACCTGGAAGATACGGCCTGCCAAGCTGCTTTTGAACCGGCATTGCCGTGCCTTGATTGCGGTCAACAGCCAAAACTGCCCGATTTTTTAAATTTGCCGGTAACTGATTGATCCCATGAAAAAACCTGCCAGACTCGTCGTTATTGTCCTCGCCGTTGCTGGTTTGGCCGGCCTTGGCTACGTTGCCTACAACGCGAATCGGGCACCTGCCGCAGGGCCAGCCGCACCCGCTGGCGCACCGGGTAAACCGGGTGGACCTCCGGGTGGTTTCGCGATGGCGGTGGAGGTGGCCAAAGTGGCGGCTTCTGATTTTTCCGATGAAGCATCTGCCGTCGGCTCCTTGAAATCGAACGAATCGGTGGTGTTGCGCCCGGAAACGGCTGGGCGTATTGCGGCGATTGGTTTCAAGGATGGCGCGATAGTCAGCAAGGGCACCGTGCTGGTGACGCTGGATGCCGCCGTACAAGAGGCTGAATTGCAGCAGGCCAAGGCAAATCTGGCGTTGGCGCAAACCAGTTTTCAGCGCAATCAGGAACTGGTTGCCAAGAAATTCCTCAGTCAGCAGGCGCTTGATACGTCGTCGGCTAATCTCAAGGTGCAGCAGGCAACGGTTCAGTTGGCCGAAGCGAAGGTCGGCAAAACGCGGGTCAAGGCACCGTTTAACGGCATGCTCGGCCTGCGCAATGTGAGCGTTGGCGATTACGTCAAGGAAGGTCAGGATCTGATCAATATTGAAGACATTGCCACTTTGCGCATGGACTTCAAATTGCCGGAAAGTTATTTGGGGCGGGTTAGTAAGGGGCAGGCGGTTGAATTGACCAGCGATGCCTTGCCCGGTCAGTCATTCAAGGCCGTGCTCGATGCGGTTGATCCGCTGGTTGATCAAAACGGCCGGGCGATTTCGGCGCGGGCGCGGCTGGATAACGCATCCGGCAAGCTGCGTCCCGGCATGTTTGTGCGTGTGCGCCTGTTGTTTGGTGATCGCAAGGATGTTCTGATGGTGCCGGAACAAGCCATTGTGCCGGGTGCGCAGCCGGCGGTGTTCAAGGTGGTTGATGGCAAGGCGACGCTGGCCAAGGTCAAGATCGGCGTCCGGCGTGCGGCGCAGGTTGAGGTGCTTGAGGGTCTGGTTGCCGGCGATGTCGTGGTTACCGCCGGTCAGCTCAAATTGCGTGAAGGTGCGCCGGTGCGGGCGATTGGCGAAGGCGCCGCGCCGCCGCCAGCCGCAGCACCTGCCGCCGCAGGACCGGCCGCCGCGAAATGAAGATTTCCGACCTTTGCATCAAGCGACCGGTCTTTGCGACCGTGCTGTCGCTGGTCGTCATGCTGATCGGCATCGTCTCGTATGGCCGGTTGCCGGTGCGCGAGTATCCGAAGATTGATGAACCGGTGGTGACGGTCGACACGACTTATCGCGGCGCTTCGGCGGAAATTATCGAGTCGCAAGTCACCAAGCCGCTGGAGGATTCGCTGGCCGGGATTGAAGGCGTTGAGGTTATTACGTCCATTTCACGTGCCGAAAATAGCCAGATTTCGGTACGTTTCAAGCTTGAACGGGCGCCTGATTCGGCGGCGGCAGACGTTCGTGACCGCGTTTCCCGCGTCCGCAACAAGCTGCCGGATGCGGTCGACGAGCCAGTGATTGCCAAAATTGAGGCGGATGCCAATCCGATCATCTGGATTGCTTTTTCCTCTGACCAGCATTCGGCGCTGGAAGTGACCGATGTCGCCAGTCGCATCGTCAAGCCGCGCCTGCAAACCCTGCCCGGCGCTGCCGATGTGCGGATTTTTGGTGATCGCAAATTTGCCATGCGGATCTGGCTCGACCGCCAACGGCTGGCGGCTTATCAACTGACCCCGGCTGATATCGAAGATGCCCTGCGCAAACAGAATGTGGAAGTCCCGGCTGGGCGCATCGAGAGCCGCGAGCGCGAGTTTTCGGTGGTCGCCAATACTGATTTGAAGACGACCGAAGAATTCGGCAGCATTATCGTTAAAACCGTCAATGGCTACCCGGTGCGGGTCAATGACATTGCCCGGGTTGAAATTGGCGCCGCTTCCGAGCGCAGTTCGGTGCGTTTCAAGGGGCGCTCTGCTGTCGCCTTGGGGGTCATCAAGCAGGCGACGGCCAATCCGCTTGATCTCTCGAAAGCGCTGCAAAAAGAATTACCCAAGGTGACCAGCGAATTGCCACCGGGCATGCGCGCCGATATTGCCTACGATTCATCCGTCTTCATTGATCGTTCGATTCAGGCGGTTTTCAAGACCATCGGCGAGGCCATCCTGCTCGTGCTGGCGATTATTTTTTTCTTCCTACGCAATTTCCGGGCAACCTTGATCCCGCTGGTGACGATTCCGGTGTCGCTGGTCGGCGCCTTCGCGATCATGTTTACGCTCGGTTTTACGATCAATACGCTGACCCTGCTCGCGCTGGTGCTGGCGATTGGTCTGGTTGTTGATGACGCGATTGTCGTGCTGGAAAACATCTATCGCCATATAGAAGAAGGCATGCCGCGCATGCAGGCGGCGTTGCAGGGTTCCAAAGAGATCGGTTTTGCCGTGGTGGCGATGACGCTGACCCTGGCCGCGGTGTACGCGCCGGTGGCGTTCATGACCGGGCGCACCGGCAAGCTGTTCATTGAATTTGCCCTGACTTTGGCCGGCGCGGTCCTGGTTTCCGGCTTTGTCGCGCTGACTTTGTCGCCGATGATGTGCGCGGTTTTGCTCAAACATGAAGAGAAGCACGGCAAGGCTTTTCTGATGATTGAAAGCTTTTTGAACTGGCTAAATTCCGGCTATAAACGGGTGTTGACCGCAACACTCAAGCAGCGCTGGATCATCATCAGCGGTTTTGTCGCCGTCGCGCTGTCCTGCGTTGCGCTGCTTAACGTACTCAAGTCGGAACTGGCGCCGGTTGAGGATCGCGGCGTCATCCTTGGCGTTTTCCTTGGCCCGGATGGCGCGACGCTGGATTACACCGACAAGTACGCGCGCCAGATCGAAACCATCTACAGCCAGACCAAGGATATCGAACGTTTCTTTGTGGTTGCTGGTAATCCAACCGTCAGCCAGGGGATTTCCTTCGTTGGCTTGACTGACTGGAATGAGCGCAGCCGTCGCTCGCCCGATATCGCCAAGGAATTGTTCCCGAAATTCATGGGTATTCCCGGTGTGCTGGCTTTCCCGATTACGCCGCCATCGCTAGGCCAAAGCCCGCGTGAGCGGCCGGTCAATTTCGTGATTGTTACTTCGGCATCCTATGAAGAGTTGCAGAAGGTCACCGGCCAGTTTCTCGGCGAATTGGCCAAGAATCCCGGCCTGACCAATGTCGATACCGACCTCAAACTCAACAAGCCGGAGCTGTCGATTACGGTCAAGCGCGACAAGGCGGCGGACATGGGCGTCCAGGTTGATACGATTGGCCGCACGCTGGAAACCTTTTTGGGTGGCCGGCAGGTGACGCGCTTCAAGCGCGATGGCGAGCAATACGACGTAATTGTGCAGGTTGCCGACGTTGACCGCAGAAACCCCAGCGATATCAGCGATATTTACGCTCGGGGGCGCGATGGCAGCATGATTTCGCTCGACAATCTGGTCAGCGTCAAGGAAACCATTGCGCCGCGTGAGCTCAATCACTTCGGCCAGCGCCGTGCTGTAACGATCACCGCCAACTTGGCGCCGGGTTATACGATGGGTGAGGCGCTGACCAGTATGGATGCGATCGCCAACCAGCTGCTGAAACCCGGCTACGCCGTTGATTACAATGGTCAGTCGCGTGAATTCCGCCAGTCATCTTCATCGCTGGCGTTCACCTTCACGCTGGCGCTGGCCTTTATTTATCTGGTGCTGGCGGCTCAGTTCGAGAGCTTCCGCGACCCTTTCATCATCATGCTCACCGTCCCGCTATCGATGGCCGGCGCCTTGCTGGCGCTGTGGCTGGCCGGGGGGACGCTCAACGTTTATAGCCAGATCGGGCTGGTGACGCTGGTCGGTTTGATTACCAAGCACGGTATTCTGATTGTCGAGTTTGCCAATCAGTTGCAGGAGAAGGGCATCGAGCGCACGCAAGCAGTGATCGAGTCAGCCACGCTGCGCTTGCGGCCGATTTTGATGACCACCGGCGCGATGGTGCTGGGTACGGTGCCATTGGCCCTGGCCACTGGCGCGGGGGCGGAATCGCGGCAGCAAATCGGCTGGGTTATTGTTGGTGGCCTGCTGCTCGGCACCTTTTTCACGCTGTTTGTGGTGCCCACGGTCTACTCCTTGTTGGCCGCCAAAAAGACCATGCAGGAAGCAGAAGCGGTCTAAGCGCCGAGAAACTCAGAAACCCGCTCGGCGATTTTTTCGCTGAGCGCGGGGTCGAGGCAGTCAAAGTTTTCCGCCGCGAATGAATTGGTCAGCCAGGTAATTTGCCGTTTGGCTAATTGGCGAGTGGCAAATATTCCCCGGTCGCGCAATTCTTTGGCTGGCAACAAACCATCCTGAGCCTCCCAGGCTTGCCGGTAGCCGACGCAGCGCATTGAGGGCAAATTCGCGTGCAAATTGTATTTCTGGCGCAATTGGCGGACTTCGTCATTCAGACCACCGAGCAGCATTTCATCAAAACGCCGGGCAATCCGTTCATGCAAGACGCTGCGCTCGGAGGGCAGCAGGCCAATCGATAGAAAATTGTAGGGCGGCGTCTGTTGTTCGCTTTCCGCCAGTAGCGCTGACATGGGTCGGCCAGACAGCTGGCAAATCTCCAGGGCACGCTGGATGCGCTGGCTGTCGGTGGGGTGCAGACGTGTTGCGGTCAACGGGTCGAGAAGGCTTAATTTTTGATGCATGGCCGGCCAGCCGTGGATTGCCGCATCGGCATCAATTTCTGCACGCAGCGCCGGATCAGCCTTGGGCAACTCGGCCAGCCCTTGTAAAAGCGATCGAAAATAGAGCATCGTTCCGCCCACCAGCACCGGTACTTTGCCGGCTGCCGTGATCTCATCCATCGCCAGCAGCGCCTCGTCGCGAAAACGAGCGGTTGAATAGCTCTCTTCCGGCGAAATGATGTCGATCAGGCGATGCGGGTATTGCGCCAGAGTTGCTGCATCCGGTTTGGCGGCGCCAACATTCATGTCGCGAAAGACCTGGGCTGAATCAACGCTGATCAGCTCGACCGGCACACGGTCGAAAAGGTTCATGGCGACAGCGGTCTTGCCCGAAGCGGTCGGGCCCATGATGAGTATGGCGGGAGGCAGGCGGGGCAAATTCATGGCGGCGAATCCTACCATGCACGAGGCGAGCCGCTCCGGCCTATAATTCCTGAACCAGATAGGGAGAAACCATGCCGCTTGTTCCGTGCCGCGCTTGCGGCCATAAAGTCGATACTTCAGCTGAGGCCTGCCCGGGCTGTGGCGCAACCAATCCAAGTCGCAAGTTGAGTCGTCAGAAGCACGACCTGATTGTTCTATTGATTCAATTGATGCTTGGCACCGTTTTGCTGTTTGTCGGCGGCTCGCTGGCCTGGAATGCGGTTGGGCCGATCATCAAGCAACAGCTGCTTAAGCCGCCGGCGCCTTGAAATTTTTTGATTCGTCCTCCCGGTGCTTGAGCTTTCACTCGCCGGCACCATATCCACCCTACCCGTATAACTTGTGAGACCGCGCCATGAAACTCAGACTCTTTGCCCTGCTTGCCGTGATCACTTCCTTACTCTCCGGTTGTGGCTACAACCAGGTTCAGACTAATGATGAGGCGGTTAATGCGGCCTGGTCTGAAGTGCTCAACCAATATCAGCGCCGGGCTGATCTGGTGCCCAATCTGGTCGCCATCGTTCAGGGTTATGCAGCGCATGAAAAAGAAGTGCTGACCCAAGTGACCGAAGCACGGGCAAGTGTCGGCAGCATTAAGGCGACACCTGAACTGATCAATGATGAAGCCACATTCGCCAAATTCCAGAAAGCGCAGGCCGATCTGTCCAGCTCACTGGGCCGTCTGCTGGTGGTGGCTGAAAATTATCCGCAACTTAAGGCCGATGCCAATTTCCGTGATCTGCAGGCGCAGGTTGAAGGGACTGAAAATCGCATTACCGTAGCGCGTAACCGCTATATCAAGGCTGTTCAGGAATACAACGTTTCTGTACGTACCTTCCCGAATAACCTGACGGCGATGGTCATGGGTTGGAAAACCAAGGCTAATTTCACGGTAGAAAACGAAAAGGCAATCAGCACCGCGCCGAAAATCGATTTCAATGCGCCCAAACCGGCGGTAGCCAAGTAATTCCAGAATGAGCCTTCTGGCTGTTCGATTGGCAGGGCTGTTGCTCTGCCTGTTTTCCCTGTTTGCCACGGCCGCGCCGGATACTGAGGTCTCCGGGCTGGTCGCTATTCCGCCGTTGACAGCGCGCGTAAGCGACCTGACGGCAACTTTGTCCAGCGCGGAAATGGCGGCGCTTGAACAGCAACTGGCCGATCTGGAAGCGCGCAAAGGGGCTCAGCTGGTCGTGCTGATTTTGCCCACCACCCAGCCGGAAACTATCGAGCAATTAGGCATTCGTCTGTTTGAGGCATGGAAGATCGGTCGGAAAGGTGTTGATGATGGAGTCATCCTGCTTGTCGCCAAGAATGATCGGCGTTTGCGGATCGAAGTTGGTTACGGTCTGGAGGGTGCACTCAATGACGCTAGCGCCAAACGCATCATTTCCGAAACGATTACGCCCCTGTTCAAGGCGGGAGATTTTGCCGGCGGTATCAGCGCTGGCGTTACCGCCATCCTGAAAATCATTGATGGCGAGCAGCTGCCTGAACCGTCTGGCGCCACTGCGAGCGGCGGACAGCTGAATATTGGTGACATGCCTGAAGGTTTGCTGATTGGCATGCTGCTTGTCGTCGTTCTCGGCGGTACGCTCCTCCGTCATTTGCTGGGAAATCTTGTCGGCAGCGGACTGGTTGCCTGTCTGACGGGCGGTCTTGGCTGGCTGTTTGTCGGCGGGCTGCTTGGTCTCATCGGCGGCGCATTGCTCGGCATCTTTCTTGCCGTGTTTGGTTTGGATATTGTCCTCAGCGGCATTTTCAGTGGGGGCGGCCGCGGTGGTTCTGGAGGCGGGGGCTTTAGCGGGGGTGGCGGTTCAGGGGGCGGCGGCGGTGCATCGGGGAGCTGGTAAATGAAAACTGGGCGTTTGTTCAGGCACTGGCTGGCCCCGCGCTGGCTGGCTGCGCGGCACTTTGGTCCGGCACTGTCGGCGGACGTGGGGGCAGCTGTCTTTGTGGCCGAAAGTAAGCAACGTGGAGAATTGCGCTTTGTCGTTGAAGGCCCAATTCCCTTTGTCTACTTGTGGCAAGGGCGCAATGCAAGAGAGCGGGCAGATGACTTGTTTGCCCAGCTTCGCGTCTGGGATACGGAAGAAAACAGTGGTGTATTGATCTACGTTCAGCTGGTAGATCGCTGTGTCGAGATACTTGCTGATCGAGGTATCGCCGCAAAAGTGCCGCAGACAGAATGGGATGCCATTTGCCGAAGCATGGAGGCCGCTTTCAAATTAGGGGATTATCGGGGCGGTGCCTTGGCGGCTATTCGGCGCACCGGGGAATTACTGGCGGAATTCTTCCCTGCGCGAGACAAAAACCCGAATGAGTTAGCGGACCAACCCGTTCTGCTTTAAGCCGCGGCGGTCAGGCCGTCGGTTGCTCGTATCCGAGTCGTTGCGACAACTTGCCGGCAGCGATGATCATTGCCTTGGCGACAGGGCTGTCCCACTCAACATTGAAATCCCCAACCGTACCCAGTGAAGTGATCGCCGCAACCATCGTCTGGCTGTGATCGAAAACGGGGGCGCTGAAACCGTTGATGCCAGGAGTCAGGCTGCCGGTGGCGCGGGATATGCCATGCTGACGGATATCGGTCAGGTTCTTTTCAAGCTGGCGCCTGAGATTGGTAATTGATGTTTTGGTCGCCTCTGCCGCTTGATGAAGTTCATCATCGAGTAACTTCTTCAGGTAGGGGGCGCGATAAAACGCTGCAAAGGCCCGACCGGTCGCAGATTTATAGAGCGGCAGCACGGTTCCGGCGCGCAATGTAATGGTGACTGGTCCACCGGCATCAACAATGCGGACGACAGTCGCGCCATGGTTGCCCCACACAGCAAGAGCAACGGTCTCGTTGATTTCTTCGCAAAGATCATCAAGGACAGGGGCCGCCAGTCGCACCGGGTCAAGTCTGCCCAGGCCGGAAAGGCCCAGTTGCAGCGCGTAACTTCCCAAATCGTAACGTCCGCTAGCCCGATCCTGCTCGATCAGGCCGATCCGCATGAAACTGACCATATAACGATGTGCCTTGGCCGCCGGCATGCCGGCTCCTTTGGCTATATCACGCAGCATCATCGGGCGTGAGGTGGCAGCAAGTACATCTAGTAGACGGAAGCCAACCTCAATCGATTGAATTCCCTGGCGGTCATCAGAAACTATGGTTGGCATGATGTTATCTGGCAATGGCAAAACCAACATTCTATGCATGTATGACGCTGGTGCGCCGGAGAATATAATTTGTCGTTCAAAAAAGGGGATATATATATGCGCTCGGTACTGGTGGCTAATCCAAAAGGCGGGGCGGGTAAAAGCACGCTTGCGACGAATCTTTCCGGCTATTTCGCCAATCAAGGCAAAGCCGTTACCTTGTGCGATCTTGATCGCCAACAATCAGCCTTGCGCTGGATGGCGTTTCGCGACCCGACGCTGCCTGCGGTGACAGGTTATTTTGCTGGAAACCAGATTGTTCTAAATTTGCCGCAGGAGGCTGACTGGGTCGTGCTGGATGCGCCAGCCGGTTTGCAAGGATACAAACTAACGGATTACTTGCGCGTGGTCGACAAAGTGATCATTCCTTTGGTCCCATCTATCTTCGATATGGCGGCAACGGAAGATTTCCTGAACTCAATCCGTAATGAAATGCGCGGCCGCCGCGTCAAAGTTGGCATCGTCGCCATGCGCGTCGATCCCCGGACCAAGGCGGCAGGTATGTTGCAGGAATTCATCAAGCACTTCGATATCCCCATCATCACCTATCTGCGCAATACCCAGAATTATGTAAACGTGGCCTCCGGTGGCATGACGCTTTTTGATCCGCCGCGCGCCAAACACCGTCGGGATGTAGAGCAATGGGCCCCTCTACTGGAGTGGTTAGAGGAAAAGTAAAAGAATCTCCGAATTGTATTGACAGGGTATAAGGTGCTCCGTACAATGCGCCCCTCTGACGGACGCGGGATGGAGCAGTTGGCAGCTCGTCGGGCTCATAACCCGAAGGTCGCAGGTTCAAGTCCTGCTCCCGCAACCAAGACCCTGAGAAGCTTTCCGGTGTTTTGGCAAGTTTGTTAGAAATGGTTTTAAGAGAAGTTAGATAGAAAGTTTCTTCGAAAAGTCTTGACGAGTTAGAAGAATTGGTTCATAATCTCGCTTCTCTGCTGCTGACGAATTTAACGAGACGGCGCAGTAAGTGGTTCTTTAAAAATTTGGACAACCGATAGGT
>JBDKHF010000060.1:0-44072 GCA_039797825.1 Pseudomonadota bacterium | reverse complement strand
TTTGCTGATGGCAAGCCCAAGCCCGGTGCCGCCATATTTGCGGGTCATTGAACTATCGGCTTGCTCGAAGGCGGTAAATAGACGTTTTTGTTCGTCCGCTGAAATCCCGATACCGCTATCCATCACCTCAAAGCGCAAAAGAACACTGTCAGAGGTACTTTCAGACTGGCTGACGTGAACCTTGATTTCACCCGACTCGGTAAATTTAATGGCATTGCCGGTCAGGTTCAGCAAGATCTGACCGAGCCGCAGCGCATCGCCCCGGTATGAAGCAGCGGCAATTTCCGGCGCGGCATCAACCTGCAATTTCAGCCCCTTTTGCTCCGCTTTGTAGCCGACAAGGCTGATCGTGCTGGACAACACCTTGTCGAGTTTGAATTCAAGGTTTTCCAAAGCGAGATACTCTGCCTCAATCTTCGATATATCTAGTATGTCGTTGATAATCAAAAGCAAACGATTCGCTGCTTCCTTGGCTAAATCAAGCTGACGCTGTGATTTTTCATCGCTCAACCGGCCTCGCACCATCGCCACCATGCCCATGATTCCATGCATCGGCGTACGCAACTCATGGCTCATATTGGCCAGGAAAGCGGATTTGGCCTTGTTGGCAGATTCAGCGGCTTCCTTGGCGAGCGTCAGGGTTTGATTGGCAATTTCCAGATCAGCATTCAGCGCCTGGATGCGATTTTCCGACTTCACGCGCTCGGCAATTTCGCTTTGCAGTTGCTCATTGGTGATACGCAAATCATCGGCCTGTCGCTCAAGACTTTGCGTGTGCCGGTGTAACTGCAAAGCCATTTCGTTGATTGCGTCAAACAGTGAAGCCACCTCACGAATCGGACTCGTCTTGTCGCTGGCGATTTGCCAGTCACCAGCCACCAGTTTGGCTGAGGCACGCGATAGCTGAATGAGCGGTCGAGACACCCAGTCGCTGGCGAGCAAGCCAACAAGGAGGCCGAATACCGTGACCATAAGTGCCAGATAAAAAGCATTCCGCAACAAGCTGCTGGCAACGGTATCAAAACTGGCTTTGGGCACAATTACCCCGATGCTTAACTGCGGCCCTTGTTCCAGTTTAAGTGTGCGCCAGTCAAGCAAATAGCGTTCTCCATCCACCTCCACATGGGCATTGCCTTCCGGCCGGCCAGCAGATTTCAATGAGGCGCCAGCGGCCCGGATGAGCGGGTTATCGCTGCTCGAAAAATCGATCCGCTCGGTTTTTTCACCATTAATCCGGTAGACCGCATCAAGTGTTGAAGTTGCCAGCAACTTGCCATCAGCTTCGGCAATAAAAGCGACACCATTGGCGTTTGTACCCAACTCGCGGAGAAAGCCGCTGAGCTGCGACAAGGCAACATCAGCCGTCGTTACACCGATCAATTCGCCTTGCGGGCCGTACAGCGGCGCCGACATGCCAATGCCCAAGGTGTCATAGGCGCCCTCGGCATCATTGATCACATAGCGGTAAGTCGGATACCAGGCCATCCGCCCGGCGCTAATCGCGGCCTTGAACCAGGGGCGTGTGCGCGCATCAAAATCACTATTGGCTTTTGCGACAAGCGTGGTGGCCCGAGCCGCATCATCGACCCGGTAAATATGCATGGCTCGGTTGTCCGCAATACGCGCACGGATCATCCGCACCCCCTTGTCTGAACCGAGTGGCGGCCTGCTACCGGCAAAGTATTCGCCATCGGCCATGCCCACTGAAACAAAAGTCAGCAAAGGCTGCTGGCGAATTTGCAGCAAGAAATTCTGCATCATTTGTTCGCGCTTACTGCTCTCAAGCAAGCCGGCGCGCGCCTGTTCGACATTGAAGGTGACGATGCGGCGCGGCACCTCGAAGAAGGCCGTCACACGATCATGCACCCGCTCGATCAGCGCACCAGCTATCGATTGAGCAAACTGTTCGGACGATTGTTGCGCGTTGAGATACGAAAACCAGCCGCTGATGGCAACAATCGGCAAGAGCACCAGAATTAATGCAGCGAGCAAAAATACGCGCAATCCGATCTTCCGCGACGGCGTTGAATGTTTGGCTGGCTGATCTGCGCTGCCCCGCTCCCTGGTCTGAATAAAACTCAAGCGCTGGTTTCTGGCGAAGAGCAAAAGTACTAACGCCAAGGTAAGCAACGCGCCAATACCGCGAATCAACCAGGGACGATGGTCAGCCACCGCGCTTGTTGGTTTGGGAATCGCCGCCAGACGCCACTGTCCGCCCGGTAAATTCATGTCTACCGCAACGTGCGCTTGCTTGAACAGCGCAGCATCCCCGAAAAATGGTTCGCCCTGAGCGCCGGTTCCATCCCGTCCCCGAATGGCTAGAACAAACTGCAGATCGGGCGCGAACAGACCGGCATCGGCCAATACCCCTTCAAAATCGATGGCCGTCGAAACCACTCCTTTTAATTGGCCGGATTTACCGTCGGCTGACGAGAGGAAAATCGGTGTTCGGCCAACCAAACCCAGGCGCCCACTTTGCACCAGGTTAACCGGCCCGGTAACGACCGTATCACGCTGCTCGATTGCGCGCTGGACGCCGGTCATGATGTACGGGCGGTTCGCGTAATTCATGCCCAAAACAGCCTCGTTACCCAAGAATGGGTAAACGAAAACAACCTCAAAATTTTGCGACAAGGTGATGTTGATGATGCGCTGATGGCGTGAAATCAGGTTCCCGGCGATCTGCTGCATTTGTTCATCGCTGATTGATGTATCAGCCGGCAAGCCCGCAGCAAAGTCGTAATTGACCTGCAAAATATTGTTCAGGTTTCGTTCCAGACGGAGCGCACCGGCACGAAGTTGTGCTTCGGTCTGGCTCATGTTCGTCTGATCGCTCAAGCGACGGTCGTAATGCTCGATCGCTACCGTCAACAACCAGCCCAGCACAATGATGACCAGCACTTGGAGCCAGACGGTTACTTCAAGGCGTTTGATTACGGCCACAGGTCTGTTCCTGAGTTTGATCCTGAAGTTTGAAGAATAGCAGTTTGTATTTGGATTCCTTGGCAATACAAGCCATGAACAATTCAAATTCCATAAAAAAACCGGCACCCCTGGGTACCGGTTTAAAGGAAATCAATTTATTCAAATTTTGCTGAAGCGCATGATCCCGCTTTCACAAGCCACACGAATCGTGTCCTTGGCCGCAAACTTACCTTCCAGAATGGCCTTGGCCAACGGATTTTCCAGTTGCTGCTGAATCGCACGCTTCAACGGCCGCGCACCAAAAACTGGATCGAAGCCGGCCTGTGCCAGTTCCTGGAGTGCACTGTCTTCAACAACAATCGCCATATCAAGCTGCGCCAGGCGTTTTTCGAGATAACCCAGCTGAATCTTGGCAATCCCGGCAATGTGCTTTTGATCCAGTGCGTGGAAAACAACCACTTCATCGATGCGATTGATGAATTCCGGGCGGAAATAGTTTTTCACCTCGGACATCACCGCCAGCTTGATCACGCCGTAATCGTCGCCTGACATCTGCTGAATCATCTGGCTGCCGAGATTCGAGGTCATAACAATTACGGTATTTTTGAAGTCGACCGTACGCCCCTGACCATCGGTCATCCGGCCATCATCAAGCACCTGCAGCAGCACATTGAAGACATCCGGATGCGCCTTTTCAACCTCGTCGAGCAGAATCACGCTATACGGCTTGCGGCGCACGGCTTCGGTCAGGTAACCGCCCTCTTCGTAACCGACGTAACCCGGCGGTGCGCCGATCAGGCGGGCGACCGAGTGCTTCTCCATGAATTCGCTCATGTCGATGCGAATCAGGTGATCCTCGGCATCAAACATGAACTCGGCCAGCGCCTTGCACAGCTCAGTTTTACCAACACCGGTCGGGCCAAGGAACAGGAAGGAGCCATACGGTCGGTTAGGATCGGACAAGCCGGCGCGCGAACGGCGAATGGCATCCGCCACCAGTCGCACCGCTTCATCCTGACCGACAACCCGCTTGTGCAAACGATCTTCCATTTTCAACAGCTTTTCGCGCTCGCCCTGCATCATCTTGCTGACCGGTATTCCCGTCGCCCGGCTGACCACCTCGGCAATTTCCTCGGCGCCAACCTGCGTGCGCAACAGGATATTTTTCTTGCCTTCGCCCTCGCCGGCCTTTTCAGCCGCCTTCAACTGGGCTTCAAGCTGTGGCAGTTTGCCGTATTGCAACTCGGCCACTTTATCCAGCTTGCCCTCACGTTGCAGACGGGCAATATCGGCCTTCATGTGGTCGATTTCTTCCTTGATCAGGGCGGAACCCAGCACGGCAGACTTCTCGGCCTTCCAGATTTCCTCAAGATCGGAATATTCCTTCTGCAGCTTGACCAGTTCTTCCTCAATCAGCGCCAGGCGTTTTTTCGAGGCGGCATCCTTCTCACGCTTGACCGCCTCACGCTCAATTTTGAGCTGAATCATCCGGCGTTCCAGCTTGTCCATCACTTCCGGCTTGGAATCAATTTCCATCTTGATCCTGGCCGCCGCTTCATCAATCAGGTCAATCGCCTTGTCCGGCAGAAAGCGGTCAGTGATGTAGCGATGGCTCAACTCGGCGGCAGCAACAATCGCCGGATCGGTAATATCAACGCCGTGGTGCAGTTCATATTTCTCCTGCAAACCGCGCAGGATGGCGATGGTGGATTCAACCGACGGCTCCTCGACCAGCACTTTCTGGAAACGCCGTTCGAGCGCGGCATCCTTCTCGATGTACTTGCGGTACTCGTTGAGCGTCGTCGCGCCGATGCAATGCAGTTCGCCCCGCGCCAAGGCCGGCTTCAACATGTTGCCAGCGTCAATCGCCCCTTCCGCCTTGCCGGCACCGACCATGGTGTGCAGTTCGTCAATGAAGAGAATAATCCGCCCGGCTTCCAGCGAAACCTCTTTGAGCACCGCTTTCAAGCGTTCCTCAAACTCGCCGCGATACTTGGCACCGGCCAGCAAGCCGGCCATATCAAGGACCAGCACCTTTTTACCCTTTAGCGTTTCCGGCACCTCGCCATTGATGATGCGCTGCGCCAACCCTTCGACAATGGCGGTTTTGCCGACGCCCGGCTCACCGATCAGCACCGGATTATTCTTGGTGCGACGTTGCAGAATTTGAATCGCACGGCGGATTTCATCATCGCGCCCGATCACCGGGTCGAGTTTGCCCTGAGCAGCACGCTCAGTCAGGTCGATACAATATTTCTTCAGCGTCTCGCGCTGGCCCTCTGCCTCTTGCGAATCAACGCCCTGCCCGCCGCGCACTGCCAAAATTGCGGCTTCCAGCGACTTGCGGCTGATGCCATGTTGCTTGGCCAAACGACCGGTTTCGTTCTTGTCCTCACACAAGGCGAGGAGAAACATTTCGCTGGCGATGAACTGGTCGCCGCGCTTTTGGGCTTCCTTGTCAGTCAGGTTGAGCAGATTGCTCAAATCACGACCAATGGAAACCTCGCCACCATGCCCGGAAACCTGCGGCAGATTTTTACTGGCGAGTTCCAGATCCTTGCGCAAGGCCGGCACATTGACACCAGCGCGGGCCAGTAACGAAGTCGTGCCGCCTTCATCCTGATTGATCAGGGCTAGCAAGAGGTGCTGCGGTTCGATGAATTGCTGATCACCGCCGTTGGCCAGACTCTGGGCGTCGGACAATGCTTCCTGAAACTTGGTAGTGAATTTATCGATGCGCATGACGATTCTCCTGTTGCGATTTTCCAATGCGTAGAAGATGCGGTCATATGGGTGAATTTCAATCCTTTTCGCAGGAAAAACAAATACCCCTGAGATTTTGAGGTTAATCAGGAGTATCTTTTGACAGCTGTGCTAAATTAACTATATGACTTTAGACATATAAACAAAAAGGAGGGGCTGATCATGGCAGGTCAGGGAATGACACTACGCGGCAAACTGGTCGCGATGACACTAGGCACAATTGCAGCGCTAATCGTCCTGTTTACAGCGCTCTTGATCAATGGCAAAAGCCAGATGCTGGGCGACCGACAAGACAAAGTACGTAATCTTGTTGAGGTAGCCCACACAACCGTCGCCCACTTTGAACAAGAGGCACGTGCCGGAAGGCTGTCGGCAGAGGATGCCAAAATGGCGGCGATGAATGCAGTCAAAGCCATGCGCTACGACAAGGTCGAATATTTCTGGATCAACGACCTGACCGATTTGATGGTCATGCACCCGATCAAACCCGAACTTGATGGCAAGAAGCTTGATCAGCTCAAGGACAAGAATGGCAAATTCCTGTTTGCCGAATTCAACAAGGTAGTCAAGGCGCAGGGCGCCGGGTTTGTTGATTACCTGTGGCCGAAACCGGGCTCTGAAGAAGGCGTACCGAAGATTTCCTACGTCAAGGGATTTGAACCTTGGGGCTGGGTTATTGGCTCTGGTATCTATATTGACGATGTTGATGCCAAATTCCGTATCGACGCCATCAAGTTGTTGCTCTGGGGTATTGGCATCGGCGGCTTTGTTGCGTTTTCCCTGCTGCTCCTGTCGCGCAATATCGTCAATACGCTGGGCGGCGACCCGAGCCTTGCCTCAGAAGTGACGCGCCGAATTGCGGCAGGTGATCTGGCCACGCCGGTGCATTGCGCTGCCGGCGACACGACCAGCCTGCTAGCCAATATTGGCACCATGCAGGAAACCCTGCGCAACATGATCTCAAGCATCATCGGCAATGCTGAACGTGTTTCCACTGCCGCTGATCAACTGCTCCACGCCTCAGAAGAAGTTGCCGACCGCGCCCGCCAGCAGAGTGATGCCGCATCATCAATGGCCGCCTCGGTTGAGGAAATGGCGGTCAGTATTGATCAGGTCAAGGAAAACGCCGGCGAAGCCCATAGTATTTCGCAAGAAACGGGTGCGATTTCTGAAGAAGGCGCTGCAGTCATCCACAACGCAGCAACCGAAATGCGCAAGATTTCTGATGCGGTGCAATCCTCGTCGGCTATTGTTGAAGACCTTGGCAAACAGTCTGACCAGATCACGTCCATCGTTAACACGATCAAGGAAATTGCCGACCAGACCAACCTGCTCGCCCTGAACGCCGCCATTGAGGCTGCTCGTGCCGGTGAACAAGGTCGCGGCTTTGCGGTGGTTGCCGACGAAGTACGCAAGCTCGCCGAACGTACCAGCCTGTCGACCACTGAAATCGGCGGTATGGTCTCGAAGATCCAGAACGGCACCCGCAGCGCGGTGAGTAGCATGCAGGCCGGCGTCACTCAGGTCAGCAACGGGGTTGAGCTAGCCAATCAGGCAGCCGAGTCGATCAACCGCATTCGTGACGGCGCAGCACGGGTCACGGTTGTGGTCAACGGCATTTCTGACTCGATTACCGAGCAAAGCGCGGCGGGTAACCAGATCGCCCACCAGCTTGAAACCATCGCCCAGATGTCGGAAGAAAGCGCGATTGCCGTGCGCCACACGGCAGACGCCGCACGCACGCTGCATTCGCTGTCAGCCTCGCTGCATGAAACGGTGGCACGTTTTAGAACCTGAAAACTTCACTGCCGCCCAAGGTGGTATCCCCGGAAAAATCGGGGATACCTGATCATTCGCGTTACAGCTTCATGGAAGCTGCGGCAATCCCAGTTCCTCAAGAAATTCGTTGTGCTTGTCTCGCGCCTTCGTAATTTCCTGTTCGATCTCCACCAATTGTTGGTGAACCACCTTCAAATCTATTTTTTTCTCAGCCTTGGCCGTGCTGATGTAGCGCGAGATATTGAGGTTGAAACCTTCCTTCTCGATACGCTCCATCGGCACCCGCAGGGAATAGCGATCTTCCTCAGTACGATGCTGGTAGGTATCGACGATCTTCTTGATGTGCCCCGGTAGCAAACGATTTTGCCGCTTGCCTTTCTCGAAATGCTCGGCGGCGTTGATGAACAGCACGTCATCCGGCTTCTTGCACTTCTTCAACACCAGAATGCACACCGGGATGCCGGTCGAAAAGAACAGGTTGGCGGGCAGACCGATCACCGTATCGATGTGGCCATCCTTGAGCAGTTTGGTACGGATGCGCTCCTCGGCACCGCCGCGAAACAGTACCCCGTGCGGCAGGATGATAGCCATCGTGCCCTCCTGAGCGAGGAAATGAAAACCGTGCAACAGAAAGGCAAAGTCCGCCGCTGATTTGGGCGCCAGTCCGCCATAGCCCTTGAAGCGAAAGTCTTCCGCCATCGCCTCGCTGGGTTCCCAACGCAAGCTGAACGGTGGATTGGCCACAACAGCATCAAACTGCAGCTTCTTGGCCGGGTTGGCTTCGCGCAGTTCGTCCCACTCGTTAAACAGCGTGTCGCCGTGAAAGATTTCGAATTCCGTATCCTTCACCCCGTGCAGCAACATATTCATGCGCGCCAGGTTGTAGGTGGTGATATTGGATTCCTGCCCGTAAATCTTGCCGATGCCGTGCGCGCCCATCTTCTTGCGCACGTTCAAAAGCAATGAACCCGAGCCGCAAGCAAAATCCAGCACCTTGTCGAGCCGCTGCTTGGGGCCTGTGGTGGGGTCTTGCCCATCCAGCGTCACAATCTCGGAGAGAATCTGTGAAATCGGCTGCGGCGTATAAAACTCGCCTGCCTTCTTACCTGAGCCGGCAGCGAACTGGCCGATCAGGTATTCGTAGGCATCACCCAGCACATCGCTGTTGGTCGAGAACTTGGCCAGCCCCTCGGCAATTTTGGTGACAATGGTGCACAGCTTTGCGTTTCGGTCGGTAGCAGTTTTGCCCAGTTTTTCCGAGTTGAGATTGATCTCCGAAAACAGACCGGCAAAGGTGCTCTGAAACGACTCGTTCTCGATGTACTTGAAGCCATCTACCAGGGTGCTAAGCAGTTCCTTGTGCTGGACGCGCGCCATCTCGGCAAAGCTGTGCCACAGATAGTGCGGTTCGATGACGTAGTGCGCCTTGCGCCGCATCTGCGCCTCAAATTCCACTACATCGGCTGCATTCTGCTCATACCAGACCGCCAGCGGGGTACGCAGGTCGCCATCGGGTAGTTTCGGATAATCGCCGCCAAGCTCCTTCTGCGCCGCCGTCTCATAGTTGTCCGAGAGATAGCGAAGGAACAGGAAGGACAGCATGTAATCGCGGAAATCGTCCGCATCCATCTTTCCACGCAATTGGTCGGCAATACCCCAAAGGGTGTCGCCCAGTTTTTTCTGGTCTTGTTCGGTCATTCGATTTCCTTGTTACTTCGGCGAGCCTGCCGCGTCACAATCGGTGCGCAATGCGTTCCAAATTCAATACCACCTTCAGCCAACCGACTCATTCTTTGGCCTTGGACTTGCGACGAGGTGCAGCCGGTAGTTGCTTGAGCACACGGTCAAAATCCGTCTCTTCAGCATCGGATTGCCCGACCCGCGCGGTGTTGAATTGCTCGTATTGCGCCTCGGCGAAGGCTTTTGCCATGTCGTGCGAGATTTTGCCGGCATGGCTCAAAATGTCACGGTCGTTGATAGTCAAGAAGCCATGCAACTTGCCGATCCAGTCGTTCATGCTCATTGGTGCGCGCCGCATGGCCTGGCCTTCGGCAAAAACCAGATATTGCTCGACCAGATTGTTCAGCGCCGCCAGTTCATCGGCGTTGAGGTAATTCTTGGCAATGCTCACGTCGGCCTTGCGCACCTTGCCGCCGCGCCAGTTGGTCAGACCCATGTTGGGCTGATTCTTGTCGGCACGGGAATGGACGATTTCTGCCGCCGTTTGCCCGGTAATCGCCCAGTGCATCTTGTTTTGCACCGTTTGAAAAAACGCAATGCTCTGCGGCTGGGTGGGGTCGTAATCGATACTGGTGGCGTAAATTTCGGTGATTTTTTGATAAAAGCGACGCTCGGACGTGCGTATGTCCTGAATGCGCCGCAGCAACTCATCGAAATAATCGAAAGGCTGGTCGGGATTTTTCAAGCGCTCATCATCCAGCACGAAGCCCTTGACGATGTACTCGCGCAGTCGCTGCGTCGCCCAGATGCGAAAGCGTGTCGCCACCGCACTTTTCACCCGGTAACCCACTGACAAAACCATGTCGAGGTTATAAAAAGCCATATTGCGCGCCACCGCACGCGCACCCTCCGTGCGAACCTGTCGGAATTCCCGACAGGTTGCCGCCTCCTCCAGTTCACCCTCGTCGTAGATGTGCTGAATATGCTCCACCACATTGGTGCGCGAGGTCTGGAACAACTCCACCATCTGCTGCTGGGTCAGCCACAGGGTTTCATTCTCCAGCCGCGCCTCCACCTTCAAGCGACCGTCTTCGGTTTGATAGATCAACAATTGGCTGTTGGGGGCGGTATCGCTGGGGCGTTGGAATTCTGTATCGGTCATGGCGTATTCGTCGGTACTGGTTGATCGACAGCCGGCGCAAGCTCGGGCAAGGCAAAGGCATAGCGCGCCAGGAAACCCTCCAGGATTTCCTTGAACAGTGTCTTATTGTCTTCCAGCATTTCGCGTGGCTCGTAGAGCGAATACTTGCCGTGGCTCAGCAGGTTCAAGGCGCGGGCGTGCAGGCCTTCGTCTCCCGAAATGCCCAGGCATTCCGAAAAGTCATCGTGTCCGAAGAAATTCGCCGTCTTTTCCAGGATGCTGCGCAGTGTGTTGAAGTGGTGGGTGTACAGCGCGCCGCTCTGGCCGGCGGCTTGCAACTCGCTCAACATGGCGACATGGTGGAAGAAGGGCGTGTCGGTGGTGGCACGTAGCGTGTGGCCTTCGCCATCCTTGGCCTTGTAGAGGAAGTAACTCCTGGTCTGCTGCTTCTTTAGTTCGTTGACCATCACGTTGAAGAACAAACCGTGATGCGACGAAATCACCGTCTTCAACTTGTCCTTGCCACGCCGCAGTAGCTTGGCCAGATCGGAAGCCACGGCAATGGCGTTGTTGTCGTCCAGCGAAGAAATCGGGTCGTCGATGTACAGGTACTTCACCCAATCGTAGGCCTGACCGGACTGGGCATCGATGGCCAGTTCGACCAGGGCGAGAAACACGCACCAGATGAAAATGTTTTCCTCGCCGCGTGACACCTTGATGTGCTCGACCTCGCCCCGCGAGAAGGTGACCGTCCAGGCCTCGTAATCGATGCGGAAATCGAAGTCGGCGTAACGCTCAAGATAGGGGAAGATTTTCTCTTCCAGCGCCAGTTCCCGGAAGCCATCGAAAAAGCGGGAATCCTTGTTGATGCGCAGTACACGCTGCCTGTCGTTTTCCAGATCGTTGTCCCAGTAGTACAGGTCTTCGGTGTAGGCGTTGAAGTACAGGGTATCGCGGATGGTTTCGGTAATCGTCAATGGCTGGCCGACATGATCGCCAACGCTGAATGGACGCTTTCGCGTTTTCTTTCCCGCATCCTTGAACGCCATCGAGAGCCGGGTTTTGCCAGTACCGTTGTAGGCGAACAGAAGGACGAAATCGTTGCCGCCGCTTTTGAAATCGTCGCGCAAGCGGGCAACCAAGCGGGGCAAGGTCTTGTATTGAAGCACCTTGGTCGGCTTGCTCATGCATCAGTCTCGTTTAGCGAAGGGAATAGGCCTTGCATCAGGCCTTTCTTGAAAACTTTCAGAGCTTCAAGTTTTTGGGTGTAGGCAGCGATGATTTCGTCAAGGGAAGATAGGCAATTAGCGACTATGTATTGCTCTTCAATACAGGGAATGGCAATTTTGAACGCCCCTATCTTCTCAAGAGTAATTCTTGTAATTGCTTGACCGGACATAGCCTCCCGAATATTTTTCTGGAAGCTATCCGAAAGGATGGCTTGATAAAGAAATCTCTGGTCGAGTAACGCCTTAATTCCACGAAGCACAGCAACACTTGACAAAAGTGAAAATTCCAAATTTATTGTATTAAGCGCGCAGTTTCCTGTTTTTGCGCCATCCTTTGTCAAAAGCACATCGTTTTTTGTTACCGGACATTTTGTGTATATCTGCTGATGATCTTCCTCTGAAATAAAAGAAAGATTAGATAAATCAATTACGCCATTTTGTATATTCTTTGATGTTAAGTACATGCGCGGACCGGTTTTCGACTTTGGCGAAAAGTGAGTCCCATCCATAATTTTCGCGCATACACTGCGCAGATTTTTTTCTTGCCATCCCCTAGCCTCCCGGAACTCCGGAAACCGCAGGTGCGGCACGGTTTCCCCTTCGGCGGGGAAAATCTGCTGCATCAGGCCTTTCTTGTGCGCCTTGAGGGCTTCGATTTTCCTGACTTGAGTGCCGATGAGGTCGTCAACGGAGGAAAGGCAGGCAGCGACGCGATCCTGTTCGGGCTGGCGTGGGCTCCAGGCAGGCATGGACAAGAAGTTGTCAATTGATATGTTGTATCGGCCAGCCCGTGCACCTTCGTTGACAAGTTTCTTTAGCTGCCTCTCGTGTGATCTTGATTCAAAATACCACTCCCAAAATATCGGGTTTTGAGTGCCTTGAAAACGAAAGCATTTGTATATGGGGGAAACCAATCCGGCCTCATAGCGAAAGAGTCTCTTAATTGCGCCATAGGTAAATGATTTCGTCGTTCTATCGTTGTACACAAAATCATTTCGCTTTATACCTATGTACCTATCGGTATTTTCTCCTGCTATTTTTTTACCAAAGTAATCCCCTTGGCTAACTATCCCAACTTCACCAGATAGTGTCAGGATTCGATGCGACTCATCCAGCCCGCCTCGCTCCTTGACTGGAGTAGCCATCCCATTTAGCAGGTTCTGCTCCCAGCCTGGGCTATCCCTGAACTCTGGAAACCTCAACGTCGGCACCAGCCGCTTGCCCGCCTTACTACTCATACGCCTGCAACCCAGAAATCTCCCGCCCTTGCGCCAGCTTGTGCAGCAGCGGCAGCAAGTCCTTCATCAAGGCCAGTTCCTTTTTGCTGCGCTCTTTCCAGCCCAGGCCGAGCGGGGCGAGCAGGTCGCCCAGTTGTTCGCCGTCGAAAATCATGCGGGCCATGATGTGGTCAACGAAGGCTTGCAACGCTTCAACCTCTAGCCCGTGGGCGTTGGCGACGGCGCGTAGCTGGCGGGTTTTCTGTTCGTTCTTGAAGGCGAGATAGCCGTCGCGGATGCGTTGTTCGCTCCAGCCCTGGCCGGCTTGCAGGGTGTAGATGTAGGCTTTGAAGTCGTCAATGTCGTCGATGAACTTGGCGTCGGCGGCGATCAGGCCGATCAGTTCGTCGCGGCTCATCTTCTGCTGTTCGGGCGCGCCCTGGTAGTTGGTGATGAGCGCCATGATGTAGTCGTAGTCGATCACGGCGGAGGCGAAGAGGACGAATTCGAAATCGAGTTGTTGCACGAGGCTATTTTCGTCCTGCGCGCCGTTGTCTTGCTGTTTCTTGAGTTGTCTGGCGGTTTCGAGATAGGCGCCACGGAAGGCCTTGAGCTGGTCTTCGGGCATCACGGCGGCGATATTGGCCTGGTCGACCTCGGTGAGGTCGGTGTATTGATCAAGCTTGGTCTTGAGGCGCTGCACGTCCTTGAACAGGTTGATAAAGGCAGCGCGCGCTTCGTCGCCCTTGAGGTTATCGACCTGGTCGGGGGTGTTGGCGAGGCCTTGCGAGGCCATGAACTGGTCAAGTTTGGTAACAGCTTCGTCGAACTTGGCAATGACTTGCGGCGCGGCATCCACCAGCCAGATTTCGCGGGCACGTTCGCCCTGTTCGCCAGAAAACAGCTTGATTGCCTCGTCGACCGCATCTTTCTGGTTGCGGAAGTCGAGAATGTTGCCGTAGGGCTTGCTGTCGTTGAGGATGCGGTTGGTGCGCGAGAAAGCCTGGATCAGGCCGTGGTATTTCAGGCTCTTATCCACATATAGGGTGTTGAGGTACTTGGAATCGAAGCCGGTGAGCAACATGTCGACGACGATGATGATGTCGATTTTGTGTTCGTATTTCCCTTGGGGATCGGCTTTACGCAGATCCTCATTTGAATATTGCTGGTCCTTGATGCGCTTTTGCACATCCTGGTAGTAGAGGTCGAACTCGCCAATGCTGTGGTTGGTGCCATAGCGGGTGTTGTAATCGGCCATGATGGCCTTGAGGGCCGCCTTTTTCTTGTCTGGTTCGACCTGGTTGTCGGCCTGCTCTTGCGGCAGGTCTTCCTGGATTTGCTGCACGTCCTTGTCGCCTTCGGCGGGCGGCGAGAAGATGCAGGCGATGTTGAGCGGACGAAAATTCGGGTCTTCGGCCAGACACTTGGCCTGGGTTTCCTTGAATAGTCGGTGGTATTCGATGGCGTGGTTGATGCTGGCGCAGGCCAGCACGGCGTTGAATTTGCGCCCGGCGGTGGCGATGTCGTGCTTGGCCAAAATGGCGTCGACCACCGCTTGCTGCTTCACTTCGCCGGTGGCCTTGTCTTTGTCCTTGCCGTCGGCCTTGAAGTAGTCGACGTGGAATTGCAGCACGTTGCGGTCTTCAATGGCGTGGGTGATGGTGTAGGCGTGCAACTGTTTCTGGAAAACGTCTTCCGTCGTGACGTCGCTGGCCTGCTGGTCCTGCACTTTCACCTTGCTGGCGTTGTCGCCAAAGATGGGCGTGCCGGTGAAGCCGAAAAGCTGCGCATTCGGGAAGAAATCCTTGATTGCCTTGTGGTTGTCACCGAATTGCGAGCGGTGGCATTCGTCAAAGATGAAGACGACACGCTTGTGGCGCAGCGGTTCCAGACGCTCCTTGTATTTGCGCTTGTGGGTGCCGTCGAGGGCGATGCCTAGCTTCTGAATGGTGGTGACGATGACTTTGTCGGCGTAATCGGTGGATAACAGCCGCCGGACCAAGGTTTCGGTGTTGGTGTTTTCTTCGACGCAATTGGCCTGGAATTTGTTGAATTCCTCGCGGGTCTGGCGGTCGAGATCCTTGCGGTCGACCACAAACAGGCACTTCTCGATATCCGGGTTGTCCTTGAGCAGCGTTGAGGTCTTGAAGGAAGTAAGGGTTTTACCGCTGCCGGTGGTGTGCCAGATGTAGCCGTTGCCCCTGTTCTGGTGGATGCAATCGACGATGTTGCGTACAGCATAGATTTGATACGGGCGCATGATCATCAGCTTCTGCTCGCTGGCGACGAGCACCATGTAGCGACTGATCATCTCCCCCAGCGTACATTTGGCCAGGAATTTTTCGGCGAAGGGATCAATGTGGTTGATCTTGTCGTTGCTTTCGTCGGCGAACTGGTAAAGCGGCAAAAAGCGTTCGTCGGCATCGAAACTGAAGTGGCGGGCGTTGTTGTTGGCAAAGTACCAGGTGTTGGTCTGATTGCTGACAATAAAAAGCTGCATGAAGCACATCAGCGTTCTGGTGTAGCCGTTACCAAGGCCGTTCTTGTATTCGACCACTTGCTGCATGGCCCGGCGCGGATTGATACCCAAGGTTTTGAGTTCGATCTGAACGATGGGTACGCCGTTGATCAGCAGCACCACGTCGTAGCGATGGTGGCTGTTGTCGGTGTTGATGCGTAGCTGGTTCACTACCTCATAGCTGTTTTTGCACCAGTCTTTGATGTTGACCAGGGTGTAGAACAGCGGCGTGCCATCGTCGCGCTCGAAGCTGTTGATCTCGCGCAGGCGTTTCGATGCGGCAAATACATCTGCTGTGACCAGATCGTCTTTAAGGCGCTCAAATTCGCTGTCTGAGAGGTTGACGCGATTCAGCTCCTGAAAATGCTTGCGGAAATTCGCTTCCAGCGATGCCCGGTCACGAATATCCGGTCGATAGGCGTACTTGAGTGCTTCGAGCTTGGCAATCAAATCCTGTTCTATCTGGCTTTCTGTTGTGCTCATTGGGATCCACCTACTTGCCAGCGCATCGCCGCTGAATCGTCGCTATCACGCGCATCGACCCAGCGCGCCCCGTCCGGCGTCGCTTCGCGCTTCCAGAACGGGGCGCGGGTTTTCAGGTAATCCATGATGAATTCACAGGCGGCAAACGCTTCGCCACGGTGGGCGCTGGTCACGGCAACCAGCACAATCTGATCGCAAGGCCGCAGCGGGCCAACGCGATGGATGACCAGTGCGCCGTAGATTTCCCAGCGGCTTTTGGCCTCATCAACAATTTCTTCCAGCGCCTTTTCGGTCATCCCCGGATAGTGCTCCAGGATCATTTCCGAAACCTTGCTACCATCGTTGAGGTCGCGTACCAGGCCGACAAAGCTGGCCAGCGCGCCAACCCGGGCATCACCGGCGCGCAAGGCGGCGAGTTCGCTGCCGAGATCGAAATCGGCTTCCTGGATGCGAACGGTCACGGTCAACCGCCCGTTACCGGTGGAAAAAAAGCGACTTCGTCGCCATCCTTGATCGCGACACCCGGCCCGGCCATTTCCTGATTAACGGCACAGCGCAGGTTTTTGGCACTGGCCAGTTTTTCCCGCCCCTGCCTGACCAGTAGATCGCGCAGCGCGGCAACCGTCGCAACCTCTGCCGGCAGATCAATCGATTCGCCAGCGCAGCCGAAAGCTTCGCGCAGACCGGCAAAGTAAAGCACGCGGACGCTCATGAGAGCAGTTCCGAAAACGGTACGAAACGCACACTGTCGCCTTGCTTGATGACAACACTTGGCGGGTTCATGACCAGGCCATCGCCCCAGCACAGGGAAGTCACGACGCCGGCGCCCTGATTTGGGTACAGCTCAACGCCGCCATTTTCGTTCATCCGGGCGCGCAGGAATTCAGCACGAAGATCGGCACGCAGCCAGTCAAAATCAGCCCGCAGATTGAAAATACGGGGCGTGACCTTGGCGACACCTTGCAGACGCAGGATGAAGGGGCGAACCATGATCAGGAAGGTGACAATCGCCGACACCGGGTTACCCGGCAAGCCGATGAACCAGGCTTTGCCGCCGTCTCGGCGCACTTCGCCAAAGGCCAGCGGTTTGCCCGGCTTGATGGCGATTTTCCACATATCGAGTTGCCCCTCGGCTTCGACCGCCGGTTTGACGTGGTCTTCCTCGCCGACTGAAACGCCACCGCTGGTGATGATCAGATCGTTATCCGTTGCCGCCCGGCGCAGGGCATCGCGGGTTGCCGCCAGGTTATCCGGCACCGTGCCGAGATCGCGCACTTCACAGCCCAGGCCTTCAAGCAGGGCACGCAAGGCGTAGCGGTTGGAGTTGTAGATGGCTCCGGGCGGCAATGGCTCACCCGGCTGGACCAGTTCATCGCCGGTAAAAAAGACGCCAACGCGCAGCCGGCGATAGACCGGCAGCTCCGGCAAACCGGCGGAAGCCGCCAGGGCAATATCTTGCGGACGCAACTTGATGCCGGCTTCGAGAATCTGATCACCGACGGCGATGTCTTCACCGGCGCGGCGAATGTTTTCATTGGCACGTGGCAGATGGTTGATTACCACCCCATTTTCGCCATGCTCGCAACGTTCCTGCATGATTACCGCATCAGCACCAACCGGCACCGGGGCACCGGTGAAAATACGGGCGGCAGTGCCGGGCTGCAAGGGCGTGCCAACCGTGCCAGCGGGAATGCGCTGGCTGACTGGCAGGCAAACGCCAGCAGCCGTGACATCAACCAGGCGCACGGCGTAACCATCCATCGCCGAATTATCGAGCGGAGGGGATGCTACGGTCGACTGCTGTGGCGCGGCCAAAACGCGTCCTGCGGCAGCCGTCAGCGGCAGGGAACGGATTTCCTCAACCGGTTGGGCGGCGGAAAGCAATTTTTCGAGGGCTTGTTCAAAACTCAGCATGGGCGCTCCTGCAATTGGAGGTAGTTCATTACAAAATCGGCCATCGCACCGATGTCGTTCAAGGGCAATTTGGGCAGCGTGGTGGCGATGTCAGCATCAGTCGCCAGCGCCACAATATCGCTACGCTCAGGGAAAAGCGGCGGCTTGCCGTTTTCAGGACGATAGACTTCCAGCTTGGGCACCGGTTCCTGCTTGAAGCCTTCGATCAGCACCAGATCGCAAGGGGCGAGGCGGGAAATCAGCTCATCGAGGGAAATTTCGCCTTCATCACGGCGTTCATGCATCAAGGCCCAGCGCTCGTTGCAGGAAAGCAGCACTTCAGTCGCCCCGGCTTCACGGTGGCGGTAGGAATCCTTGCCGGGCCGATCAATATCAAAACCGTGGTGGGCGTGCTTGATCACCGAAACCTTGAGGCCACGGGCGGTAAATTGTGGAATCAGCTTTTCCAGCAAGGTGGTCTTGCCGGAGCCGGAATAGCCGGCGATGCCAAATACTTTCATCGGGAATTTTTACTCGTTCAATCAACAAAAACCGGGGCAAAACCGCCGCCGGGCGTGCGGAAATTGGTGGTTTGGCCTTGGTAAAGGCGGGCGGCCAAGAGTTGTACTTGCGCCTGATAAACGTAGGCACGGAGGTCGGCTTTCATCAACTGTTCTTCCTCCTCAACAACGACCTTGTGTTCCGATGGCGGCACGATTTCCTGAGCGATGTAGCCGCCGTGCAGGATTTCCTCAAATACCCGCTTGGTCAGTTTGTCGCCACGGTAGGCGGCACGGCTGCCGAAGCCGGCGGGCGGTTTGAAAAACCAGCGTTTGCGTTCAGCCCAGAAACGCTCGCCATCTTCGGGTTTAACGGTCACGGTACGCGGAATGCCCTTGAGCAAAATTTGGCAAGTTGCTTCCGGCACGCCCATTTCCAGCAACGCGGCTTCATCAGAAAGCTGCATCAGGTTGCGCTTGTCAGCGTACAAGGCATGGGCACGTGGGTTGGGCGTCAGCACGACCCCGCCAGCTTCAAAAACCGAGCGAATTTCGGCGTTGACCGTAGCATCCAGTGAAAAATCGGTCAGCCGGTTGTAGATCATGTCGATTGGTTTGCCGTCGTGCAGCAACTGGTTGCCGAGGCGGGTGAAATCTGCCGGATCGGCAACCACGGCGTCGATTCCATTCTCAGCAAAAAGTTGGCGGAAAAGCTCAAATTCCGGCGCCAAAAATTGTTCGCAAGGATTTTCATCAACGATGGCGATGCGTTTTAGCGGGGTATCACCGCGCTCCAAGCGCCATTCTTCAAGGAACATGGCAACAAATTCCTGGCGCAGACGTTCGCCCGCTTCGGCCCGGCCGCGCCCGGCCAGCAAATAAACATTGAGCAGGCCACCACCGGCGTTGGTGTTGATTTCGATCAGCCGTGGGCCTTCTTCTGTCAGATGGAAGTCATAACCGTAAAAGACGCCTGAGGCTTTCGCCGGCAAACGCGCAATTTCCGGCGCACGGGCCAGCGCCCAGCTCTGGTAGGCCGGCAGCGCAATCACCGACTCGATGGCTGAAATCAGCTCGACTATCTGCTCGCGCATGCTGGCGCTGATGCGGACCTCGGCATTGGAGAAAAACTGCGGCTGCGCCTGGCGCATTTGCTCAAAAGTGTTATTCATCGGCTGGCGAAGAAATTGATTACGTCGGAAAGTTCTTTGGTGCGCTTCATCGGTGGCAGACTTTGCCACACACGACGGCCATATGGCTTTGATAAAAGTCGTGGATCACAAATCATCAGCACACCCGTATCGGTTTCATCGCGAATCAGGCGCCCTGCCCCCTGCTTGACATTGATTACAGCGCGCGGCAACTGGTATTCCATAAAGGCATTACGCCCCTGCTGCTTCATCTGCTCGATGCGCGCCGAAAGCACCGGATCATCGGGCGGCGCAAAGGGAATCTTGTCGATGACGACCAGCGACAGCGCCTCGCCGCGCACATCAACGCCTTCCCAGAAACTCTGGCTGCCGACCAGCACGGCATTGCCCAAACGGCGGAAGCGTTCCAGCAACTCATTTTTACTGCCCTCGCCCTGCATCAGCAGCGGCAAATCGTGGCCTTCGTCTTCCAGCCGCGCCTTGATCAGCTCATGCGTGCGACGCATGGCGCGCAGGCTGGTGCACAGGAAAAATGCACCGCCATTAGCGGCAATCACCGCCGGAAAAGCGGCATCAACCACGGCATCGGTGTAACCGTAAGAATTGGGTTCCGGCATGCCAAGCGGCGCGTAAAGCATGGCCTGCTTGCCGTAATCAAAGGGGCTTTCCCAACAGGCCGATTCCGGCTCGCCAAGGCCGAGTTCGCTACAGTAATGGTGAAACTTGCCCTGCACCGCCAAGGTAGCCGAGGTAAAAATCCAGGCGCGCGGATGGCCGCCCATCTGCTTTTTGAAAATCTCGGCGACATCAAGCGGCGTTGAATTGAGCTGCAAGGAATGATTGAAGGCTTCCGCCCAGCGCACATAGCCATCAGCCCCGGTTTTTTGCCAGGCGGCCAAACGCTGGACCAGTTCCAGTGCGCGCTGCCAGCACTTTTCCAGCCCCTCGGCGCGTTCGGCCTGAGTTTCCAGCAATGCGGCAAAGCTGGTGATTTCATCGGCCAGCAGCTTCAGGGCTGGCAAAAAATCCGGCTTTTCCAGCAGTTGACCGTAAGAGAAGCGCCCGGCATCGAGACCAACCGCCAGACGCAAATCCTTGGCGATTTTTTCCAGTTGTTTGCTGGCGACTGGCAAATCCAGACAGTCGCGGGCATTGGTCATCCCTTCGGTACGCGCGTCACGGGCCAGATCGAGCACTTGCGCCGTCGAAATGCTGTCGCCAAAGAATAGTGTGGCGACTTCTGGCAACTGGTGGGCTTCGTCGAAAATCACCGTGTTGCAGGCCGGCAGCAGTTCAGCCATACCTTCGTCGCGCAACATCACGTCGGCAAAAAACAGGTGATGATTGACCACCACCAAATCAGCCGCCATCGCCTCGCGCCGCGCCAGCATGACGAAGCATTCCTTGTAGTTTGGGCACTCCTGACCCAGACAGTTTTCGCGTGTTGAAGTCGCGTGGTTCCACACCGGGGAGGTTTCAGAAACCTCAATGCACTCGGCCTTGTCGCCGCTTTGCGTGACTTTGGCAAAGTTTGAAATACGCCGCGCATCGGCGGCATCCTCACGGGTCAAAAAGCGCCCTTCGGCCAGTGCGTTTTGCAGGTGATAGGGGCAAACGTAATTGGCCCGGCCTTTCAATAAGGCGATCTTGACCGGCGCTTTCAGCGCATCGCGCACCATCGGCAAGTCTTTGTTGAACAACTGGTCCTGCAGGGTTTTGGTGCCGGTCGAAACGATCACCTTGCCGCCGGATTTTAGTGCGGGAACGAGATAGGCGAAGGTCTTGCCGGTGCCGGTGCCCGCTTCAGCGATGAATACCGACTGGCTGTTGATCGCGGCAGCAATGCGTTCAGCCATTTCAACCTGCTGCTCGCGCACGCGATAACCGCCAATCGCCTTGGCCAGCGGCCCGTCAGGGGAAAATATTTCGGGAAGGGAAGACAAGGGAAAAGGCCTGAAAAGTGAGGGCGAATCTTAGCAGATGGCCCTGCTGTTGCCGCGGTTCAGGGCAGAGTTTTACCGGGCACAGCAAGCCACTTGAGTAAAGTGACAAAAAGCAGATCGGGGTCCACCGGCTTGGTCAGAAAGTCGTTCATGCCGGCATCAATACACTTGGCACGATCCTCGGCGAAAGCGTTGGCAGTCATCGCAACAATTGGTACGAAGGCATAGCCAGCTAATTGGCGAATACAGATAGCGGCCTCCACGCCATCCATTTCCGGCATTTGCATATCCATCAGGATCAAAGCGTAATCATGTGCTTCGGCCATTTCCAAAGCGCGCTCACCATCCTCGGCAATATCAACGTGAAAACCGATGACTTCGCGCAGTAGTTCGAGAATTACCTCCTGATTGACCCAGTCATCCTCGGCCACCAGAATTCGCGCTCCGTAATATTCAGCCCGCAATTGCTTTTCGGCGTGCGCGCCCAATGCGACTGAGTCCAGGGATTCATCAAATTGCTCGACAGACTTGGTCAAAGCAATCGAAAAAGCAAAGCTACTTCCCTCATTCAGGGTGCTACTGACCGTGATTTCACCGCCCATCAATTGCACAAAGCGTTGGCTAATCGTCAGCCCCAGACCAGAACCGCCATATTGCCGGGTCGTTGAACCATCAGCCTGCTCAAATGGATCGAAAATTCTCTGAACCGCCTCGGCGGAAATGCCAATCCCACTATCGCTGACTTCAAAACGCAGGAGCGCGCTGGTCTCGTTGTTTTCCAGCAATCTAACCGCCACCGTGACATGGCCCTGCTCGGTGAACTTGACCGCATTGCCTACCAGATTGACCAGCACTTGCTGCAAGCGCAATGCGTCGCCAAGGAAGGGCTGCTGCAAGCAGTTACGGTCAACATCAAAAACCAGCTTGATTTTTTTGCTTTCCGCCTTGCTGCTCACCAGACTTTCCAGATGGCGCATCAGCCCACCCAGCGTGAATTGGGTCCGCTCAAGCAACATCTGTTCGGCATCCATCTTTGAAAGGTCAAGAATGTCGTTCAACAGTTGCAGGAGATGATCGGCAGCATGGCTGATCTTGCCCAGCTTGTCGCGCTGACCAGGGGCATTGTTATTGCGACTCAGCATGTGCGTCAGTCCGATGATGGCGTTCATCGGCGTGCGCAATTCGTGGCTCATATTGGCAATGAACTGGCTCTTGCTGCGATTTGCCGCTTCCGCCAGCGCCCCGGCCTTGCTTAATTCATGATTTCGCTGGGTCAAAAGTTCGGTCATGCCATCAAGAACCGTCACCACGGACGTTATTTCGTTTGTCGATTCGGCATTGATTTCAATCCCCGTAAGTTCCAATGCAGTTTTCTCGGCACGCTCACGCAACATGACCAGAGGCCGCAAGATCCAGCGCAGGAAAATCACACCAATCAGAATGCTGAACAAGGCGATGCAAAGCGAAATAAAAGTTGCACGCTGATTAGCCTGCTCCAACTGCAGGCGAGCCAGTTGGCTACTGCTATCGACTACCAGCACAAAGGCGCTGTCAATCACCACCAACGGAAAATAAACCCGCGCATTATGGCGATTGGCATCAAGCCGATAAATCGGAATCTTCTTGGCGAATGCCTCATTGACCTCCTCTGGACTGACCAAGCCGACCGCGGGCGAACTTGCCGCCAAAACCTTTCCATCGCTGGCAACCAGGGCCAGCTCAGCCCCCAGATTCTTGCTGATCCGCTTGAGTACTTCGGGCGTAATTCGCAGCCCGGCAGAAAGTGCGCCGACCACTACCCCATCGTGTTGTATCGGTTCGATGGCGCGCAAAGTCAAACTTCCCTTTTCAACACTACTTACCAATGACGGCGAACCGGAAAGTGCCTCAAAAACACCCCAGCTGCCTGCACTCGGAGGCGATAGATCAATGCCTTGAGTGCGATAAACCATCACCTCTTGCTGATCAAAAACCTCCAGAAAATCGACACCGGAATCTCTCAGCGCCTCATCAAGTGCATTACCAATAACCGGTAAAAAATTAATCCTTTTAATATGGGCCATGTTACGGCCCACACTGTTTCGATTGGCAGTGAGGCGTGCCGTGATTTGAGCCTGGATATTCTGCGCCTCGATCAGATTTACAAGGGCCAGACTGATTGAATTCAGCTTTTCTTCCTCGCGCTTGTCGAGGGACACATACAGCAAATCATTCGTCACCCATGTCGCCGTCCAATAGGACAACATCGCCAGAAGTGCAAACAACACAACCAGCGCAACTGTGATCGGGTTTTTAAGTTTCATCGAGGCTGATCAGCCGTTAGTGTTCTTGACCATCACGCCATGTAAGCGAAATATCCTGGCGCCGTCCGGTGAGCGAACGAAATCAATAAATGACTTGGCCGCAGGCGAAACGCCACCCGGTTTATGAATCAGGCCAAATTCCATCACCAGGGGGTAACTACCATTGGCAATATTCTCAATCGAGGGTTGAAGACCATCCAAAGGCAGAATTACAACTTTGGTTTGGCATCCCCCCAGGGCTGAACGGTTCATCACGGTAAAACTTGTTGGATAACGGTCGAGCAATTCAATCAGGTAAGTGTCGCGATGGACAATTTTTACCGAATCAGCGTAAGTCAGACCCTTGAAGTGCTTTCCAATCTGACGACGAATGGCATCCGTGCTTTCTTTGCGGATCACCCGAATCGGCGCCACCTTGCCACCCAGACTGCTCCAGTTGGTGATTTTTCCAGCGAAAACTTCGGTGACTTGTGCCGATGCAATACCACGTGCCGTAACGCCAGCCCCGCCCACCACTGCGACCGCTTCGTGCCCAAGTGGTAAGTAAACCAATCCCTGTGCCGCTTCGGCCTCGTTCAATGGCCGCCCGACACGGCCCAGCGTAGAGCGGCCCTCAAGAACATCCCGAATGCCACCAGCCATCCCCGACGAAGGCGGTATGAGCACGCGATGGGTCGATTGGCTGGCGTTAAAGGCATTGGCAAGTTCGCCAAGAACGTATTCCGGGTTACCGCTTCCGGGAATAATCAGCTCTTCGGAGAATGCAACTTGGGAACAAAGCGCGGCAACCGCAATGAGTGAAATCAACTTGAGTATTGGCATTGTTTTATTTTTTAGAAGTCAAATACCTGACCTGCTTCAGGTTATCTCTTAAGTAATACCAATTCAAACGATTCGCGAAGAAATTGTATTTATTTATTACGATGTCGCTCAAAGACCAGAGGCATGATGTTATCGGCAAGTAGCAACCCGACAGCAAGTACAGCACCAGTCATCATCATGTCAGAAAGCAGGCTGATGCCGGCAGTGCTCTCCTGTTGGATCAATGCATGCACCCCGCGAAAGCCCATGCTGCCGGGAACCAGGGTGATCAATCCGGGAATCTGAACCAGGGCTGCCGGGCGTTTGGTTAAAAATTGATAAACATGGCCGGCGCTCGCCACCGCCAAAGCGCCGGCAAAGGCGCCAACGACGTTACCCATCCGGGCGTTGACCAACGAATAGACGGCCCAGGCGAGCAGGCAGGCACCGACCGAGACATTGACGGAAGAAATCGGCGCCTGCAAAACCGCAAGCAATGAAACGCCAAGGCCGGCAATCGCCATCCAGATTACCCAGGCCGGCAAGGCGACAAGTTCGCCATGCGCAGGAATCGCCGGTAGCCAGACAAGGCTGATCTGGGTGCCAATGGCAAGCCCCGCGCCCATCAGAAAAAGCAGGACGAACGCGCCAGTCAGGCGGCCAGTGCCGGCGAGAAAGTTCTGGGTGGCCAGCTCGGACATGGCCACCGTAATCATGAAGCCCGGCAGCAGAAAGACGATGCCGGCGACAGCCGAAATGAATGGCACCTGCTGCGGCAGAAAGTGCGCCATAGGTTGCGCTGCCATAGCCGCCAGCGCACAGAGAATAACCGGCACGGCTGGACCCAGGCGGGGAATCCGGGCAAACAGCAAATACCCGGCGACAAAAGCCATGCCGATCAGCCCGCCACAAACCATTTCGACCCATCCACCGCGCAGCAGCAAGGCGACGGAAGCGGAAAGCAGGAAGCCCATGACGACAAATCGCCAACCCGACCACGGCGCTGGTTGGCTCATGATTGCCGCCAATCGCGCGCTGTAATCTGCCAACTCATCAACCGAGTTAATTTCGCGGCACAAGGTATTCAATTCGATCAAGCGCGCCATGTTGTAGTCGTAAGGCGGCAAACGCAGCAGTTCAACCCGCCGCGTGTGCTCGCCGGCAAGCACGGTCAGCGCGAGAAAAGTAAGCACCGCGAAACCTTCAACCCGTGCGCCAAGGCGCTGGCCGATGGTATTCATCGCCGCTTCCAGATCATGCGCAGGCGCGCCGCTGACATGCAGCGCCCGCCCCAGATCACGCAGAAAATTGGCCAGTTGGGCCAGGGTTTGTTCAGTCATCAGCCCAGCTGCACAATCTGATTCAGAACGCCACAGACTTCTGCAAAACGTGCATCGTTCAAGTTGCCCATCGGATGAGGGGCGGCGTCGCGCATACGCCAGTCGAATGATTTGGGTTGATGGCAAAGCACATAGCTGGTTTTACCTGACTTGACGCCACCAGCAATCCCAGCCACCACGGCAAAAGGATTCGTGGCGTTGTAGACCGCAGTGGTCATCGGCAAGCCAATGACAAGTGAAGTCTTCTCATTGAAGGCGCGCGGCGACAACACCAGAAAAGGATGGCGGTCCCGCATTTCCCGTCCCGCCTGCGGATTGCAATCAATCCAGATAATTTCCTGCCGTTCCGGTACCCAATCCGCCTTTTTGCTTACCACCGCTCGGCTCCCAGGGCTTCAACCACCATAACCTCCGCGCCATGCAACGCCGGATCAAAACGCGCCAGTCGCTGCTCCAGCGTCAATGGCTCATCCCGGATCGGTTCGATCACCACCCGCCCCGCCTCAACAGTCACACGCACGCGTTGATCAGCATGCAAATGCGCCTCGCGTGCTACCGCAGCCGGCAAGCGGACGCCAAGGTTATTACCCCAATGTTTGATATCAAGAATCGCTTCAGCCATTTTAATTCTCCTGACGTTTAGACGGAGTATATACACGATCAAGAGGCTGGTAAACATTGTCGATACCGCATTTACGCTACTTCATGTCATGGCTACGTCAATCGCAGCGAGGAGAATGCCGACCGGCTCAAAAACATGGATACAGCAAAAATACCAGGTAAGAATTTTTCGACAATCTCGTTATCGGAAAATCCTGAAAAGGGAATGATCATTCCCAAATACACCCCCTCTCGCCAACAAATGAAGAAGGCCGGGATCGTTCCCCGGCCTTCTTCATTTGTTGTGGTCAACCCGAAAAATCAGCCTTTTTTATGGCTATTTAGACGGGTCAAGGTATCAATCACCCGGCCAGGTCATTCATTCGCCACAAATAACTCACCAATCTTGACATCAAGCGTTGTCGCCAAGCGCACCAGGACATCCAGAGAGGGATTCGCAATCTTGCGCTCAATCTTGCTGACAACGGTTCGGTCAACACCCGAATCCAAACCAAGTCGCTCCTGAGCCAAGCCTTTGGCTTTTCGCAATTTAATAATGTTTGAACTCAATTTTTCACGAACATCGTTCAACTCCAACTCTGCCGACATACCGCCACCTCCCGTTGCTGGCAGTGTTGCGCGAACACAAAGAGCGAGCCACGGCTTATGTGCCACGGTATTTAAACCACGGGTTTTGAGCTACAATTAATTTGCTGGCTTGATCAATGCGGCATGACTAGTAGCGCTGCCGAAAGTTATTTGAGCGACATTAGCCAATTTTGGCATTCTGGGTAAAAGAGCACTTCTTCCAATTTTGATGACCAACACAAACACTGTTCTACTGACCTTTATTCTGGGCGCCACAACTATCACCTGGTTGTCGCGCAAACCGCTACGCCACCCAGGCTCCCACGGCTTCTATCGATTTTTTGTCTGGCAAGGCATTTTGTCCTTATTCATTCTTCATCACCCGATTTGGCCCTCAGATGTGTTTAATGCTCCAAAATACTTATCGTCAATCCTCATGCTGGCCAGCATTTTTCTAGTGGTTGCAGGTTGGTTTGAGTTGAAACGTAAGGGCAATGCCAGCCCCAGTCGCAAGGATGATGCACTTTTTAGATTTGAGAAGACGACATCTTTGGTGTCGTCCGGGATTTTTCGGTATATCCGCCATCCGATGTACACATCCCTGCTTTTGCTCGCGTGGGGAGCATTCTGCCAACGGCCAACCGCACCCAGCATAGTCATCGTAGTTCTGACAACAATATTTCTGTTTTTAACGGCTCGCAGCGACGAAAAAGAATGTCTGGACTATTTTGGCGATACTTACCAGTCTTATAAAGAAAAAACATGGGCATTCGTGCCTTATGTTTATTGAGGTTGTGCAACCCATGAGATTTTTTCAGCCGTGGCGTGCAGTAAATATTTACATTGACGCCATCGAGCGGTATGGCATCGATTCCAATCAAATATCACCCGACTTAAGCGGCCGGGTTTGTAAGCATACTTGCGATTTTTTCAAGTCCAATAACAAAACCGAGGGACTGACTTTCAGGATTCAGCGCTCTGCTGCACTTGTCGCCATGTGCATACTTGGCCCAGATGAATTCCGTAAGTTTCAGCACGATCGCCACGATATATCTTTGGAAACCATCGCAAAAGCAGCAAGCAATTTCAAACAGGGCGGACAGTATGCCGCATCACTCGATTTAAAAATCATTCACGCAGTAGCAGATTCGGGAAATATCAGCCGCAGTTTTGCTTGTGTTTTTAGCAAACTGCTCACAGCTAATTGAATCTAAAAACCACAAATTAGCTTCCCGCCTCCGCGGGAACGATGAATCAATCAGCACCTCCTAACAAAATACAATCGTGGACCATTCCGTTCTGATCGAACATGTGCAACAAAGAAGGCCGGGATCGCTCCCGGCCTTCTTCAGATGTTACGGTCAACCCCAAAAATCAACCCTTTTTGTGACTACCCAAGCGCGTCCAGGTATCCACCACGGTATCCGGATTGAGGGAAATCGAAGAAATCCCCTGATCCATCAACCACTCAGCCAGATCGGGGTGATCGGATGGGCCTTGACCACAGATGCCGATATATTTGCCCATCTTGTTGGCGGCGGCAATTGCCATCGATAGCAGCATTTTGACCGCCGGGTCGCGTTCATCAAACAGGTTGGCAACCAGGCCAGAGTCACGGTCGAGGCCCAGGGTGAGCTGGGTCAGGTCGTTGGAGCCGATTGAGAAGCCGTCGAAGTGCTCAAGGAATTGCTCGGCCAACAGGGCATTGGACGGAATTTCGCACATCATGATTAGCTTCAGTTCGTTCTCGCCACGGACCAGGCCATGTTCAGCCAGCAGATCGACCACCGCCTTGCCTTCGCCAACGGTGCGCACAAACGGCACCATCAGTTGCACATTGGTCAGGCCCATTTCTTCACGGACCTTCTTCATGGCACGGCATTCCATCTCGAAACAGTCGCGGAACGACTGGGCGACGTAACGCGAGGCGCCACGGAAGCCGAGCATCGGGTTCTCTTCTTCCGGCTCGTACAACTCGCCGCCAAGCAGCTTGCGGTATTCGTTGGATTTAAAGTCGGAGAGACGGACGATGACCGGATTCGGCCAGAAAGCGGCAGCGATGGTCGAAACGCCTTCGACCAGTTTTTCAACGAAAAACTCTTTCGGCGAAGCGTAGCCACGAGCGCGGCGCTTGATTTCTTCACGCTTGGAAGATGGCAGGCGGTCAACGTCGAGAATGGCTTTCGGGTGAATGCCGATCACGTTGTTGATGATGAATTCAACGCGGGCCAGACCGACACCGGCGTTCGGCAACTGGGCGAAATCGAAAGCCAGTTCAGGATTGCCAACGTTCATCATGACCTTGAGCGGGATTTCCGGCATGGCGGTGATGTCGCGGGAAGTGATTTCAAAATCGAGTCGACCGCGATAAACGTGGCCGGTATCGCCTTCCGTGCAGGAGGCGGTAACGATTTCGCCTTCGGTCAGCGTTTCGGTCGCATCGCCGCATCCGACGATGGCTGGAATACCCAGTTCGCGGGCAATAATCGCCGCGTGGCAAGTACGGCCGCCACGATTGGTGACGATGGCGGAAGCGCGCTTCATGACCGGTTCCCAGTTCGGGTCGGTCATGTCGGCAACCAGCACGTCACCCGGCTTGACCTGATCCATTTCCTTCGGGTCTTTGACGATACGCACCGGGCCAACACCGATTTTCTGACCAATGGCACGACCGGAAGCCAGCACCTTGGAGAACTGCTTGAGCTTGAATTTTTCAACCTTGCCGGCGTGCGCCTGCGACTGCACGGTTTCCGGACGGGCTTGCAGAATGTAGAGCTTGCCGTCGATGCCGTCCTTGCCCCACTCGATGTCCATCGGACGACCATAGTGTTTTTCGATAATCATCGCGTAGCGGGCCAGTTCCATGACTTCTTCGTCATTAAGCGAAAACTGGTGACGCAAGGCTTCTTCAACTTCTTCGGTAATCACCGACTTGCCGGCCATTTTTTCGGCGGAGAAAGTCATCTTGATCATTTTGGAACCAAGGTTGCGGCGTACAACAGCCTTCTTGCCGGCAGCCAGCATCGGCTTGTGCACATAGAACTCGTCCGGATTGACCGCGCCCTGCACCACCGTTTCGCCGAGACCGTAGCTGGAAGTGACAAAAACCGCATCGCGGAAACCGGATTCGGTATCGAGCGTGAACATCACGCCGGCGGCGCCCTTGTCGGAACGCACCATGCGCTGAATACCAGCCGACAAAGCGACATCGGCGTGCACGAAGTTTTTATGGACGCGGTAGGAAATGGCACGGTCGTTGTACAGGGAAGCGAAAACTTCCTTGATCGCGTGCAGGATGTTTTCAAGGCCGACGATATTGAGGAAAGTTTCCTGTTGACCGGCGAAGGAGGCATCCGGCAAGTCTTCGGCGGTGGCGGAAGAGCGCACGGCGAAGGACATGTCAGCGGAGGAATCAGCCACCAGACGCTGATATTGCTCGGTGATGGCGATGGTCAGATCCATCGGGAACGGGACTTCCATGATCCATTTACGGATCTCGGCACCGCAGACCGCCAGCGCGTTCACATCCTCAACATCCAGCGCATCCAGCGCGGCGTTGATCTTGTTGTCGAGGCCGCTCTGCGCCAGGAAATCACGATAAGCCTGCGCCGTGGTGGCAAAGCCGCCGGGTACGCGCACGCCGGTACCAGCCAGTTGGCTGATCATTTCGCCGAGTGACGAATTCTTGCCGCCAACTTGCTCGACGTCAGTCATACGCAACTGTTCAAAGGGGATGACGAGGGGCTCCATGAGGATTCCTTTCAGTGAGGGTCAAATTAAAAATCAGGAAGAGGTCGAATCAGAAACAGAAAATTCAGTATTCAGGCGGCGGGCCGAGGTTTCGCGCCGCGCGACGGTGCGCAGCGTCTGGGCCAGGGTTTCGCGGACAAAATCAATATGCGTCTCGGCGGCAGCGCGGGCGGCCTGCGGCTTGCGCTCGCGAATGGCGGCGTGGATGGCGGCGTGCTGGTTTTTGAGCAAGGTGCTGGCCGCCGGAATGCTTTTGAGTTCACCCAGGTTGAGGTGAATGTTGTCGTGCATCAGACGCAGCAGCGCAGCAGAAAGGTGGCCGAGCAAGGCGTTATGTGAGGCTTCGCCAACCGCTTGATGAAAAGCGATGTCGGCGGTTGAGCGGCGATCAAGATCATCGGCACTGAAAGCATCATTCAGCGCGTTGAAAGTTTGCTCCAGGCGGGTCAAATCGCTCTCGGTAGCGCGTTCAGCAGCCCACTCGGCGGCCTGGCCTTCGAGCATGCGGCGAAATTCGAGCATGTCTTCGCGCAAATTGGGGTGCGCACCCATCATTTCCTGCCAGGGATCAAAGAATGACGATTCGAGACGGTCGGTAACATAGGTACCGCCACCCTGACGACTCTGGACCATGCCTTTGGAGGCCAGCTTCTGGATTGCTTCACGCAACGAGGGGCGCGAAACGCCAAACTCAAGTGCCAGTTCGCGCTCCGGCGGCAGCCGATCACCCGGCTTTAACGAGCCTTCCAGGATGCGACGCTCCAGTGAAGAAGCAACAGCATCAGAAATACGCGGAACCTGAACCTTGTTTTGTGGCATGGCCGAAATCAGTCGCTCGATTGGTAAGACCAGCGCATTCTAATAAGCAAATCGGTAAACCGCAAGCTAGGGATTTTCCCTTAGTAGATTGACTAAGTCACGGTTATAACTTACATTTTCACCTCACCGAATATTGGTTTGACCAATTTACCAGAGGAGACACGATGCAAACACAAAACAATTCTGGGCAGCGCCCAACAGACATCTATTTTTTCGCCACCTGCGTCGTCGATCAGTTCTATCCCGGTGCCGGTCTTGATGCTATTACCTTGTTGGAGCGTGAAGGCATCCGCGTTCATTTCCCCGAAGAGCAAACCTGTTGCGGTCAACCGGCTTATACGAGTGGTTTTCCTGACGAAGCGCGCAAAGTTGCCGCGCATCAACTCACCCTGTTTCCCGAAAACTGGCCGGTCGTCGTGCCGTCCGGTTCTTGCGCCGGGATGATGAAGCACCATTATCCAACCCTGTTTGCTGCTGACCCGATTCGCAAAGTTCAAGCTGAAGCGCTGTCATCGCGCATTTATGAATTTACTGATTTTCTGGTGAATGTTTTGGGTTATCAACCCGAAGATAACGGCGCCGATTGCACTATCGTCCTGCACACCTCATGCTCGGCGCGTCGCGAAATGGGCGTTCATTTGACTGGCCGCCAGTTGCTCGGCAACATGAAAGGCGTCAAGGTCGCCCAACAGGATCACGAATCCGAATGCTGCGGTTTTGGTGGCACTTTCTCGATCAAGCAGCCGGAAATTTCCGGGGCGATGGTTGAAGACAAGGTGAAGTCGCTCAAGGCGACCGGCGCCGAGCGCGTGGTCAGTGCCGATTGTGGCTGCCTGATGAACATCCTCGGCCATGCGGCGTGGAAGGATAAACAGGCAGGACTCTCGAAACCCAGCCTGCCCGGCGAACATATCGCCAGTTTTCTGCTGCGGAGGACTTCTAAATGAGCGCCCGTGATCGCATCCTGTCCAAACTAAATGCGGCGCCGGTGTTGCCCAAGGCAGCGCCGGATATCGCCAGTTGGTATGCAACGCATCGCAGCGAAGAAACAACGGCGGAGAAGGTTGCCCGTTTTCGTGGCTGCATTGAGTTTGCCCACGCCGAGGTTTACGCGGTTTCAAACGCCAGCTGGCCGCAGAAACTGTGGGAAGTGTTGAGCGCCAAGCAAGTTGAAAAGCTGCTGGTTGCGCCGGGCACTGCCCACGGTCAACGCGCTATTGAGGTACTTTCCGCAACCGGCATCGCCTGCCGTGGCTACGAGCAGCCGATTGAAGCGTGGAAGGAAGAGATGTTTCATGACATCCCGGCCAGCCTGACTACCGCCCGCTGTGCCATTGCCGAAACCGGCACCCTGGTTTTGTGGCCGGATGCCGATGAGCCGCGCCTTATGTCGCTGGTGCCACCAGTGCACATTGTTTTGCTTGACGCCAAAACTATCCACAATACTTTTTATGAAGTTATGTCGAACGAAGGCTGGGCGAATGGTCTACCGACCAACGCCCTGCTGATTTCCGGCCCATCGAAAACGGCTGATATTCAAGTGACCCTGGCCTACGGCGCACATGGCCCAAAAGAACTGGTTGTCCTGCTGATCGGAGATGAAGCATGAGCGAACACGCATTGAACTTCATGCCCTCCGAGGGCTTCCGCGCCCGGTCCAAGGAGGTCGTTGAAAATCCCTTCCTGCGCCAAAGTTTTCGTGGCGCAATGGATTTCCTGATCGGCAAGCGCGCTGCCCAGTTTCCCAGCCCGGAAGAGCTGGAAACCCTGCGCACGCTGGGCGAACAGATTCGCCAGTACAACCTCGGCAAGCTGCCGGCGCTGCTGGTGCAACTCGAAGATAATTTGACGCGCAATGGCATTCAGGTGCATTGGGCGGAAACGCCGGACGAAGCCAACGCCATCATTCTCGGCATCTGCCAGAAGCACTCGGCCAAGTTGATGGTCAAGGGCAAATCGATGGTCAGCGAAGAAATCGAGCTGAATCACGCTTGCGAAGCGGTTGGCATTGAAGCGATGGAGTCGGACATGGGCGAATACATCGTCCAGCTGGCTGGTGAAAAGCCGTCGCACATCATCATGCCGGCCATCCACAAAACAAAGGAAGAAATCGCCCGGCTCTTTCACGAAAAAGTTGAGGGCGTTGATTACACCGATAACGTCGATGAGTTGATCCAGATTGGCCGCAAGGTGTTGCGCGAGAAATTTCTGGTGGCGGATATTGGGCTATCCGGCGTCAATTTTGCCGTCGCCGAAAGCGGCACGCTGTGTCTGGTTGAAAACGAGGGCAATGGCCGCCTGAGCACGACGGCGCCGCCGGTGCATATCGCCATTACCGGCATTGAAAAAATCGTTGAAAAGCTTGATCACGTGCCGCCGCTGCTCTCACTGCTGACGCGCTCGGCCACCGGCCAGAACATTTCAACTTACTTCAACATGATCTCCGGCCCGCGCAAAACCGACGAGAAGGACGGCCCGACCGAAGTCCATCTCGTACTGCTCGACAACGGCCGCACCCAGGCTTATGCCGACGAACAGTTGCGCAAGACCCTGCAATGCATCCGCTGCGGCGCCTGCATGAACCATTGCCCGGTCTACACGCGGATTGGCGGCCACGCCTACGGTACGACCTATCCCGGCCCGATCGGCAAAATCATCTCGCCGCACATGCTGGGGCTGGAAGCGACCAAGACGATGGCCACCGCTTCAACACTTTGTGGCGCTTGCGGCGAGGTTTGCCCGGTGAAGATTCCGATTCCTGATCTGCTGATGCGTTTGCGCGAAGAATCGTTTACTGCACCGCATGCCAACCCGACGATGCGTGGGCAAGGGGCTGGGTATAGCTGGTTGATGACTTCGGTTTGGCGGGGATGGGCGGCGGTGTATCGCTCGCCATTTTTGTATGGTGCGGTGACCTGGCTGGGGAGTCGGTTTGGGTGGTTGATGCCGTCTCGTCAGGGGGCTTGGACTTCGGTTCGGGTGCCGTTGCGGCCTGCTTCCAAGCGGTTGAGGGATATGTTGCGGGAACGGGGCTGATGTTTATTCGCGGGAATGAGCTTGGGGTTCCGCCTTGCGGGCGGGCGTACTTTCTTTTGCTTCGCCAAAAGAAAGTAGCCAAAGAAAAGGCGACCCCGGGCTACGCGGTTGGCTGCGCCAACTCCCCTGCGCTACTCGAAACCGGCGGGGGCTGCGGAACTCGGGCTACGCCCTCAGACAGTCCTCGCCCTTTTTCCGCCACTTTCTCCGTTGCTCAGCGCTCCACACGGGGCCCTAAAGGCGGGATGACTGAGCTAGGGTGCCGAAGAATTGAATGTTGCGGTCGACTGGGGAAAAAGCCAAAAAGCGTATTCCCCAAGTCGGCTACGGACGCCTTTCCGGGCCCCTTGAGAGGCGCTGAGCAACGCAGGCTGGCCGGGGGCTTTCGGTTTGCCATGTTTGAGCCGCAGGCGAGTTCTGGCAAACCGCCCGGCCTGCCGAGTAGCGCAAGGAACCGGCGTAGCCGGCGCCGACCCAGGGGTGGCCTTTTCTTTGGCTACTTTCTTTTGGCCACCAAAAGAAAGTACGCTCGCCCGCAAGGCGAAACCCCCAGCCAATTAGCCGAATACCACTAAATAACAAAACCCGAGACAAACCCATGAGCCAGCTAATCAAGCACCTCCGCCAAAACCTCCCGACCAACCAAGTCATCACCGATGAACTCCGTCGCCTGGCCTACGGCACCGATGCCAGCTTTTACCGGCTGATCCCCGAAGTCATCGCCGTCATCGAATCAGAAAACGACCTTAAAACGGTGTTGACCGCAGCCAAACAAAACCAGCGTCCGGTCACTTTCCGCGCTGCCGGCACCAGCCTCTCCGGCCAGGCGATCACCGATGGCGTGCTGGCCCTGATCGGCGAAGGTTTTGCGACTTACGAGCTGAATGCCGATGCCAGCAAGGTAAAACTTGGCCCCGGTATTGTCGGCGGTGAAGTCAATCGGCGATTAGCCCCATTCGGCAAGAAAATCGGCCCCGATCCGGCCTCGATCAATGCCTGCAAAATCGGCGGCATTGCCGCCAATAACGCCTCAGGCATGTGCTGCGGCACGGCGCAAAACAGCTATCGCACCCTGGCCGGCATGCGCGTCATGCTCGCCGATGGCACGCTGCTCGACACGGAAGATCCAATCAGCATCGCCGCCTTCTCGCAAAGCCACGCTGTCCTGCTCGGCGAACTTGAGCGCCTGGGCAGCGATACGCGCAACAATGCCCGGATGGCCGAGCGCATCCGCCACAAGTTCAAGATCAAGAACACCACCGGCTACAGCCTCAATGCGCTGGTTGATTTTGTTGACCCGATCGAAATCCTGTCGCACCTGATGATCGGCTCCGAAGGCACGCTCGGCTTCATTTCGCGCATCACCTACAACACCGTGGTCGAAGATCCGTTCAAGGCATCGGCACTGGTTTTCTTCCCGGATATTCGCACTGCCTGCGAAGCCGTCATTCGCCTCAAACCGCAGCCGGTTTCTGCCGTTGAACTGCTCGACCGCCCGGCCCTGCACTCGGTTGAAAACAAGCCCGGTTTGCCGGCCATCATGCGCCAACTCGGTGAAGAAGCCGCTGCGCTGCTGATCGAAGTTCGCGCTGCTACGGTCGACGGCATTAATGAGCGGATTTCTGCGGTGCATGCTGCAATGGAAGGTGTTACGACGGTTGAACCGATGGTCTTTTCCACCGACCCGGCGACCTGCGAAATGTACTGGAAAGTGCGCAAAGGCACCTTTCCGGCAGTCGGTGCCATGCGCCGCACCGGCACCACCGTGTTGATCGAGGATGTCGCCTTCCACATTGAAAACCTGGCCGACGCCACGCTCGACCTGCAAGCCCTGCTCCGCCACCACGGTTACCACGAAGCGATCATTTTCGGCCACGCGCTGGAAGGCAATCTGCACTTCGTCATCACTCAGGATTTTGGCGACCAAAGCGAGGTTGACCGCTACGCCCGCTTCATGGACGACCTCTGCCATCTGGTGGTCGACAAATACGATGGTTCCTTGAAAGCCGAACACGGCACTGGCCGCAACATGGCGCCATTCGTCGAACTGGAATGGGGCAAGGAGGCTGCTGATCTGATGCGCAAGATCAAGCGCCTGTTCGACCCGGAAAACCTGCTCAACCCCGGCGTTATCCTCAACGACAACCCGCACGCCCACCTTGAAAACCTCAAGCCGATGCCGGCTGCCGAGGATATTGTCGACCGCTGTATCGAATGCGGTTTCTGCGAACCGCTCTGCCCCTCGCACCGCCTGACCCTGTCACCGCGCCAACGCATCGTCAGCGTCCGCGAACTGGCACGCCGCGCCGCCAACGGCGAACCCGCCGGCCAGGTCGGCGAAGACTACGCCTACATGGGCCTCGACACCTGCGCTGGCTGCGGCTTGTGTTCGACCGCTTGCCCGGTCGGCATCGATACCGGCGACCTGACCCGTCGCCTGCGCGGCAGAAAACTTGGCGATACGGCACGTGCGGTCAACGCCTGGACGGGCAACAATTTCGGCACACTGGCCAACGCCTCGCGCCTTGGCTTGAGCGTCGGCCATGCCGTTTCCAGCGTGCTCGGCGACAATTTTCTTGGCCGCATCTCCGGTGGCGCCTGGAAGAAAAACATGCCGCATGCCGGCAAGGCTGCACTTCCCCGCATTGCCGAAGGCGATCCCGTCGTCTATTTCCCAACCTGCGGCGGACGCATCTTTGGCCCGTCGAAAGCCGGCGAAGCCCAGCTTGGCGATGTCATTCTTGAACTGCTCACTCGCGCCGGCTACGCGCCTATCCTGCCGGAAGGGTTCGACCAACTGTGCTGCGGCCAGATGCTGGCCAGCAAGGGCATGGCGGAAGAAGCCGAAGCCATGTCCAACACGCTGGAAGCTGCCCTGCTCAAGGCCAGCGATAATGGCCGCTACCCGGTGATCATGGATGCCAGCACCTGCACCGTACGTATGCAGAAGCACCTCGCCGGTCGGATTCAGCTTTACGATTTCCACGAATTCGCCCACGACGCCCTGCTCCCGCGCCTGATGATCAACAAGGAAGCCGGCCCGATTGCGCTGCACGTCAATTGCAGCGTGCGCAAAAACGGTTCGGATGCCAAATTGAAGAAGCTGCTTGCTGCCTGTGTCGATCAGATCATCGAACCAGCGGGCGTCACCTGCTGCGGCTTTGCCGGCGATCGCGGCTTCGTCGTGCCGGAACTCAACCAGCACGCCTTGCGCAAGATTCACGATGAATTGCCGGCTAATTGCGCCTGCGGTGTGTCGACCAACCGCACTTGCGAAATCGGCCTCACCGCAGAAACCGGACTCAACTATCAGTCAATCGCTTATTTGCTCGAAAAATGCAGTCGACCGCAACAGACCTGTTGAGGTTTTCCCTAACAGTCGAAATGCCGGTGAATTGCTAAGCTACGCCCCATTCAATAATTTCCAGGAGAACTCCCATGTACAAAAATATTCTCGTCGCCATCGACGACAGCGAAACCTCGCAATGCGCCCTCAAGGAAGCCCTGCACATTGCTCGATCAAGCAAAGCCAAGCTTTATATTTCCCACGTCACCGACGAAGCCCTGCTAAATATGCATGGTCACGTTTTTGCCCACATGGCAGAGGCCGAGGCCGATAGCGCAGTCAAGACGCTGGCCCAGGCGGGTCAAAAGTTGCTGGTTGAGGCAATGATGTTGGCTGATGGCATTGAAGCAGAAGCATTATTGTTGCAAGCCAACAATCGTCGCGTCTCGGAAACCATTGTTGAAAAATCCAAGGAACTGAATATCGACCTGATCATCATCGGCCGTCATGGTCGGCGTGGTCTGGCCACCTTCATCCTCGGTTCGGCTGCCGAGCAGATTGCCCGCATCGCCGACGCCTCCGTCCTTTTGGTCAGAAAGCACTAAAAAATGCGGCAGGACGCACTCGACAACAAGGACGAACCGCTCCGCAACGACATCCGCCTGCTCGGTCGCATTCTTGGCGACACGGTTCGTGAGCAGGAAGGCGACAGCGTTTTTGAACTCGTTGAGCGCGTCCGCCAGACCGCCGTCGGTTTCGCCCGCGATGGCGACCCGGCGGCGCGTAACGAACTGGCCACCCTGCTCGACCCGCTACCGCGTGACACGACGCAAGCCGTCGTCCGCGCCTTCAGCTATTTCCTGCAATTGGCCAACATCGCCGAGGACGAGCACCACATCCGTCGCCGCCGCGCCCACGATCTGGCCGGCTCGCCACCGCGCGAAGGCAGTCTGATTTTTGCCCTTGATTCCCTGTCGACCGCAGCCGTTTCGCCGGAAGCCATCGCCGATTTCTTCGCCCACGCCGTCGTCGCCCCGGTGCTCACCGCGCACCCGACCGAAGTCCAGCGCCAGAGCCTGATCCGCAATCACCGCGATCTCGCCCACCTGCTCGACCAGCGCGAACGCTTGCAGATGACGCCGGAAGAACAGGCTGAAAACGATCACGCCATCGCCAATTCCATCCTCACCCTGTGGCAATCGCGCATGCTGCGCCCGGTGCGGCTCAAGGTGCTCGACGAGGTCAAGAACGGCATCACCTACTTCAAGGAAACCTTTTTCACCGAACTGCCGCGCCTCTACATTCAGGCCACTCAGCAACTGCAAAAGCGCTACCCGGACAAGAAATGGGCGCTGCCGCCCTTCTTCCGCGTCGGCAGCTGGATCGGCGGCGACCGCGACGGCAATCCCTTCGTTACCGCCGAAATCCTGCGTGAAGCGTTGCGCCTGCAATCAGCCGCCGCGCTCAATCATTACCTCGAAGAAATCCACGAACTGGGCGGCGAATTGCCGCTTTCCGACCTGCTGGTGAAAGTCACGCCGGAATTGCTGGCGCTGGCCGAACATTCCACCGACCACTCGCCGCAACGCGCCGACGAACCCTACCGCCGCGCCCTGTCCGGCATTTATGCCCGGCTTGCCGCCACCGCCCGCGTGCTCGATCAGGTCGAACCGGTGCGCCATGAAATCGGCTGCGCCGAAGCATACGAGTCACCGGAAGCCCTGCGCGCCGACCTCAAGGTACTCAACAATTCGCTGAAGCTGAACGGCAGCGGCAATCTGGCCGGTGGTCGTTTGCGCCGCCTGCTGCGTGGCGTACAGGTTTTCGGCTTCCACCTGGCGCCGATCGACCTGCGCCAGAATTCAGAAGTCCACGCGCGCAGCGTCGCCGAACTATTGGCCGGCGCTGGCCGCTGCCCGGACTACGAAGCGCTGGCAGAAAACGAGCGGATTTCGCTGTTGACCGCAGAAATCGCCACCCCGCGCCCGCTTTATTCACCGTATTTGACCTATTCGGAAGAAACGGAAGGCGAACTGGCCATCTTCTTCGCCGCCCGCGAACTGCGCAACAAGTACGGTGCCGCCGCCCTGCCCAACTGCATCATCTCGAAAACCGACGGCGTCTCCGACCTGCTCGAACTCGCCCTGTTGCTCAAGGAATCCGGCCTATTACTGCCGGGCGCCAAGCCGCAACTCAAGGTCAACATCATCCCGCTCTTCGAAACCATCGAAGACTTGCAAAAAAGCGCGGCGACGATGGCCGGCGTCTTCGCCATCCCGGCCTACCGCCATCTGATCGCTGGCCGTGGCGACGAACACGAAGTCATGCTCGGCTACTCCGACTCCAACAAGGACGGCGGTTTCCTGACTTCCGGCTGGGAACTCTACAAAGCCGAAATCGAGCTGGCTCAAGTCTTCAAGCAACATGGCGTTCGTCTGCGCCTGTTCCATGGTCGCGGCGGCTCAGTTGGCCGCGGCGGTGGCCCGACCTATCACGCCATCCTCGCCCAGCCGGCTGGCGCCGTTTCCGGACAGATTCGCCTGACCGAACAGGGCGAAGTCATTTCGACCAAATACGGCAACGCCGACACCGGCCGCCGCAACCTCGAAGTGCTGCTCGCCGCAACGCTCGAAGCCAGCCTGACCGACCACGAAAACAAGGTCGAGCCGGCCGAACAATTCCACAGCGTGCTGGACGAACTCTCGCTACGCGCCTTCAACGCCTATCGCGGCCTGGTTTATGAAACGCCGGGCTTCACCACCTATTTCCGCCAATCGACGGTGGTCTCCGAAATCGCCTTGCTCAATATCGGCAGCCGCCCCGCTTCACGCAAGGCGTCCGAGCGCATTGAAGACCTGCGCGCCATTCCCTGGGTTTTTTCGTGGGCGCAATGCCGGCTGATGCTGCCCGGCTGGTACGGCTTCGGTGCTGCGGTCGACGGCTATTTGGCGGCAAATCCTGATGGTCTGGTCACCCTGCGCCGCATGGTCAAAGCCTGGCCCTTCTTCCAGAGCCTGCTTTCCAACATGGACATGGTGCTGGCCAAAACCGACCTCGCCATAGCCTCGCGCTACGCCGAACTGGTCAGCGATGCAGAGCTGCGCGAACGCATTTTCAGCCAGATCAAGGCCGAATGGGCGCTGACCAAAAAGCACCTGCTGAGCATTCTCGAACAGGACGATTTCCTCGCCGACAACCCCATGCTCAAGCGTTCGCTGCAACTGCGCTCGCCCTACATGGACCCGCTCAACCACCTGCAAGTTGAACTGCTCAAGCGCCACCGCGCCGGCGAAACCGACGAACGCGTGGCACGTGGCATCCACCTGTCAATCAACGGCGTTGCTTCCGGGCTGCGTAACAGCGGTTAAAATGGGCGCATGCCTACCCCAATCAAACGCACTGTATTTTTCGTATCCGACGGCACCGGCCTCACCGCCGAAGCCCTCGGTCACAGCCTTCTGACCCAGTTCGAGGATGTCGAATTCAAGCAAATCCGGATTCCCTTCCTCGACAACATCGCCAAAGCGCAGGATGCCGTCGCGCGCATCAACGCCCAAGGCGAACTGGATGGCATGCGCCCCGTCGTCTTCACCACCCTGGTCAATCAGGAACTGGCCGCCATCGTCCATCAGGCCGACGCTTTCAGCCTTTCGTATTTCGAGACCTTCCTCGCCCCACTTGAGGCTGAACTGGGCGTCAAATCCAGCCACACCGTCGGCCGTTCGCACGGCACCGCCGAAACCTCCGACTACAAAAAGCGCATCGAGTCGATCAACTACACCCTGGCGCACGATGACGGCGTCACCGACCGCGACCTGGAAGAAGCTGACGTCATTCTGGTTGCCGTCTCGCGCTGCGGAAAAACGCCAACCTCGCTTTACCTGGCCATGCAATTCGGCCTCAAAGCCGCCAACTACCCGCTGATTCCAGAAGACTTCGACCGCGGTCGACTGCCGGGAACACTCGATAAACATCGCAGCAAACTCTTCGGCCTGACCATCCAGCCCGAACGCCTCAGCCAGATCCGCGAAGAACGCCGCAGCGGCAGCAAATACGCGTCACTGGCCAATTGTCGCTACGAAATTGCCGAAGCCGAAAAAATGATGCGCCGCGAAGGCATCCGCTGGCTGGACTCCTCAACCAAATCGATTGAAGAAATTTCAACCACCATCCTGCAGGAATTAAACCTGCGCTGAGCATCAAACCTCGTTAACGATTGCTGATTTCTGTTTCTGATCTAGCCAACTCTGTATCTTTGACTGGACTTGAATAGGAATGCGGCCATGTGGCGCCGTTTCCACAACAATATTGTCCTCTTTGAATCCTTGTATCACTCCCCAACGTCGGTGAGCACGAGGCATTACAAGAAGAATTTTTCCGGCCCTTGCCTTTGGAATGAGTACTTCACGCAGATGTTTCTGAGCTGCCCATGTACTCGGTAGCCCCGCTGCGACCCTCCCATTTGCCCCATCCATAGAGCGAGATGCGTACGGACAAACATTAAAGACCGCCACTGCATTGCTAATTTTCTTTAGATCCCCCAAGAAACCAAACTGATCGCGATACCACGTAGCCCAATGTTCAATTGCAATTGGCAAAGGTTCATTCCCTTCGATTTGCTTACGCATGATTTCAATGTACTCACCCCGCAAATCCTTTTCGCTGTACTTTGGATTTGCGTAGCAAAAAATGACCAAGGCACTCGCCAATGGACCATCCCACGGAGTTGGTGGGCGCCCAACGCTTAGTTGAAAATCGATTCCTTTGGCCGCATCGATAAATGGATGATCGTCAGGATGGATAGAATCGTCATGCTGCTGACTCCATCGCTGCCAGAACTGAAAAATCTCGCTATGACCAGCCACTTTTCACTACCCCAACCTTCTCCGAACCGCCTCAAACAAGCAAATCGCAGCCGCCGCAGCCACATTCAATGACTCAACCGCACCCGGCATTGGAATCCGGATTCTGAGTTGGGCGGCGGCGAGTAGTTCAGGTCGCACGCCCTGGCCTTCGGCGCCGAAAACCCAGGCCAGCGGGCCTTTCCAGCGGGCTTCGTAGAGTGAAGTTGCCTCATCCAGCGTGGTGACGGCGGTCGTTCCCTGGTATTTGGCGATAAAGCTGGCCAGATCGATTTCTTCGTGAATGGCCAAAGCAAAATGAGCCCCCTGCCCGGCGCGCAAGACTTTGGGTGACCAGGCTGAAGCGCAGCCCGGCGAGAGCAAGGCTTGCTTGACGCCGGCGGCGGCGGCGGTTCTCAGCAAGGTGCCGACATTGCCGGGATCTTGCACGTTGTCCAATAAAATCGCGTCATTTTCGCGGTTGACCGCAAGCGTTGCGCTGGGCAGTTTGGCAACGGCCAGCAAGCCGCTCGGCGTATCAACCAAGCCCAGATCGCGCATCAGGCCATCGCCCAGCACGACCGTTTCGCGCCCCGCGATGTACGCGGCAATCTCGCCAACCCCTTGCGCGGACTCAGCGACCAGCAAAGTCTCAACCGGGCCAAAGGCCGCTTCGTAGGCCTCGACCAGATGCACGCCATCAAGCAATGTCTGCCCGGTTTTCCTACGTTCGCGCCCGGATTCAGCCAGTCGTTTTAGCGATTTGAAAAATTGGTTATCGCGCGACTGAATCAGTTTCATAGCAAGGAAAGTTGTCTGGCGACCGGGCCGAAACTGCGCCGATGGACCGGCGAAGCGCCGTGCTCTTCCAGCGCCTTGCAGTGAGCCACCGTCGGGTAGCCCATGTGCCGGTCAAATCCGTACATTGGATATTGTTCGTGCAAGCCGAGCATCTCGGCGTCGCGCACGGTTTTGGCCAGTATCGAGGCAGCCGCAATCGAAGCGATCTTGCCATCGCCCTTGATGATGGCTTCGCAGGGAATATCGAGTTTCGGGCAACGATTGCCATCAACCAGCGCGCTGAGCGGTCGCACAGCCAAGCCCGCCACCGCGCGTTGCATGGCGAGCATGGTGGCGTGCAGGATGTTCAGGCGATCAATTTCCTCAACCGACGCCGAAGCGACAAACCAGGCGACGGCGCGTTCACGAATCAGCACCGCCAGCGCATCGCGTTTCTTCTCGCTGAGTTTTTTGGAATCATTAAGCCCGGCAATCGGCCGCAAGGGATCAAGAATCACCGCCGCTGCAACCACCGTTCCGGCCAGAGGTCCGCGCCCCGCCTCATCTATCCCGCAGACGAGACCGGGCGGAATGATCAGTTCAGGCATTCAATCACCGCGTTGGCGGCTTTTTCGGCGGTGTTCTGGCGCAATTGCAGATGAATCTCGGTGAAGGCTTCAGCGACCAGGGCAGCGTTTTCTTTATC
>JBDKHF010000059.1:0-56193 GCA_039797825.1 Pseudomonadota bacterium | reverse complement strand
CGAAGGGTGTTCAGCACTCCACCGGCGGCTACCTGCTGCACGCCATCATGACCATGAAGTGGACCTTCGACATCAAGCCGACGGACGTCTTCTGGTGTACGGCCGACATCGGCTGGGTCACTGGTCACACCTACATTACCTACGGCCCGCTTGCTTGCGGTGCAACAGAGGTGGTTTTCGAAGGCGTCCCGACCTACCCGGATGCTGGCCGTTTCTGGAAGATGATTCAGGATCACAAGGTCACCATTTTCTACACTGCACCAACCGCAATTCGTTCGCTGATCAAGTCCTCCGACAACAATCCTGCTGTGCATCCGAAGGCCTACGACCTGACTTCCCTGCGCATTCTCGGTTCAGTTGGCGAGCCGATCAACCCGGCAGCCTGGACGTGGTACTACGAAAACGTCGGTGGCAGCCGTTGCCCGATCGTCGATACCTTCTGGCAAACCGAAACCGGTGGTCACATGATCACCCCGCTGCCGGGCGCAACCCCGCTGGTTCCGGGTTCATGCACCCTGCCGTTCCCAGGCATCCAGTTCGCCGTGGTCGATGAGACCGGTGCTGATCTGCCGTGGGGCCAGGGCGGTATTCTGGTTTGCAAGAAGCCATGGCCGTCAATGATCCGCACAATCTGGAATGACGACGAGCGTTACGTCAAGTCCTACTATCCGGCTGACTTCCAGGGCAAGTACTACCTGGCTGGCGACGGTGCGATCCGCGACAAAGACACCGGTTACTTCACTATTACTGGTCGTATCGACGACGTGCTGAACGTTTCCGGTCACCGTATGGGTACGATGGAAATCGAATCCGCGCTGGTTGCCAACCCGATGGTTGCCGAAGCTGCCGTTGTTGGCCGTCCGGACGACCTGACCGGCGAAGCGATTGTCGCCTTTGTGGTGCTCAAGGGTGCTCGCCCGACCGGTGATGACGCCAAGCGCATCATCAAGGAACTGTCTGACTGGGTTGGCAAGGAAATCGGTCCGATCGCCAAGCCGAAGGACATCCGTTTCGGTGACAACCTGCCGAAGACCCGTTCGGGCAAGATCATGCGTCGTCTGTTGCGCGGTCTGGCCAAGGGCGAGGAACTGACGCAAGACACGTCTACGCTGGAAAACCCGGCTATTCTCGAACAGCTCAAGGGCTAATCGAGGCATAAGCCAAACAAGGGGTAGCGCGCTTGCCACGCTACCCCGTAACAAATAAAGGCAAGGAGGAGACAATGGTTGCCCAAAAGGTAGCCTCACGTGTGGGTCAGTTTGACTGCATGCTAACGGTCGGCACGCTTAGCGTGCTGGCCGTTTTCTTTTCCCGCAAGACAAAATGAAACAGGCCAGCCCGACTCGTCAAAGACTGACAGCCCTTGGTTTGCTCGGCATACCCTTGCTTACCTACCCATTGCTCAGCCTGCCAACGGGTGAATGGCTAGGTCTGCCCGCAAGCTACATTTACCTGTTCGGCGCCTGGGGCGGCCTGATTGCGCTTGCGGCCTGGGTTACTGAACATCAGGATAAATAAGTGTTATCCGGCTGGTTCATCCTCCTTCTTTCAACGGCTTACCTGGCCATTTTGTTTGCTGTGGCACGCTTTGGCGATGCGCGGGCCGATGCCGGCAAATCAATCATTTCGGCCAATGTTTACGCCCTGTCACTGGCGGTCTATTGCACTTCCTGGACTTTTTACGGCAGCGTTGGGCGCGCCACATCAGGCGGTCTTTCCTTTTTAACGATCTATATCGGCCCGACGCTGATGTTGTTGATGACCGGCGTCATCCTGAAAATGATCCGGATCAGCAAGGTTCACCGCATCACCTCGATTGCCGATTTCATCGCCTCGCGCTATGGCAAGAGCCAACTCCTGGCTGGCTTGGTCACCGTCATCGCCGTGATTGGCGTCGTGCCCTACATCGCCCTGCAATTGAAGGCCATTTCAGCCAGCTTGAATGTGCTGCTACTCGAATCCGATGCTGATTTTTTACCTTGGTGGCTGGATTCAACCTTCCTGATTGCCGGTTTGCTGGCAGTTTTCACCATTCTCTTCGGCACTCGCCACCTTGACGCCACGGAACGTCACGAAGGCATGGTGGCTGCCGTCGCCTTTGAATCCGTCGTCAAATTGCTAGCCTTTCTCGCCGTCGGTCTATTTGTCACTTACGGCATGTTCGGCGGCCTCAGCGACCTCTTTCAGCGCGCTGCCGCCAGCCCCGAACTCGGGCGCCTGCTGCAACTCGATTCAGCGCGTGCCGGGACGTGGACCGCAATGATTTTGCTCTCCGGCCTTGCCATCATTTTTCTGCCGCGTCAGTTTCAGATCATCGTCGTTGAAAACGTCAATGAATCACATCTCAAAAGGGCCGTCTGGCTCTTCCCGCTATATTTGTTGCTGATCAATATTTTTGTTCTGCCGCTGGCGCTCGGTGGACTGCTCCACTTTCAGGGCCAGCCGTTCAATGCTGACACCTTCGTTCTCACCCTGCCGCTGGCACGTGGTGCTGAAGCACTGGCGCTGCTGGTCTTTATCGGTGGGCTTTCAGCAGCAACCGGCATGGTCATTGTCGAAACCATTGCCCTGTCGACTATGGTTTGTAACGACCTGGTCATGCCCTGGCTACTGCGTTCATCGCGTTTTGGTGCCAGCAAGGATCTTTCCAAGCTGTTGATCGGTATCCGGCGTGTCGCAATCACCCTGATTCTTCTGCTCGGTTACATCTACTTTCGTGCCGCTGGCGAAGCCTATGCTCTGGTCGGTATCGGCCTGATTTCCTTCGCTGCCGTTGCCCAGTTTGCCCCAGCCATGTTCGGCGGCATGTACTGGAAACAAGGCACACGCGCCGGTGCCGTGGCGGGTTTGCTGGGCGGCTTTGCAGTCTGGCTTTACACCCTGTTACTCCCCTCCTTTGCGCGATCAGGCTGGATCGGCAACGGTTTTGTCGAGCATGGCTTGTTCGGAATCGCTGAACTCAAGGCACAAGCGCTTTTTGGCCTGAGCGGACTTGACGAAATTTCACACAGCCTGTGGTGGAGCCTGCTGATCAATCTTGGTCTGTATATCGTGGTTTCGCTCAACTCGCGACCGGATGCCGTCGAGGCGGGTCAGGCCGAACGCTTTGTCGATATTTTCCGGCATTCCGCCCAGGAAACCGACACGCGCATCTGGCGTGGTCACGCCTCGATGGGTGAGCTGGTCAGCCTGCTTGAGCGCTTCCTTGGTCCAGCCCGCGCTCACCAGCAACTCGGTATTTTTGCCAGCGAACGCGGCACCGCAGACTGGCGCAAGCTACCCGCCGATGCCGACCTGGTGCATTTTGCCGAAGCGCAACTAGCCGGTGCAATTGGCTCAGCCAGCGCCCGGGTGATGGTCGCTTCAGTTGCGCAGGAAGAAGAAATTGGCCTGGAAGAAGTGCTCGACATTCTCGATGAAGCGACCCAGGTCCGTGCCTATAGCCGCGAACTGGAAGCCAAGTCGCAGGAACTCGAAACAGCTACCACCGAACTGCGCGCAGTCAATGAGCGACTACGCGAACTGGACAAGATGAAAGACGATTTCATCTCGACCGTCACCCACGAATTACGCACGCCGCTCACCTCAATCCGCGCCCTTTCCGAAATGCTGCACGAAGACCCAAAACTGGAACTCAGCGACCGCAAGCGTTTTCTTGGGATTATCGTCAGCGAAACCGAGCGCCTGACGCGCCTGATCAACCAGATTCTCGACATGGCCAAGCTCGAATCCGGGCGTGCCGAATGGACGACCAGTGAGGTCGACGTGCGCGATGTGGTGCGCGAAAGCATGGACTCTCTGGGCCAGTTATTCCGCGAAAAAGGCGTCACGCTGACCGGTGAATTACCCGAAACTTGCCCACTGGTTATGGCCGACCGTGACCGACTGACTCAGGTGATGATCAACCTGCTTTCCAATGCCGTTAAGTTTGTATCAGGCGAAACCGGCAAGGTTCATGTCAGGCTGAGCGCCGATGATGAGCGGGTACGGATTGAGGTTGCCGATAACGGGCCGGGCCTGACGGCGGATGAATGCACTGTCATTTTTGAAAAATTTCGTCAAGGTGGCAACACGATGACGGACAAGCCGCAAGGGACTGGGCTCGGCTTGCCGATCAGCCGGCAGATTGTTGAATATTTTGGTGGTAATCTCTGGGTAGAAAGTGAGCCCGGAGCCGGAGCAAACTTCATATTCACGGTACCCTTGCCGGGGCCGGAAGAACAACAGTAGGGAGACAAAAAGCATGGCCCATAAAATTCTGATTGTTGATGACGAACCCAACATCGTCATTTCGCTCGAATTCCTGATGAAAAAGGAAGGTTTTGAAATTGCCGTCGCCACTGATGGCGAGGAAGCGCTGGCCAAGGTCGCCAGCTTTGGCCCGGACCTGATGCTGCTTGACGTAATGATGCCGAAGAAATCCGGTTTTGAAGTCTGCGAAGCCTTGCGTGCTGACCCAGCCAATGCCGGTTTGCAGATCGTCATGCTGACCGCCAAGGGGCGCGATACGGAAGTTGCCAAAGGCCTGGCCATCGGTGCTGATGCCTACGTCACCAAGCCCTTTTCGACCAAGGAACTGGTGGCCAAGGTCAAATCGATGCTTGGGGTCGCCTAAACCCATCTGTTACACCCCAAGGGTACTTCCTGCGGGGCGCGGTCAACGGCCAAAATTGGCCGAAAATTTAGCCAAAACCCCGTTCTGGATATAAGCCATGAAGGCCAAACACCGTTTCGCGCTTGCTGTCGTTGTTCTCGGTTTGCTGATGACCGGGCCGTTTGTCGTTACCTCGCTGCTCGTCTGGCTCGACATGAAGGAAGCCGAGCGCGACATGCTCACCGGTCTGCTGCTTTCGCGCCTGCCAGTCGGCACGATGATGACCTTGTTTGGCTTTGTGATTGGCGTGCTGGTTCTGCACAAGCTATTCAAGCAATACGTTGAAGGCCTGCTGCGCATGGCAGAAACGCTGCGCATGATGCTCAGTGCCAACCGCAACTTCCGGGTAACACCGGAAGGCCCGCCGGAAGTGCAACAACTGGCTCGTGCTGCCAATGATCTGGCGCAGCAACGTGATGAATTGATGGATGACGTCGACGCCCAGATTTCGCGTGCCAAAGCCTCGGTGGAAGAAGAGAAAAATCGCCTTGCCGCGCTGATGTCCGAACTGGCGCAAGCCGTTGTCGTCTGCAATCTCGATGGCCGCATCCTGCTTTACAACAACCGTGCCCGCCTGCAATTCAAGGCCTTGGCGCAAGGTCCAACCTCGGTTTCCGGTGGTGCGCTGATCGGGCTTGGCCGTTCGATTTTCTCGATTCTCGAAAAGAATCAGGTTCAGCACGCCCAGGAAGTCATCAGCCAGCGCCTGAGCAGCGGTAAAACGGCGATGTCCAATTTCATCACCACCACACGTAGCGGTCAGTTATTGCGCGCCCAGATGGTGCCGGTACTTTCCGCCAGTGGTGACGAAACGAAAGCCATGTCCGGCTATGTGCTGACCGTCGAAAACATCACGCGCAGCATGGAACAGGAAGCGCGCCGCGATCAGGCCATGCATTCAATGACTGAAGGCAGCCGTTCCTCACTGGGCAGTATCCGCGCGGCAGTCACCAACCTGATCGACTACCCGGATATGGAAGTCGAACTACGCGAACGTTTTATGCGCGTCGTTGATGACGAAGCGGCACGCATGAGTCAGCGCCTTGATCAGACAATGGCTGAATTCTCCGATTCGATGAAAACGCGCTGGCCGCTTGAAGATATTCTGGGCATTGACGTGATCGCCGCCGCCCAGCGCCGGATTGAAGACAAACTGAAGCTGCCAATCAAGATGGAAGAGCTGGACGATACCTTGTGGGTCAAGGCCGACAGTTTCTCACTGGTTTTTGCGCTGGTCTTTCTCGCCGCCAAATTGCAGGATCATTACGAACCGCGCGAATTGCGCTTCCGCCTCAGTTCGGAAGGCAAGCTGGCTTACCTTGATCTGATATGGGCCGGCGCAGCGATGTCTTCCGAAACTTTCTACACCTGGGAAATGGAAACCATGCAGGTCGGCGGCGAGAATTCACCGCTCAGCCTGCGCGATGTGATTGACCGGCACGGTGGCGAAATCTGGTATCAGCGCGAAAAAGCTGCGCACCGTGCCTTCTTCCGCTTCGTGCTGCCGGTCGCCACGCCGGAAGTCGCTCAGGAACAGGATGAACGCAGCCGGGGCGCCAATCGCCCCGAGTATTACGATTTCGATTTATTCAATTTTGAAGACAAATCGATCGACCTTGACCGCAAGCTGAGCGATCTGACCTACACCGTGTTCGACACCGAAACGACCGGGCTTGAACCGTCAAATGGCGACGAAATCATTCAGGTCGGTGCCGCCCGTATCGTCAACAATCGCCTGCTGCGTCAGGAGGTTTTCAACCAACTGGTCGATCCGGAACGCCCGCTCAAGCCGGAATCGATCCCGATTCACGGCATTACCGAAGACATGGTGCGCGGTCAGCCGAATATTGATGTGGTGCTGCCCGCTTTCCACGAGTTTTGCGAAGATACCGTCCTGATTGCCCACAACGCGGCCTTCGACATGCGTTTCCTGCAACTCAAGGAAGAACGTACCGGCATCAAGTTCAGCCAGCCGGTACTCGACACGCTACTACTCTCGGCAGTCATCCATCCCAATCAGGAATCGCACAAGCTCGACGTCATTCTTGAACGCCTCGGCATCCAGATTGGCAGCCGTCACAACGCGCTGGAGGATGCACTGGCGACCGCCGCTGTTTTCCTCAAGCTGGTTCCACTGCTCGAAGAACAAGGCATCATGACCGTCCGCCAGGCGCTGGAAGCTTCCGAAAAAACCTATTTCGCCCGCATAAAGTACTAAATTGCCCTTTTCAACTGAAAGCGCATTCCCCTGCAAAAAGCTGGCGAGCACTGAGTCTGCACTCAGTGGGCTGGCGGATTTGCCCGCCGCGCCAGCCCTCGCTCGCCAACTAAGTGAATTTTCACACCAACTGGCAGCCAGCGGCCTGAGCGGCGAATCCACCACGCGCATCATTTCCGGCCTTAATGACCGGTTGACCGCACGCATTATTGAACTGACTGCCCGCCAACATCGTCTGCCACCGGTTCCCTGGTGCTGGCTGGCGCTGGGTTCCGAGGGGCGCCATGAGCAAACCTTTGTTACCGATCAGGATAATGGCCTGATTTTCAGTGCCGCCGACGCTCAGGAAGCCGATGCGCTGCGCGAGATTTTTTTGCCCTTTGCGCAGCAGGTCAATCAGCATCTGGCGGACTGTGGTTTCAAGCTGTGCTCCGGCCAAATCATGGCCGGCAACCCGGCCTGGTGTCTGGCGCACGACGAATGGAAAAGCCAGTTCATCGACTGGGTGCGCCGCCCTGAGCCGACTGCCCTGCTCAACGCCAGTATTTTCTTCGACCTGCGCCCGCTCTACGGTGATTTTTCCCTGGCCGAATCACTGCGCACACTGCTCCTGTCAATGACCAGCGTCACCCCCGCTTTTCTGCATTTGATGGCGGCCAATGCGTTGCAGGCCATGGTGCCGCTCAGCTTTCTTGGCGAAGTCAGCGATGGCGGCAAAAGCGGCGACGGTATCGATCTTAAAAAATACGGCAGCCGGATTTTCGTCGACGCCGCACGTATTTTCGCCCTGGCCAGCGGCTCTCGGGCAGTTAACACCGCCGAACGTTTGCGCGAAGCCGGTTTGGCATCCGGTTTACAAATTGACGAAATTGCTGCGGTCGACGCCGCTTTTTCGCATATTTTGCGCATCCGTCTCAACCATCAAACAACAGAAATCGCTGCCGGTAGCGATGGCAGTCATGGCCTGCGCATGGCGCTACTGCATGACGTCGACAAGGCAATTCTGCGTGAATCGCTCAAGCAAGCAAGGCGCTTGCAACAGCGGCTCAAGTTAAACTACTCACTTTAAAGAAAACAAGAGGTTGTCGTGACACCATTAGACCAATCCATTGCTCGAACAGAACAAGCTTTGCGCCAGGAAGGGCGTTTGCGGATGGCGGGAGCGACCATCAGTTTCCTCAAGAAACACGCACCATTCAACAAAATGACCAGCGATGCGCTGCTCGATTTTGCGCAAAAAGCCCAGATTGCGTTTTACCCGGCAGGCAGCACGATTGTCGGGCCGGATTCCGGCAATGTTCGCTTTTTTTACCTGATCGAATCGGGCAAGGTCCAAGCCCGTCAAGCCGGTGAAGTCACCGTTACCGAATATTCCATCCTCAGCCTGAGCGCTGGCGAAAGTTTCCCGATTGGTGCGGTTACTGCGGGTCGCCCGTCGACCAACAACTACATCGCGGTCGAAGACACCTTCTGCTACCAGTTGCCGGCTGATGATTTCATGGTGCTGATGACCACCAGCCCTGAATTCACCCTGTTCTGCACGCAATACATCGCCAGTCTGCTTAACCAGTCGCGTCAGCAGTTGCAACAGCAATTCGCCCAGCGCGCCAGCGATCAGCAAACCCTCAACTCGCCGCTCTCCGGCATTGGCTCGCGCACGCCGATCACCGTTACGCCCGAAACTGCCGTGCGCGCCGCACTCGAAACCATGTCGCAAGCCAAGGTCGGCTCCCTCGTCGTCGCCGGTGAAGACCGCAAACCGGTGGGTGTCTTTACCCGCTCCGACTTGCTCGACCGCGTCGTACTGGCCGATTTGCCGCACACCGCGCCAATCAGCCAGGCCATGTCGAGCACCCCATTCATGCTGGAAGAACAGGCCACCGCCTACGATGCCATGCTGGCTATGGCGACGCACGGCATCCGCCACGTTTTGGTGACCGATGCCGAAGGCCGCCTGACCGGCGTCGTTTCCGAACGTGATCTCTTTGCCTTGCAACGCGTTGGCCTGCGCCAGATTCGCCAGACCATTGAAGAAGCGGTCAATGTCGACGCCCTGCTCCAGTCCGTCACCGACGTTCGCCAACTGTCCTTCAACATGCTGGCGCAAGGCATTGGTGCCGAGCAACTGACCCAGTTCATTTCAGCGCTTAATGATGCGATCACCCGCCGCGTTATCCAGCTCAATCTCGAAAAACACAATTTTGACGGTATCGAGTGGGCCTGGCTGGCCTTTGGCTCGGAAGGTCGTGATGAACAGACTTTCAGTACCGACCAAGATAACGGCATCGTCTTCGTCTGCGACGACAAAGACGCGCTCGACACCCTGCGCCAGCGCTTCCTGACTTTCGCGCTGGACGTCAACAAAGACCTCGATCGCTGCGGTTTCCCGCTGTGCAAGGGCAACATCATGGCCAGCAATCCGCAATGGTGTTTGTCGCTGGAAGAATGGAAAGACCAGTTCAGCCAGTGGATTCGCCAGCCGCATCCGGATGCCCTGCTCAACGCCACCATTTTCTTCGACTTCCGCCCATTATTCGGCAAGCACGATCTGGCTGAAGCCATGCGCCGCCATCTCTTGCAGCAAACAGCGTCAAGCCCGTTGTTCCTGCGCTCGATGGCCAAAAACGCACTGGATGTCGAACCGCCGCTGGGCAAGATTCGTGACTTCCTGACCGATCTTGAACCGGGCCAGCCGGGCAAGATTGACCTCAAGAAATACGGCTCGCGCATTTTTGTCGACGTGGCGCGGATTTACGCCCTGGCCAGCGGGGTGCATAACACCAATTCGGTGCAACGTCTGCGCATCTCAGCCAAGCGACTCAATATCCGTGAGGATGAAATCAACGCCGTCCTTGAAGGCCTCGATTTCATCCAGCTACTACGCCTGCAACACCAGTATCTTGAAGGCGAGCCGGGGCGTCAGGGCGACAACCTGATCAATCCCGACAAGCTCAACGAACTGGACCGCCGCATTCTCAAAGAATCCTTCCGTCAGGCGCGCAAGATCCAGACCCGCCTCAAACTCGACTATCAGGTGAACTAAGGTGTTCGGTCTCAAGAAAATCTTCGCGCGTGGCAACTCGGCAAGCGCCGACTTGCCCGCTGACATTCAGCAAGCGCTGGCCGATTGGCGTAGCGCGCCAGCTCCCAACCTGGCTGACGCCCATTACCACACGCGCTATATCGTCATTGATCTGGCCACCTCCGGCTTCAAGCCGAATGAGGACAATCTGCTCGGCATTACCGCAATTGCCTTGACCCAGGGCGGCTGCATCATGCCGGACGATGTTGTTTCGCTCGATTTTTCCGGCATGGAAAACGCAAGTGATGCGGTCGACCGCCAATTAATGGCTTTTTTGCAATTTACCGCCAAAGCACCGCTGGTTACCTATCACTGGCCCTTTGTCAGCGCTTTTTTACAGCGCGCCTTCAAGGAACGTCTCGGACTGGATTATCAAGCAGAGTGTATTGACCTGGCCTGGCTCCTCCCATCGCTGTTTGACGACAAGCAACAATCACTGCAACCGCTTGATCACTGGCTGGAATCTTTTGGCATGGTGGCCGGGGGCCGACGCGACTCGATGGCCAATGCACTGGTGCTCGCTCACCTGATGCAGCGCCTGTTGGTTCGTGCGACCGACAAGGAAATCGATACGGCGGCCAAACTAATCGAAGAATCCAAAGCCAGCAGTCTGTTGCGCCGCACCCACTGAGCGCGGGTCACTTTGGCATCGCTCACCCGGATTCAGCGTTACTACCTCATTTACACGGGGGCATTTCTCGCTTTTGTTGCCGGGTTGGCGGTGCTCGAAGACCACGGGATGCCACCGCGCTGGATTGGTTACTCCTTCCTCTTTTTCACTATTTTCATGTACGCCGCCATCGGCATCATGAGCCGCACCTCCGATGTATCGGAGTATTACGTGGCCGGTCGGCGGATTCCCGCCTTCTTCAACGGCATGGCGACCGGCGCCGACTGGATGAGTGCAGCCTCCTTCATCGGCCTCGCCGGCACACTTTACCTATCTGGTTTTCAGGGTTTGGCTTACGTCATCGGCTGGACCGGCGGCTTTGTGCTGGTTGCCCTCCTGCTTGCGCCCTATCTGCGGCGCTTTGGTGAATACACCATTCCCGATTTCCTCGGCGCCCGCTATGGTGGCAATGCAATTCGGCTGGTTGCAGTCGGTGCCGCCATTCTTTCCTCATTCGTCTATGTCGTTGCCCAGATTTACGGCGTTGGTGTCATTACCAGCCGCTTCGTCAGCCTGCAATTCGAGATCGGCGTTTTCGTCGGCCTTGCTGGCATTCTCGTCTGCTCCTTTTTGGGCGGCATGCGCGCCGTTACCTGGACCCAGGTCGCGCAATATTTGGTATTGATCGTCGCTTACATCACCCCGGTTGCCATTCTGTCCTGGTCAGTCACCGGCAATCCCGTGCCACAACTGGTTTACGGGCAAGTCTTGAATGAAGTTCAGCGCCTGGAAGAAAAGATATTTATTGAACCAGCCGAGGAACAGGTCAGGCAGCTCTATCGCGAACGAGCCGATCTCTACGCCCAGAAAATCATGCAATTGCCCAACTCGCTAACTCAGGAGCGCGAGCAGCTATCGATCGACATCAACAAACTTAAAGCCAGCGACGCCCAAATGAAGGATATCGTCGCGCTCGAACGGCAGCGCCGGGAATTGCCGCACGACCCCGAACAAGCCAAGGCGCGCTGGGAAACCGCCATGTTCGCCGCCGCCGAACGGGCACGCCCGCCGACCCATCATGCCGAAGCCTTCCCAGCCAAAGACCCGGAAGAAAAACTGGCGCAACAGATCAACTTTCTCGCCCTGATCTTCTGCCTGACCGTTGGCACCGCCTCGCTGCCCCATTTGCTGATGCGTTACTACACAACCCCGACGGTCCGCGAGGCACGCAATTCCGTTTTTTGGTCACTACTGTTCATTCTCCTGCTCTACATGACCGCGCCGGCCTACGCCGTATTCGCCAAGCACGAGGTATTTTCACACCTGGTTAAAATACCGATCGGCGAGCTGCCCGGCTGGGTTGCTGCATGGAGCAAAGTCGGGCTGGTCAGCATTGAAGACATCAACCGCGACGGCATCCTGCAACTAGCTGAGCTATCACTCAATCCAGACGTGATCGTTCTCGCCACCCCCGAAATTGCCGGTATGCCCTATGTTGTCTCCGGCCTGGTTGCCGCCGGCGCACTGGCTGCCGCGCTATCAACCGCCGATGGCCTGCTGCTGACCATCACCGGGGCACTGTCGCACGATGTTTATTACCGGATATTTCGCCCCCAGGCATCGACCCAATTCCGGCTGGTCATCTCCAAATCACTACTCCTTGTCGTCGCCGTGCTTGCCGCAACCGTCGCCGCCGAACGGCCAGGCACAATTTTGTTGATGGTCGCCTGGGCCTTCTCGATTGCTGGTTCGGCCTTCTTCCCGGCACTGGTCCTTGGCATATTCTGGAACCGTGCCAATTACAAAGGTGCGCTAGCCGGCATGGCGGTCGGGACGCTGGTCGCTATTTACTACATCGTCCGCGTCGAATTTGACAGTATTCCCTGGTTAGCCATTTCCGGCATCCGCATGACCCCGTGGTTCCAGATTCAATCGACCTCGGCGGGGGTGTTTGGTGTTGCCAGCGGATTTCTCACCGTGTTGCTCGTCAGCCTGCTCACCGCCCCACCCAATAATCAAACCAAGGACTTCCTCGAACGCATCCGGCGAACTCCGGCGCGCGACAAGTCATGAAGCTGACTGATGCCTACTGGCAAAAAACCCGGCGCTTGACGCTAATCCTGCTGATTATCTGGCTATCCGTCACTTTTGTTCTGAGCTGGTTTTCAGACTGGCTCAATCAATGGCAATTTCTCAGTTTTCCGCTCGGCTTTTACATGGCAGCGCAGGGCTCATTATTGATCTATCTGGTGCTGATCTGGATCTACAACCACCGCATGCACCAGCTTGATGCGGAATATGGCATCGACGACGAGTAGATACCCGAAATGCTGATTTTTTGCATTAGCGCACTGCGCGCTATCGTAGAAATGCTGGGACTTTGCCTGATCGGCCAGGCTCTGCTCTATGTGTTGGCCGGAAAAAGTTGCGACAAAAACCCGATCTATCAACTTTTTTCTCTGATTACGCGTCGACCGCAACAACTGGTGGGACTGCTGCTCCCTGCTAAAACGTCAAGTTGGATTATTGGCACAAGCAGCTTTTTGCTCCTTTTCAGCCTTTGGATCGGCTTAGCCTGGTTGCGAAAGTTACTTTGACGAATTGCCGGCCTCTGCTACAATGCGCGCCTCTTGGAGCGGTGGATGAGTGGTTTAAGTCGCACGCCTGGAAAGCGTGTGTAGGGTAATCCCCTACCGCGGGTTCGAATCCCGCCTGCTCCGCCAAGAACACTAAAAAAGCCCCTGAAAACAGGGGCTTTTTTCTATTTAGCCTGCCATTAACCCAGATCTCTCAAGCCATGCCCAAACAACTCACCTATACCGTCGATGAAGAAGATGGCCTGTTCATCGCGCGCTGCACCGAACTCGATATTGCATCCGATGGATACACCAAAGACGAGGCGATTGAAAATTTGAAAGATGCCCTGGATTGTTTCTTTGCCAACCCTGATCAGCGCCTGGACCGGCTCATCGACTAGGATAAGCGCATTATCCAAAGCCGAAAAAAGCGACCAACATGATGATATTTGCAGTCTGGCTTTTGGTCAGTTGCCTTGTGGGATGGATAGCCTCAAAGAGGAAATTATGTTTCTGGGGGGCTTTTTTCGTATCTTTTATCTTCTCGCCTGTAATCGGCATCATTTTTGCGCTACTGATGAAGCCTGGCGGATTTTCAAAAAAGTGCTGACGCAGCGACAACCAAGCCAGGGGGAAAACCCCATGTTCAAAATGGTGCAACGCATTAATTTTTTACTGCAAATATTGAAAAACCGATACCAGAGGCCTAGACTTTGGTTGTTGCAAAGCAGCAATTAATCATCAACAACCATTTCTTACTGGCCATCCGGCCAAGTATCCGAAAGGCCAGCACCATGCCCCATACTCACGCCCAATCGAAAGCAGAAGCAATCCACGAAGCGCTCGATGAGTATCAGGAATCGCACCACCACGCACCTGACACCCATGAGAAAGCCCGACTGGTTTCCGATACCGTTTCGCAATGGGAACGTGAAGAAGTGGCGATTCATCACCCGCCGCAGTAAGGCCCAACAACCGGGATCGGTGCCGGCAAAATGTGCTGATTTGTACCCTCTTCGGCCGAGCGAGTGTTTCAAGCAAACAAAAACCTCAGCTTTTCAGGGCACTGAGCTGATTGGACTATCTGGCCTGACTCTTGCTAATAACTTCGTGTAGCGCAACATACCGACAAGCAATCGCTCTCACGAAGGAGTTCATCATGATCGTTCATCGCCGCACATGGTTTTATCGCTTGGCCGGCCAAAAGTTCGCCCAGGCCATTTCATTCAAGATCCCGCTGACTGCCAATCAGGTTCGTGAAGAAATACGCCGAACGTTAAGCGCCGCACCGCTTGAACTCTGGGCACGCTAAACACTAAGGCTGACTCACTGCCGGTACGCAGCGTTACGACAGCGCCAAGCAACTGAGCCGGAACGGTGGTGGCCTTTACTGGCGAGCTTCCCGAATGTTTTCCGGTACCGAAAACTCACCGCTGCTGCGGAAGGGGTTGATATCCAGCCCGCCGCGCCGCGTATAACGTGCGTAAACGGCCAGCATATCTGGCGCGCACTGGCGGGTGATGTCGCAATAGATGCGCTCGACGCATTGCTCGTGGAATTCGTTATGACCACGAAAAGAAACGATGTAGCGCAGCAGGCCGGCGTGATCGATCGGGCGACCGCGATAACGGATAACGACCATCGCCCAGTCGGGCTGGCCGGTGACCAGGCAATTCGATTTCAGCAGGTGCGAGTAAAGAATTTCTTCGACTTTTTCGCCGTCGACCGTAAGCAGTTGCTGCGGTGCCGGCTGGTAGGTGTCACAAACAATATCCAACTCATCAAGCAGGATGCCTTGTGGGTAGCCGAGCGTCGGTTGCGGTCGACTACTCAACAGCTCGATTTTTACATCGACCGCCGCCCCTGCGGCAGCCGACAGATCACCAGCCAAGGTTTGCTGAACGGTTTCAGTATCAGCAAAGGGCGTCTGGTTGAACGAGTTCAGATAGAGCTTGAAGGATTTCGACTCAACCAGATTGGGGCTGGTCGCCGGCACGCGAAAACTGGCCAGTGCGACAACCGGTTTGCCCTTGGCATTCAGCCAGGAAAGCTCGTAGGCGTTCCAGAGATCCTCCCCAACGAAGGGCAGCGTGGCAGCCGAAATACCGAGTTCATCGCGCTTCAACTGGCGCGGAATCGGGTAAAGCAGTTCGGGGGCGTATTCGGCACAGTACTCGGTCGGTTTGCCGAGTGGCGAGAGAATGCTGGGGTCGGAAGGCTGGCTCATGGCATCAATTTTACTTGAAGGCTGAGCCACCTCTGCAAAAGAGCGGGGATTGTCAGCAAGCCAACAATCCCCTGCCCTGAGGACAAAGCCGCGTTACAGGGAAAGCTGGTCGCGCAACTTGTCCAATTTCTTGAGGCCCATGCCCTTGGCCTTGCAAACCTCTTCAACGGCGGCATACGGACGGCCAGCGATGATGGCACGCGCCACTTCACGCGGCAGACCCTTCAGGGCGGCCAGCTCATCTTCACTTGCTTTATTGACCGAAACCGCCTTGGCTACAGCCTTGGTGGCGACTGCCTTTTTAGCCGGCACTTCTGCCGCCTTGACCGCGGGTGCCTTCACCTCTGCAACCGGTGCCTTGACCGCTTCGGCTGGTTTGGCAGCAACCGCTACTTTCGGCTTGGCTGCTGGTTTAGCCTTGGCTACCGACTTTGCTTTGACCTCGACCTTGGCCGGCGTTGCTGCAAAATTGCGGTAATCGCGGGTCACGTAACCAGCCGACGTCCATTCGCGCAACATCACGGTCAGGGCAGCGCCTTCAACCGGCAAGGCGGCATGCACATTGAACTGGCAATCAGACCACTCATTGCCACCACCCAGCACGCCGACAATCGCCGTTGCCACCGGGCTACCCGTCCAGCTACCGCCGGCATAAGGCGCATCGAGTGCCCAGACTTCGAGTGCCAAGGTACCGCTCAAATTGTCTTCAGCGCGCGGATTGCAGATCGCGTCTATCTTCAGTTCGGCAACCCCATCAACCAGGGCGCAACTGACATTACCGCCGAAACATGGTTGGAAGAAACCCTGTGGATCCGCATAAACCGCCAGATCGCGCACTTCCGGCAAGCCATCAGCAGCATAGGCAACCAAGGCCAAAGCCAGCACCTGATCCGCAGCGCCAGCCGGCGGCAGGGCGCTACAGCAGGCTTCGACAAAGATGCCACCCGGCATCGGCAAAACATCCATCTCCGCAACTTTTACGCCAGACAGTTCAGCGCCAGCAAAACCGGTTTCACAGGCCCACAACTGGAGTGACCATGCCAGACCTGCGTCGAGATCAGCGTCTGAAAAATTCACATCTGCATTGAGATAAACAAAATCGCCATCGAAACGATAACCATGGTTTTCGCCAAGACGGGTTGCGCTATTTTCGGGGGAAATACTTGTCATTTTTCAGCCTGCATTAGTTGTAAAATCGCGCGGATTATAGGAGCAATTATTTGTTTTTTATCATGGAGTTAGATTTATTTTTCGCGGCACCATGATGGTGCAAAAAACGCACCGATTTGTAGCAAAAACGACATCCGGATAGACACCTGGCCGCAACAATCTCCGGATGACCGAGGTTTAAGCGCCACCTTGTGGCAAACTCCCGCCATGCACGCACTTCCCCATCTTTCTACGGTCGACTGGCTTGCGCTGGCAATTTTTTTCGCCAGTTGGGCCGGTTACGCCTGGTTTTCCGAACATAGCCGCTGGGGTGCCGGCGGGCTGATTGGCACCAGCCGCAACTTTCGCCTGCAATGGGCTTACGGCATGCTGGAGCGCGACATCCGGGTGATGGATTCGACCTTGATCGGCAACCTGATGACCAGCGTTTCGTTCTACGCCAACACTACCATTTACATCATCGCCGGCCTGGTTGCTGCGCTTGGCGCCTCGGAAAAGCTACTCAGCGTCACCGCCGAACTGCCCTTTGCCGGCGTCGGCAACCGCGAGTTGCTGGAGATCAAGCTGATGCTCCTGCTCGCCAGTTTTGTCTTTGCCTATTTCAAATTCACCTGGTCGCTGCGCCAGTTCAACCTGCTTTCAATTCTGGTCGGCGCCGCACCGCAAGGCAAAACGGGCGAGGCGGGGATCGATAACTTTGCGCGCAAGGTGGCCGGCGCCAATAATCTGGCCGGTGATGATTTCAACCGTGGCATCCGCGCCTATTACTTCGGCCTCGCCGCCTCCGGCTGGTTGCTCCACCCGCTGGCACTGGCCGGGCTGGCGGTCGGCGTCCTGATTGTGCTTTATCGCCGCGACTACCGTTCGCCGGCACTCCACATCCTGCGCGACGACAATTAAGCTTGATGAATCCCAAAAACCAGCTCGCCGGCATCGGCTTCGGCCTGCTCGCCTACGGCATCTGGGGTTTCTTCCCGCTGTATTTTCGCCAGTTGGCGCACATCTCGCCGATGGATGTTTTGAGCAACCGCGCCGTTTGGGGCTGCGTCTTTGTTACCCTGCTGCTCACCCTGCGCCAAGGCTGGGGCAAGGTGCTGGCGGTTTTCAAGACACCGCGCCAGTTCGCCATGCTGGCCCTGGCAGCACTGCTCGTCGCCAGCAACTGGCTGATGTTTTTATGGGCGGTTGCCCATCAACAAGTCGTCGCCTCCAGCCTCGGTTATTTTCTGACGCCGCTGGTCAATGTGCTGCTCGGCCTCGTCGTGCTGAAGGAGCGCCTCAACAAACTGGAGTGGATTTCAGTTGGTCTGGCGCTGGCGGCAATTGCCAACGAAGTGATCAGCCTGGGCAGACTGCCCTGGGTTTCGCTCTTTCTTGCCGCCACCTTTGGCACCTATGGATTGGTCCGCAAACAGGTGCCGGTCGATGCGCTTTCCGGCCTTTGGCTGGAAACTTTGGCGATGTTGCCGGTGTGCGGCATTTACGCGCTGTGGATGGCGCAAAGCGGGCATCAGGTTTTTGTGCCAAATGACGGGTTGACCGCAAGCTTGCTGATCGGCGCCGGCATCCTCACCGCCCTGCCCCTGATGTTCTTCGCCGCCGCCACCCAGCGCCTCGATCTGGCGACAGTCGGCATGCTGATGTATATCAACCCGACCATGCAATTCATCACCGCCATCTGGATCTTCGGCGAACCGTTACAGACCGCCCGCCTGGTCAGTTTTGGGCTGATCTGGATCGGCCTGCTGATTTTCAGCTGGAGCATGTGGCAAAAACTACGCCGCCGTTAAGGCGGAAGATCACGCGGCGGGATCAGACAGCCATTTGTGTATGGCGGCAAAAAACTGGTCGGGATCAAAAGGTTTGGCAATGAAATCGTTCATCCCGGCGGCCAGGCATTCAGCCCGGTTGGCGGCAAAGGCATTGGCAGTCATCGCAATGATCGGCAAATCCTGGCAATTGCCCCGCTGGCGAATTTTGCGGGTGGCCTCGACTCCCCCCATGCGCGGCATCTGCATATCCATCAGCACCAAATCGTACGGTCGGCTCCCGGTCAATTCAAGCGCCGCGACACCGTCCTCGGCAATCTCTACCACCAGACCAGCTTCTTCAAGCAATATTTGCGAAAGCTCACGATTAATCGGTTCGTCCTCGACCAGTAAAACTCGCCGTCCGGCAAAATGCTGGCGGATTTTCGCTTCCGCATCAGCCGTCAACGGCGCACGGTCAGGCAACGCAGCAAGCCCACGGCCAAACCAGGCCGTCATCCAGAAGGTGCTGCCGACGCCCGGCGTTGAATGGGCCCCCGCTTCACCGCCCATCGCTTCGGCAATTTTCTTGCTGATTACCAGACCAAGACCGCTCCCCCCATAACGTCGGGTCGTTGAACTATCCGCCTGCTCGAATGCATTGAACAGACGCCCGAGTGCTTCTGGCGCAATGCCAATACCGGTATCGACAACCTCAAACTGCAGTTTTTCGCCGGCCAACCCCGACTCAAGTAGCTGGACACGCAGGCTGACGCTGCCAGCTTCGGTAAATTTAATAGCATTGCCGACGAAGTTCAGCAGCGCCTGTTGCAAACGCGTTGGATCGCCGTTCAAATGCAAAGGGGTTGAGCGAAGCTCAGTCAACAGTTGCAACTGCTTGCTGGCAGCCCGCTCTGCAGACATCGTGCAGACCGCCTCGACCACCTTGTCGAGACTGAAATCCACTTGCTCAAGCAGCATCTTGCCCGCCTCGATTTTGGATAAATCGAGCACTGCGTTGATCGTTTCCAGCAGATGCTTGGCCGACACCTCGAGTTTGTCGAGTCGCGCCATCTGCTCAGCGGGCAAGCCATCCCGACGCATCAGATAAGCCATGCCATTAATTGCATTAAGCGGCGTTCGGATTTCATGACTCATGTTGGCCAGGAAATTACTTTTTGCCAGATTGGCCTGATCCGCCCGCTGCCTGGCCTCGGATAACTCGGCGGTTCGGCTGGCGACCAGATGTTCAAGATGGTCGCGATGCGCGTCAAGTTCGCGACCAATCCGTTTCTTTTCGGAGATGTCCTGCTTGACCGCCAGATAGTTACTGACCAGCCCATCCGCCTGACGAATCGGCGCAATGATCACGAATTCGACATACTCACTACCATCCTTACGCCGATTGATGAACTCACCCTGCCAACCCTTGCCAGCCTTGAGCGCAGCCCACATCGCCTGATAAGTTGCTGGCGGCGTGCTACCGGACTGCAGCATGCGCGGATTCTTTCCCAGCGCTTCTTCGACCGAATAACCGGTATTTTCGACAAAACAGGCATTGACGTACTCAATATTGCCCAGGAGGTCGGTGATGACAATACTTTCCGGGCTTTGCTCAACCGCCTGGGATAGCTTGGTCAGCGTCTGTTCGCGGCTTTGCACGCCGTCCGCCATGCGGTTAAAAGCTTCGGCCAATTGGCAAATTTCATCCTTGCTCTGAACCGGCAGACGGATTGCATAATCACCTTCGGCGATCCGCTCTGCCCCGGCTTGCAAGCGGGCAATCCGCTGTATAACCAGCTTTTCAAGCAAGAAACCAACGGCGAGCAGCAAAAGTGCGTAGCCGAACAGACTCTTGACGACCTGCGCGCCCCATATTTCACGAAAGCGCTGATCAAATTTTAAAGTAGGAATCTTGATACTCGCCACACCGCGCAACTCGCCCAGCTGGTAACCATAAGCGGCATTGTAGTTATCGCGAATGCTGGCCGGTGCCGCCTCGCGCTCACCGTGACACTTCAGGCAGAGAGGTTCAATCCAGATCGGTGCGGTGTAGAGCAAATAGCCCTTGCCTGGCGTTTTTTCGACCCGCTCCATACGCTCAACCGACTTGGGGTTTTGGCGAAACCAGTTGATTGCCACCATCTCTTCAGCATCGGCAAGATTGCCCGGATTACGCGGCCTGTCGGAAACATTGTTAAACAACACACCGCTGTTGTTCCAGTTGGCAAAGTCCTTGGCGATACGCGAAAGGGAGTGTGCCGGCAAGAAGCCAACGGTCTTTTCATTGATCGACAACCCGCTCTCGATGAACTGGTTTTGATAGACCCGCCGCGTTGCCATCATGAAACCATAGACAGTTCGGGCATCAAACTCGGTTTCAGCCCGCAACTCGGCACTCAGTTTGCGATGACTGAATGTCAGATCAACACCGAGAATGGCGCCAATCAACAAGCCCAGCCAAATCCAGACCTTGCGTTTCAAGCTCACCAATAGCCCATCCCGGCATGGCATGCTTGGCTATGCAGCAGAGAAAGACTGAAAAGCAGAGAGGCGAGCTTCAGCAATATTTTGGTCATAATATGGCGCGATATTACACAAGCACCACAATATTGAAGTTGATGCCCATCAATTGAGCAATATCAAACCCGGTACACCACAATTTACCAATCAACCAGCGAGAAACCGGCACCAATCAGGGTCTGGCGGTTGTTGTAATCGATCAGACTTTCTCCATAGCCGGAAAATAGCGAAAGATGGGCATTCAACTGACCCGCCAGCGGAATCGCCCAATCAAACTTGAGCGACCCACGAGAATCGTCACCAAAACGTAGTGAATGGCGCCCCTGCAGTGAAACAACATGCCCGCCAAAACGTTTGGCAAGAATCAGTTCACCACGCCCGATATAGTTCTCGATTCGCGGATTATTGTCACTCACCGCATCTTCCTTGATCCGCATCCACGGACGGATCTGGATACTGAGATCATCGTTTTCTATGCCGAAATGGGCAATAACCCGATTCCAGCTACGTGACAAGGGGTTAGCCCGGCCATTCGACTGATGGTTGACACCAATCCCGCTCATTCGCAGATTCCAGTTACCCAGCGCCAGTGGTGTGCGGAACATCAACATGGCTTCCGGTTCGTAGTTGGTTTCACGAAAAGGCCGCGAAATGTCGCCACTGTAGATTTGCCATCGCGAACTCTGGGTATAACCCGCCCAAAGGCTGCCGTTGTCGCCAAAAATATTGTTCAGTATTTTGGTTTTGAAACTGAGCTGAAACTGTGCCTCGCTAGCCGACAGACCGGAAATCGGGCTACTGGCGGTGTTGGCCGGATTATCAGAGTGTGGCTGCTCGTTGATATTGTCCGTACGCGTACCGAGGAGAATATAAACCGGCTTATAACGACGAATTTCAAGGGCTTTATGGCCACTATCCGGAGAAAGCTCCCAGTCATCAATCATTTTTGATCTGGCATAGGCTGCTTTCGGCGCTGAATCAAGCTGCGGGTGGGCCACTCCCGACTGACCGTTGCTCACCTTGTTATCCAATTCACTGTCCACTTTGGCGACAACCCGAAATTGCTGGTCGTAACAGGCGAGACGCTGGCTATTATCGACAACGATTGCACACTGATTGGCTTGAACGGAGCCAATCACCGTCATGCTGACAATCGCAAAGCCTGCGCTGGCGAATGAATTAATTTTCGGAATTTGGAGCATAGCCCTGACTGACAAAATGGTTTAAAAAGCCGATTCATATTTTATTTCAAATACCCCGCCGTCAAGATCAGCTTGCAAGCCGGTCAACGCTGATGCCAAGCCAGCCTAAAACCTGATGTTGCTGGAGGCTGGCATGAAGGATAATTCGCCAATGACGCGAACCCTACTCTATGCCATCGTTTTCATCGAAGGTTTCTGCTCCCTGGGGGCGGAAATCATCGCCTTGCGCCGACTGGTGCCGCACATCGGCAGTTCGATTGTCGTTACCGCACCGACCATCGGTTTCTTTTTGCTTGCCCTGGCCCTCGGCTATGCCTCGGGCGCCAAAGTGGCTGGCAATTACAGCGCGCTTGTTGCGCGTAACTTCCTGATCGCCGCCGTGCTGGCCGGCGTCGGGTTGGCCGGTATCACCGTGGACTGGATATTTGCCCATCTGCAACCAGTGCTTATCGCCTACCTGTTTTTCATCGGCGGCATCCTTTGCCCGCTGGCCTGGCTACTCGGCCAGACGGTGCCGATTCTGACCAACCTGATGCAAGCCGAACGCACCGGCGAGGCGAGCGGCATGGCGCTTTACTGGTCGACCTTAGGTTCGTTTCTTGGCTCGATCAGCCTTTCGTTATTGGTCATGCAATGGCTGGGCGTATCGGCGGCAGTCTTTGCCTGTGCGTTGGGGCTGCTCATTGGCAGCTTGTTGCTGGCACAGCGTGACAAGAAAATCATCGCGTTTTCGTTGTTGACCGCAACATTTGCCGCTGGCTTCAATTTTCAGCACCCGGTCACTGCCGATACCGCTTACGCCGAATACATCGTCGGCCCAGTCGATCTTGCTGGCCAGAAAAACCCGCGTGCCTTCTGGGTCAACAAATCCGTCGCCTCGCTGCTCGACGATTCCGACCCACCCAACACGACCCGCTATATCAAACATCTGCGGCAAGTCCTGCTCGATGATCTCGGCTACAAGGACAAGGACATCCTCGTCCTCGGTGCCGGTGGTTTCACCCTCTCGCTCAACGAAACACGCAACCGCTACACCTATATTGATATTGATCCCGCAATCAAGGAAATTGCCGAAAAACACTTCCTGCACGAACCGGTGCGCGGTGAATTCATCGTCGATGATGCGCGCCGTTACATCGCCACCAGTGAACGCCGGTTTGATGCCGTGGTAGTCGATGTTTTCAGTTCGCACACCTCGATTCCCAGCCACCTCGTTACGCGTGAATTTTGGGCTGGCACGCGCCGCGTGTTGCAGCCGGATGGTGTGCTAATCGCCAACCTGATCCTCGACGGCAAGCTGGAAACACCTTACGCGCGCAACCTGTTGGCCACCATCGACAGCGTTTTCGGGCGTTGCGCGGTCGACGTGCTGCACAAGGCAAAAACACTATCGAACGTTGAAATCACCTGTTTTGCCAGCAGCCACTCGGCACCAACCGGCATCTACGTCGACGAAAAAAACCGCGCAGACCTCGACCGGGTGCGCTGATCAAGCAGGGCAAAATGACTGAGCAAGTCCGACCATTGACGGTTGCTCGTCGACTCAGTGATACTCTGACCAAGGTATCCATTTTTTTACTACTAAAAGCATAAGGAAGCTTCACCATGATTGCTCGCTTTCTTACCAGTTTCCTGATGCTATTTGTTCTGGGTAGCGCTTTCGCCGCCGGGCCGGATTGCTCACGGCCCTACACGCTGGCCCTGCACGACCACGGCCTGCTCTACTCGGCTGAAACCAATACCGGCATCGATAAGGATTTTGCCGATGAGTTGATTCGCCGCAGCGGTTGCAAAGTCACGGTCAGCCTGATGCCACGCGCCCGCATCTGGCAGTTGATCGAATCCGGCGCCCTCGATTTCAGCCTCTCCGGCATTGCCAATAACGAGCGTTACCGTTTCGCCTCATTTGCCTGGTATTTCAGCAACAAGTATTACCTGCTGGTGCGCAAGGATGGCAGCGCGCAGAGCCTGGACGATTTTGAACGTAACGATAAATTGCAGCTTGGCGTCATTCGCAGTTTCCGTTACAGCGAAACAGCCAATCGTTTTGTCGACAAACTGCACGCCGCCAACCGCGTCAACCAAGCCGGTGGCCTCGCCCCGCTCTATCAAACCCTGATCCAGAACCGGATTCAGGGCATGATCATCGAACCTTTCGACTACCCGATGCTCAATGAAAAAGGCATCCGCGACCAAACCAGCATCATCGAATTCAACGACCCCGCCATACCGCACGGCCTGATCATGTCGAACAAGGCACTGCCGGCAAGCGAGATTGATAAATGGCGCACGCTGGTCGATCAGATGCGGGCTGATGGCGCCGTACGCCGGATTTTTGAAAAATACTTCAAACCTGACCTGGCGGCCGCCATGGTTGATTTCTAACGCAGCCAGTGTACACATCACGCCTGTTCCTTCTGCCCTGGCTGATTCTTTTTGCCGGACTCAGCCTCACTTGGCTGCTCTGGGATCACGAGCAGGAATCGGCCAACAAGGAATTGCGCTCACATTTCGAGTTTGCGCTGAGCGACACCGTCAGCAACATTGAACAGCGCATGGCCGCTTACGAACAAATGCTGCGCGGCGCGCAAGGCTTGTTTGCCATCATCAACCCAACTGATCGTAAGGACTTTCGCGATTACGTCGATGCCCTGCGCCTTGACGCCAATTTTTCCGGCACCCAAACCATAGGCCTCGTTTTATGGGTTCCGGCAGAAGCTAAAAACACCCACATTGCCAGCATGCGCCAAAAGGGGTTTACCGATTACAGCATCGAACCCGCTGGCCAGCGCGAGGTTTACACGCCCGTCACCCAACGTGAACCTGAAGTCGGGCGCAACCGCATCCAGCCTGGTTACGATGCATGGACAGATCCGGTCCGGCGCAACGCCATGGAACTGGCACGTGATTCCGGCCTGGCTGCGCTGACCGGCAAGGTTCGGCTAAAAGTCGACAAGACCGCCGATGCGCAACCGGCTTTCATCATGTACCTGCCGATTTATGCCCGCGGCCAGCCCCGCGAAACCATCGCCGAGCGCCGCGCCAATCTGGTTGGCTGGGTCTTTGCCGCCTTCCGTATGAATGACTTGATGGCCAGTCTTTATGGTGCAAAAGTACCCGGCATTACCGTCGAAATCCATGACGGCACCGAGCCAAACCCTGATGCCCTGCTTTATCGCTCCAGCCAGATCGAACAAGCAGCCCACTCGGCAGTGCTCAATGCCGAGGAATATCTGGTTATCGCCGGCCATAACTGGACGCTCGCCATGCACGCCGACGAAGAATTCAAGAGCCATTTCAACAACGATGCGGCACCGCTGATCGCCGGTACTGGCGTCATCCTCAGCCTGCTGCTAGCCGTCCTCGCCTGGTTATTGTCGAGTGGACGGGCGCACGCCCTGAAACTTGCCGCCAAGATGACCAAGGAACTACGCGAGAGCGAGCAACGCTGGGCTTTCGCGCTGGAAGGTGCGGGCGATGGCGTCTGGGACTGGAACCTGCGCACTCGGGTTGCGATCACCTCACGGCGCTGGAATGAAATCATCGGCTGCGAGGAAGCCGGCTTCACGCGAACCATTGATGATTGGGAAGCCCGCATTGCGCCGGATGACAAAGCAGAAGTCATGGCGGCAATCCAAAACTGTCTCGCCAGCCCGCCTGGCAGCCATGCCACCTGTGTCGTTGAACACCGCCTACGCTGCTACGACGAGACCTGGAAGTGGATACTTTTCCGCGGCATGATCATCGAGTGGGACGACAAAAATCACCCATTGCGGATTATTGGCACCATCACCGACATCAGTGAGCGCAAGGCGACTGATGAACGCATCCGACACATGGCGCAGCATGATGCGCTAACCAACCTGCCGAACCGTGCGCTGTTTAGTGATCGTTTACAGCAAGAACTGGCTAGCGCGAAACGCAATAATGAGCATTTCGCGCTGATCTTTCTCGATCTCGACAACTTCAAGCCGATTAACGACAATTTTGGCCATGTGATGGGTGACCGCCTGTTACAAGCGGTTGCGCGCCGCCTTGAGGAATCGATCCGGGGTTCGGATACCGCTGGCCGGATCGGTGGGGATGAATTCATCATCCTGCTGCCCAAGCTGCACGCAATCAATGATGCGTTCAATCTGGCCGAAAAAATTCGTCTCAATCTGCAGCGCTCATTTGCGATTGATGAGCACGAATTAAAGATTAGTTGCAGCCTCGGCATCGCCATCTACCCGGAAAACGGTAGCGATGAAATCACTCTGACGAAAAATGCCGACCAGGCGCTTTACCGGGCCAAGGAAGAAGGGCGCAATAAAGTCGTTAGCGCCTGAATCAACAAAGCTCTGTTAAATCCCGGCGGCGCAGCGCCATATGCGCTGTAATCATCCCGGCAATTTCCTGATCAAGCCCCTGATTCATCTGGCAGCCAAGCAGGAGATGCAACATGCCGCTGGTAAAGGCCCAGGTATCGCGAGCACAGGCTAGCGGGTCCAGCCCGCCTCGCAACATGCCCTTGTCGGCAGCGCGCTGATAAACGCCTTCCATTTTCCGCAGAAACTCCTGCGCTGGCCGGCCAATTTCTTCCTGCACGCTGGCAAATTCATCAACGTATTCGCAGCGTGAAATCATGATCTCGAAAACTTCACGGACGACCAAACAATCATCCAGCACGCGGAAAAATTCCTTGAGCGAAGCCTCAATGGCGTCGAGCGGGTTTTCGTAATTTTCCGATAACAGGAATGAATCGGTGCGCTCGACCATCGGCGTGAATACATCTTCACGCATGGCAAAGAACAATTCGGCCTTGTCCTTGAAATGCCAATAGACAGCACCGCGCGTCACGCCCGCTTCCTTGGCGATTTTTTCCAGCGTTGAGCGGCTGACACCACACTGGTGAAACACCCGGCGTGCGGCTTCTATCAAGTCTTTGCGGGTGTTTTCCGCTTCTTCTTTGATTTTTCTGACCATTCGATCTCTCCCACTTTTTGGTAAATGGTAAGCCATCTTGGCGTTGGCTTAAAAGCATTTACATACATCCGTGAATGTATATAATAGCGCAAACATTCTAGATGGAGCAATTCCCATGACATCCCGCCCCCTGTTTCGGCGTACCGTTCTCTCCCTGATTATCGTTGCCGCCACACTTAGCGCCTGCTCTGACAGCAAGCCGGCGGGGCCACCGCCGATGGGGCCGCTGCCGGTCACCGTGCTCGAAGTTCAGCCACAGAAAATCCCGACCTCCATCGAAATCATGGCGCAAACCGAAGGCGCCCGCGAAACCGAAGTGCGCGCCCGGGTGGGCGGCATTTTGGTCAAACGGCTTTATCAGGAAGGTGAAGCGGTCAAGGCCGGGCAAGCGCTGTTCCAGATTGATCGTTCGAGTTACGAAATCGCCTTGAGCGAAGCCCAGGCCAAGGCGGAACAAGCCAGCCGCGAAATGAAGCGGCTAAAAAGCCTGATTGAATCAAAGGCGATCAGCCAGAAGGAATACGATGATGCCGCCTCGAACAATGCCATCGCGCAAGCAGCCTTGCGGCAAGCCGAGTTGAATCTGGCGTGGACCACCATCACCGCGCCAGTCGCCGGCACCACGGGGCGCGCCGCCAAGTCGGAAGGCAATCTGGTCACCGTTGGTAGCGACAGCCTGCTGACTTCAATTTACCAACTGAATCCCATGTGGGTGCGCTTCAGCCTCGGCGAGAGCGATCTGGCCAAATTCCCCGGTGGTCGCGTTTCGGCCAAGGATGTGACTGGCGTCCAGTTGATCATGGCCAATGGCACCGTCTATGACAAACCGGGCAAGCTCAATTTCCTCGCCTCCAATATCGACACCACGCTAGGCACCCAGGCTTTGCGTGCCGAATTCACCAACCCGGATAACCAGTTGTTACCCGGCCAGTTCGTGCGTATCCGCCTGCTCACCGGCGAACGCGATGGCGTTTTCCTGGTCCCGCAATCCGCCGTAATTCAGTCCGAACAAGGCGCACTGGTCATGTTGGCTGGCGAAGGCGACAAGGTAACGCCACGCCCAATACAGGCTGGCGAATGGCTGGGCAAGGACTGGGTGGTTCTGGGTGGCTTGAAGGCTGGCGACAAGGTGATTATCGACAACCTGATGAAGCTGCGCCCCGGCGCGCCGGTGGCCCCGCATCCGCCGGTGATACCCGGTGCGCCTTCCGCAACGCCTGCTGCGGCACCGGCCAAGCAGGGTTAAGGAGCAGCCATGTCGAAATTCTTTATTAACCGGCCGATCTTCGCGTCGGTCATCTCGATCATCATCGTTATTGCCGGGCTGGTGGCCTCGCAGGTGTTGCCGATTGCGCAATATCCACAGATCGCTCCGCCGACGGTGCTGATCTCCGCCACCTATCCGGGCGCTTCTGCCGAAACCTTGGCCAAAACCGTCGCAGCACCGATTGAGGAGCAGTTGAACGGGGTTGAAAACCTGTCCTACTTCACCTCGTCAGCGGCGGCCAACGGCACGGTGACGATTACCGCTACCTTCGATGTCGGCACCAATGTCGATATTGCTGCGGTCAACGTCAATAATCGGGTCAAAGCGGCGGAACCGCGTTTGCCGGAAGAAGTGCGGCGCAATGGCGTACTCGTCCAGAAGCGCTCGAACGACATTCTGCAGGTCGTTGCGCTGGAGTCCGACAAGGGCAAATACAACACGCTGTTCCTCTCCAACTACGCCAGCCTGAACATTGTGGATGAGTTGAAGCGGGTCAAGGGCGTCGGCGACGTGACTATTTTTGGCGCGCAGGATTACTCAATGCGTGTCTGGCTGAAGCCCGACCGCATGGCGCAACTGGGCCTGACTGCCAGCGACATTTCCAGCGCGATCAAGGCACAAAATGCCCAGAACGCGGCGGGAAAAATTGGACAGGAACCGGCGCCCAGCGACCAGCAACTGGTTTATACCGTCACCGCCAAAGGCCGCCTGCTGACCCCGGAAGAGTTCGGCAACGTTGTCATCCGCGCCAGCGGCCCCGGTGGCGTGCTGCGCCTCAAGGATGTCGCACGGATTGAACTCGGCGCCTACAGCTACGACCAGAGCGTGACGCTGGACGGCCAGCCGACCATCGCCATGGGCGTTTTCCTGCAAACCGGCGCCAATGCGCTGGAGGTGGCCGAAGCGGTGCGCGGCAAGATGGAAACACTGAAGAAAAAATTCCCGGAAGGCATGGGCTACGTCATTCCCTTCGACACCACGCTGTTCGTTTCTGCCTCAATCAACGAAGTGGTCAAGACACTGATCGAAGCGATGATTCTGGTCCTCGCCGTAGTCTACATCTTCCTGCAAAGCTGGCGTGCGACGCTGATTCCGATGGTTGCCGTGCCGATTTCATTGATCGGCACCTTCGCCGGGCTGTGGCTGTTCGGTTTCTCGATCAACACGCTGACGCTGTTTGCGATGGTGCTGGCGATTGGTATCGTCGTCGATGACGCGATTGTCGTGCTGGAGAATGTCGAACGCCTGATGGCGGAAGAAAAGCTCTCGCCGCGTGACGCCGCAATCAAAGCCATGCAACAGGTACAAGGCGCGCTGGTCGCCATCGTGCTGGTGCTTTGTGCGGTGTTCGTGCCGGTTGCTTTCCTCGGCGGTATTGCCGGTCAGTTGTACAAGCAGTTTGCTGTCACTGTTGCAGTGGCCGTCGTGCTATCCGGCGTAGTTGCTTTGACGCTGACGCCAGCCCTCTGCGCCCTGCTGCTCAAGGCCCAGCACACCGAGCACAAGCTGTTCCGCCCCTTCAACCGGTTGTTCGAGCGCTTTACCAACTCCTACACGCGCACGGTGGGCTTTACGCTCAAACATAGCGTGATCGGCGGCATCATTTTTGCCCTCGTTATCGCGTCGACCGTCATCTTCTTCCGCATCATCCCCGGCAGCTTCGTGCCGTCGGAAGATCAAGGTTATCTGATCTCGGCCTTGATGCTGCCCGATGGCGCAACGCTGAAGCGCACGCAGCAGACCGGTGAGAACATGCGTGCGACGGTGGCTAAAGATCCGGCGGTCAAGCACACCTTCGTCGTTTCCGGCTTCGACCTGATCGGCGGCGGCAACAAGCCCAACGCCGGCACCATCTTCATTCCGCTCAAGGACTGGAGCGAGCGCCAGGCCAAGGCGCAGGATCTGGCCGGCAAGTTCATGGGCATCGGCATGATGCAGCCGGACGGCATGGCCTTGGTCTTCAACCCACCGCCGATCATGGGTCTGGGTACGGCCGGTGGTTTCGAGGTCTATCTGCAAAACCGCATCGATGGCGACACCAAAAAGCTGAATGAAGTCACCCAGCAATTCATCGCTGACCTGCAAAAACACCCGGAATTCACCCGCATCAGCACCTTCTTCCGCCCCACCGTGCCGCAGCTGTTTGTTGAGGTCGATGAGCCGAAAGCGATGGCGCTCGGCATCCCGCTGGCCAGCATTTACGAGTCACTGCAAAGCACGATGGGCGCGCTGTATGTCAATGACTTCAACAAGGCTGGCCGGGTTTACCGCGTGCAGTTGCAGGCCGAAGCCAACTACCGCATGAAGCCGGATGATCTGACCAAGGTTTATGTGCGTAGCAGCACCAGCAACGTGATGATTCCGCTGTCCGCCGTCAGCACCATCAAGCGTATTGTTGGCCCGGAGCAGGTCGAGCGTTTCAACGGTTTTGTCGCCGCCAAGATCATGGGCGACAGCAAGCCGGGCGTCAGCTCGGGCGATGCGATCCGGATCGTCGAGGAAGTCGCCGCCACCCTGCCCGCCGGCTATGAAATTGCCTGGACTGGTCAGGCTTTCCAGGAAAAACGCAGTTCCGGTTCATCGCTGCAGGCTTTTGTCTTCGCCATCATCATGGTTTTCCTGATCCTCGCCGCCCAGTATGAAAAATGGTCGCTGCCGGTCGCTGTCGTCATGGCCGTTCCGTTCGCCTTGATGGGTGCGCTGACGGCGATCTGGTTGCGTGGCATGCCGAACGACATCTACTTCCAGATTGGATTGGTCGTGCTGATTGGCTTGGCGTCGAAAAACGCGATTCTGATTGTCGAGTTCGCCGCCCAGAAAGTCGCCGAAGGGATGAATGTCGTCGATGCCGCAATGGCCGCCGCCCGCCTGCGTCTGCGCCCTATCGTCATGACCTCGCTCGCCTTCGTGCTCGGCGTCTTCCCGCTGGTCAAAGCCAGCGGTGCCGGCGCCGCCGCACGGCAATCGATGGGCACCGGCGTCTTTGCCGGGATGATCGCCGCCACCTTCATCGCCACCATTTTCATTCCGCTCTTCTTCACCTGGCTCGAACGCGGCAAACAAATGGCCCCGGCTGGTGTTGCACACGACTCGACGACGGAGGAAAAATAAATGCCTGCCTTCCAAAAAAATCGCCTGTTTCTGGCGTTGACCGTAACAACCATCCTCGCCGGCTGCGCTGTCGGCCCTGACTACCTCCGCCCGACCTCAACCCTGCCTGAGCAACACAAGGAAGCCAACGCCACGCCGCAAGCCATCGCGCCAATCAATCCCGAATGGTGGACGCTGTTCAACGACGCCACGCTGAACCAGTTGGTTCAGCAAACGCTGCTCGCCAATCAGGATCTGCAAGCCGCCATTGCCCGCCTCGAAGCCAGCGAAGCCGCAGCACGGGAAGCCGGTGCCGAGCGTTACCCTTCAATTGGTCTCGCCGCCAACGGCAGCCGCAACCGAATCAGCGGCGAAACCTTCAGCGGTCAGAACAGCGGATCAGCCACCTACAACAACCGCCGCGCCGCCCTTTCCTTAAGCTACGAAGTTGATCTCTGGGGCCGCGTCCGACGCAGCAACGAAGCGGCGCGTGCCGAAGCACTGGCCAGCCGCTTTGGGCGTGACAGCATTCAACTGGCGCTGATCGGCCAACTGGTCAATGAATATCTGGCTTTGCGCAGCAACGAGGCGCAACTGGAAGTCACCCGGCAAACGCTGGAATCACGCCAGCAATCGCTGAAAATCGTCCAGGCCCGCCTTGATGCCGGCTCTGCCTCCGGCCTCGAACTGGCCCAGGCCGAAAGCCAGTTGAACGCCGCCCAGGGCCAGTGGAGCCAGTTCAAACGCCTGCGTGCGCTGTCAGAAAACCAGATTGGCCTGCTCAGCGGCCAACCCGGCCTCAAGCTGGCCAGCAGCAGCAGCCTTGAGCAATTACCGCTACCGCCAACACCGCCTGTCGGCCTGCCTTCATCACTGCTTGAAGCACGCCCGGATGTGCGGCAGGCGGAGGAAAAACTGATCGCCGCCAACGCCAGAATCGGCGTCGCCAAAGCCGCCTATTTCCCGACCATCGGCCTGACCGGTCTCTACGGCAGCGAAAGTGCCGCGTTATCCAAGCTGTTCACCAGCAGCGCCGGCATCTGGACTGCCGCCATCGGCCTCTCAATGCCGATTTTCGATGCGGGCCGCACCGGGGCGCGAGTCGATCAAGCCACCGCAGCGCAAGCCGAAAACGTCGCCAACTACCGCAAAACCCTGCAAACCGCCTTCCGCGAAGTCAGCGACGCCATCGTCAATCTGCACGAATTCGCCAACGAAGAAGCCGCCTTTGCCGCCCAGGTCGAAGCCTCGAAACGCGCCTTCAATCTGGCGCAAAAACGCTATGAAAGCGGCTACTCGGGTTACAGCGATCTGCTCGACACGCAGCGCACATTAAATACCGCGCAGTTGCTCTATCTAGCCAGCCGCAAAAACCGGCTCGGTGCATCGGTTGATCTGTTCAAGGCTTTGGGCGGTGGCTGGCAACCAAGCTAAGGGCATTTGTGACGGTCAACCCAAAATATCAACCAAATTTTGGGTTGGCAGTAACGGTAAAACAGTGACGTTTTTCCAGCCCCTTGTGGAGCGTCGAGCAACGCAGAGAAGTCGGCAGGGCGATCCCCAGCAATTAGCGGTGCCTTAAAGCCAGCCCCTCATTCACCACCAACGCCCCCAAGACCAGACAACCACCCACCAAAACACTCCCCGCCGGTACCTCGCCAGCCCCAAGCCAGGCCCAGGCCACACCAAAGACCACCTCAAGCAGGGCCAACAAAGCAATCTCCGGCCCCGGCAGCACCCGCGTCAGCCGTACCATCAACAAACAGGGAATCGCCAACTGCACGCCGCCCAACAGCGCCAGCAAAGCAAGATCATGGCCGGAAGCCAGCAATGGCCAGGCCAACGGCAAACTGATCAAAGCCGAGAGTAAGGCGCCGATCAAAACCGCCGGCAACATGTCCGGCGCACCCTCTCCCGCTTCACCAACCAGCTGCAACACCGTCAAATTCACCGCGCCGGCTAGCGGCACGGCACTGGCCACCAGCATGCCAAACAACGAACCGCCCTGGCCAACTTCCAGACCAAACATCCAAGCAATGCCGGCGCCCGCTACAAAAATAGCCAGCCATGTTCTTGTTGGTAGTTTTCTGCCGAGAAAAAACCGGGAAAACAGCGCAGTAATCATCGGCCCAATCGCCATCGTCACCAGCACGTTGGCCACCGTGGTCAAAGTCAGAGCAAGCATGAAAGCAGTAAACATTACCGCCCAGCAAACGCTGGAAATCCACACAGCGCGCCCGGACTGCAGCAAGCAACGCCACAAGAGCGGGCCACGCATCAAGGTCAGCGCTCCCGCCAGCGCCAAAGCATTAAAGGCACTACGCCAGAAAGTTACTTCAAAGCTGCGCGCCGCCTCAAGTTGGCGCGTCACGACGCCGGCAATGCTCCACAGCAGGGTCACCAGCACCATCAGCGCCACCGCGCGGCGGTGACTCATCTCAAGGACGGCGACGACGCGCCTCGTACAGGCAGACGCCGGCAGCTACCGACACATTCAGGCTTTCCACCGAGCCATACATGGGGATTTTGACCAGCTGATCGCAATTTTCACGGGTCAGGCGACGCATGCCGTCGCCCTCGGCACCCAAAACCCAGGCTGTGGCAACCGGCCATTCCGCTGCGTAGAGATCCTTCTCTGCCTCACCCGCCGTACCAATCACCCAGATTTCGCGTTCCTGCAATTCGCGCAAGGTACGCGCCAGGTTGGTGACCATTACGTAAGGCACACTTTCGGCGGCGCCACTAGCCGTTTTCATCGCCACATCGGTCAGGCCAGCCGACCGGTCCTTGGGTGCAATCACCGCATGCACGCCCGCTGCATCAGCGACGCGCAGACAGGCGCCGAGATTACGCGGATCGGTAATGCCATCCAGAACCAGCAGGAAAGCCGGCTCCTCAAGCGTATCAAGCACATCATCGAGATGCGCCAGCTTGCGGCCACCCTCAACCCGGGCAATCACGCCCTGGTGTTTGGCGTCCGGCGCCATATCGTCCAAACGCTTGCCATCGCAAGCGATCACCTTCACCGCCTGCAATTCAGCATGCTGAAGCAGGTCGCGGGCGCGCGCATCCTGACGTGTCGCATCGATCAGGATTTCTTTAACTGAACTTGGGTCGTGGCGGAGTTTGGCGGTAATGGCATGAAAGCCATAAATCAGGCGGGAAGACATGGCTGCTTTCAGAAAATCAGAAGCCGGATTTTACCGCTGCAACAGCTTCCTGACTTGGCAATCAAGCTCTTCGGGCGTTGGCCAGCAAATCCTGATGCAGGATCCAGCGCTCTAACGCCTGATCATGCAAAACCACATGGTTTGAAACCCAGCGTTCAAGCAGTTGATCAAGATCGCGCACTTGCTGAACGGTTCTCGATGGATCTATCGCAGCAACAATTTGCTGAATCTTTTCAGAAATCTGCGCATGATCTTCCATGTGCGCCTCACAAACATGGCGATCAACCATGTAAAGCAGAGAATCACGCATGGCTTTCTCTTCACTATGAAAATGATCGAGAATGAAGGCCAGCAAATCACCCAAAAGACCAATCAGTGTTGATTCGCAATTTACGCGCTGAGTATTGTCGCAGGCAAAACAAGTCTCGCTGGACGGTGTGGAGCACAACTTGCGCAATGTAGCCATACACGAAAGTAATTGAGCATGCTCAAAATCTACTGTCGCGATGCCTGTCGCCAGTGCTGCTGGCAGGCTTCGACCAGTCAGATCATTGACCGGAGCAGCCTCAATTGTTCTGAAGCCGGCTAGCGTTTCTGTCGGCTTAAGGGCACTTTTGAGTTTTACTTTGGTCATATTCCGGTCACTTTCTAGGCACAGAATTGTACTCCACGCACCAAACTGGACACAGTAAACAATTGTCAAACATTCAGTTCTGGCAGAATTGGTCGTTAGATCAAGCATGAACTTATCTTCTCAACGGATCGCACGGTGCTAACTGAACATCAAAAACATTGGGGCGTCGACCAATGGGCAGCCTTCCTAACCGCCCACGAACTCCCCTGCATGCAGCGCTCCAAAGCACGCCTGCTCGAACTGGAAGAAAGTCTTGGCGAACAGCTTTCGGCTCATGATCTAGCCGCCATCGCCGCCAATGACCCCTTTCTTTGTCTGCGTCTGCTACGCGACGCAGAATCTCACCGCTCCCAGCGCCTGGGCCACGAAACAACCACGCCACTCGCTGCCGTAATGCAACTTGGCACAGAAAGCTTCCATAAGTTACTTGCCAGCTGTGCCGAAACCGATGAAAGCAAACCCGGACTTGCCGAGTGCGAAGCACGTTCCTGCATCGCCAGCCAACTCGCCATGAAATGGGGCTCTGCCCGCGCCGACGTTTCGCCAGACGAAGTTGCCATGGCCAGCCTGCTCGCTGAAATCGGCGAACTGCTGCTCTGGTCAGTGGCGCCAGAACTACCATTAGCCGCCCTCGAAGCCTTGCATTCCGGACATTCACCCCGCTCGGTGCAAGCCCAGGTTGATACTTGCGGCTTCCGCTTCAAGGATTTGACCCTCAAGTGCGCCACACTCTGGCACTTGCCGGCATTATTAACGCAATTGATCCGGGGTATCGACAACACTCGCGCCAACCTCTCGCGCCTATGTATCGATACCGCCCGTCACCTGCACACCGGCGGCCCGAGTGATCCGGCATTGCCATCGGACATTGCCGACGCCAAGCAGATCATGCACGGCGCATCGCTCGAATGGTTAACCGAACAGCTACCGGGTATCAACGAAGAAGAGATCGCCGCTATTGTTTTCAAAGCTGGCGAATTGCTTGTCGCAAGAGAGCAAGCCTGAACCGGATTGATTACCCTCAAGGGCATCTCCCGCGCCGCCGAGCAAGCCCGGCGAGCGGGAGGTTGCGGTCAACGCCGTTTTTGCGGCTTTTTCCCGGCTGACTTGCTTGCTGGTTTAGCGGCCTTGGCTGCTCTGGGTTTAGCGACGCTAGCAGCACGCTTGGCCGCTGGCTTGGCAACAGGTTTACTTGGTGCCTTAACCGCAATCTTTGCCGGAACCCGTGCCACCGTCTTGGTTACCCGCCCTGGTTTGCCAGTACCCTGCCCCTTGCTTTCTTCCTGAACCAGCACGAAATCTATCTTGTTGCTTTCCAGATTGGCGCGCACCAGCCGGACACGCACCCGGTCACCGAGACGGAAACGCTGCCCGGTACGCTCACCGAGCATCTGATGCTTGATGTTGTCGAACTGGAAATAGTCCTGTCCCAATTCCGACACATGCACCAGCCCCTCGACATAAACCGCATCGAGCGCGACGAAAATACCGAAAGCAGTCACTGCCGAAATAGTGCCGTCAAACTCCTCGCCTATCCGTTCTTTCATAAAGAAGCACTTGAGCCAATTCTCGACATCACGTGTTGCCTCATCGGCACGCCGTTCGGTGCCTGAGCAGTGCAGGCCAATATCATCCCAAGTCTGAACCGGTATGTACTTTTCCTTGGCCAGCACCGCCTTGATCGCGCGATGCACCAGCAAGTCAGGGTAGCGCCGAATCGGTGAGGTGAAATGCGTGTAATGCTCGTAAGCCAAGCCAAAATGCCCGACGTTATCCGGGCTGTACATCGCCTGCTTCAACGAGCGCAGCATCACCGTCTGCAACAAATGGAAATCAGGGCGCAGCTTTACTTTTTCCAACAGCAGCGCGTAATCCTTGGCCTGTGGATCATCGCCACCGCTCAATGCCATCCCGAACTCACCGAGGAAAGTGCGCAGGTTTTTCAGCTTCTCTTCAGAAGGCGCGGCATGAACACGGTAGAGACAAACCTGTTTATGTTCGGCGAGGAAATCCGAAGCACAAACGTTGGCCGCCAGCATGCATTCCTCAATAATCCGGTGAGCATCATTGCGCACCACCGGCACGATGTTTTCAATCTTGCCTTGTTCATTGAACAACATCTGCGTTTCGGTCGTCTCGAAATCAATTGCCCCGCGCTGCCCCCGCGCCTTGTGCAGCGCGGCAAACAATTTGTAGAGACTCTTCAACTGCGGCTGCAGCGCAATGTGAATTTCACTTTCAGGCTTCGCTTCACCCGACAACCAAGACCAAACCTGGTTGTAAGTCAGCCGCGCCTTGGAGCGAAACACTGCCGGGTAAAACTTGTATTCGCCAATCTTCCCGGCAGCGCTGATTTCCATATCGCAAACCATCGCCATCCGCTCGACATCCGGGTTCAGCGAACAGATACCGTTTGACAATTTTTCCGGCAACATCGGAATCACCCGCCGCGGGAAATAGACTGAATTGCCACGATCCATCGCTTCCCGGTCAAGCGCCATACCCGGCTTGACGTAATGCGAGACGTCAGCAATCGCCACCACCAAACGCCAACCGCGCCCTTTTTTCTCGCAGAAAACCGCATCATCAAAGTCACGTGCCGTTTCACCGTCGATGGTCACCAGCGGCAATTCGCGCAAATCTTCGCGGCCCTTCAAATCGGCCTTCTTGACCTTGTCTGGCAGCGCCTTGTTCTCCTCCAGCGCCTCTCGAGAAAATTCGAAAGGCAGATCGTGCTTGCGCAAGGCAATCTCGATTTCCATACCTGGATCAGCGTAATTGCCAAGCACCTCGGTAATTTGCCCAATCGGCTTCGAGAACTTGCTCGGCTGCTCGATGATATCGACCATCACCACCTGCCCGGCGACCGGCTTGATCTTGGCCTTCTTATCCACCGGCACCAAAATATCCTGCGCGATCCGCTTATTCTCTGGCACAACAAAGACAATCCCGTGCTCAACCAGCACTCGGCCGATCACCCGTGTATTGGCCCGCTCGGTAACCTCGACAATCCCGCCCTCTGGCCGGCCCTTGCGATCAATGCCAGTCACCCGAACCAACGCCCGGTCGCCATGTAGCGCCTTGCCCATCTGGTGCTGATCGAGAAAGATGTCGGCGCTGCCATCATCGGGAATCAGGAAGCCGTAGCCATCCGGATGGCCCTGTATCTTGCCCAGCGTCAAGCTGGCCCGTTCCGGCAGGATGTAATCGCCCTTGCGATTACGCATCAGTTGCCCTTCACGCTCCATCGCACCCAGACGACGCTGGAACATCTCCCGCTCGCTACCAGCAATATCCAGTAATTCAGTCAGGCCAATAAAGCTCAACGGCAGACCCTCATCGGTCAACACCTGAGAAATATACTCACGCGATGGCAGGGGAAATTCATAACGCGCCGACTCACGTTCAAAGAACGGATCAGCCCGACGGATTTTTGATAGTTTTTTTCTTGACATGTTTTGTTCTTTCTTTATAATTCGCCGCTCTTTGCAGGTGTGCCCAGGTGGCGGAATTGGTAGACGCACTAGTTTCAGGTACTAGCGGGTAACTCCGTGGGGGTTCGAGTCCCTTCCTGGGCACCAAGCAATCTTGATCGAAGGCCTTGTTAATCAAGGCCTTTTTTCATTTCAAGCCGGCTTTTTCCTAACGCTGCAGCACCAGCCCCAGCGCCCCGGCATTGTCTCATAAGCAACCCGAAACAATTGCTGACAATTGAAACAAGTCTCTGCGTCATCGCCTGAGTTTCCCCTGCGTTATTTGCCTTGTGATAACAACAAATTTCGCCAAAACCATGAAACTCCACAACGCACTCAGCCTCACCCTGCTACTTTCCGTCAGCCTGATTGGCAACGCCCAGGCTGATCGTGGCCACTACAATCGTGGGCACAATGACCACGGCAGCAGTCGCGGTCATTACAGCGCACCACAGAATCACCATAACCCCGGTCGTAACTGGGGGGTACCGGCTGCAGTCCTGGCAATTACCGGCCTGGCGATTGGCGCTGCCGCCTATCAAAGCTACCAGCCCCGACCGAACTATGTTTACACCGCGCCACCACAACCGTTATCACCGCCCCCTGATGCCGGAAACTGGTATTACTGCAATTCTTCCGGTAGTTATTATCCTTATGTGCGGGGTTGCCCGGAAGGCTGGCAACCCATAGCGCCACCCCGTTGAGCTGTAGCCATCACTAGCCATGCGACTTACACTGCATGGCTAGTTTTTGAGTCAGATAGCGGGTGGTAGGAGTAATGAGATTTTCTTGCGGTCGACGTTGCTGGCTATTTTGTTTATTGACCTTTTTTGTCAGTCATCACGCGCGAGCGGGCACGCCTTACCCATTCACCGTCACCTCAGAGAAAATCGGGCAGAATTACCAGCTAATCGCCCACAATCGCGGGCCGGCACCAATTTCGGTGCAAATATCACTCACTTCTGCGGAAAACATCAGCAGCGACCAAAGCTTTCCCCTGTTCGTGGTAATTCGCCCCACCAGCTCTACCACTGTCGCCACCCTCCGGGCAGCCACCCCTGGGCGCAGCTTGCGCTTTTCGACACAAACCCGTTTTCAGCCCGGCAATTTTCGCGCTATCCATGAGCCGGGTGCGGTCTATCGCCTGCCTTTTGAAGACGGTCGGAGTTTTGTAATTGGCCAGGCACCCGGCGGTCCACTCGCTACACACAACTCACAGGATAGCGAGCAGGCAATTGATTTTGCGATGCCGGAAAACACGCCAATTATTGCTGCACGCAGCGGTGTCGTGATTGCAGCAGAGGGCGCCAATCACTTCGGCGGTCAGGACAAAGCCATGCTCAGCATGGCCAACCACGTCCGTATCCTGCACGCAGATGACAGCATAGCAACCTACGCCCACCTTGCTCCCAGGGGCGTTCTGGTCGGCGTTGGGCAACGCGTTGAAAAGGGAGCCCGGATTGGCTATTCAGGGTCGACGGGTTATTCGTCCGGCCCACATCTGCATTTTGCCGTGCATCAATTACTACGCAAGAGCGATGGATTCGCGAGTATTTCTGTCCCGATACGCTTCTATGTTGGCAATCCGGCTTATATTTTTACACCGCAATATTTGCAAAAAGTGAGCGCAGACTACCGTTCCCCCGGCCAGCCACCACTATTTATCCAAAGAAAAACGGGCCCGCAGACCCGTTGACCGCGCCCCGCAGGAAGCACCCTTGGGGTGTAACACGCTGAAAAACACCCGATTAATTAAAAGGGTGCTGCTTGAGTATGGTTTCCTCACGCTCCGGGCCGGTTGAAACAATGGCAATTGGCACCTGACAAAGCACTTCGAGACGATTCAGATAAGCCTGGGCGTTAGCCGGCAGCTCTTCCCAGCGCTTGACACCGAACGTTGTACCGCTCCAGCCCGGCATGGTTTCGTAAATCGGTACACAACGCGCCACTTCATCAGCGCCGATTGGTAGCAGGTCAATGACCTTGCCATCCAGCGTGTAACCGGTACAGATATTGAGTTCCGGCAAACCATCCAGCACATCCAGCTTGGTAATGCACAAGCCGGTCAAGCCGTTGATTCGCCCGGAACGACGCAATGCTGCCGCATCAAACCAGCCGCAACGACGCTTGCGACCAGTCACCGTGCCAAACTCCTTGCCGACCTGCGACATCTGGTAACCCGGCACACCTTCGGTTTCAATATCCAGCTCACTCGGGAATGGACCACCGCCAACCCGCGTGCAGTAGGCCTTGGTGATACCCAGCACGTAATGCAGCATGCCCGGCCCGACACCCGCACCCGCAGCAGCCTGACCGGCGACGCAGTTCGATGAAGTGACAAAGGGATAGGTGCCATGATCAATATCGAGCAAGGTGCCCTGAGCGCCTTCAAACAACATGTTCTGGCCAGCCTGATTGGCTTCATAAAGCGCCGCAGAGACATCAGCGACCAAGGGCTTGATCTGCTCGGCATCGGCCATCGCCTGATCGTAGACCATTTGATAATCAACTGCCGGCGCCTTGAAATACTGGGTCAGCACAAAATTGTGATACTCGAGAACTTCCTTCAGCTTCTCGGCAAAACGCTCGGGATTGAACAGGTCATAAACCCGCAAACCACGGCGCGAAACCTTGTCTTCGTAGGTTGGGCCAATGCCCTTGCCAGTCGTGCCAATTTTTTTATCCTCAGCCTTGACCGATTCGCGCGCTTTATCGATAGCTGAGTGGTAAGGCAGGATGATCGGGCAGCCCGGGCTGATCTTGAGGCGCGAGCGAACATCAATACCGCCCTTTTCCAACTCGGCGATTTCAGACAGCAGATGGTGAATATCAAGCACCACGCCGTTACCGATATAGCACTTCACACCCTCACGAACGATGCCGGACGGTACCAGGTTCAGCTTGTAAACCTGCTCGCCAACCACCAGCGTATGGCCTGCATTATGACCACCCTGAAAACGCACCACGCCCTGAGCATGATCGGTCAGCCAGTCAACGATTTTGCCTTTACCCTCGTCGCCCCATTGCGTACCCACCACGATGACATTTTTTGCCATTTTTTAGTCCTCTTGAATAGCTTCAATAATCCAGCGTTCGCCAACTTTAGCCAGTTTGCGGTCACATAGCGGCCCCTCGCAAGCGGTTTCGTTCGGCAGTAATTCGACGACCGTTTCGCCCTGCTCACGTAGCGCAGCCACATGGGTGGCGAGCAACTTGTCTTGCGGTACGCAAGGTGCCAGAACAGCCCCCTGGCTCTTCATCGCGGGCACAAGGCGGGCGACTTCACGCAAATCCATCGAAAATCCGGTTGCCGGGCGGGCGCGGCCAAAAGCCTTGCCAGCCCCATCATAACGGCCACCCAGCGCAATTGCCGCCGGGTAATCCGGGCAATAAGCAGCAAAGACAACGCCATTGTGATAGTGATACCCACGCAGATCCGACAAATCAACGGAGAACGGCAATTCTGGCGCACTGGCGATCAGATGACGCAAACCGTCAAGCGCCGCAGAAATCTGTGGCAAAACCGGCAATTCAGCCGCAGCACGATCCAATACCTCTGCGCCGCCATAAAGTGCTGGCAAGCTTTGCAGAGCCTCACGATAAGGTGAAGGCACCTCGGCACATGCCTCAATCAGGCCGGGCACATCCTTGGTTTGCAAAAGCTTTAGCAGATTCTCTTCAGCCTCTTGCGGCAAACCGGCAGCCTCGGCGAGGGCACGGAAAATACCAACGTGTCCGAGGTCGATGCGGCTCATCGGCAATTTGATTTTTTCCAGCGCACCGGCCATCAACCGAATAATGCCGAGATCAGCCTCAATACCCGCATAACCGTACAACTCGGCACCAATCTGCAAAGGTTCGCGACTGGCCGAAATGGTTGCCGGCAAGGTGTGCAAGACACTATCGCAGTAGCAAAGACGGGTCACACCTTGGTGATTGAGCAGATGCGCATCAATCCGCGCGGCTTGCGGCGTGATGTCGGCGCGAACCCCCATCGTCCGTCCACTCAGCTGATCAACCAGCTTAAAGGTACGCAGGTGAAGATCCTGCCCGGCCCCGGTCAGCAGGGACTCAAGATATTCGAGCATCGGCGGCATGACCAGTTCAAACCCGCGTTCGCGGAAATGATCAAGCACCGTCCGGCGCAAACGTTCGATACGCGCAGCCTCAGCCGGCAACGCATCTGCAATATATTCAGGTAAAAGCCAATTCATGCAAAAACCATGAGCAGGACAAGGCCGATGATCATCGAAGTAAGTCCGATGAAGCGAATCTGCCCGTCAGAAAATTGAACCAGACGGCGGAAGGTTTCACGCCAGGCCGCCGGGGCTATAAAAGGCATCAGGCCTTCGAGCACCAACATCAGTGCGAAGGCCATCAGAAGTGTAGAGGTCATTTGCCTTTATCGTGTCCGGAATTTTTCATGTACTTGAAAAATTCGGAATTCGGCTCAACGACCAGAACATCGGTCTTGCTGCGGAAACTGCCACGATACGCTTCAAGGCTACGGTAAAAAGCATAGAACTCGGGGTTGGGTGAAAAAGCCTGCGCATAAATGCTGGTTGCCTTGGCATCGCCCTCACCCTTGGCCTTCTGAGCATCACGGTAAGCCTCGGCAACAATCACTTCGCGCTGGCGATCCGCGTCGGCACGAATTTTCTCAGCTTCGGCAGAGCCTTCTGAACGCAGTTCATTGGCGACACGTTTACGCTCAGCTTCCATCCGGCGATAAACCGAATCACTGACTTCATTCGGTAATTCAACCCGTTTGATCCGCACGTCGACGATCTGAATACCGATCGTCCGGGAATCGATATCTGCCTTTTCACGCATCTGGTTCATGATTTTGTCACGCTCACCTGAAACCACGTCGTGCACCGTGCGCTTACCAAATTCCTCACGCAAACCGGCGTTGACCGTCTGATTCAAGCGAATCTTGGCGCGCGCTTCATCACCACCAACGGAGATGTAATACAACTTGGGATCAACGATGCGCCACTTGATGAAGGAATCGACCAGAACGTTCTTCTTCTCGGAAGTAATAAAGCGTTCTGGCTCATTGTTGTCGAGGGTAATGATGCGTTTTTCAAAATAACGCACATTCTGGATCATCGGGATCTTGAAGTTCAGGCCAGGTTCGGCAATCACCCGCTTGACCTCACCCAATTGAAAGACTAGGGCGAACTGGCGCTGGTCGACGGTAAAGATCGACATCGCCAAAACAACCAGAATGGTGGCGACAATTGCGCCAATCAAGTTAATACGCGGGCTCATTAGCGGCTCTCCCGTTCACGCGAACGCAACGAGGGTTCACGACGTGGTGCATTTGCATTATTCAGCGAAGTATCCATTTGTGGCGGCGTCTCTGCAGAAGCAGTGCTGCTTGATTTGGGGGCCGGCTGAATCGGTGAGTCAAGCGTAGCAGGTGCGGCAGTCACAGCACCAGCGGCCTGCATCAACTTATCGAGGGGCAAATAAAGCAGATTGCCTTGCCCTTTGGCATCGATCATGACTTTGCTGGTATTTGAATAGACTTGCTGCATGGTATCCAGATACATCCGCTGACGCGTCACTTCCGGCGCCTTGGCATACTCGGTCTGAATTTGCTTGAAGCGCGATGCATCGCCCTCGGCGGTTGCAATCACTCGTTGCTTGTGGCCGTTGGCCTCCTCAATCAACCGCGCAGCTGTACCTTTGGCTTTCGGAATCACATCATTAGCGTAGGCCTGACCTTCATTTTTTTGACGCTCGCGATCCTGACCTGCTTTCACGGCATCATCAAACGCGGCTTGAACCTGCTCCGGCGGCTGGGCATTCTGCATCGTGACTTTTGAGATCATGATGCCGCTCTTGTAGCGATCAAGAATATCCTGCATCAGCTTGGTGGCCTGGGTGGCAATTTGCTCGCGGCCTTCATACAGCACAAAGTCCATCTTGCTCTTGCCAACAATCTCACGCACCGCGGTTTCTGCCGCACCCATTACTGCATCATCGGTGCTTCGATTATTGAACAAATACTCGACTGGATCCTTGAGGATGTATTGCACAGCAAACTGAATATTGACGATATTTTCGTCATCAGTCAGCATCAGCGCCTCTTTCAGCACCTTGTTGCGCTCACTGCCGCGATAACCGATTTCGACGGTACGCACGCCGGTCAAATTGACCAGTTCATGCGTTTGAATCGGTGTCGGAAAACGCCAGCGCAAGCCCGGCTCAGTCGTTTCCTTGAAGCTGCCAAACTGTAGAACAAGGCCGCGCTGAGAAGCGTCAACAATATAGAAACCCGATGCGAGCCAGACGACAAGCACCAGACCGGCAATCAGTCCGATTCCGCCACCAAGAAACTTGGGATTGAAATCAATTTGCGGCATGCGCGGACCGTCGCCGCCACCATTGTTACCACCACCGCCTTTTTTGTTGAACAGGCCGTTCAATTTGCGGTTGAAATCTTTCCAGAGATCCTCAAGATCCGGTGGCCCCTGATTGGGGCGGCGCGGACCACCATTGGAATCATTACCGTCTTTGTTGCCACGGTTACCCCATTGCGGGTCGTTGAGAGACATGAATATACCTAGAGTCGGAATCATGGAGTTGGGGAAAACTTTATGTAATTGTGAATTCATCGTGGTGGACCGTAGCCAATTCCTTGCGCCTTGCATCCGCCTTGGCCAAGGCATATTCAGCCAGGGTTTCCCTGAGCATGACAAGCCCTTCGCCAGTAATCGCACTGACACGAACGCGCGCGATATTACCATATTCATCCCGGTCGATTCCGGGCTCGGCCTCGGTCAAATCGATCTTGTTCCAGACTACGACCTGCCGCATCCGGCCCGCACCGATCTCATCAAGTACTTTGTTCACTTGATAAACCTGTTCATCTCGCGCATGGCTCGCGCTATCAACAATATGCAACAGAATATCGGCATCAACTGCAGCCTCCAGCGTTGCATGAAAGGCATCAACCAGTGAGTGAGGCAGTTCGCGGATGAAACCAACGGTATCGGAAATAACGATATTGCCAGCGCCTTCAATCCATAGCTTGCGCGACGTTGTATCGAGCGTGGCGAACAATTGGTCCGCTGCAAAAACACCGGCGTGGGTCATCGCATTGAAGACGGTTGATTTACCGGCATTGGTGTAACCGACCAGCGATACATTGAGCACATCGCCGCGCATGCGTGCTTTGCGCTGCACTCCGCGCTGGCGCGACAATTTCTCAAGACGCTCTTTAAGTAACTTGACACGCTTGCCGAGCAACCGACGGTCAGTTTCCAACTGGGTTTCGCCTGGCCCGCGCATGCCGATCCCACCTTGCTGCCGCTCCAGGTGAGTCCAGCCACGCACCAGACGCGTTGACAAATGCTCAAGCTGAGCCAACTCAACCTGCAACTTGCCCTCGGCGCTTGCAGCACGCAGGGCAAAGATATCGAGAATCAGGCTGGTTCGGTCAATCACGCGACATTTGAGTTCGCGTTCGAGATTCCGTTCCTGCGCCGGTGACAATTCGTGGTTAAAAATAACCAAATCAGCTTCGCCAGCCGCCAGCATGGCCCCGACTTCCTGCACCTTGCCTTTGCCGGCATAGGTTTTCGGGTCCGGACTATGGCGCCGACCACCCACCTCGGCAACCACTGTTGCTCCCGCTGATTCCGCAAGCAGCCGGACTTCTTCCAGTTGATCTTCAAGATCAGGCTGGCCAAAGTCAAGCTGAACAATCACCGCGCGTTCACCAGCGGTGGGTCGTTCATTCATGGGTATTTTCGGAGTCTGGAAGAAACGGCCCGCAGAAATCGCGGGCCTTGCGACAGTTAGGAATTATTCCGCTGCCTGCTCTTGCTGGAGGTTGACCGGACGGGCCGGCACCACCGTTGAGATTGCATGTTTGTACACCATTTGTGTCACGGTATTTTTGAGCAGCACGACGTACTGATCAAAAGATTCAACCTGGCCCTGCAATTTGATCCCGTTGACCAGGTAAATCGAAACGGGGACGTGCTCGCGGCGAAGTGCGTTGAGGAAGGGGTCTTGTAGGAGTTGCCCTTTGTTGCTCATGGTGTAGAGCTCCATGTATGTTGTTATGAGGTGACTAATGTACCGAATATTGCTTCGGCGCGGAAAATAATTTACTGATTACTTTTTATCTTTGTCGGCAAAAGGATTTTTTGCACTGACAAACTGGATTCGCAAAGGCGTTCCCTGCAGTTTGAACGCTTCGCGGAAAGTATGCTCCAGATAACGACGGTAGCTGTCGGTAATTTTATCAACCGCATTGCCGTGCACCACAATAATCGGCGGATTGGAGCCGCCTTGGTGGGCATAGCGCGGTTTCGGACGGAACAGGCCAAACTTGGCCGGCGCCTGTCGGGCGACGGCATCGGCCAGCACGCGGGCCAGACGCGGTGTCGACATCTTGGTGATGGCCGCAGCGTAGGCGGCATCGACTGAACGGAAAATCGATTCGAGACCGATATTTTGCTTGGCCGAGACGAAGTGGAATTTCGCAAAATCGAGGAATTTCAATTTGCGCTGCAAAATCAGGCGAGTCTGTTCGCGGGTGTAAGTATCGAGTCCATCCCACTTGTTGACCGCAACAACGAGGGCGCGACCTGACTGGACAATAAAGTCGGCAATATGGGCATCCTGCTCGGAGACATCGGCCTGCGCATCGACCATCAAAATAACAACGTTGGAGTCTTCAATCGCTTTCAAGGTTTTGACCACCGAAAACTTCTCGATCGATTCAAACACCTTGCCGCGCTTACGCATACCGGCAGTATCGACCAGTATGTATTTTTTACCATTGCGCTCGAAATCGATTTCGATCGAATCACGCGTCGTCCCTGGCTGGTCGAAAGCGATAACGCGCTCTTCTCCCAGCAAGGTATTGATCATGGTTGATTTGCCGACATTCGGACGCCCCACAATGGCCACCCGGATAGCCGAAGACTTTTCTTCCGCTTCATCAGGCTCCGGGAAGGATTCGAGTGCTAATTCGAGCAGACCACGGACACCTTCACCGTGCGCCGAGGAAATTGCATTCGGCTCGCCCAGGCCCAGTTCGTGGAAGTCGGCCTCGGCAATACCAGAATTAATGCCTTCTGCCTTGTTGACCGCAACAAACACCGGGCGCGCCAGGCGACGCAGCATGTTGGCGATTTCCTTGTCGTGCGGGGTCAGGCCGGCACGCGCATCAACGACAAAAATAACGGCATCCGACTCGACAATGGCTTGCTCGGTCTGACGTGCCATTTCATGCATGATGCCGTCTTTGACCAGCGGTTCAAAACCACCGGTATCAACGACCAGGTAGGGCTTTCCACCAATTTTCCCGTGTCCGTAATGACGGTCACGGGTCAGGCCCGGCATATCGGCAACAATCGCATCGCGCGACTTGGTCAGACGGTTGAAAAGAGTGGATTTGCCGACGTTAGGTCGGCCGACGAGTACGATAGTTGGTTTCATTGGGCCTCGATTGCGCTGACGCTACCGCCGGCAGTCTGCACCAGAAAGTTGGTGCCAATAATTTGTAGGGGTGCCCTGACCGGCGTGCCATCAGTCTTGTGGCGAGCGGCAAAACTACCGTCTTCACGCGACAGGAAATGGACGATGCCTTCAGCATCGGCCACCGCGACCAGACCACGGCGCACGGCGGGTCCGGAAACGCGACGATTCAGCAACTTGTCCTGCTTCCACAGGCTGCTGCCGGAGAGACGATCAAGCGCATGGACGGCGCCCTTTTCATCAGTCACAAAAAGATAACGTCCATCAATAGCCAAGCCGGATGCAGAGGAGAGGTCACGCGCCCAAACTGTTGCACCGCCTTGCCCTAGATCAAAACAGGCAACCCGGCCCTGAAAGGCAACGGCACAAATTTGCGAGCCATCAATAACCGGTACGGCGACAATATCAGCCACACGATCCAGCTCGGTTGCACCCTTGGGCAAAGCAACGGTGCCTTCCCAGACCGGGGCACCATTCTGCAAGCCGAGTGCGACCAACTTGCCACCGGGAAAACCGACAAAGACATAACGATCACCGAAAATCGGGGGTGCCGTATTGCGCAGTGACAAGCTTGGGGTTGCCCGCTGATAGACCCACTTGCGGCCACCATCGGTTAAATCAAACAGGAATACCCGGTTATCGCCGCTACGAACTGCCACGCCATCCGCACCGATGGCGGGCGCGGCAAGGACTTCACTGGAAACACGCGCCTGCCACTTGGGCGAACCATCTTCCGCCGAGAAAGCCAGCACCGCGCCCTTGGCCGTACCAACTACAACCAGACTGGCATTTGCACCCACCCCAGCCGAAATCGGCTGGCCAACCTTGGTGCGCCAGATCGTCTTGCCGTCTTCCAATTTGTAGATTGAGCCATCGGCTTCGGCGACGAAGACCGAATTACCGACTATCGCCGGAACAAAGGTGTAATCACGCGCCTTGCCCGCACTGAACGACCATTGCGTCCGCGCTTCGGCGCTTGCGGTAAACGGCTTCAAGGCCGCCATTTTCGGGCCAGAACTGGCAAAGGGGTTGATGGCATCAATCCCGTCAGAAATTGTGGCGCAACCGGTGAGCAACAGGGACGCTGACGCCAGGAGAGCTAGCAGACGCAGCGACATCAGGCGGCCTCGCCCAAGCTGTCAATTTTCTGTTGCAACAATTCGCTGCCGACCCCCGTTTTGCCTTCATTTTTGGTCTGCGCCAACTTGTAGGCAGCGAGCGCTTCCGCTTTTTTACCCTGCGCGCTGAGAATATCGCCTTTCAATTCCTGAAAACGCGCAGCAAATGCAGCGGCATGTCCGGCATCCAGTTGCTTGAGTGCTTCGTCGTAAGCTTTTTCATCGAGCAACATGGCGGCCAAACGTAGACGGGCGATATCCTTGATTTCGTCCTTGCCGTTGTCAGCCGCCCAACTTAGTTGAGCCTTGGCTGTTTTAAGATCACCGGTTTCAAAGGACTGCTTACCGGCTTGCAAAGCGCCCAGGGCCGCATAGGCCGTGCCACCAAACTTCTCAGTCAGTTCGCCGGCGGCGGCCTTGATCTTCTGCGCATCACGCACCGTGACCGCCTGCTCCAGCACCGCATAAATAGCCGCAGCCTGTGCTGACTGCCCGCGCTGATACCAGTTCCAGCCTTGCCAGCCAATAACCGCCAGACAAGCCACCGTCACCACAGTGGTCAGCAGATTGCCATACATATTCCACCAGGTTTTCAGTGAAGCGATCTGTTCCTGCTCTTCGAGGTCGTAATGGGCCATGCTGCTTATTCCTCTTCGTCCGAATCAATAATTTGGCCGATGATGGCCTCAGCCAGTTCATCGACTTTAAGTTTACGTTGTTCTGCGCCACCTTCACGCAATGACTTCAGCTGCGCTTCGCCGGTCGACGCTTCGTCATCGCCAATAATCACTGCAAAAAGCGCGCCGCTGCCATCTGCCTTTTTCATCTGCGACTTGAAGCTACCGCCGCCACAGTGCAACAGCACATCGACACCCTGATCGCGCAAACCTTCAGCAACGCGGAAAGCGAGGCGCGCTGCGGCATCACCCTGATGCACCAAATAGACATCTGGCGCCGGGGCAGCCGGTTCACCACCGGAATCCTTGATCAAGGCGATCAGGCGTTCAATCCCCATGGCAAAACCACAAGCCGGTGTAGGCTTGCCGCCGAGTTGCTCAACCAGGCCATCGTAACGACCGCCAGCGCAAACCGTCCCTTGGGCACCCAGCTTGTCAGTGACCCATTCAAAAACCGTCAGGTTGTAATAATCAAGGCCACGAACCAGCCTTGGATTGATTTTGAAAGGGATGCCGGCATCGCGCAATACACGCTGTACACCTTCAAAATGGGCGAGCGACTCGGCGCCAAGATAGTCGATCAGCTTTGGTGCGCCGGTGCACAGTTCCTGCATGGCCGGATTTTTGGTATCGAGAATGCGCAGCGGATTGCTGTGCAGGCGACGCTTGGCTTCCTCGTCGAGCAGTTCGGCGTTTTCTTCAAAGTAGGTGATCAACGCGGCACGATGCTGGGCGCGCTCTGCCGGGTGACCGAGGCTATTCAGTTGCAGATCAATACAATCCAGCCCGAGGTCAGCCCACAAGCGAGCGCCCATCAGGATCATTTCGGCATCGATATCCGGGCCGGTCATGCCGAAGGACTCGACACCGACCTGATGAAACTGGCGATAACGACCCTTTTGTGGCCGCTCGTGGCGGAACATCTGGCCGATGTAATAGAGGCGTTGCGTCTGACGAGCCGCCAGATTGTGTTCGATGACGGCACGCACGCAACCCGCCGTGCCTTCCGGGCGCAGGGTCAGCGCTTCACCGTTCAGGCCATCGATGAAGGAATACATTTCCTTTTCAACGATGTCGGTCACTTCGCCGATGGCGCGCTTGAAGAGCGGCGTTGGTTCGACGATCGGCATGCGGATCGGGCGATAGCCGTAACCCTTGAGCCACGACCGAATGGTATCCTCGAACAATTCCCAGAATGCCGCTTCTTCAGGCAGGATGTCATTCATCCCGCGCACGGCTTGTAGTGTTTGACTCATGCTTGCAGTTTCTTTTTGTAGGTGCGCGCGACATAGCGCTCGATGATTTGCTTGAATTCGTTGGCGATATTGTCGCCCTTCAGGGTGACCGTTTTTTCACCATCTTCGTAAACTGGTGCCGATGGGGCCTCACCGGTACCCGGCAAGGAAATGCCGATGTTGGCGTGCTTTGACTCGCCGGGGCCATTGACGATGCAACCCATCACCGCCAGCGTCATGTTCTCGGCGCCATCGTATTGCAGCTTCCATTCCGGCATTTTGGCGCGGACAAAATCCTGCACCTGGCCGGCCAGTTCCTGAAAAAAGGTGCTGGTTGTCCGACCACAACCCGGGCAAGCCGCAACCATCGGCGTGAAGGCACGCAAACCCATCGTTTGCAGGATTTCCTGGGCAACAATCACTTCCTGAGTGCGCGCACCGCCAGGTTCCGGGGTCAGCGAAATGCGGATGGTGTCGCCGATGCCTTCCTGCAACAAAACAGAGAGTGCTGCGGTCGACGCGACAATTCCCTTGGAACCCATGCCGGCTTCGGTCAGGCCAAGGTGCAACGCGTAATCAGCGCGCTTCGACAATTCACGGTAGATGGCGATCAAGTCCTGAACGCTCGACACCTTACAGGACAGGATGATTTTTTCACCGGCCAGCCCGACTTCTTCCGCCTTGGCCGCTGATTCCAGCGCCGAAGTGACCATCGCATGACGCATGATCTCCGTCGCATCCAAAGGCTGCGGTCGACGCGAATTTTCGTCCATTATTCGCGCCAGCAATTCCTGGTCGAGGCTGCCCCAATTGACGCCGATGCGTACCGGCTTATCGTATTTGCAGGCCAGCTCAACCATCTGCGCGAATTGTTCGTCCTTTTTCTTGCCGAAACCGACGTTTCCCGGATTGATCCGGTACTTGGCCAGCGCTTCGGCGCAAGCAGGATGTTCGGTCAGCAGGCGATGACCGTTGTAGTGAAAATCACCAATCAACGGCACACTGCAGTTCAGCCGATCAAGATGTTCGCGAATTTTCGGCACGGCAGCCGCCGCTTCAAGCGTATTCACAGTGATCCGCACCAATTCCGAGCCGGCGCGTGCCAGTTCAGCGCACTGCAAGGCCGTCGCCAGATAGTCGACCGTATCGGTATTGGTCATCGATTGAATGACCACCGGCGCAGCACCGCCGATATTGACGTGACCGATCTGACAGGAACGCGTCAAGCGTTTATTGCCGGCACTCACGCGTTACTCCAACACCAGACGAGCCACATCACCCCGCGCATGCGGAACCAGATCAATCAGTTCACCACGCCAGTAGAGTTTGACCCCCGGCGCATAACCAATCACCAGCGAGAGCGGACCTTGACCACTGACTGCGCGCTCACCACCCGGGGCAATACGCTCTGACAACACCACCTTGCTATCGCGATCACGAACTTCCACCCAGGATTCCTTATCAACCACAAAGCGTAGTTGGGCACTCGTTGCCACTGGCTTTTCAGATTCTGGTGCAGTCGTATTGGTCGCCGGTGAAAGCTGCTCTGGCGGCGCCAGGGCCTGCGGATTCATGACCTGCTGCGGTGTTGTACCGGGCGGGAAAACAGGTTCTGCCGGAGCAACTGGCATCGTTGCAGCCGATTGATCGACCGGCGATTTAGCTGCAACAGGTGCTTCCGATTCATTTTTGCGCGCAAGCGAATCTATCGTCGACTGTGCCGTATCACGTAGCGATGAAAGATCCTTGTCCAGCAAAAAATAGACAAGCGCTGCAGCAAGCACTAACAGCAAACCGAAAACAACCACCATGCGATCACGACGCGGTGCGCCAAAAGAGGTTCCCGCTGACATGCTTGCCGGTTTGGGTTGCGACATATTCAAGGTATCAACCGGCTTTTGCAAAATACCATCCAGTTGCGTCATCAACGGCGCCGAATCAATCTCGACCAAGCGCGCGTAGTTGCGCACAAAACCACGGATGAATGTGTGACCTGGCAAGCCTTGCCAGTCGCCATTCTCCAAAGCCTCGACCTGGCGTGAGCCAAGTTTGAGCGCTTGTGCCACATCAACCACTTCGAGCCTGTGCGCCTTGCGCGCTGCACTTAATTGCTCGCCAACAGATTGCACCAGCGCATGAACCACTTCGATTCCGGCTTCAATTTCAGAGGTCGGATTCAACACATCACTCATTCAAAACTCCCCTTGAGGAAGGACGCGTACTCGGGTGAAGTCGGGTAACGCAAGCGCAAAATCGCCGCATAATTCCCTTCCTGCGCCTTATTCCCCATTTTTCTTTCGATCCGCAGCCCCAGCCAAAGTGCATCAACTGAAGGCGGCTCCATCATTTTCATTGCTTCATTAACATAACGGCGCGACTCTTCAATCAGGCCGCGCTGGTAATACAGTTTCGCCAACTGGACACGCGCTTGCGGTGCGCCATCGCGAGCGAAACTTAGCGCCTGCGTCAAATAACGCTCAGCACCCTCCAGATCGCCCGCCTTCAAGGCGCAAGTACCGGCATTGGTATAAGCACGATCAGGTGTTTCATAAAGCGGGTTCTTCAATGCCGTCAGAAAATAACTGATCGACTGGCGCTCTTTGCCCGTCTGGCACAAATACCAACCGTAATTGTTGTTTACATCGGCGTCATTTGGCGCATAACTCATCGCCCGCTGAAAATCTTCATCAGCCTTGGCGTATTCCTTTAGGTAGGCATGCACCAAGCCGCGCACGCTATAGGCAGGGTAATAACTTGAATCAGCATCAAGCGCGATGCGCAACTCATCAATCGCAACCGCCATATTCCCATCCTGGAAATACAGCGCACCTAATTCTGTGTGAATTTTGGCGCGATTACGCGGGTCAGTATTTTTATCGTTCTTCTGAGTCGAGCCTTGAAATTCGCTCATTCCCTGGGCGTGGACCGTAACAGAGGCGAACAAAGCAATCCATAAACCGAACGCCAGTTGCTTAAATGCCAAGGCTTTCAATGTCTTGCCTCCTGAATGGGGATAACTCGCCCAGCTGTACGCCGAGTCTTGTCCTGCACTTGCCCGGCCAGTTGACCGCAGGCAGCGTCAATGTCGTCGCCACGCGTTTTACGGGTGGTCGTGACAATGCCCGCCTGCATCAGAATATCGGCAAAGCGGCGCACCCGTTCCGCTGGTGAACGCTTGAATGGCGAACCTGGGAAGGGGTTGAAGGGAATCAGGTTGAATTTGCAATGCACCGTCTTGACCAGCGCCAGCAATTCGTGGGCGTGCTTATCTGAATCATTGATCCCATCGAGCATGATGTACTCGAAGGTGATGAAATCGCGCGGCGCTTTATCCAGATAGCGACGGCAAGCCGCCATCAGCTCCTTGAGCGGATATTTCTGGTTGATCGGCACCAGCTGATCGCGCAACTTGTCATTTGGGGCGTGCAGCGAAACCGCCAGCGCCACCGGGCATTCGTCACCCAGCCTATCCATCACTGGCACCAAACCGGAGGTGGAAACGGTGACCCGGCGGCGCGAGAGGCCATAAGCATTGTCGTCGAGCATCAATTTGAGCGCGGCGACGGAATTTTCAAAATTGGCGAGCGGTTCACCCATGCCCATCATCACGACGTTGGAAATAACCCGTTCGTCGCCGTGGACCGCACCAAGTGCGTGATTGGCCTGCCAAAGCTGGCCAATAATTTCCGCCACCGACAGGTTGCGGTTAAAACCCTGCTTGCCGGTCGAACAAAAGGCGCAATCAAGCGCACAACCGGCTTGCGTGGAAATGCACAGCGTGCCACGGTCGTCCTCGGGAATGAACACCGTTTCAACCGCGTTATTGTTACCAACATCAATCAAAAACTTGCGCGTGCCGTCATCCGACAGCTTGTCGGAGACTATCGCGGGCGGTGCCACGACCGCTCTCACCTTGAGCTTCTCACGAAGACTCTTGGCGATGTCGGTCATGGCATCGAAGTCGGCCACACCGGAACGATGAATCCAGCGCAAAACCTGCTTGGCGCGAAAGGGTTTTTCACCCTGCTCGGCAAACCAGGCAGTCAGGCTTTCGCCATCGAAATCCAGCAAATTGACGGTCATGCAGTTTTTAGCGACCGGTGTAAACGTTGAGACCCGGGAAGAAGAACGCAACTTCAACAGCGGCGGTTTCCGGAGCGTCAGAGCCGTGCACGGCGTTGGCATCGATCGATTCAGCGAAATCAGCGCGGATGGTGCCTGGTGCGGCTTCTTTCGGGTTGGTGGCGCCCATCAATTCGCGGTTCTTGGCGATGGCGTTTTCGCCTTCAAGCACTTGAACCATAACCGGACCGGAGGTCATGAAAGAAACCAGATCCTTGAAGAAAGGACGTGCCTTGTGCACAGCGTAGAACTGACCAGCTTCTTGCTCGGACAGCCAAACCATCCGCGAAGCAACGATCTTCAGACCATTGGATTCGAAACGGGAGTAAATCTTGCCAATAACGTTCTTGGCAACAGCGTCAGGTTTGATGATGGAGAGTGCGAGTTCGATAGCCATTTAATTGCTCCACAAAAGCTAGTTAGTTGAAAAACCGGTAATTTTAGCAGATAAGCACTGAAGTTCCCCGACTCAACGCGGCGGATTTTGAGCCTGCTCCAGCCCCTGAACTTTCCTCTGCTCCTGCTGCTCAGCCAACAGCGGGTCACGCAGCTTGGCGAACTGTTGAGGCGAGACATACTGCAGCAGCTCCTTGCCATCTTTATCGACCATGACATCCAGACCGAATTTTGGATAAAGCAGGTGAACCCGGGTCGGTGAAATCACGACACGCTCACCCGGCTCACCAAAGCGCTGAACGATGGTGGTTTCATCCAGATTGACCGTGGGGATAACGCTTAGCGCCTTGATTGGCAAGCGATCTGCAACGACCAGATCATCCGGATGCAAAGTAATTTTCCGGGTCATGCTTTCCATGTGCTTGGCTTTCAAAGCCCGCTCGCGCATCTCTGAAATTGCCTGTTTTGGCATGTCCACCGTAGCAATCACCTTGGCCAGCACAAAACCCAAGGGGACTTGTGCGTAATACGC
>JBDKHF010000058.1:0-137635 GCA_039797825.1 Pseudomonadota bacterium | reverse complement strand
ACGAGAGTAGACGGGATTTCTTGAAGGTTTACAAGGGGTTGTCATAAGTCATTGAAGGTTAACGAATTTTTTGGGGTGGCTATGATGAATAATTTATTCTGTTCGAGTGCGGAGGCCCTGGCCACTCCGGGTAAAGTGACAGAATGAAATGTCTATTGTTCGCGATCGGTATTCGGGGGTAGTCATGCACTACATCGCCAACTACAAAATCAAGTTGCCGTTCAAAAACTAACTCATCCCCGTTTGCCGTTTGTTTGAGAGCACGTCGCACGAAGCCATATTTCATGAATAACTCGACCAAGGCGGTATGCTTCTCGAAGACCGTTACATAAAGGGCGTTCACTCGCTGCTCAACAGCAATATCAAAGGCTCTCTTAATAAATCGTTCGCCTAGTCGTGTGCCATGGGGATTAACCTTGAAAGTCCCAATTTTCAGCCGACGGTCATGAGGTAGTGGCGGGTTTGTATCCAGAATCGGCTCATCTTCTGTTTTGAGGTACAAAAAGCCATCAAGCAGCCCCAAGTCGTTCCTGAACGTGAACGCCTGGTGATCCTTTTTTTTCTTGAACCATTGGCCAAACTCAGAATAATCGGCCTTCAAGGTGTCAAAAAATGGGTCTTCAAGCCCTATATCCTCGAATCGTTCTAAACGTAGGAGATTATCTTGCATGCTATGTCCTTTATCCCTTTACCGTTATGCCGGTGACGTCTGAGTCAAACGCTCTTTGACAGGTTGTTTTTGAAAATATTTAGTCTCGACGAATTAATTCGAGGGATGAAATGTTGAACACGCAGTGCTTCTTTTTACGTTCGGTTTGTGGCCTGTAAACCAGCGCCTTAGTTTTGGCCGGGCATTGCTAAACGTTGAAAACGTGCCAATTAGTTTTCAGTGAAAATTCAGTGCGGCGAAGAATGGCAGCAAATAACTCGGATTGCTATATGCCATATGGCAGTTATATTTGTAGGATTTAGCCAAAGGGTAAGTTGAGTTTGCATACGCAGTCAGCGTCGGCGCTGCTCTAAGTCGGACGAGCCGACATTAAAATTGGCAAGTGGCGCACTGGTTTTCTCCCTCGCCCGCTTGCGGGAGAGGGGTTGGGGGAGAGGGTATCTTCGTCGTGGGCATGGCTGCCACAACTGCCATGACCTTCCGGGCCGTGCACACAGGCTTCGATATTGCCTTCCGGCAGCTCGACATTATTCAGGCCAACCCAGGCGTCGACCGCAGCAACGTCGAACCCGACCTGGCGTTGATCGCCAATTTCCATTAACGGACGGCGAATCAGCAACGGGTTTTCCAGCAACAGGCGCAGGGCGTGTTCAAAACTGATGTTTTCCGGGACGATCTCGCCGGATTTGATGGCGGGGGCTGATGGGTTGAACCACGTGCTGATCGGCAGCTTGCCGAGAAAATCCAGCAAGCGCTCGCTCGTCCAGGCTTCGGTTTTCAGACTTTTGGCCTGGACGGTGTGACCGGCGGCGGCGAGCAGGGTCTTCTGGCGAAGATTGCCCTTGCAGCCCGGTTTTTCGTAGAAGGTGATGACAGCCATTACGCTGCTTCCCGCCACATGCCGAATTGCTTCAGCTTTTCAATCGGAATGCCGGTCAGCGACCCCGGTGGATTGAGGAAGGCGCCGAGTTCGTCGACGATGGCCATTTCAATCGGGCAGATCGCGGCGCATTGCGGCACGCTGTGATCGCCCAGGCATTCGGTGCATTTGCCGTCGTCGATCAGGAAATGTGGCCGGTCTTCGTAGATCGCATCGTTCGGGCAGACATCGACGCAAGCCCAGCAGTTGACGCAGGATTCGGTGATTTGCAGGGCCATGATCAAGCCGCCTTTCTGTCAGCCGCCGACGGGCTCAATTTGCCGGTTGCAGCGATTTCCTTGTACACCGCCATCACGGCTTCCTCGATCGGCTCCATCGCATGTTCACCGTTCGGCGCGATGCCGGCGGCTTCCAGCTTGGCCCAGGGTTCGTAACCGACCTTGGAGCAGAGCACGACTTCGCAGCCTTCGAGAATCCGGATGTTGCGGTCGAGCAGCGATTCCGTTGCGCCCGCTTCGGCCACGTCGCCATCACCGCAGGCATCCATGCCGCCGCAGTACAACTCGGTCTTGCGGTGGCTCATGAAGCGCACGCCAGCCGGTGAGGCTTCGTAGATCAGGAATTCCTTGGCGTGACCGAAGTGCTCGGCAACGACGCCGTTCTTGCCGGCCACCGCCATCAGCACCGGACGCGAATTGGGCGGGATTTCCGGGTTGACCCTAGGGCCAGCCTTTGTTTCTGTGGTCGCAACCGCTGGGGTTTTGCCGCGTTTGGCGTCGAGTTTCTCGATAATCTCGTCGTGCACCACCTTGCGGCGAACCATCGCCGCTTCGTAATCAACTTCCATGACGTCGATCTTGTCCATGGTGAATTCGTCGCCACGATCCTCGCCGAGCAGGCCGACGGCATCGGCGCGGCACTGGCGGCAGTGCCGCATCATCGCCATGTCGCCAGCGCAGGCATCCTGCAAATCCTGCAACATTTCCGGCGTCGGTTCTGCCTGACCCATGATGCCGTAGTAGGTGCCGTGTTCAGCTTCGGCGATCAGCGGCATGACGTTGTGCAGGAAGGCGCCCTTGGCCTTGACGATCTTCGAGACTTCCTTCAAATGCTCGTCATTGACGCCGGGAATCAGCACCGAATTGACCTTCACCAGAATGCCGCGATCAGTCAGCATCTGCAGACCGAGCTGCTGTTGCTCGATCAAAATGCGCGCGCCTTCGACGCCGAAAATGCGCTTGTTCTCCCAGAAAATCCACGGGTAGATCTTGGCGCCGACTTCGGGATCGACACAGTTGATGGTGATCGTCACGTGGTCGATGTTGTGCTGGGCGATGCGGTCGACGTACATCGGCAGGTTGAGGCCGTTGGTCGACACGCAGAGTTTGATATCCGGGGCGCGCTCGGAAAGTTGCTCAAAAGTTTCGAAGGTGCGGGCCGGGTTGGCGAGTGGGTCGCCAGGGCCTGCGATGCCGAGGACGGTCATCTGCGGGATTTCAGCGGCGACGGCGAGCACCTTGTTAATCGCCTGCTTCGGCGTCAGGACTTCGGAAACAACGCCAGGCCGCGATTCGTTGGAGCAGTCGTACTTGCGGTTGCAGTAATTGCACTGAATGTTGCAGGCCGGGGCCACGGCAACGTGCATGCGGGCAAAGTAGTGGTGCGCTTCTTCCGAGTAGCAGGGATGATCCTGAACCTTGGCGCGAATGTGATCGGGCAGGTGGCCTAGAGCGTCCGGCGCCGTACCGCAGCCGCTGGATGCACAACCGCCACCTTCGGCGGCAGGGGCGGTGTTACTGATTACTGGTAGTTCCACGATGTCGGCTCCTCGAATGCAGTCGGAGCCTTTTTAGCAATCGCTGTGCCAGTAATTATTTGTTTTTAAAATCAGCAGGATGCTGTTTTGTGCGCAAGACCGTGTGGGGCCTTTTGTCGTAAATGCGACAGCGCCGCTGAGCTTGCCGTGGGCCGTGCGCCAGCAAACCGTTGATTGCTGCACGTTATCCGACAATTGTTCGGCTTCAGACTCGGCTTGCTATGGCAAGCCACTGAATTTAAATGCAAAATATTTGGCCTGTGTCTTGCATGCAGAGATTGCCCAGCCGGGAATGGCTAGTAAATGGAGTTTTAAATGGATGGAAACACGAACACTGCGGTCGACGGCCGTTGTCGCATGAAAAAGGATCGCTATGCATCATTTGAGGGAATCAATTGTGACTTGAATGCCCGTCGGGTCATGGATTGTATTGAGCGCAACCTGGCGGCCAGTGCGCAGGAGCAACCCTTCTGGTCCTACTTCATGGACAAGCGGAAACCGCGGAGCGGCCCGGTGCCGGATGATCTTTTTCTCGTCCATTCACACATCAACCAGATTCGCGAATTTTTCGAGGAAGTCGCTGATGAAGCCGCGCTCAAGTTGCTGCTGCAGCTTGAGGAGGAATGCTGCTGAACTTGGCTTCCTGAATTCATTTTCTCCACTTCGCCCAGGGATCGGAATCGCTGGCCGAGGTGCTTGCAGGCCTCGTCGTTCGCGTACGCGGTGCGCTGCGCTGGTTTTTATCCTGGTCGTACTGGGCGGCTTTGGTGGTCCGTTTTTCCCTTAAACGATCAGCATCTTCCAGACTCAATTCAGCGGGGGCGCCCGGTATTTGCTCAGGCGGCACGATGCGATCCCGAGGCGGCAGCTCAAATTGCTCGTCAGAAGCCCGCGGCAGGCTTTTGAACTGATACAAATAGAAGGATTCAACCTTCTCGCGCGCCCAATTCGTCTTTTTCAGGAATTTGACGGCGGAATCAATGCTCGGGTTGTTGTTGAAGCAATTGATGTTGAGATAGGCAAAAAGCAGCTGAAACCCATAGTGATCAACGATTTCTGTCAGCAGATTTTTCAGGCTGACCCCGTGCAGCGGGTTGTTTTGGTAATTGATCTCGTCAGTCATGCGATGGCTCAGGCAAAGAATAAGGCCGCGATTATACCGAGCGCGATTCTGGCAGTTGCATGAATGCCCGCTCCCTCATGGGCAATCGAATGAAGGTAAAAAACAGTCCCCTCGCCCCGCTTGCGGGGAGAGGGTTAGGGAGAGGGGCTGTTTTTGCGCCCAAGAACACAAGGACTCCCCCTCTCTGGTTTGCTATCAAGTTCAAATATAGGTGCCAATCGACACCTTGGGCTGCGTTGGCCTATGGACTAGGATTCGCGCTTCGTTTCGCTATCGGCCATGATCGGCAATTGGTCAAGTCGCACAAAAGCAGTCGCCCAACCCATTGGCGCTTTTTGAGGTTTTGCAGGGTTTGGCGGAATGTTTAGTACGGCACTCAGACTGATAGCGAGATCGTATCTGTTTTAAAACAATGGGTTGAACCAATGAGTGTTGCCAGGTTATATGTCATGAATCCGGGAAACCCTGCAATATTGATGTCTACTTTACGTTAGCCACAAGGGGGCCACATGGAGCAAAAGGAGTACTTCGTTGCTTTCTTTGATGTATTAGGCTTTGAGGACAAATTGTCCTCACCCGCTCTAGGCTTGGATTGGCTCCTCGATAAATATGAGAAGTTAATAGCCGTTGTTATCAAAAATAATGAGATACATGCCCGGTTAAAGGAAAAACGGCTGCATGGTGGGTTTTGGGCGGCTGATGGTCAAGTCGTGATTTCATATGAAATCCGTGGGGCTTATGCCAGCGATTCAATCATTATCTTGGCACAGAGAGAACTCGGCGGGGCCGGTGCATTTGATTTTGAAAAAAAGCAATGTGTTCGACCGCCAGTTCCTTGTGACTCGTTTCTAAATGTCTGCAACGAGATCATGTGCCAAAGTATAGAAGTAGGCTTGCCTTTGCGCGGGGCTTTGTCTATGGGAGCGGCATACATTGATGAGGGAAGAAATATTTTCCTTGGAATGCCATTTGTCGAAACAGCAAGACTAGAAAAGGGCCAAGATTTCATTGGGGTAAGTCCCTGCAAGTCATTTAATGAACAGCCAATTCCTCCGCACTTCGTGCTGCCATATAAAAGCCATCTCAAACAAATGGCAACTGGACTAACGGGAGGCTCGGTGCTTGATTGGCCAAGGCACTGGCGTAATACAAGAGACACAAATGCCAATGAAGCCATCTCCGCTTTACTCAAAGAGGCTGGCGGTTCAGAGTTGCCAGAAAATGTAATCGTTAAGTACGAGAATACTCAGAAATTAATCTCATTCTCCGAAACGAATTCAACCTATTGGTCTTCTTTTGAAGATGGGAGCGAGTTGGTTTATGGCTAACATTGCGGTCGAGAGGGACGCTCCGCAAGCTACGCTTGCTCCGCGCCCCTCACCTTTACGTTGGGCGTTCCAGCAACGCACATTTCTAGTTTGTGAGAGCGCAAATGCCATTTATGAACCTAAGTGATCCAAAGCAAAACGCTTGGTACCCACGACACGTTTCAGATCGAGTTGATGAACTGATTGACGAGCTTGACGCTGCACAATGTGAGCTCCTCTACGATGAACTGGGGAAAGAAACGATCGGGGATTGGTTTGTTTGGATAGAAGAGCAACGGGAAGCAATCTCTGGATATGACGGATTGTCTCGAACTCAGCGAAAGCGCCGTCTCGGCAAGTCCGCCGATACTTCGACGCTGAAACTTCATCATGCGTGCGTCTTCGTAGAGCTTTGGCGAGCACGAACAACGAGTTCCTACTTCCATCTTCCGCCGAGTGGTGGCCCTCTCGACACAGAGGAAGCTCAGCGGAGAATGATGCTGGCCGTTGTAGCTTCGTTCAACGACGCCAGTGCCATCCGCGACTTGTGGCCGTTCGAATTCCCAGAAGGCATACAGGCTCTTCCGTTTCGAGACTCAGAGAAATGACGAAGTCTTTGGGTGCGCCGTCGACACCCAACGATTCAAAGGGGTCGATTCAAAGGGGTCGGAGTGAATAGTTTTTCAATTGTCTCTGACCCCAATGGCACCACATTTAACATACGCCACCACTAAGGAGAACGAGTAATGCAATGTCCAAAATGCAAATCACGGCAAAAGGGGTCGGAGTGAATTGGGAAATCAAATGTCACTGACACCTTTGGTCCCAGGCACCCTCCCGAAAATGAGGTTGCGTGGCCCGCTTTCCATCCCCACCTGTCGCATTCCTGACAAGCGCATTACCTTGATTTAAAAGCCAATTCTCTTGGCGCCGGTCTTGCTTGTTCACCGGCATGAAAACTTTTCTCGACTGGTCGGCTTACGACACTTATGGCATGGGCGATGCCTATGCTGGCATTCCGGCGACCGGCGGTAATTACGCCAAGGCGGTTGCGGTCTGCATGAATAATCATCAATGCCAGCGCGACGGCAAGGGCGTTATGTGCCCGAGTTACCGGATTACCGGCGATCCGGCGCATTCGACCGGAGCGCGGGTCAAGGCGTTCAAGGCGGCGTTGAATGGGGAGTTGGGCGAGCAGCCATTCATCCATCCCGATCTGGCGGCAGCGATGGATCTTTGCGTGTCGTGCAAGGGTTGCAAGAAGGAATGCCCGAGTTCGGTCGACATGACGCTGATCAAGACTGAATACCTGGCACATCGCAATGATGAACTCGGCGTGCCGCGCCGTGCTCGCCTGTTTGGTGGCCTGCCCGAGTGGCTGCATCGCTATCGGCGGCCACTGGCGGCGCTGGTTCGTTTGCGTAACAGCTCACCGTGGCTGGCCGGGCTGGTTGAGCGCAGGCTGGGTATTTCGGCGAAGCGGCCAATACCGGAAATCGTTAGCCAGCCAGTTTTCGCCGAAATCACTGAATCCCACGGTCAACGCGGAAAAGTGCTGCTTTTTATCGATACCTTCACCCATTACTACACGCCGGAAGTGGCTAAGGCGGCGATTGCCGTGCTGGCTGCCGGTGGTTATGCGGTGGAAGTGCTGCGCCCGGCGGCTGATGATGCCGAGCCGCAACGCCCCTTGTGCTGCGGTCGCACCTATCTGTCGCAAGGCATGGTCGACGCCGCCAAGCGCGAAGGCCAACGGGTGATGGCTGCGCTGGCGGCGGGTACGCCGATTGTCGGCCTCGAACCTTCCTGCCTGCTGGCGCTGCGTGACGAGTTTTACAGTCTGTCGCTCGGCCCCGAGGTTGGACAACTCGGCAAACAGGCTTTCCTGTTCGAGGAATTCCTGATGCGCGAGGGCAATAAGGGGCTGAAATTGAATTTGAAGGCGATCCCCGGTGGCAAGGCGGTGGTGCACGGGCATTGCCACCAGAAGGCGTTTGGCGCGATGAAGTCGATGAAAAAGGTGCTGGGCTGGATACCGGAATTCGAATTCGAGATTGTCGATGCCAGTTGCTGCGGCATGTCCGGCAGCTTCGGGCTGGAGGCCGAGCATTACGAGGCGTCGGTGAAAATGGGCGAACTCGCCTTGCTGCCGGCGGTGCGCTCAGCGCCGCTTGACGCGACCATCATTGCCGATGGTTTTTCCTGCCGGCACCAGATCAAGGATGGCACCGGGCGCGATGCGGTGCATGTGGCCGTGCTGCTGGCTCAGGCGCTGGCCTGAGTTTCAGGCGAGCAGGGCAACCGCCTTGATCTGCGCATGCAGTGCCAGACCGGGGCGAATCTGGAGGTTTTCGGCGGAGCGTTTGGTGATACGGGCGAGGAGCGGGGCACCGGCGACATCGAGTTTGACCAGCAAATGGCCTGGCGTATCGGTCGGGCCAAGATCGACAACGCGGGCGGCAACGCTGTTCAAAATGCTCGATTGCACCTGCGGCACCAGCGCCAGACTGACATCGCGCGCGTGGATGCGGCAACGTAGCGGCGTGCCGATGGCTTCCGGGCGCTGCGAAACGAAAATATGCCCGCCGGGGAATTCAAGGCGGGTCAGATCATCGGCTTCATGCGCGGCGATGCTGGCTTCAATCACCACCCCGGCATCGTCGCCAAAGGCCGCCGGCAGATCGATCCGGCCAAGAACTTCCTTGAGCGGCCCGCTGGCGACGACGGAACCTTGATCGAGCAAGACCAGATGGTCGGCCAGGCGCGCTACTTCATCCGGCGCATGGCTGACGTAAATGATCGGAATCGACAACTCGCTGTGCAGGCGTTCGAGATAGGGCAGGATTTCCAGCTTGCGCTTGAGGTCGAGCGCGGCCAGCGGTTCGTCCATCAACAATAACCGGGGCGCGTTGAGCAAGGCGCGGGCGATGGCGACGCGCTGCCGTTCGCCGCCGGATAATTCTGCGCTTGAGCGTTCGAGCAGATGCGTGATACCGAGCAATTCAGCCACTTGCGGCAGGGCGAAGCGCCGTTCGCTGAGTGGCGCGCGCTTTTCGCCAAAACAGATGTTGCCGCGTACCGACAAATGCGGAAACAGGCTGGCTTCCTGAAAAACGACGCCCAGCGCGCGCTGGTGGGGCGGGACAAAATGGCGGCGCGATTCATCCTGCCAGACTTCGTTACCGAGGGCGAAGTAGCCACCGGCGGTTCTTTCCAGCCCGGCCATGGCACGCAGGCAGGTCGTCTTGCCTGAACCGGAATGGCCGAACAAGGCCGTGATGCCACGGCCGGGCAGGGTCAGATCGACATCCAGTTTGAAGTTGTCACGGTCGACGCGGAATTTGGCACGAATTTCAAAGCTCATAGGGTTTTCCGCCGCGCCGGATTAAAGGTGTACAGCCCGAGCAGCACCAGAAAGCTGAAAAGCATCATGCCGCCGGCCAGCCAATGTGCCTGGGTATATTCCAGCGCCTCGACGTGGTCGTAAATCTGCACCGAAACAACGCGGGTTTTTTCCGGGATATTGCCGCCGATCATCAAAACAATGCCGAATTCGCCAACCGTGTGAGCAAAGCCGAGAATCGCCCCGCTCAAAAAACCGGGCTTGGCCAGCGGCACGGCCACCGACCAGAAGGTGTCCCACGGGCTGGCGCGTAAGGTGGCGGCGACTTCCAGCGGGCGCTCACCAATCGCTTCAAAGGCATTTTGAATCGGCTGAACGACAAAAGGCAGGGAGTAAAAAACCGAGGCGATGACCAGCCCGGGGAAGGTGAAGGGCAGCAGGCCGAGGCCGAGCGACTGGGTCAGTTGTCCGACTGGCCCGTTTGGCCCCATGGTGATCAGCAGGTAAAAGCCGAGCACGGTCGGTGGCAGCACCAGCGGCAGCGCCACAATCGCGCCGACCATGCCTTTGAAGGCCGAACGGGTGCGCGCCAGCCACCAGGCGATGGGCGTGCCGATGATCAGCAGCAATACGGTGACGATGGTGGCTAACTTGAGGGTCAGCCAGACGGCGCCAAGGTCGGAGCTTTCCATGAGTTAGTAGCGAGAAAACAGATCGCGCAGTTTACACAGGGTGGTGGTGATGTCGAAGCGCGGATCGGGCAGCGCTTCACCGGCCAGAATGCGGGTGATGGCAAGCGCCGGATCGCTTTCGCCGGTGAGCAGCACCTCGGCACCGCGTTTTTTCATGTGGCGAATGAAGCCCTCGCCGGCGCTGGCGCAGACGACAATATCGATGCCATCCAGTGGATGCGGGGTATTGTCCTCAAAAACGTGGAGCACCTGTTCCTTGGCCAGATCAATCCGCCAAGGTGCCGGCAGCAACTGGTTGGCGCGGTGGTTGGCGAGGTCATAAACCAGCCATTGCCGGGTTTGTCCGGCGTGGCCGCTGACTTCGGTGAAATCCTTGGTGGCGATGGCGATTTTCATGATTAACGCAACTCGTATCCGTAAGATTTGATGATGGCCCTCGACTTGTCGCCCTTGAGATAAGCGAGGAGGGCGCTGGCAGCGGGTTTGTCCTTGCCTTTGCTGAGTAGGAGGGCGTCTTGCTGGATAGGTTGGTAGAGATTGGCGGGCACGATCCAGGCTGAGCCACCAGTCATTTTGCCGTCCTTGAAGACTTGCGAGAGGGCGACAAAACCGAGTTCAGCATTGCCGCTCATGATGAATTGCTGGGTTTGCGAAATGTTTTCACCCTGGACGAAGCGGGGTTGCAGGCTCGCCAAAAGACCCAGCTTGCTCAGCGCTTCGACTGCCGCCGTGCCGTAGGAGGCCGTTTTCGGATTGGCCAGGGCCAGATGTTTGAAATCACCGATCTTGAGGATTTCGCCCTTGGCATCGACCAGCGTCGGGTTTGCTGACCACAAAACCAGCGTGCCGATGGCGTAGGTAAAGCGGCTGCCGGCGACACCTTGGCCATCCTTTTCCAGCCTGGCCGGGGTTTCGTCGTCGGCGGCGAGCAGGATTTCAAACGGGGCGCCGTTGATGATCTGGGCGTAGAACTTGCCGGTCGCGCCAAAGGCTAGCGTCGCCTTGTGGCCGCTGTCTTTCTCGAACTGGGCGGCGATTTGCTGCATCGGCGCCGTGAAATTGGCGGCGACGGCGACTTGAACTTCGTCAGCCTGGGCCAACAAGGAAAGTGTTACGGTCGACGCAAAAAAGAGGGCTTTTTTCATGATCTGATTCCTTTCAGGCATGCAGGCAGAGGATGACGGCGGAGGCTTTGAAGACGGCGCAGGCCTGGCCACCGACCGCCAGGTCGAGATTCTTCACGCTGTCGTGGGTGACGACGGCGCAAACCGTCTTGCCGCTCGGCAAGGTGAGGGTGATTTCGGCGTTGACCGGGCCATCGTGAATCCGGCTGATTTCGCCCCAGAGATGGTTGCGGGCGGTGGTTTTGACGTTGGGGTCGGTGAGCAGCAGCACCGACGACGATTTGACCAGCGCAAAAACCTCCATCCCCATCGTCAGGCCCAGTGTTTCAGCTGATTCACAGGTGATCACGGCGACCAGTTCATGCTCGTCATCAAGTTTGAGGCGAACCTCAAAATCAACGTGACCTTCGCGCAGGCCGACAATCTTGCCGGCGAACTGGTTGCGGGCGCTGGCTTTCATCGACAGGCGCTTGAGCAACTGGCGAAACTGCTGGAAATCACTGCTCTCGCCGGCGTTCATGCTGGCACTGAGGCGGTCGAGGGCGGCCTGATATTCGGCTTCGAGCGCCCGGTAAAGGGCGACGGTTTTTTTGCCATGCTCGGTAATCTGCGTGCCGCCGCCGTTCTTGCCGCCGGTTGAACGCAGCACCAAGGGCTGGTCGGCCAGATTGTTCATGGCGTCAATGGCATCCCATGCCGCCTTGTAGGAGAGCGGTACGGACTTGGCGGCCTGGGTGATCGAGCCATGTTTTTCGATAGCTTCGAGCAGCTTGATCCGGGTGTCACCGAGAAAACTGCCGAACTCGGTATCGACTTCCAGCTTGCTGCGCAGGCGATGTGCGATTTGCTCCATTTTGTCGTCCTTGCTACGTTGTGTTGTCGTGTATATAACGATAACGTATTTGTTGCGGTCAACGGCGTTTTTAGGCCAATTTTTGTGTTGCGCTATGGTTGAATGTGCGTAACGCTGTTGGTTAAAGTGCAGTCGTGCCCAGCCAAATTCGTTATGATATTTTGTATATAGCGAAAACCGGGCCAGCCCAACAACAACTGGTTCAAGGAGAACAAAATGAAAATCAGCGCGCGTAATGTCTTTGAAGGCAAGATCACTGCTTTGGTCGATGGCAAGGTTAATGCCGAGGTTGAAATTACGATGGCTGGTGGTGATCGTCTGGTCGCCATCGTCACCGAAGGCAGCGTTCAGGCGCTGGGTCTGGCGCTCGGTAAACCGGTGATGGCCTTCGTCAAAGCGCCGTGGGTGATCGTGCTGGCCGGCGATGCGGGTGTTAAATTCAGCGCCCGCAACCAGTTGGCGGGGACCGTAGAAAGTCTGAGCAAGGGTGCGGTCAACAGTGAAGTCGGCATCAAATTGAGCGGCGGTACCCTGGTTTATGCCGTAGTGACCAACGAGGCGGTACTCGAACTCGGGCTGAAACCCGGTGTGCCGGCCAGTGCGTTGATCAAGGCCAGCCATGTCGTATTGGGTGTGCCGGCCTAAGCGTCGAAATGGAGGGCGAGGCTGGCCAATACTTTCGGTAGCGGCAGGTTTTCCTCGCTTTCCAGTATGCCCGGCACCGGGTGCGGGTATTCGTAGAAAATGCCGTAGGTGCCGCTGCGCTGGCCGTGCAGGTAGACATGGGCGCGCAGGCTGGCGAGTTCGGCGTGGCGCAGGGTGACAATGAGCGGATCGTCGCCGTTGTCATCAACCAGTTCGCAGGCGCTGGCGACGCGTTCGTCGAGCGAAACCAGCATGCGGCGGATCTCGCGGGATTTGGGGGCGGACCAAGGGTTGGCGTTCATGGCAATAGCTCCGGTTGGATTTGCGCCAGCCAGGTATCGACACGGGCTTCGGTCAGGAGTGGCTGGTTGATTTGGTCGAGGGCGAGACCAAGGAAGTGATCGCCATCGACCGCGACTGAGTGGTCAAACTCATAGCCGCTTGTCGGCCAGTAGCCGACTGCGTGTGCGCCACGGGTAACAAGGGCATCGTGAATGATGCCAATTGCGTCGACAAACTCCTTCGGGTACTTTTTCTGGTCACCGAGGCCGTAGACCGCAATCGTCTTGCCGGATAGATCGGCATCCGCCAGCAGCGGCAGGAATTCCTCCCAACTGGGCTGGCTGAGACCGGTTGAGTAACCCGGCAGTTCGCCATCGCCGAGGGTTGAGCTGCCGAGAATCAGCCTGTTGTAGGCGAGGAAATCGTCCAGCGTCGTGCGCCCGATATTGACTGGCGCTTCCGCAAGATCACCCAGCTTCTTCGCCATCTGCTTGGCGATCAGCCGGGTACGGCCTGTGTCGGTGCCAAAGAAGATGCCGATTTTTGCCATGATTCAGGCGTCGACCGTGGCAGATTGAGTCAGCTCATCCGGCAGACAACCAACCGGCGCACCAAGGCTGCCATCCGGGCCGTTTTCAAACTGCACCAGATAGATTTCCTTGCTTTCGTCAGCCTCGGCAAAGCCAAAGTGGACGACCACGCCGCGCATGCCGGCCGGCACAATCAGGCCTTCCTCTTCGGCTATGCCAGGCATGCCGCCATCGTTGAAGATGTCTTCGGTAGCGAACACCATGTCGCCAATTGCGTACTGGATTTTGTCCATGATCTCAGGCCCAGACATCAGCCGGCGCCAGCAGGCGCGCGACGGGTTGATCAAACATCAGATGCTCGTCGATGATGGTGCCGACATCTTCCGGCTTGAGTCCGGTGTACATGACCCCTTCCGGGTACACCAACACGCTCGGCCCGAGGTGGCAGGGGCCGAGGCAGCCGGTATTGGTCAGCTGAAAGCCGGAAGCCCACAGGTTGCGCGCGGTGAACTCATCCGAAAACGTCTGCCAGACTGCGCCACAGCCTTTTTCCTGGCAGGAGCTGCGCGGGTGGCCGTCAGGGCGCCCCTGAACGCAGACGAGTACGTGTTTTTTAGGTTTTGGCATAAAACTCTCCTTGTCGATAGACTAGCTATTGCAAGGGGAGTGCCAGGGTTGAATCCAATTAATTCAGTGAGTTAACTTGTTTTTGCATTGTCGTTAACGCGACAAAACGCAAGAAAGCATGGGTTGAACATGAGCTATGCTGTGCTAAGCTACAAAAGTAGCAAATTACAAGGAGAGCAAATCATGGGCATGCCTGTTCGTATTGAGGAAGCACTTTACGAAGAAGCAAAAGCAACCGCGAAAGCGGAGTGCCGCACCATTGCAGGTCAAATTGAATTTTGGGCGAAGGTTGGGAAAGCGGCGCTTGATAACCCGGACCTGCCCATAGATTTTGTCTGCGATCTGTTGATTGCACGCGCCGAAGACCACAGCAAGGCAACCCCGTTCGTTCCTCAGGGAAAGCGGGCTTGACTGTGGTCAAAGTCCTTGAAGGAAGCGGTTTCAAGCGGGCGTACAAGCGCCTGCACGGCAACCAAAAAGCGGACGTGGATGATGCGGTCCTTGCTATTGTTGCAGACCCTACTTTAGGTGAAGCAAAGCTTGGCGACCTTGCCGGTGTTTTTGTTTATAAGTTCCAGTGCGTCAAGCAAACCTATTTGCTGGCATATGAGTATGACCCTGAAACGCGGGTACTGTTGCTGCTAGGGTCACATGAGAACTTCTACCGCACATTGAAGACTTAGCACGCTGCTTTTCAGCCTGCTTCGATCCGCCCGATTAAACTAAATCGAATTCCCATTGCAGGCCCATTCCGGGATGCAGAAAAACCATACGCCTAACTAAACATATTTCTAAATGAAAAACACACCAGAAAACAAAGCTCACGGCCCGTTGACCGGGATCAAGGTTGTCGAATTTGCCGGCATTGGCCCCGGCCCCTTCTGTGGCATGTTGCTCGCCGACATGGGGGCGGAGGTCACGCTGCTTGAACGTGCCGGCGGCACCTTTGCCTCGCAACTGTTTGGCGGCGGGCGCAAGGCGGTGGCCAATCGTGGCAAGCGATCAATTTGTCTTGATCTCAAACATCCGGATGCCAAGGCGCTGGTTTTTCAGCTGATCAAAGAGGCCGACGTGCTGATTGAAGGTTTCCGCCCCGGCGTGATGGAGCGTCTCGGCTTTGGCCCTGAAATTTGTTTGCAGGAAAACCCGCGTTTGATCTACGGGCGGATGACCGGCTGGGGCCAAAGCGGCCCGCTCGCCGCGCGTTCCGGCCATGATGCCAATTACGCTGCAATTGCCGGCGTACTTGATACCGGGCGGCGCCATGACGGTGCGCCCTGGGCGCCACCCACCCTGGTTGGCGATATGGGCGGTGGCGGTTTGATGCTGGCCTGGGGTATCGCCTGTGCCTTGCTTGATGTTCAGCGTTCCGGCCAGGGGCAGGTGATCGACGCGGCGATGTGCGAAGGTGCCGCCGTCCTTGCGCACGGCCTGTTCAACCTGGATGCGCTGGGCGAGTGGAACGGGCATTGCGCCATCGACTCCAGCGCGCCGTTCTACGACGTTTATCAATGTGCCGATGGGCTGTGGATCAGCGTTTGCCCGCTCGAACCGCAGTTCTACGTGACTTTCATTGAGCGTCTTGGCCTGACTAATGACCCCGATTTTGCTGGCAAACAATATGACACGTCGCTTTGGCCAAGCATGAAAGAGCGGCTGACGGCGATTTTCAAGGATCAGCCACGGGCGCATTGGGATGCCTTGTTTGCTGATACTGACGACTGTGTGTGGCCGGTCTTGAGCATGAAGGAAGCGCAGGCGCACCCGCACAATCTGGCGCGTGAAGCCTTTGTCGAGATTGCCGGGGTCGCGCAACCATCCCCGGCGCCACGCCTTTCGCGCACGCCGGGAGCGATACAAAGTCCCCCCCCGTTATTGGGCGAACACACGCGTGAACGGCTGGCGGCACTCGGTCTGAATGATGGTGAAATTGCCCGGTTGTTAGAGATCGGGGCGGTCCGCGAAGTGGTCGCGCCGCAGAGTTGATGGTGCGTTTGCTTTGGATCGCCCCGTTTTGTCTGGAAGTTTTTAATGCTGTCTTGCTAAAATGAAGCAATGAATCTGCATAAAATTTCTAAAAGTCTGGTGACCCGAATGATCCTTTTCGGCGTGCTTTTAGTCATTTCAGGAGGATTGGCGCGTTATCTCCTGCTCGCCAAATTTCTGCGGGACGATCTGATCCAGGTTGTATCTGCGCAGCAAATTGCTTTGGCGCAAGCCGTTGCTGAAAATGTTGATGATCAACTGGCGACTCGTTGGCGGACGCTTAACCGGCTTGAACACACGCTCCCGCGTGAAATTCTTGAGCAGCCGGATCAATTGACCGCATGGCTTGCCGAGCGCCACCAGAACAATCCCGTTTTTTCGCTGGGCCTGCTGCTGGCCGATAGTCGTGGGAAGGTGATTGCTGATTTTCCCGAGATTCCTGGGCGACGAGGGTCTTCTATTGCCGATAACCCGGATTTTATTAAGGCGCTCGCCGGAAAATCAGGGATTGGAACGCCTCAGTTAGGGGCTTTTTCAAAAAAACCGGTTTTGCCGATGGGCATTCCGCTCAAAAGTGAAGCAGGTAGCGTACAGGCCGTCCTGATCGGCATCAGCGCATTGGATGCCCCCAATTTTCTCGAACGCGTATTTCATGGCCGAATCGGCAAAACCGGCGGCTTCTTGCTGATTTCTCCGAAGGACAAGCTGTTTATCGCCGCAGATGATCCGCAACTTGTCTTGAAGACCACCCCTGCGGTCGGCGTCAATCTTCTGCACGATCAGGCGATGCAAGGCTTTCGTGGTACCGGAATCACCACCAACGCGAAAGGTATTGAAGAGCTGTCGGCGATTGCCGAAGTGCCAACTACGGGGTGGTTTCTGGTTGCCAGAATGCCGGCCAGCGAAGCTTTTGAGCCAGTCAAAAGAGCCCAGAACAGAATCATTCAGTACGGCCTTCTGGCTGTGATTTGCGTTTGCATAGTCATCGGCTTTGTTTTCAGATTCCTTCTCCGCCCTTTGTTTCAAGCCGCACATTTGGCCGAACGAATGACGCATGGCGAAATTCCATTGAACCCTTTGCCGGTGATTCGAGATGATGAGGTAGGTCATCTGACGACTGCCTTTAATCGATTACTGGAGAAACTTTCGACGGCGCAAGAGAAGCTTGAATTGATGGCCCATCATGATGCCTTGACCGGTTTGCCCAATCGCAATTTGCTTGCTGATCGGATGCAACAAGCCTTGGCGAGGTCAAAACGCAATGGGTCCAAAGTAGCCGTTTTGTTTCTCGACCTGGATGGCTTTAAACCGATTAACGATCAGCTTGGGCACGAGCATGGCGATGCCGCGCTGGTTGAAGTTACCCGGCGCTTGTCAAGGCTGGTTCGCCAAAGTGACACCCTGGCCCGCGTTGGTGGCGACGAGTTCGTCTTCTTGATTACCGATCTTGTCGAGGATGCCGGCGACGGGGTCAGGAATATTGCAAGCAAGTGCATTGAGGCGGTTTCGCAGCCAATTGAACTGATGGATGACTCGCGTTCGATCAGTGTTTCAATTGGCATTGCATTTGGTGATGGATCGTGGGCGCCTGATCAATTATTGAATGCTGCCGACAAGGCAATGTACGACGCCAAAAAAAATCGCGGTGGTTGTTATGTCGTGGCTACGGAATTGGCACAGTAAAAACTGTCATTCGCTCTCCTGATTCGATCGCGAGTTTGCCTTGCACCGCCTAAATTAGCTTAGCTACGTTGTGCTGACAGCCATTTCAACAGCTTGTTGAACAAGGCTTCCGGCTCCACCGGTTTGGTCAGGAAATCATCCATGCCAGCATCGAAGCAACGCACCTTGTCTTCAACGAAGGCGTTGGCGGTCATTGCCAGGATTGGAACGTGCAGGCCGTTGGGCAGTTTCCTGATTTCGCGTGTTGCATCCAGGCCATTCATACGCGGCATCTGCATGTCCATCAAAATCAGCTCGTAACGCGTTGCAAGCACCTTGTCGATGGCGACCAAACCATCCTCTGCGACATCAACTTGCAGGGCGATGTCATCAAGAATCATCAGGGTGATTTCGCGATTGATCGGTTCATCTTCAACCACCAGGATACGTTTGCCGCTGTGATGTTGCTTGATCGATGCTTCAACTGCCTCGATATCGATTGACTGCTCTTTCAATAAGTTAGCCGATCCTTTTTTTAGCCGGGCGGTTAACCAGAAGGTACTGCCAACCCCCTGGGTGCTGGTCAAGCCGGCGTCACCGTTCATTAACTGGGCGAATTTCTTGGCAATGGTCAGGCCGAGTCCGGTGCCGCCATATTTTCGGGTGGTTGAATTGTCGGCTTGTTCAAACGCGGCAAAAAGTTTCGGGATCACATCCGGTGCGATCCCTATGCCGGTATCGCTCACTTCAAAACGCAGTAAAGCCGATTCGGCATCTTCGTCGACAAGGATTGCGCGGACGGTGACCGATCCTTTCATCGTGAATTTGATTGCATTGACGACGTAATTCAACAAGGCCTGCTGCAGGCGAGTGGCATCGCCCAGGAGATCATTGGGTAAGGGGTCGAGCTTGACGATCAATTGCAACTGTTTGGCTTCAGCCCGAGCGTGCAGCATCGAAACGATATTGCCCAGCAGGCTCTCGATATTGATCTGAGTTTCTTCAAGGACAAATTTTCCAGCTTCGATTTTCGAGAGATCAAGCACCGCATTGATGATCTCCAGAAGGTGATCGCTGGCTGACTCCAGCACCCCAAGGCGAGACGCCTGTTCCGCTGACAGACCCGCGCGCCGAATCAGGTGGGCCATGCCGGTAATGGCATTGAGCGGGGTGCGGATTTCGTGACTCATGTTGGCCAGGAAGGCACTTTTCGCCACATTTGCCGCTTCCGCAGCCTCTTTGGCTTCGCCAAGTTGCTCGGTGCGATTGGCCACCAATTCTTCAAGATGGAGCCGGTATTTCTCTAGTTCGACTTCTGCTTTCTTGCGTTCCGTAATATCCCGGGCAATCACCATCAAGGCCAGGCGACTGCCATCCTGTGCAAAAAGAGGCATTTTTCTGACTTCACAGATTCGTGATTCCTGGTTTAGGCCGGCAATATTTTCGATACAAAGCGATATTTCGCCTTTGCTCCAGGCAATTTCGTCACTGGCTGCCGCCAATTGGTGAAATTCGGCAAATTCGGGACGCAAGGCGGCAAGTTCGATATTGGTTTTGCCTTGCCAGTCGAGTTCGCCGAAGCAGAGAATTTGTTGCGCCGCTTGATTGATCGTTTGCCAGCGACTCTCACCATCCTTGATCACCACAATATCGGGCAACGCATTGGTGAAAGCGATCAGGCGGTCACGACTGTCACGCAGATCTTCGGTCGCCCGACGAATCTGGGTTATATCGCGAAAAGCAACGATGGCGCCGTCCATTTCCTGCTGATTGCGGATCGGTGTGACGGTCAGCATGACCGGAAAACCGCTGCCGTCCTTGCGCCATAACCAGTCTTCACCGCTGCGCCTGAGGCCGTCGTGGCAGGTCAGGGCGACCGGGCATTCGCTGGCCGGAAAATTGCGGCCATCGGCGCGGCTATGATGAAAAATTGAATGTGAATCCTGACCAAGAACCTCCTCTTCAGTCAGTCCCAGCATGGCCAGAGCCGCCGGGTTGATAAATGTGCATAGACCGCTTTTATCGAGACCGTAGATGCCCTCGCCCAGCGCCGAGAATATTGTTTTCTGGCGGGAAAACTGGTCGGCAAGCTCAGTCATCCGCGACTCAATTGCTTCCGCCATCAGCTGAAAATTGGTAGTGAGTTGCCCGACCTCATCGTTATTGGCCACCGGCAGGCGGGTCTTGTAATTCCCGGCGGCAATATTGCTACTTGCTTCGGCGAGATTTGCCAGGTGGCGAGTCAGCCAGTAACCCACGGCAAACAACATCAGAAAACTCAAAACCAGTTCGACCAATGCTATCAGCGCCCCTTGTACCAGCAAGTCACGGCGTGCGGCATCGAGAAAGGTCAGCGACAAGCCGTAATGGACTTGCCCATAATGTTGTCCCAAAACTTCAACCGGGAAGGCGACATGAAGAATCTCGCTGCCTTTGAAATCTTTGGTTGGTGTCGGTAACTGCGTAGCGGTTGACCAGCCTGATGCAGCCAGGATCTTGCCTGCGGGGTCGGTGACGACGAGATAAGTAATATCGTCAGCCTGCCGCCAGGCATCGAGAATGTCGCGTAGCGTGGCGTAATCGCGGGCGGCCAGTGGCAGGGCAACTGCTGTTTTATAGGCGAGTTCAATTGCGGTGACGCGACTTTCCGTCTGGCGAATCAGGTGCTGGTCAATCAGGCGCAAACTGTTGCCGACCAGGATGATCAGCATGATCACTTCAATTGCCAAACTTGCTGCCAGCAGCCGAAAACGCAGGCTGCGTGCAAAGCTTGGGAGTTTCATCTGGCTTGCCTCATCATTTGCACAGTCAATTCGACAAATGGTTTGAGCGATTGCAGGTCAGCCGCGCTTACCTCCGCGTAACCGAGATAGCCGGTTTCCCTGAAAAAATCGCTACCCTCTGGCGTCTTGGGGAAATTGCCTAGTGCGACACGAATCCGTTCAATTTCACGCGGACCAAGGCGGGCATTGGCTAGGGTCATCAAATGGGGAACGTGAATATTGAGCGGTAGCAAGCGGATTTTGGCGCGCACATCATCGGGAATCTGTTTGAGCGGCGTGTGCGTGGTTAACGCCGCGTCCAGTTCGCCGACCGCAACGGCGGCAACCGCTGCGCCATGAGTCGTCCGTTCGATCAGTTGATAATCCTTGCCCAGACGCAAGCCGCTGTCCTGCATCCATTTCACGCCACCAATTGATGAAATCGAGAGTGGGCTGGAAAGCCCGATGCGTTTACCGCGCAAATCCTCAAAGCTCTTGATCGGCGAATCGGCACGGACCACGAACACGGGTTGCAGATCAGCCTGGTAGCGGAATAGCACCGTGGCGCCACGTTCACTGGCCATGCTGCCAAAGTGCGGGCCGGCAATCGCCAGATCAAAACTGTTGTTTAACAACTCGTTGATGAAGGTGTAGTAGTCGGCTGAGGTGTAAATAACCACCGGTCGGCCAAGTTGTGTTTCAAGGTGACGAGCCAGCGGCTGGTGTGTCTTGAGCAGGGCAAGCGTACTGTTGAAGGGCATGATGCCCAGTTTGAGCGGTGGTTGTTGCTGCGCACCGGCATAGCCTGAACAGGCAATTACCAAAAATACAATCCTGAGCAGGGAACGAATCATGGTAACGAGATATTGATTAAACAGGAGGCTATTATCATCTCGCGAAAACAAAAACCAAAGATGTATTTTGGCTGGATTACAGAGGAAAACCGGCTCTAAATCCTGGTTTTCCCCGCCGCTTTTATCAGAATTGCTTGACCTCAATATTCAAGGTTTGAATCCGGTAGGCAATCTGCCGTGGTGTCATGCCGAGAATGCGGGCGGCTTTGGCTTGCACCCAGCCGGCCTGTTCCAGGGCGGCGATGACGCGCTCCTTTTCTGACAGGTTGGGATCATCGATATCGACCTCGTTTCCCGATGCAAAATTTGAGCTAAAAGCCGGGTTGACCGTGACAGGTGCCGCAGCAAGCGGCATTCTCGGTGCCGGGCGTTCGCGGGCGCTCGGGAAGCGGATCAGGTCGACATCGATCTTGCCTTCTTCCGAAAGCACGGCGGCGCGTTCCAGGCAGTTTTCCAGCTCGCGCACGTTACCCGGCCATTGGTGATTGGCGAGCCGGCGCTGGGCCATGTCGGTCAGGTTGAGTTTGCGTTTCTGATCGTTGCCGATCTTGGTCAGCAGGTGACGGGCAATTTCCGGGATGTCTTCGATGCGCTCGCGCAAGGGCGGCAGGAAGATCGGCATGACGTTGAGGCGATAGAACAAGTCTTCGCGGAAGTCACCCATATCGACCGCCGTTTCCAGATCGCGGTGGGTGGCGGCGATGATCCGCACGTCAACCTTGATCGTCTTGCTGCCACCGACGCGCTCGAATTCACCTTCCTGCAAAATGCGCAGCAACTTGGCCTGGAAGGGCGCCGAAACTTCGCCGATTTCATCGAGGAAAAGGGTGCCGCCGTGCGCTTGTTCAAAGCGTCCCTTGCGCGATTCGACGGCGCCGGTAAACGCCCCGCGTTCGTGGCCGAAAAGTTCGGATTCAAGCAAGTTTTCCGGCAATGCCGCGCAGTTGAGGCGGATCATCGCGTTGCGGGCGCGTGGCGAGTTGTAGTGGATGGCGTTGGCGATCAGTTCCTTGCCGGTGCCGGTTTCGCCACGGATCAGTACCGTGGTGTTCCATTTGGCAACCAGTCGCGCCTGATCGAACACCCGGCGCATCACCGCTGAGCGCCCGACCATGCTGTCAAAGCCATATTGGTGGCGAACCGTGCGCCGCAGCAGGTCGCGTTCTTCGAGCAGGGTGGATTTCTCCTGCGTTACTTCGAGCGACAAACGCAAACTTTGGCCGATCAGATTGGCGACCATTTCGACAAACTGGGCGCGTTCTTCAAGCAGGCCGTCTTCCTCGGTTTCCGGTTGGACGGCGAGGACGCCTTGCAGGCTGCCGCCGACTTTGATCGGCACGGCGATGAAAGGCAGCTCCGGGTTGTAAACATTTTGCCGGTTGAGAAAGCGCGCTTCGTCAGCGACGCGGGCCAGTTTGATCGTGCGTGGTCTTTCCAGCACCAGGCCGATGATGCCTTCGCCGGGGCCGTATTGCGCGTCGTCGATTTCAGGGCCATTCGGGTTGTAGATGGTGTGGATGTTCAGGTTGCCGGTTTCCGGGTCCACTACGCTGATCAGGCCACGGATCAAGCCGGCTTCGTCATGCAGCACGCGCAGCACATCGCGCAGGGAATCCTTGAAGGCCAATGAACGGCTAAGTGCCTGGCTGACGGCATAAAGCGCCGAAAGCAGCAGGATGTTCAGCTCGTGCGTTCGACAGTAGCCGCCGGGCGGCGGGCAGTCGGCATTCGCGTTGTGGATGATGTGTTCGTGCATGCTGTTCTCGATTTTTATTGTTAGATCGGGTCGCCGTCGAGGCGAAATTCGACAATGGCGCGACAGCCGCCGCTGGCGCTATCTTCCAGGTCGATGATGCCGCCGTGGTCGGCGACCACTTGCTGGGCGCGTGACAGGCCGGTGCCGATGTGCCGCCCGCTGCCGTTTTTGGCGGTGAAGAATGGCTCGAATGCCTTGTGCCGCCATTCAGGCGGAATGCCGGGGCCGGTGTCGCTGACCGCAACTGCAATGCAGTCGTGTTTCACTTCACTGGTCAGGCTCAATTCACGACGCTTCCAACCCTTGATATTCATCGCTTCGATGGCGTTGTCGACCAGTGCCTTGAACAGCATGCGCAGTTGTCTTGGCCGGCCAATGATGGGGGGCAGGGTGGCCGCCGGTTGCCAGTCGACGACGATGCCGGCAGCGAGTAGGCGCGGCGTACAGATTTCCAGCACATCGCGCAGGATTTCGTTGAGGTTGGTGCTGACCAAAATTTCCTGCGGGCTTTGCGGGATCACCTGGCGCAGCGCTTCCATGTGTTCGCGGCTGGCGGCCAGTGCCTGTTGCAGCACGCCGGCACTGGCCGGGTCGCGGCGTTGCAGGACGCTGGCGGCTGAGGCCATGATGTTCATTGGTTCTTCAAGCCGGAAGATGGCCGCCGATAGCCCTTCGCGAATCGCCGCCGTGCGTTCTTCATCGGCCATGACTGCTTGCAGGGCGGAGGCGCGGGCGCGTTCTTGTTCTTCACGCAAGGAACTGACATCGGAGATGACCAGCAGCAGGCCGGGCAGCCCGCCGGTGCAAAAATAATTGTCGGCGCAATCGCTGTTCATTTCGATGATCGAGGCGCTGATTGAAAGCCAGCGTGGGCGGCCACCGGCTCGATCAACGCGCGCCTCGCGGTTGGCAAAGTTGCATTGCTCCGGCTGCTTGGCCAAGGTTTCGTGCCATTGCGGCAGCACGTTGTCGAGCAGGGCGTGGGCCGGTTCCTTGAGGCGCAGGTCGCTGACCAGCTTTTTATATTCGTGATTATCGAGCAGGACGCGACCGTTTTGGTCGAGCAGGGCAAAGGCCATCGGCGCTGAATCGACGACGGATTCGATCAGCTTTTTCTGGTTGCGGACAACGCGTTCAAGGCTGTGCAGTTCGGTCACGTCGCGATGCATGCCGAGAAAGTGCGTGGTTTTCCCGCTTGCATCGATCACCGGTGAAATGTTTAGCTCGGCCAGGTAAAGATCACCTTCCTTCTTGCGGTTGAGCAACTTGCCTGACCACGGTCGCTGTGCTGACAGTTCCTGCCACATGGTTTTGTAGAGATCGCTGGAGGTGGTGTGATTGGAGAGCAGGGATTCGTTTTGGCCAATGATTTCATCGGTTGAATAACCTGTCACCCGGGTAAAAGCTTCGTTGGCAAACAGGATGTTGGCCTTGGCATCGGTGATCGAAATTGCCAGATCGGCTTGATCGACAGCCTGGCGATAGGCTTCGCTCGGTAGTTGGTGCTCGATGGTGGGTGCCTTGACGCGGGTGACAGCCGACATGATTTGCTCCTGGCTAATTCGTTAGGTGTAGTTCTAATTGCTTATTCTCTAGCAGGTTCCGTGCCCTTCAACCAATCAGCGGGCGAAGACCGTCTGCTGTCAGGCTTTCGGTTGAAATGCGACGAAACCCCTGTCGTGTTTGCGACATTGTTGCTTCGAATTTTTGCCCCGGTTTGGTGCGTTGACCGCAAGACTCTGCATTGATGGGGCTTGGCAGCTAATGCGCTTGATTTGGCACGGCTGTTGCTGTGATGCAATCGGAAAAACTAAAAGCTGACTGCCATGAGCGAATTCATCCTTCTTCTACTCTCCACCGCGCTGGTCAACAACGTGGTGCTGATCAAGTTTCTCGGCCTGTGCCCGGTGATGGGTGTCTCGAAGAGCGTGGACAGCGCCCTCGGCATGGGCCTCGCAACTACCTTCGTCATTACGCTCGCCGCCGGTGCCTCGTGGATGCTCGACAACTGGCTGCTGACGCCGTTCGGCATGGGTTACCTGCGCATCCTGACCTTCATTCTGGTGATTGCGGCAGTGGTGCAATTCACCGAAATGTTCATCAAGAAGGCCAGCCCGGGCCTCTACCAGTCGCTCGGCATCTACCTGCCGCTGATTACCACCAATTGCGCCGTGCTCGGTGTGGCGCTGCTCAACGTCGAGCAGAAATTCAGCCTGTTCAAGAGCCTGCTCTACGGCTTCGGATCGGCGCTCGGTTTCACCATCGTCCTGCTCATTTTTGCCGGCCTGCGCGAACGGATTGCGCTGGCCCGCGTACCCGCTGCCTTCGCCGGTTCGCCGATTTCGTTTATCACCATCAGCCTGCTGGCCCTGGCATTCATGGGCTTCTCGGGTCTGAGCGTTTAAGGGGAAGACCATGATTGCCGCCGTCCTCAGCATTACCCTGCTCGGTGCCATCCTCGGCATCATCCTCGGTGTCGCCAACCGCTTTCTGCAAGTTGAAGGCAATCCCATCGTAGAAGAGCTGCTGGCCATGATGCCCGGTTCCAACTGCGGTCAATGCGGTTTCCCCGGTTGTTCTGGCGCGGCGACGGCGATTGCTGACGGCTCGGCAACGCCGGCCTGCTGCCCGCCGGGGGGCAAGGCGCTGGCCTCGGCGATTGCCGCCAAGCTGGGCATTGAAGTGGATTTGTCCGGTTTGTCTGACGATGGTCCGAAGATCGCCGTTGTTTCCGAAGAACTGTGCATCGGCTGCTGCCGCTGCAGCAAGGTCTGCCCGACCGACGCCATTATCGGCGCCGCCAAGCAGGTGCATAACGTCTTCCGCGAAGCCTGCACCGGCTGTTCAAGCTGCATCGAAAAATGCCCGACCGAGGCGCTGGTCATGCGCCCGGTGCCAGTCACCCTGCAACACTGGGTGATGCCCAAACCCCTCGCCGCGTGAGACCAACATGGGATTCATGAACCTCTTCAAGCACTTCCTCGGCGACGACTGGGGTGTGCATCCTGATGACCACAAACGGCCAGCCGCTGATCAGCCGGTGCGCGTCATGCCGCTGCCGACCAAACTGTATTTGCCGCTACAACAGCACCTCGGCGGTGCGGCACGGCCCTCGGTGCTGGTTGGCCAGAAGGTGAAAAAAGGGGAAATGATTGCCGAGGCGCAGGGCATGGTCTCGGCACCGCTGCATGCGCCGACTTCCGGCACGATCACCGCGGTTAGCGAGATTACGGCACCGCATCCGTCCGGCCTGACGCTGCCGGCGATTATTCTTGAGGCCGATGGGGCTGATGAATGGTGCGAACTGCACGGTTGCGACGACCCCTTTGCGCTTGAGCCGGCCGAGATCGGCAAGCGGGTGGCTGCGGCTGGCGTGGTCGGGCTGGGCGGGGCGGCCTTCCCGTCGGCGGTCAAACTGACTGGTGCATTGCGCGCCAATGTCACCACGCTGGTCATGAACGGCGGCGAGTGCGAACCTTATCTTTCCTGCGATGACCGTCTGATGCGCGATGCCGCTGCCGGTATTGTCGACGGCATCCGCATCATGCTCCATGCGACCGGGGCGCAAGTGGCGCTGGTCGGTATTGAGGACAACAAGCCGGAAGCCATCGCCGCCATGCAGGCCGCTGCCGCCGGTTTCGACACCGTGCAGATCCGCCCGGTGCCGGCACGTTATCCGATGGGTTCGGAGAAGCAACTGATTCAGGTGCTGACCGGGCGCGAAGTGCCGGCTGATGGGCGGGCCTTCGATATTGGTGTCGTCGTCCATAACGTTGGTACGGCACTGGCCGTGCGCGCGGCGATTCGCGAAGGCAAGCCGCTGATTTTGCGATTGCTCACGGTCAACGGCAATTGCATGGCGAATCCGGGCAATATCGAGGTGCGGGTTGGCACCTTGGCCGAAGAGGTGATTGCCTTCGCTGGCGGCCTCAAGGGCGATGGTCTGGACCTGGCCCGCCGCGTCATGGGTGGCCCGATGATGGGCATGCAGATTCCGCACTGGCGCGTGCCGGTGGTCAAGGGCAGCAGCGGCATCCTGGCTTTTGATACGGCTGAGGTTGCCGCGCAGGAGCCGAACCCGTGCATTCGCTGTGGTTCGTGCGTCAAGGCTTGCCCGATGGGTTTGCTACCGCTGGAAATGAGTTCGCGTATCCGCAACGAAGCTTACGGCGAAGCGATTGATCTTGGTTTGAAGGACTGCATCGCCTGCGGCTGCTGCGCTTACGTCTGCCCGTCGAAGATTCCGCTGGTTCAGTATTTTGTTCACGCCAAGGGGGAACTGGCGGCGCAGGATCGCGCCAAGCTGCGGGGGGATGCGACGAAGAAACTGGCTTTGCAACGCCAGGAGCGGCTGGAGCGTGAGGCGCGGGAGAAGGCGGAGGCCAATGCCAAGCGCAAGGCGGAGCGGGAGGCGGCGGCGAAGGCCAAGGCGGCGGCTGAGGCTGTTGTTGGGGAAACGGTATGATTTTGGCGCGCTATCAAGCTTGGGGTTCCGCCTGGCGGGCGGGCGTACTTTCTTTTGCTTCGCCAAAAGAAAGTACGCAAAGAAAAGGCGACCCCGAGGGCGGCGCCGGCTTTGCCGGTTCCTTGCGCTACTCGGCAGGCCGGGCGGTTTGCCAGAACTCGCCTGCGGCTCAAACATGGCAAACCGAAATCCCCCGGCCTACCTGCGTTGCTCAGCGCCTTCCACGGGGACCCAAAGGCGTCACGCGGCTGAATTTCGAGCGCGAAGCGGATTGTTACGGTCAACCCGGCAAAAGGCTCAAAAATTTACTACCCAAGTTGGTCACGGATGTCTTTTCGGGCCCCTTGAGAGGTGCTGAGCAACGCAGGCTGGCCGGGAGGTTTCTGCTTGCGTTGTTTGAGCCGCAGGCGAGTTTAGCAAGCAGCCCGGCCTGCCGAGTAGCGCAAGGAACCGGCGTAGCCGGCACCGACCCAGGGGTGGCCTTTTCTTTGGCTACTTTCTTTTGGCCACCCAAAAGAAAGTACGCCCGCCCGCAAGGCGGAACCCCCTGCCAATCGAAGCAGTCCGCAAGTCAAATCCCAATGCTTGCCCCAAAAGGAGCCACCCCATGACCCCGGCCACCCTGACCGCTCTACCGGTCGCTTCCCCCCACGCGCACGGCGGCAACTCGGTCACCCGCACCATGTTCCGCGTCCAGATGGCCTTGGTCCCGGCCACGCTTTACGGCTTCTGGCTGTTCGGCTGGCCGTCCTTCTTCCTGTGGCTGCTGACCATCCTTTCCTGTCTCGGTTTCGAAGCCCTGTCGCTCAAGATGATGGGCGTCACGCGCATCAAGCGCACGCTGTTCGACGGCTCGGCGCTGCTCACCGGTTGGCTGTTGGCGATGACCTTGCCGCCCTGGGCGCCGTGGTGGGTGGCGGTGTTGGGCGGGTTCATTGCCATCGTGATCGGCAAGCAGGTTTTTGGCGGGGTGGGGCAAAATGTCTTCAACCCGGCGATGGTCGCTCGGGTTGCGCTGCTGGTTTCCTTCCCGCTGCCGCTCACGCAATGGGTTTATCCGCTGCCGCTGAGCTCGCTGGCCGCGCCTGACTTCATTGATGGCCTGCGCATTTTTCTGACCAGCTTGCCGCAGCCCGATGCGATGGCCAGCGCTTCGCTGCTCGGCTACACCAAAACCGAGTTGTCGCGCGGCATCGACCTGTTCCATTCTCTGGCTGGTGACCATGCGCCGGCTCTGTCCTGGATCGGTGCCCGTTCGGGCAGTTTTGGCGAATCGGCTTCGCTGCTGATTCTGGCCGGTGGGCTTTATCTGGTTGGCGTTGGCATCATCAGCTGGCATACACCGGCTGCCGTGCTGGCCGGGATCGCCATCCCCGCCGCCATCGGCCACAGCGTCGATCCGACGCATTACCTGAGCGTCTCGGCCCACCTGCTGTCGGGGGCGGCGATGCTGGGCGCCTTCTTCATTGCCACCGACTACGTCACCTCGCCCAATACGGCGCTCGGGCAGATCATCTTTGGCCTCGGTATCGGCTTGCTGACCCGGATCATCCGGACCTGGGGCGGCTATCCGGAGGGGATGGCTTTTGCGGTGTTGCTGATGAACGCACTGACGCCGGTCATCGACCGTTTTATCAAGCCGCGCATCCTCGGCCGCGACCGCAAGGGCAAGCCGCTGGATATACCGGAAGGGAAGGGAGCCTGACATGAATCTTGAAGCTATCCGCGAGAAGATCGCCTACCAGCCCATCCTGCTTGGCACCTTCGCCCTGCTCGCCAGCGCCGCACTGGCGCTCGCCTCAAGCGCCACAAGCGAGGCGATTGCTGCCGCCGAAGCCAAGGATTTGCGCGATTCCTTATCTGAGGTGCTGCCCGCCGGGCTTTCCGACAACGATTTCCTGAAGGATACGGTCGACCTCGAAAACAAGGGAAAAACCGTGACCATCTACCGCGCCCGCCAGGGCGAAACGGTCAAGGCGGCACTGTTCAAAGTGGCCGAGCGCGGCTATGCCGGCGATATTCAGGTCTTGATGGCGGTTGACCGCGACGGCCGTACCTTGGGTGTGCGCGTGCTCAAACATGCCGAAACGCCGGGCCTGGGCGACAAGATAGAAATCAAAAAGGACAAGTGGATCAAGGATTTTGACGGCAAGTCACTGGGCAATCCGGCGCCGGAAAAATGGGGCGTCAAAAAGGATAACGGCGTTTTTGACCAGTTTGCTGGCGCCACCATCACGCCGCGCGCCGTGGTCAAGGCAGTCAAAGGCGGGCTGGACTTCTACGCCGAACACCGCAAGGAAATTCTCGGAGAACAATCATGAGCGACGCCCTGAAAGAAGTCCCCTTGGGGGACAACTACGGCAGCATCATGAAGGAAGGCCTTTGGGATCAGAACGTCGTCTTCGCCCAACTTCTTGCCATGTGCCCGACGATGGCCGTTACGACCAGCGGCACCAACGGTCTCGGCATGGGCCTGGCGACCACGGCGGTGCTGGTGGTGTCGAATATTCTGGTTTCGATGATCCGCCATACGGTCAGTTCGCAGGTGCGCATTCCCGTGTTCGTCGTGCTGATCGCAACGTTGGTAACCGTCGTCGATATGGCGATGAATGCCTGGATGCATGATCTCTACAAGGTGCTGGGCCTGTTCATTGCGCTGATAGTGGTGAATTGCGCCATTCTCGGGCGGGCTGAAGCCTTCGCCGTTAAAAATGGCGTCGTTGCCTCGGCGGTCGATGGCCTGGCCATGGGTTTGGGCTTTACCGGCGCCCTGACTTTTATCGGGCTGATCCGCGAATTTCTTGGTTCGGGCACCTTGTTTGCGCAGGCTTCAAACCTGCTCGGGCCTTCCTTCGCCTTCCTTGAAATGAAATTGCCGGGTTATGGTGGGGCGCTGTTGATGATTCTGCCGCCGGGTGGTTTTGCGATTCTTGGCTTCTTGCTTGCCGGCAAGCGGGTCATGGAAAACCGCGCCGCAGGCCGTGCAGCACAAAATTCGGCTGGCACCACGCCGGCCGCAGCCTGAAAAGGGGAAATAACATGCAGATCGGGGTTGCCTATTCCGAACCGGGCCAGCAAATCTGGCTAAATATCGAGGTTCCTGACGCGTCGACCGTAACTGATGCCATCGAGCGCTCGGGCATCCTCAAACAGTTTCCGCATATCGATCTGACGACGCAGAAAGTTGGCGTCTTTGGCCGGCTGGTCAAACTTGATGCGGCGCTCAAACCGGGCGATCGGATTGAAATCTATCGCGGCATTATTGCCGACCCCGAAACCGTGCCGCGCAAGGACATGGCCGATGATTGAGCGACTACGGGATAATCCCGGGTTGAAAAAACGGTGCCCGGCAACGACAATGCCTGACTTTTCGCCTTGACCGGCGGAACCGGGAATCTTGACCAAATACCATTAATAACCAAGAGAACAGCCATGCCGCGTTTATTAGCCCTGCTTTGCCTATTGCCTGCGTCTGCCTTTGCGGCAGATGGACTGCCGACGTTGGGCGGGGTTCCCATCGATTTCATCCTCTTCGGCCTGACTTTGCTCGGCGTCGCGCTCTTTCACCATGCCACGCTGTACGTCGCGCTGACCGGGTTGGCGACCATCACCCTGTACAAGATCATGTTCACCGGTTTCAAGACTGGTGCCGGGCTCGCCGGGTTTGCCGGCCATCTCGGTCATGAATGGGTGGTGCTGACCAACCTGTTTTGTCTGCTCACCGGCTTCGCGCTGCTCGCCCGCCATTTTGAAAAGAGCCATGTGCCGGTCATCCTGCCCAAGTATCTGCCGGATGACTGGAAGGGCGGCTTCCTGATGCTGGTCATGGTCTTCGTGCTTTCCAGCTTCCTCGATAACATCGCCGCCGCACTGATCGGCGGCGCCATGGCCCACCAGTTGTTCAAGGCCAAGGTGCATGTCGGCTATCTGGCAGCGATTGTTGCTTGTTCCAATGCCGGCGGTTCCGGTTCGGTGGTTGGCGATACGACGACGACGATGATGTGGATCGACGGCATCAGCCCGCTGATCGTTCTTGATGCTTACGTCGCCGCCGTTGTGGCGCTGGTCATCGTTGCCTACTTCGCAGCTAAACAGCAGCATGCTTACTCGCCGATCATCAAAAATGCCCATGGCCATACGCATGTTGATTGGGGCCGTATCTTCATTGTTGCGCTGATGCTAGTTTTTGCCGTCGGCACCAATGTTACGGTCAATCTCAAATTTACTGATCTGGCCGACCACTTCCCCTTCATCGGCGTCGCGGTCTGGGTAGCGATCATCCTGACCATCCCGGTGCGTCGCCATGACTGGGAACTGATGCCGGAAACCATCAAGGGTTCTGTTTTCCTGCTCTCGCTGGTGCTTTGCGCTTCAATGATGCCGGTTGAACAATTGCCGCCGGCCTCCTGGGTCTCGGCACTGGCGCTCGGCTTCATCTCGGCTGTCTTCGACAACATCCCGCTGACAGCGCTGGCCTTGCGTCAGGGTGGTTACGACTGGGGCGTGCTGGCTTACGCCGTCGGTTTTGGCGGCTCAATGCTGTGGTTCGGCTCCTCCGCCGGTGTTGCGCTCTCCAACATGTATCCCGAAGCCCGTTCAGCTGTGCAGTGGGTCAAGCATGGCTGGCACGTGCCGGTTGGCTACGTTGCCGGTTTCGCCGTCATCATGCTGGTTCTCGGCTGGCATCCGGATACCGGCCACAAGAAAGTCGCCGCGCCGGTGGTGGTCGAAGCACCAGTCGTAGCGCCTGCGCCGGCCCAATAGTCAATGTTGCGGTCGACACGCTGAAACAGTCGAAAATTCAAGCAAAGGGTGGCTCAGGCCGCCTTTTGTTTTTGGCCCTGAATTGCCCGTTGACCGTGCCATCGTGTCGCAAAAGCCGGCACTTGTCGGGAATGCGACAATTTTGATTTCTGCTTAATCCATGAAAAACAATGGATTAGAAGTGGCACCCGTCTTGCTAATTGTTCTTCAAACCACTGGAGAACCGCATGAAAGCCAGCGAAATCCAGGCCCTGCTCGACGAGCCGGCCTGTACCCATAACACCAAGGAAAAATCCGGCTGCGCCAAGCCCAAGCCGGGCGCTACCGCCGGTGGCTGTTCCTTCGATGGCGCACAGATTGCCCTGTTGCCAATTGCCGACGTTGCCCACATCGTGCACGGGCCGATCGCCTGTGCCGGTTCATCCTGGGATAACCGCGGCACGCGTTCGAGTGGCGTGACCCTTTACCGCACCGGCATGACCACCGACCTGTCGGAAACCGATGTGATCATGGGCCGTGGCGAAAAGCGCCTGTTTCATGCCATCAAGCAGGCGATTGAAACCTACTCGCCGGCGGCGGTTTTCATCTACAACACCTGCGTCACCGCCTTGATCGGCGACGATGTTGGCGCGGTATGCCGCGATGCCACCGAACGCTGGGGCACGCCGGTGGTGCCGGTCGATGCTGCCGGTTTCTACGGCACCAAGAATCTGGGCAACCGGCTGGCTGGCGAAGCGATGTTCAAGTACGTGATCGGCACCGCCGAACCCGTTCCTGCATCACCGCGTGCCGATGGTTTGCCCACCTACGACGTCAATCTGATCGGTGAGTACAACATTGCCGGCGAGTTCTGGCATGTCGCGCCGCTGTTTGACGAACTGGGCCTGCGCATCATCTGCACCTTGTCGGGCGATGCGCGTTTCCATGAAGTGCAGTCCATGCACCGCGCTAGGGTCAATATGGTGGTTTGCGCCAAGGCTTTGCTGAACGTTGCGCGCAAAATGCAGGACACCTACGGTCAACCGTTTTTTGAGGGCAGTTTTTATGGCGTGCAGGATGTCTCGAATGCCCTGCGCGATTTCGCCCGGCTGATTGGCGACCCCGATCTGGCGGCGCGTACCGAAGTGGTCATCGCCCGCGAAGAAGCCAAGTCGCATGCAGCGCTCGAACCCTGGCGCGCCCGTTTGAAGGACAAGCGCGTGCTGCTTTACACCGGCGGCGTCAAATCCTGGTCCATCGTTTCCGCCCTGCAGGATCTGGGCATGAAGGTGGTCGCCACAGGCACCAAGAAATCCACCGAAGAAGACAAGGCGCGCATCCGCGAACTGATGGGCGACGACACCAAGATGATCGACGACGGCAGCCCGAAAGCCTTGTTATCGACCTATCACGAATACAAGGCCGACATCCTGATCGCCGGTGGCCGCAATCTCTACACGGCACTGAAGGCGCGGATTCCCTTCCTCGATATCAACCAGGAACGCGAATTCGGTTACGCCGGCTACGACGGCATGGTCGAACTGGCCCGCCAGTTGGCCCTGTCGATGGAAAGCCCGGTTTGGGATGCGGTCAGGAAACCGGCGCCGTGGGCCAAACAGAGCGGCCCCGGCACTGTGCTGGCGGCTTGAAAGGTGCGCAAACCAACCCTCTACCAAAGCCTGAAAGCCAAGCGCCGCAGCCAGTCGCTGGTCATCGGCGTGACCTGGTACACCGAAGAAACCTGGGCGCAGGTGAAAGCCACGGCGGTCGACCCCGAGTGTTTTGAGGATTCATTTCCCAAATGGAAAGACATGGCCGTCGCCGCCCGGCGAAACTTCCAACGCTCCGGCGTGCTCGCCCTTGAGTGTCAGATCAATCCGCAAGAATTCTTTGCCTGGTGCGCGCTGAACAATCAGGAAAACAACGCGACAGCGCGCGGGGTGTTTGTCTCGGAAAAACTAAGTGCGGCGCATGAGAGCAAGGCTTGACCTGACGATTGCTATTTAGTTGTCAGGAAACCGGCGCAGCGGGCCATGCAAAGTTGGCCGGGTAGGGTTGGGGGTGCTGAAAAGTGTGAAAACACACACCCTCTAGCGCGCCGTCCCGAGTTGAAGGCAGCCTATTCAGGAATGAGCCGCTTGCGCGTGCAACTTTAACCCGAGGGCGCCAACGACTTTCAAAATGGTATCAAAGCTTGGGCTACGCTCTCCGGAGAGCGCCTTGTAAAGGCTTTCACGTGACAAACCGGCATCCCGGGCAACTTGCGACATGCCTTTGGCTCGGGCGATGTCGCCAAGCGCCTTGGCAATAAAACTGGCATCGCCATTGGCTTCTTCAAGGCAAGCTTCAAGATAGGCAGCCATTTCTTCAGGTGTTCTGAGGTGTTCGGCTACGTCATAGCGTGTGGTGGTCGTTTTAGTCATGGCTTTCTTCCTGAAGGTTACGCGCGAGACGCAAGGCTGTTTTGATGTCCTTGGCCTGGGTGCTTTTGTCACCACCTGCCAAGAGAATAATCAGCTCGCGCCCACGTTGCTTGAAATACACCCGATAACCGGGCCCAAAATTGATTCGCAGCTCTGAGACACCCTCACCGACTGGCTGGACATCACCGGGATTGCCAGCGGCAAGACGCTCAATTCTGACCTGGACGCGCGCTCTCGCTTGAATGTCGCAGAGTTCATCAAGCCACTGTACGAAGAGATCGGTTTTCCGAATTTCAATCATGAAACAAATGTATCCTTGTGGCTACATGTTGTCAATGGAATCAACAGGGAGGGGGTGCCTGCTTTCCGGCATTCGGACAGGTCCGATTGACTGTTCCGTGTTCTCAAATGGTAAAGTCGAGCTAGAACAAAGGGCCGCGAGGGAATCCGCCATGAAGAAGATCAGCAAGCAAGCCGCACGGCAAAAAGCTGTCGCGAATGTCCTCGCCACACTGCGCATTGAGCAATTAGCCCCCAGTCCAAGTGTGATCAATGGTCTTCACGCCTATCTCGCGGGCAAAACCACCTCTGATAAATTGCTTGTCGATGTAATGAGCCACCATGCTCCGGTTAACGCTCAAAAACCTCAGAAAATCTAGTTGTGACTCCATTGCCTGGCACGCCAGCCACGCTTCTACCCCTTGCTGCTCCTAGGGCCAAATGGGTCAGTGAAATTTGCTTCCCAATTCACTCCGACCCCTTTGGCTGCTTGGTTTTCCAACAGAGTGAATTACATCAAGACCAAAAGGGGTCTGACCCCTTTTGGTGCAAGACCAAAAGGGGTCTGACCCCTTTTGGTGGAAGCGAATTTCAGTTTTTGGAAAATTGCCGAATATGTACGGCGGCTTAGCGTCGATTGTTTCAATAACTTCAACGGCCTTTCCTGTCTTCTGGCATTGATCAAAGGCTTCCTTCATTGCCTCAGCCTTCAGAGTTCCCATTCCAGTAAATCCAGTTGCTGCTTGGCGGGAAACCATGTAGGTGTTACTGCCCATCTGTACGATTCCAGAATTTGAGGCGCATCCGGTGAGGGTTACAACGACAAGTACAAAAATTGGTTTCATAGCTTCACTTTCATACATTGCTGGGGAAATTTGCAATAAGGGGTCAGACACATTTATATAAAAGGGTGCGGTGTCAGTTGGTTGCCCAATTCACTCCGACCCCTTTGGCTTGGAAAGTTTTGCAAGGCAGATGTCGACCGCGACAGCCACAACAAGTGAGAGGACAAGGGCAAGTGCAATGCTGTCGTAAGGCCTTATGGTGTTATATGTGGCCAGCCCACAAACAATGACGAATCCTGTAACCCAAGAGGGTCTTGAAACTACCAACTTTGATTTGCACGCACCGCATACAGTGCAACCAGCCGAGCCGCTAAACATGGCTTTGAGCGGCAGGAGAAAGCTAGAGCAACAAGGGCAACGCAACAACATGCTGACTCCTAACGTGGAGGTTCGGGAAGGCGAAGCCGGCTCGCCGGCGTAGCCTCCCATGGGAGCAGGACCAAAGGGGGCTGTGATATTTGTTTTCCCAATTCACACTGACCCCTTTGGCTGAAGTGGGCTGACCAAAGGGTGCGGTGTTTTTGGCTTCCCAGTTCACTCTGGCTTTTGGTTAGGGTTGTAGCCAATCACGATCAGGGCGAGCTAATTGGCGGGCGTTGTTATAAGCCATATCTAACGTTAAGCACGTTGATGCCCGATAGAACTCGTGAAAGCGCTCTACTACAAGAGCCAGATCGGCTTTTGCGGCATCCATGAGGCAAAGCGGCAACAAGAGTTGAACGCTCCCATCGTAATACTGCGGAATGGCAGTTTTATAGTTTCGCTTGACACGCTCAAGTACGCTGTCGATAGCGCCTTTAACAATATTTTGCAGTGCGTAATTATTCATCGCTTGCAGCTCGACAGGGAAACGTTCTCTGTTGTCTGAGATGATGTGCTCAATATTTGAGCGAAGTTCTTTCCGTGAGTCATATACAACACAGGAAGGGTCCTCAAAATAGTGAGCCATTTCAGGAAGGGTAAGAAATTTGTTCAAATCCCATTCACCACGGCGTGCAAATTTGAGGAAGTGCCAATAGCTCCGCCGGTCTGGAAATTTGTTTTCCTCGAACAGTACATATATTGGTTCTTGGTGCGGGGTAATTAAGCCAGTATTCCAACATGCGTTTTTTTCGTCTTTTGTGACGGCGACCTTCTTTTCTTCTGCGATACGCTTGTACGTGTACTTAATATAAGTTTGCAGCATCGGTAGTGAAGAAATGTTTGGTGAGAACTTGTAGTTCCAGTCTTCCCGTTCGGCCATGTTGGCTAGGGATTCAATGTTCTGTTCAAACTTCGGCATAAGTGCGAAGTCATAGAACGATTCCGGCAAATTGTAGGGGCTGATGGCGTTATTTCCTTCGATTGTCATCGATGTACCCTAGCGTTTCCCACTGGTGCATAAAAAGAAAAATGACTAGCTAACACATTGACTCCTTTGATCTGTTAGTAAAAAAGCTGGCTGCAAATGCAACTTCTACGGCTCAGTCGCCAAAATCGCCTGTTCAGGTGCGTAACCAGATATGGCAGAAGCATCGCAGCACTCGTAACCCTTCACAAGCTGCTCTTTGACAGGTGCATTTCGAACAAAGCGCTTGATTATTTTGTGTGGTATTCGCGTAGCAAACGGCACCAGTGGCGCAGCGGCACAGGTATTCGATTGTCGCTTTCCCTACACTTGATTATTTCAACAACCCATTGTTTTTGAACAACAAGTAACTTGGCGCGTTCCTTGCTGAGATGTAGGCAATCTCAACGGGGCAAGGTTCAAATGGCTGAAATCATCCATTCCAAGAAAGCGCTGGCGGTTAATCCGCTCAAGGTTAGCCAGCCGATTGGTGCTTCGCTGGCTTTTCTCGGCCTCAACCGCTGTTTGCCGCTGATGCATGGTTCGCAGGGCTGTACGGCTTTCGGCAAGGTGTTTTTTGTGCGCCACTTCCGCGAGCCGATTCCGCTGCAGACGACGGCGATGGATCAGGTGTCGAGCATCATGGGTGCTGACGAGAATATTGTCGAAGCCTTGCGTACCTTGTCCGACAAGAGCAAGCCGGAAATCATCGGCCTCGTTACAACTGGCCTCTCGGAAACCCAGGGTTGCGATATTCGTCGTTCGCTGCGTGATTTCCGGGTCGCCCATCCTGAGTTTGATCATGTTGCCGTGGTGCCGGTTAATACGCCGGATTACGTCGGTTGCCTGGAAAGCGGTTACGCGCTGGCGATGGAATCGCTGATTGAAACGCTGGTGCCAGAAAGCCAGTGTGCCGGCAAACGCCCCAAGCAGGTCAATGTGCTGGCTTCGGCGATGTTGACGCCGGGCGATATTGAAGCGATCAAGGATTGGATTGAAGCCTTCGGCCTGCGCCCGATTATGGTGCCGGATATTGGCGATTCGCTGGATGGCCACCTGACCGAGAGCGAGTATTCGGCGCTGACCATCGGTGGCACGCCGCGTTCAGAAATCGAGATCATGGGCGAGTCGACCGCAACCTTGGTCGTTGGCCCTTCGCTGCATAAAGCGGCGGACATTCTGAAAACGCGCACCGGGGTTGCTGACTACCGCTTTGACGGGCTGATGGGCCTGGATGACTGCGACGCTTTCACCCAGGCACTGGCCGAGATTTCCGGCAAGCCGGTACCGGAAAAGATCGAGCGCCACCGCGCCCAGTTGCAGGATGCGATGGTCGACAGCCATTTCATGGTCGGTTTTGCCCGCGTTGCGCTGGCTGCCGACCCTGACCTGCTCGGCATGCAGATTCGTTTCCTGACCGGCATGGGCGCTGAAATTGTCAGCGCCGTTTGCCCGCACAAACATGAAAGCCTGAACAGTTTGCCGGTGGAAAAAATCATCATCGGCGATCTGGAAGACATGGAAAAACAGGCGAAGCTGGCTGATGCCCAACTGGTCATCGCCAATTCGCACGCCGCCGAAACCGCCAGCCGCCTTGGTATTCCGCTAATGCGCGCCGGCTTTCCGCAGTACGACCACGTGGGCGGTTATGCCCGCACCTGGGTTGGCTACCGTGGCACACGGCAAGCCTTGTTCGATATTTCCAACCTTATGTTGAGCCAACACCATGAACTCGAACCCTATCGATCAATTTACTGGCAAGAGTCACGCGACGACTGCCGCCCCGGTGAGCCAAATGTCCTCTCGTCGTCTGCAACTGGTCTGGTCCATTAAGCAGGAGCCGACCGCCGTGATCAAGGTTGCCTTTGCCTCCACTGACCGCAGCCGCGTCAATCAGCACTTTGGCGCGGCGGAAGGTTTTGTCATCTATGACGTGACGCCGGACAAGGCAACGCTGGTCGGCGTTGGCGAATTCGCCGAAGAGGCGATGGATGGCAACGAGGACAAACTGACCGCCAAGGTCGATTTTCTCGAAGGTTGCGCGGCAGTCTATGTCATGGCGATTGGCGCTTCGGCGATCAAGAAACTGATGGCCAAGGGCGTGCAGCCGATCCGGATTAACGAGGTTGATACGGTCGACGAGCTTTTGGGCGAGATTTCCAAAGCCATGAATGAGGGCGGTGTCGCCTGGATCGACCGCGCCATTGCCGCCCAGACCAAAGCCAAGGCCGAAGACCGCTTTGGCAATATGGCAGATGAAGGGTGGGAAGGATGAGCAGCTCAATGATTGAACACCGCGGCATCGTCCAGCGCGTGGAAGACGGCAAGGCGATTGTGGCGATGGAAACCGCCGGCTGTTCTTCCTGCGGGCAGGGCAGCAGTTGCGGCATTGGCAAGATGGCCAGTGGCCGCCCGGCAACCTTGCTCACCCTGCCAGTCAGTGGCGAGATCAAGGCTGGCGACATGGTCATGATTGGTTTGCCGGCCAGTCGCCTGACCCTGTCGGCGCTGCTTGGCTACCTCTTTCCAGCTTTTTCCATGATTTTCGGCGCCTGGCTCGGTTCGCTGAGCGATGGCAGCGACGGTGCCACGGCACTCGGCGCAATGGCCGGTTTTCTCGGTGCGCTGGCGATTGCCCGCATTGTTATTGGTCTGGTGCCCAACTTGATGCCGGCACCGCGACTTATCCCTTCAACACCCCATTCCAATTTTTCTCAACAGGAGTCTCATCATGAGCGATACAGCAACCATTGATCCCATCTTCTCGACGGATTTCGTCAAGGAAATGGCCCGCCAGATGCGCGCCCTGGATACCTATGGCACCTACAGTGGGTGGACCGTCGAAAAAATTCTCGATCCCTACATTTTGACCAAGGAACGCAAGGCCAACATTCCGATGATTGGCGACCCGGATGACGAAACCATCTCCCGCGTTAAAGCCTATTACAACGCGATTGCCGTGCTGATCGAAAAGGAATGCAAGCTGCTGGCCGTGCCACTCGTCCATCTGACGCACGAAGGTTTTGGCCGCGCCATCATCACCGTCGGCAAACTGGTTGCCGTTGAAAAGACGCTGCGTGACGTCCATCGTTTCGGCTTCCCCAGCCTGTCCAAAATGAAGGATGACGCCGACAAGCTGCTTGGTATTGCGCTTGAGCGTATCGGCCAGTATCCGAACGTCGCCGGACTGTAAGGAAGGGGAGGCAGATGACCGCTGAAGAACTGGCTGCCCTCGACAAGGAAGTGAAAAAGCTCAAACGCATCGCTTCCGAATGGGCCTCCCAAATGCACGACCTTGTGGAAGACCGCCTGCCGGCGGGCTACCAGGAGATTCCTGCGCTTTCCCAATCGACTCTTGAAGCCTGCCAGGCCTGGGCTGATGCTACCGCTCGCCTCGCTGCTGCCCAGAAAGGACAAACAGCATGATTACCGGACTCACCAAGGGCGGCACCGAATGGACGCCGCAATTCGCCACTGAACTCGATCAATCCAAGTGCATCGGCTGTGGCCGCTGCTACAAGGTCTGCCCACGCAATGTGCTCGATCTGGTCGAGCGCGAGTTGGATGACGAAGATGATGACGAAGACGACAACATGATGGTCATGTCCCTGGCCAATCCGGCGGATTGCATCGGTTGTGGCTCCTGCGGTCGCGTTTGTCCGAAAGACTGTTACACCTACGCCCCGGCCTGACATGTTGCTGCAACCTGATGCCGCGCTGGGCGCTGCTGTCTGCGCCGCCTTGCGCGGCCAGGTCGAAAAACTCGGCCTGTCGATTGGTGACGAGCCGATCTGGGCCGAGGCGACTTTTGTCGAAACAGTTGATCCCTATTCGCAGGAAATCAACCTGATCGGTACCTGGCGCGGCAAACAGCGCTACGGGACCGTCACCTTCTTTCCTGATGGCCGCATTTTTGCCGAGTACCAGGTTTTGTTGCAGCATCCGGCGCGGGAAGACAGTTATGTGGAATCGGTGCAAATCTGGGGTCGACCGGAGAAGTTGCGCGGTGACCCGGTGCTTGCCGAGTACATGAAATGACCGTTCTGCCGCGTCTTATCCTCATTCATAAACAGGCAACCAGCGGTCGCCTCCGTTTTCTCTGCCTGAGTTCTGGCGTCGTTGCCTTCAAACCGCTGCCGGAACTTTCGGCGCTGCGCGATGAAGACTATTCGCCGACCATCCTGTTTCATCCAACGCTGGTCGTCCGCGAGGCAGAAATTCATCTCGGCCTGCCTGAAGGCGCCATCGAACCGGTGGCCGATTTCCAGGCCTGGGTCGATACGCCGGAGGGGGATGTGCCGGTCCTGCTTGCCGCGTTTGCCGGCATCGATCCGCCATTTGTTGCGGTCGACCGGATAGATGGCCGATTTATTGCGTTGACCGAAGCGTGAACCTTGACCGATGTCGAACGCAACCTGTTGCGGCGTGCTTATGAACACGTTTTGGGTTGATTGTCGCAAATCCTACAAAGCGCTGCGCTGCAACAAATCAATAAATTCAGTTAGTTAATTAATTTTCTCGGCATGGCACAGGGCTTGCAATGAATAGCTTATCCAAACCGGGAGAACCGACATGATCAATTTGACCCCTGCTGCCGTGAAAGCTGTTCAACGCTTTATTCGCGGTTCTGAAACGCCTGTCATCGGGCTGCGCCTGACCATTTCCGGCGGCGGTTGCTCCGGCCTGCAATACGGCATGAAGCTGGAAAACGAGAAGGCCGAAGATGATTGGGAGCTGGAAGTAGAAGGCGTCAAGGTGCTGGTGGACGCAATGACCTTCCCGATGATCGACAACGTCACGGTCGATTTCGTCGATACGCTGACCCACACCGGTTTTAAATTTGATAACCCCAACGCCAGCGCCCAGTGTTCCTGCGGCTCGTCGTTCTCGGTTTAAGGAGCGCACAGCATGTGGGAATATTCAGACAAGGTTCGCGAACACTTCTTCAACCCGCGCAATTCCGGCCCGCTGGAAGAAGCCAACGGCATCGGTGATGTCGGCTCGATTCAGTGCGGTGACGCGCTGCGTTTGATGCTCAAGGTCGAACCGGAAACCGAGGTCATCCTCGACGCGCATTTTCAGACCTTTGGCTGCGGTTCAGCCATCGCCTCGTCATCAGCACTGACCGAAATGGTCAAGGGCATGACACTCGATGAAGCGCTCAAGGTGTCCAACCAGAACATTGCAGACTTCCTCGACGGCCTGCCGCCGGAAAAGATGCATTGCTCGGTGATGGGCCGCGAAGCCCTGCAGGCAGCCATCGCCAACTACCGTGGCGAAGAGTGGTCCGACGACCACGAAGAAGGCGCGCTGATCTGCAAGTGTTTCGCCATTGATGCGGTGATGATTGAGGATGTGGTCAAGGCCAACAACCTCAACACGGTTGAGGAAGTCACCTTCTACACCAAGGCCGGCGGCGGTTGTGCTGCTTGTCACGAAGGCATCGAGGAAATTTTGGCCAAGGTCATGGCCGAGCGCGCCGGCCCCGGTGAAGTCTCGCCGCCACCGGCCTGCCCGGCAACGCCGGATGCACCCAAGCCGCCTTCGACCAAGCTGACGCTGGTCCAGAAGATCAAGAAGATCGAGGAAGTTCTCGAATCAGTGCGCCCGATGTTGCAGCGCGATCATGGCGATGTCGAACTGGCCGATGTGCAGGGCAAAAAGATCTATGTACATCTGAAAGGCGCCTGCTCCGGCTGCATGATGGAAGCAGCAACCCTCGGGGGCATCCAGCAGAAGATGATCGAAACCTTGGGCGAACTGGTGCAAGTGCTGCCGTCGTCGCACATGCCGGCAGAAGCTTAGTAGGGAGTTGCCAGTTGTTAGTCGCTAGCAGCTAACGACTAATGACCGGCAGCTAATGACTAATAACTAGCAACTAAGGACTCCCAATGACCCCGATCTATCTGGACAACAACGCCACGACGCGCTGCGACCCCGCCGTGGTCGAAGCCATGCTTCCCTTCTTCACCGAGCATTTCGGCAACGCTTCGTCGATTCATGCTTTTGGCAGCGAAGTCGGCAAGGCGCTCAAGAAAGCTCGCAGCCAGATTCAGGCCTTGCTCGGTGCCGAGCATGACTCGGAAATCATCTTTACCTCCTGCGGCACCGAGTCTGACTCGACCGCCATCCTCTCAGCCTTGAAAGCCCAGCCAGAGCGCAACACGGTAATCACCACCAATGTTGAGCATCCGGCGATTTTGACGCTCTGCGAATGGCTGGAAAAGGAAGGCTACATTGTCCATAAGCTGAAGGTGGACAAAAAGGGTCGCATCGACATGGATGAATACAAGTCCCTGTTGCATGACCGGGTCGCCATCGTTTCAGCGATGTGGGCCAACAACGAAACCGGCACCATCTTTCCGGTTGAGGAAATGGCTGAATTGGCCTCGGCCAAGGGCATCATGTTCCACACCGATGCGGTGCAGGCGGTCGGCAAGATTCCTATCGATCTCAAGAACACCAAGATCGACATGCTGTCGCTCTCCGGCCACAAGCTGCATGCGCCCAAGGGCATCGGCGTCCTCTATCTGCGTCGTGGCTGCCGTTTCCGTCCGCTGCTGCGTGGCGGTCATCAGGAGCGCGGTCGGCGCGCCGGTACCGAAAACTCGGCCTCCATCGTCGGCCTCGGCGTCGCCTGCGAACTCGCCATGCAGCACATGGCCGATGAAAACACCACGGTAAAACGCCTGCGCGACAAGCTGGAGGCCGGCCTGCTCAGCCAGATTACGCATTGCTTCCCGACCGGCGATGTGACCAACCGCTTGCCGAATACCAGCAATATCGCCTTTGAATACATCGAGGGCGAAGGCATTCTGATGCTGCTCAACAAGGTCGGTATTGCCGGCAGCTCCGGCTCGGCCTGTACCTCCGGCTCGCTTGAACCATCGCACGTCATGCGCGCCATGGGCATTCCCTACACGGCAGCGCACGGCACGATTCGCTTCTCGCTTTCCCGCTACAACACTGAAGCGGAAATCGACCGGGTGATCGCTGAAGTTCCGCCCATCGTCGCCCAGTTGCGCAAACTATCGCCGTACTGGACTGATGTCGCTGGCAAAAGCGGCCCGGTCGCCAATCCCGAAGCCGCCTTCGCCCCAACTTACGCCTGACGGCCAACCGTCTCTCTCTGCAGCAACCTCGTTTGCCCCGGAAGAAATTCCGGGGCGCTTTTTTTTGCCGGTTTTCTAAAATTTTTGTGGACAACCAACCCTGTCAGCACTGCCAAGTAATAAGTGCTAACCTTCGGCAAAAAATATTGAAAGATCATTTCACGTTTCTCAGGTAGGGGTGGTGACATTGGATCATCAGCAATTCGAACGTGCATTGGAGGCTTGCGCCTCCGAGCGAATTCATCAGATTGGCCATGTGCAAGCGCATGGTGGGCTGTTGGCGTTTTCTGTTGATGCACCGCATCAGATCCACCATGCCAGCCAGAATATTGTCGAGTTTGTTGGGAAGTGCATCGATAGCCTCCTGAATCAGCCACTTTCGAGCGTATTTCAAGCGGCTGAGCTCAAGCAGATTGCCCTGCTGATTTCAATTCTTCAGGAGCAGCCGACTGCCAGCGGTTCGCTCAGCAGAACTCTCGACGGTGTCAGTGGTGAACTGATGCTTCATTTTTATCGATCAGATGACCTGTTTGTCCTTGAGATGGAGAGGCATGAAGGTCAGCAACAGGAAGCCCGGTTGGCTGACTTGTTGCTCCAAACCCAGCAGACCATGCTGCGCACCGATGCTTATTTTGAGACTGAGCGTTATTTCAATCTCCTGGTCGAACTCGTTCGCTCACTGACTGGCTACGATAGTGTGATGGTCTATCGCTTTGATTCCCACTGGAATGGGGAAATCATCGCGCAAAGCAAGGTTGAGGTCGCGCCCTCTTATCTGGGTATGCATTTCCCGGCCAGCGATATTCCGGTGCAAGCCCGGCGCCTCTATACGACCAATCTGGTGCGCGTCGTTGCCGATGTCGGTGCAGTTCCTGTGCCAATTGTGCCGGAGCTCAACCCGATTACCGGGCAAGCCCTTGATCTGACTTATTCCGCGCTGCGCAGCCTCTCCCCGATTCATATTGAATACCTGCGCAATATTGGCGTCCATTCCTCGATGGTTATCTCGCTGATGCAGAACGACAGGTTGTGGGGATTGGTTGCCTGTCATCACCTGGCACCAAAGCCGGCTTCGATGGGTTTGCGTGAAGCGGCCATCTTCATTAGCCGTCTGGTCTCGACGCGCCTGTCGACGATTGAGGCGATGGAGCAAAGAGAACTGACCAACCAGGCCAATCTGGTGACCGGCGAACTCCTGCGGGCACTACCAATGTCGCCAGTCAGCGAAATCATGCTTCGTCTGATGCCTGAATTACAGTCCCTGTTGAGTGCGAGCGGGATGATTGTGGTGGTTCAAGGCGACATTCATCTTTGTGGTGATGTACCGGCCCAAAGCCAGATTCAGCAATTGCTTGACTGGCTTGCTGCAAATCCGAAATCCGATCTGGTTTTAAGTGATTTTCTCGGAAAGGATTGTCCGGCGCTGGCTGCTGCAGCCGATGTGATGGCCGGCATACTGGCAACGCCACCGTCGGCGGATATGCGCAACTGCATCATCTGGCTGCGCAAGGAAAAGCCGCGAACGATCAACTGGGCAGGTAAATACGAGGAGGGTTTTGTCCAGAATGCGGCAGGTAATTACCGCCTGACCCCGCGGAAATCATTCGAGCTCTGGAGTGAATCCTGGTCTGGCCGCAGCACCCCCTGGACACCGGTCGAGGTGGGCGTGGCGACCATGCTGGCCTTGGCTATTCCAGAAAGTCTGGCCCAGAAAAGACGCCTGGAAGAGGCGCAGTTATTGCAACGGCAAACCGAGGCTGAATTACGAGTTCACCGCAACCATTTGGAAGAACTTGTTCAGGAGCGCACGCTGGCGTTGTCAATTGCCAAGGAAGCAGCCGAGTCTGCCAGTCGAGCCAAATCAGCATTTTTGTCCACGGTATCGCATGAGTTGCGAACCCCGATGAACGGCATTATGGGGATCACGAGCCTGGCGCTCAGGCGAACCGAAGAACCCAAACTACTCGATTATTTAGGGAAAATTGCGCAATCCTCAAGCCGTCTGCTGGTTATTCTCAACGACATGATCGACATTTCGGAGATTGAAGCCGAGCGCTTAAGCCTTAATCCGGTGGAATTCAAACTTGGTGAGGTTATTGAGTATGTCAAAAACTTCGTTGCCCAGAGTGCGCTCAAGAAAAATCTGAGTTTGAGTTTTGAGGCGGCAGAGCAGCTTGCAAGCTGCTCCTTGTATGGAGATCGTGATCGTCTTGGGCAGATTCTTCTCAATCTGGTCGACAACGCGATCAAATTCACCAGCACTGGTTCGATCATTGTGCGGTGCCAGTTTGCGCCGGAAGACGCTTTGCACATGACGATCCGGTTTGAGGTCCAGGACAGCGGAATTGGTATCCGCAAGGAAGCTCGCAGCAGGCTTTTTTATGCTTTCGAGCAAGCTGATAATTCGGAAACGCGGCAGTTTGGTGGAACCGGCCTTGGCTTGGCAATCTGCAAACAGCTAGTGCGGATGATGGATGGTGATATTGGTGTGGATAGCATTGAGGGCCACGGCAGTAAATTCTGGTTTCATGTCCGCTTGCCTGTCTTTTGAAGCAAGCTGGCTAGTCAGAAAAACACTCAAGCAAACAGCGCTTTGATCCAGCTTTTTTGCGCATCCTTGCGTCGCTCGTCAGTCAGTCGTTCGATGATGCTGGCTTCGACATCAGGGAAGGGGATCGTCGCTGCTGAGAGAATTTCGTCGCAGCGCAGAATGTGCAGGCCGATTGGCGATTCCAGCACTTCGCTGATTTCCCCCTGCTGCAGCGCAAAGGCCGCGTCTTCCAGTTCCGGGTAAAGCTGTTGGCGTTTGACCACGCCAAGTGCGCCGCCACTCAGGGCGGTTGGGCATTGCGAGTGGCGCTGGGCGGCTGCGCCAAATTTTTCGGCGTTTTCCAGCGTTGACCGCAACAGTTCAAGTTGGGCGAGGGCTTTTGCTTTTTCCTTGCTGTTGTTGAAAGTCAGCAGAATGTGACGTAGCTGACGGCTTTCCGTCGGGGTGAAAGCTTCCGGGTGCAGGCAGTAGTAGATTTCAGCATCGACTGAACTAAGCGGCGAAACCTTGGCGGCGACTTGATCAAGCAGGGCTTCGACCCGCAGTTCGAGTTCGACAATCTGCTTGAGCCCGTCTTCAGTCAGGCCGATACGTTCCATGTCTTTGATGAATTCGTCTTCGCTCTGATAACGCGCGCGGATTTCAGCAATCCGTGTTGCCAGCGTGGTGCCGGGCACAATGACATTGGCCGCTGGCGGGCTGGCCAGAATTTTCTGCTCAATTGCGCTTTGCCGGGCGGCAATTTTGGTCAGCTGCGCAAACTCGGCTGCCGCGAGCATTTCCGGCGCTTTCTGGAACAATTCCCAGGCCAGCTTGAGTTCGGTGTAGCCATACTGCATCACTTATTCCTCTGAATCAGCCGCTTTCAATGCATCCTCGGGAATTTGAAAAACCCTTCCCGGGAGGCACTCGAAATGGATGTGGTAGGCCAAATCACCCGGCGTTTCACCGCGGATAACCTTGATCACTTCGCCGAGTGAGCCGGCAACAACCAGCACTTCGCCGCCGACTGACAAACCTTTGGCTGAACGGACTTTCTCGCGGAATTCAAAGCGCGAAGGGGTCCACGGGTCTTCGGCGCCGATCAATTCTTCTTCACGGCAACCGACGATTTTTCCTTCGTCGAGAAAATTCACCGAATAGATGATCTGATCCTGCAAAAAAGTGCCGACATCGACGACGTAGCCGATGCTGCCCCGGCGTACCAGAAAGTCGCCCGGATCAAGGCCGGGGTAGGTGCCGTCGTTCCGCACATTGCGGATCAGGCGTACCGATTCCCCGTAATCCCAGCGCGCGTCGATCATGTGCGGAATACCTTGTCGAGCGAGACAAAAGAACTCATCCCGCCATCCGGTTTGGCGACATGCTGGAAGACGGCGAAGACTTTTTCGGTCAACGAGTCGGAAGTGACGAAATCCTGGTAAGCGCGTTCCAGCCACAGACGGTAGATGCCGCGCTGCTGTTCTTCCTCGGGCGGCAGATTGGGCGCCTGCTTGGCCAGGTAGTCATGGAAGCGCTGCAGGATGTGCAGGCGATTGACCTGAACAACGCTGGCTTCGTAGGGAACCTCGAAATAGTCGAGAAAGTCTTCGGCTGAAACCAGATCGTCCATAGCTTCGGCAAGGGTGAGCGTGTCTTCCATGATGGTTTCCTCAGGCTGCTGCAAGTTGAAGTTCGGGGAGAGTGCTTGCTTCTTCGGTCGTACTCTGGAATTCGTCGACGACTTCCAGTAATTTGCCGGCGCCGAGCTGATCGCGGCTGTCCAGACCGGCCAGCTTGATCAGCCTGGCGCGTGACTCGGCAATTTGCCCGAGGCGCAGCAGCACCACGCTGGCCGCCTTGAGCGCCAGCAGATAGAAGCGCAGCAGCCCGAAGGAGTTGGCCGCCGCCGAGCCAAGCCGTGTCTCATCGAGCAGCCGCCAGTCGGTTGGCAAACCGAGGTGGCGGCCAGAAAGTTGCATGGCGCGCTCGGCGACGACCAGCGCATCTTCAAGCCGATGTTGATAGAAATAGTAGCGGTAGAGGCCAACCAGCACGCTCAGGTTTTCCGGCGCATGGAGGAGTGCGCGGAGTAACGAAAGTTCAGCTCCGGCTTCGCCATATTCACTGGCTGCCTGGGCGATCAGGCGCTCGGCCTCGGCGGGCAGGGCGTCCTCGAAGTAGAGTTTGCAGTCGGAAAAGTCGAGCAGGTCCATGAGCGTTTCAGTCCATATTTCAGTGCATGGACTCGTGCTCACAGCACAAGTCGCCAGCGCTACAGGTTTTACATTGCCCGCTGTGGTCAGCCGGGGGCGGCTCCTGACGCAGTTCGGCGAGTTCCTTTTCCATTGTTTCGATACGTTCGATCAGGCAGGAGATTGATTTGGCGACCGGGTCGGGCATTACGTTATGGTCGAGGTTGATGCCGTTTTCCAGACGGGTAATGCCCGCCCGGGTATCAACAATCCGGCCCGGCACGCCGACCACCGTGCGATCTGCCGGTACATCCTTGACCACCACCGAATTGGCGCCCACCCGAACGCGAGCGCCGATGTTGATCGGGCCGAGGATCTTGGCTCCGGCGCCAACGACTACGCCATCGGCTAGCGTCGGGTGGCGTTTGCCCTTGTTCCATGAGGTACCACCGAGGGTGACGCCGTGGTAAAGCGTGACATCGTTGCCCACTTCGGCGGTTTCGCCGATCACCACGCAAGCCCCGTGGTCAATGAAAAAGCGGCGGCCAATCGCGGCGCCGGGATGGATGTCGACATTAGTCAAAGTGCGGCCCAGGAATGATAGAAAACGCGCTGGAAAGCGCCAGCCGGCTTGCCACAGCCGGTGGGAAAAGCGATGGGTGAGCAGGGCGTGGACGCCGGGGTAGGTGGCGAGCACTTCCAGTGTCGATCGGGCGGCCGGATCACGCTGGAAAACGCAGTTCAGGTCCTCCCTGAGAATGGCCCACAGGCTGGGTTCGGCGGTGAGGCTGGCTGTCATGATGATCGCTTCAGACATGGAGAGGGCTCCGGACGGCGGCCAGAAGCTCGCGCAAATCGAACATTTCCGGCGAGTGTTTGTGTTCGGCGACAAAGCGCCGAACGCTGCTGAGTAGTGCTTGCGCTTCAGCATCATTGAGCGCAATCCCCAGCTTGGCATAAACCATCTGCACGGCACGCGGGCCGGAATGTTTGCCGAGCACAATGCGGTGTGACTGGCCGACTTCCTGCGGGTCGAAACCCTGATAGTTGTCCGGGTGCTTGAGCAGGCCATCAACGTGAATGCCGGCTTCGTGGGTGAACACGCCGCCGCCGACGACGCTTTTCTGCCACGGCACGGCCCGCCCCGAGGCGCTGGCCACTTGGCTCGACAGGGCCGGGAAGCCTCTGAGACTGACCCCGGTTTCAATACCGTGCAGTTTTTTCAGGCCAAGGACCACTTCTTCCAGTGGTGCGTTGCCGGCGCGTTCGCCAAGGCCGTTGACCGTGGTATTAACGTGGGTTGCCCCGGCTTTGCAGGCGGCCAAGGTGTTGGCAGTGGCCAGGCCCATGTCGTCATGAGCGTGCATTTCGATTTCCAGACCGGTATTGCGCCGCAGTGTCGAAATCCGGTCGAAGGTGGTGAACGGTTCCAGTATGCCCAGCGTGTCGGCAAAGCGCAGGCGGCGGGCACCGGCCCGTTCAGCGGTTTCGGCCAGGGCGCAGAGAAAGTTGAGGTCGGCGCGTGAGGCATCTTCGCAGCCGAGGCCGACTTCCAGGCCGAGGCTGAGTGCAGCACCGATAAATTTGGGCAATTCGCGCAGCAACCAGGCGCGGTCTTGTTTCAGTTTGTAGGCCAGATGCTGGTCGGAGGCGGGCACCGAAATATCGATCAGGTGCGCGCCGAGATTGGCGCAGGCGGCGATGTCCGCCGGGTGCATGCGGCTCCAGACCATCAAGCGCGGTGCCAGATTGAGCGCGGCCACAGCGCGGATCGAGTCGCACTCCTCGGCACCCATCGCCGGAATACCGACTTCCAGTTCCGGCACACCAATGGCGGCGAGCTGGCGGGCAATCTCCAGTTTTTCCGCCAGCGAGAACGCCACGCCAGCCGACTGTTCGCCGTCGCGCAGGGTGGTGTCATTGATGGTGACGAAAGCTTGCTGAGTCATGGGAATCTCCTTGGCTTCTATTCAGCAAGGAGGGTGCCAATCGTTAAGTTGATGAAAAATAACGGATAAAATTTTCTGTGTCGTAAGCTGGCTTAGCCAATGTCGTGAATCCGACAATCCGCATTAGCCGATTGCGGGATTGGATTCGATGCTACCCTCAAACGGATTCGGCTTCACCTGACAGGAAAAAATCACCATGACCGGGCGCGACAATGAACTCTGGCAGCAATCCTGGCGCGACCGTGAGATTGGCTTTCACCAGAAAACCACCAATTCCCATCTCATAAAATTCTGGCCAAATTTGGGGTTGACCGCAAGCGACCGGGTTTTTGTGCCGCTGTGCGGGAAAAGCCTGGATTTACTCTGGCTCGCCGCGCAGGGGCATACCGTAATCGGGGTGGAACTCAGCCCGCTTGCCGCCCGCGCCTTCTTCCGCGAAAACCGCATCCAGGCCAGCCGGCGGCAGGTCGGTGAATTTGTCCTGTGGGAGCATGGCCGGATCAGTATTTTGTGCGGTGATTTTTTTCAACTATGCGCCGCTGATCTGGGCGACATCGCGGCGGTTTTTGATCGCGCCTCGCTCACCGCGCTGCCGGACGAAATTCGGGCGGACTATCTCGCTCATCTGCGCAAGATCCTGCCTGTCGCCTGCAAAATTCTGCTGCTCACCACCGAAGAACCGGAGGAGGGCGAGACACAAGGGCAAGCTTTTGCCGTGGCCGATGAAATTGCCAGTCTTTACACCAGCGCCTTTGCAATTGAGCTAAGTCATGTCGAGAGCATCTTTGAAGATGATCCCGACCCAATGATCAAGCAGCAGATACGCGTCGAGCAGAAAGTTTATATTTTGACGCCACGCGGCGAGAAAGATGGGCTTGACACGGTGCCCAAGCTGTTTGCCTCTGACCGGCCAGAATGAACAAGTGACAGATCTATGGGAAGCTTTGTTGTGCCTTGTTTGCCAAGAAAATGTTGCAACAAAATCGCTAAATAATTAAACAAGTGTTCGAGTAAATAATTGCTAATCGGTTGATCTGGATCAATAAAATAAATTGCTGCAGCGCAACGTTTGCGTGCGATTGTTGTTACAATGTTCCCCGTTCAAATTTATCCATAACTCATTTTGGGAGCTTCTGATGACTATCAATACCGAACAATTCGCCGCCGCTAACAAAGCTGCCGTTGATTCACTGCTGTCTGTTGCCAATACCGCCCTGGCATCTGCCGAGCGTATTGCTAACTTGAATCTTGATACCACTCGTTCGGTGATGGAAGAGTCTGCTTCTAACGCCAAGGCGTTAATGGGTGCCAAGGACGTTCAGGAAGCCATGAAGATTCAGGCTGAGTTGGCCAAGCCGAATGTTGATAAGGCGGTTGCTTACTCCAAGTCCGCCTACGAAATCGCTACCCAGACCCAGGACGAGATCACCAAGATGCTCGAAGCCCAGTTCGGTGATTTCCAGAAAAACGTCGCCAGCATGCTCGATCAAGCCGCCAAGTCCGCTCCGGCTGGTTCTGAAACCGCCGTTGCTGCTGTCAAGAGCGCATTCGCTGCGGCCAATTCCGCTTTCGACAACATGCGCAAATCGGCTCAGCAAATGACCGAAATGGCCCAGAACAACATGGCCACTGCCACCAGCGCTACGACCAAGGCTGTCAAGAAAGCAACCGGCAAGTAATCTCGCCGCGCTTCAAGCCGCACCGAGGCCCGCGTTGATCGCGGGCTTTTTTTCGTCGATTGAATCCTCAACGGGCGTAGGTCGGGCTTCAGCCCGACAATGACAACAACAATGTCGGGCTGAAGCCCGACCTACCGGGCGAGGCGATTTCATCATCCGGGGTGTCGCCAATCTCAATTAACGTTTGATTGAAACGATGCCGGGCATTTTTTGCTCACCGATTACTCGGCTGCCCTTTGATCGCCCTTACTTGAAAGTGCACGCTATCAAGCGTTTCACCCTTCGCGTTTTGCAGACTCAGCACATGCTGGCCGGGTTGCGGTAGCCAGAGCAATTTACCGTCTGCCTTGCCGAGCGGCAATTGGTTGATCTGCCAAGTTGCCCCACGTTCGGCTGGCGCCGATAGGCGGAGTGTCACGCGCTGGCGTAGCGGCGGAATGTCCGGGTCAAGGGCGATGATGCTGCCTGCCGCCGGGTAAGCGATGCGTGCCAAGGTGCTGGCGGTGGCGGTGCGGATGATGCTGCTTTCCGTGCCGGCGATAAACCATTCCTGACGCGGCGGCTCAAGCGCCGGCTCAAAGCGAATCGGCAAGCTGGCGATGCCGGTGGGTGCTTTGGGTGCTTGGCTAGACTGCTTTTCGCGGCCATGTTGAGAGTCGCCCCGGTGCAGCCAGTCCATGACCTCACGCCAGATCGGCGCGGCGCCGGCAACGCCCGATACGTCGTGCATCGGGCTGCCGCTGGCGTTGCCGACCCAGACGGCGACGGTGTAGCGCCGTGAGTAGCCGGCGCACCAGTTGTCGCGCATGTCCTTGCTGGTGCCGGTTTTGGCGGCGGCCCAGTAGGGCGTTGCCAGCCAGGATTCAAGCCCGAAGGTGGCGGCGCGGGCGCTGCGGTCGGCAAGAATGTTGCCAACCAGAAAAGCGCTGCCCGGCGTGTAGGCGGCGTGGGGTTTACCTTCAAAAACCCCGGCGCAGCCTGCGTGCTGGCAAGGTGGCGGGTGGCCGGCCTGGCCCGGTGTCGCCCGCAACGGCGACCATTCCCCGCCATTGGCCAGGCTGCGGTAGGCGTTGGCCAGCATGAGCAGCGAAATGTCGGCGGAACCAAGGGCCAAACTGTAGCCGTACCAATCGCCACTTTCCTTCAGGCTGGCGAAACCGCTTTGCTTGAGACGCTGGTGAAAAATATCGGGCGTGACGCGAACCAGGGTTTTTACTGCCGGCACATTGAGCGAACCGGCCAGCGCCATGCGTGCCGAAACCCAGCCCCGGTAATGCGGCTCGTAATTTTGCGGGGTGTAAAGGCCGTTACCGGTATCCAGCGTTAACGGGGCATCTTCGATTAACGAGGCGGGGGTCAGGTTGCGCCGTTCGAAAGCCAGGGCGTAGAGAAAGGGTTTGAGGGTCGAGCCGGCCTGGCGCAGGGCAGTGACGCCATCGACTTCGGCAGCGCTTGAAAGATCGCCGCTCGAACCGACCCAGGCGAGAATTTCGCCGCTGGCGTTGTCGATCACCAGCAATGCGCCATCTTCAACGTTTTGCAGGCGCAGCGCGGCGAGATGGCGGCGCAGGGCTTCCGTCGCAAAACGCTGCAAATCGGCGTTGAGGCTGGAGCGCAGTTGCTGGCCGGGTTGGCTGAGCAATTTGTGGGCGAGATGCGGGGCGGTCTGTGCGCCGTTGTTGCGTTCGCTTTGTTCATTAGCGCGCAAGCCGCCGTTCAGGGCTTGTCCGGCAAAACCTTCCAGCCCCTCGCATTCGCCAGCCCGGTTAATTTCCTTGAGCAGATTGCAGGCGCGTTTGACGACCAGCGCTGGTGCCGCATTGGGCGAGCGGAGCAGGGCAGCGGCGAGTGCCGCTTCACGCTCATCCAGCCCGTGCGGCCATTTGCCAAAAAGCTGGCGGCTCATGGCGGCGACGCCCTGCAACTCGCCACGAAAACTGACCAGGTTGAGGTAAACCTCGATAATCTGCCGCTTGCTCCAAAAGCCTTCCAGACGAATGGCTGCGGTCGACTGCGAAATTTTGCCGAAAATTGTGCGTCGACCGTAACGTTTGCCGTCTTCCTCGATCAAGCCGGCGATCTGCATGGTCAAGGTGCTGGCACCGCGCGTCTTGCTCCCCCAGAAATTACTCCACGCCGCTTTGCCGGCGGCTTGCCAGTCGATGCCGTCGTGCTCCATGAAACGCTTGTCTTCAGAAACGATGACGGCGCGGATCAGGGCGGGCGAGATTTCGCTGAGCGGCGTCCACGCCAGGCGGCGCACGGTTTTGTCGAGGCGCAGGGTGTGCAATGGCTGGCCATCGCGCGCCAGCAACGTTGCTTCAGATGAAACGTAGGCGGCCTTCACCTCGACAAAACCCGGCAAGGCCTGCGCCGGCAATGAAAGCGCCAGTAGCAGCGCGCCGCAAAGCGGAATCCGGTGAAGATTCACAACAGCCCGGCGTTATCCAGTTCGCGCTTGAGCCAGGCATAGACAATCGGCGCCGCGACCACACCGGGCAGGCCGAACAGCGCTTCCATCAAGAGCATGGCGATCAGCAATTCCCAGGCCTTGGCGTTGATCTGGCCGCCGACGATGCGTGCGTTCAGGAAATATTCCAGCTTGTGCACAATCACCAGAAAAGCCAGCGAGAGCAGGGCGGTGTGCGGCGAATGGGCGAGGCTGACAATGACAATCACCGTATTCGAGATCAAATTGCCGATCACCGGCAACAGCCCGGCAATGAAGGTGACGGCGATCAGCGTTTTGGTCAGCGGCAGATGAATGTCGAGCAAGGGCAGCACAATCGCCAAGTAGCTTGCGGTCAACAGCGTATTGAGGGCAGAAATTCTTACCTGGGCAAAAACGATGCGGCGGAAAGCTTCGGCGAAGTTGCTGGCGCGTTCGATCAGTGCTCTGGCCAATGGCCCTTGCGGCGCCGCATCACAGGCTTGCTGTAGCGAAATCATGGCGCCGATGATCAGCCCGATCAGGATGTGCGCGAGCGTGATGCCGGCTTCCTTGCCAATCGTGCGCAACTCGGCGGCATGTTCGCGCAGCCATTCAATACTGGCTTCACGCAGGCCGGTATTGCTTTCCGGCAGCAGATCAACCACCCAGGCCGGCATTGAGGTACGGGCATCTTCAAGAATCTGCGCCATCTTGCCAAAGAGCAGCGCCATATTGCCGGTATCGCCCTTGAAAAAGGCGATGGTCGCAATCACGGCAGCAGTGACTGCACCAACCACCAGCGCGGCGAGCAAAAACAAGGCAATCAGGCGCGCCCGCTCGCTGGCAAAGTGGCGCTGCAGGCGCGGGGCGAGTAAATGCACCAGCTGATAAACCAGCAAGCCAGCCAGTAAACTGGGTAGCAGGTGCAAATGAAGAATGGCCAACAAGCCCAGCCCGGCAAGTATCCAGGAGGCAATTCGGGTTTGTTTGATCAGAAGACTGCTCATCAATAACCTGTAATTAATACGACATCGGGAAATGATCCCGGAGGATGGGCAGTATAACGGGGGCGCGACTAATGCAGCAGCAGCCGGAAGTGTGCGCCGGCAGTAATGCTGACGGCGATTTCTGAAATAAACAATGAAATACACAGCACATGCAGCTTGGCGGCCATCATCACCGGCAATGCAGCACTATTTTCCAGAACCAGTTCTTCATCGTTAAGCATGGCTTGGGGGAGCGGCCCGTAGGTAAAAACCGAACCATTTTCGCTGGTACATTCGTGACCAATGAGTTCTTCAAGGTCGGTTGCTGCGGTGCAAAGGTATTTCATGATGGCCTCCGACGAAACGGATCGTCTAACTTTGTTAACGACCCTTTCGGAGCAAGGTTTAGGCCAGACTGGAGGTGTTGCGTGGCTGGTGTGTGCCCGGAGCGGCCGGTTGCCTTTCTGTACACTCAACGACAGGTAATTCGGTACAGCAGCCGTTCCTGACGACTGCTCACTGACAAGTCTTCGGCCATTGTCGCCGCAACATCACCACCTTAAAAAGGCCGATATAGAACCTTGCTGACGTCGCCAGAAGATGATCTCGTCAGAATTTTGGTGCCGGCCGCCTACGTGGCTGAAAACAACAGAAGTAATGGCAAGAATAGGCGCTTGCTATTCGGTTGTTACGAGCCACCGGCGGCTCGACCTAACCCGCCTGCTGATTGGGCATATTCGCCCTCTCTTGGGTGCGTGGACAAATTCAATTGGATTATGGCGGGCGTTCCAGTACATTACCGCACTTCCGCAGTACAAGCGCCCTTGAGGAAAAAATGGCCAACGCCAAGACCGCCACGCTGAGCTTTCGCATCGAACCCGGGCTAAAAGAAGCCCTCCGCACCACCGCCCAGCAGGAGCACCGCAGCATCGCCAACATGGTTGAAGTGATGATTTGGGAGTATTGCGGGCGGAACAAGGTCACAATTTCAGAATTGAACAAGCCAGTGACTGGCAGCCAAAAAACTACCGCAGGCAGAAAATAATGACCGATCCGAAGACCGACACCAGCCGCATTGCACAGTCGCCTGACCCCGCAGAAGAGCGCCGCGCCCAATTGGCGGCGTTGATACCGGAAGCTTTTTCAGAAGGCCGGCTTGATGTATCCGCACTTAAGCGCGCACTCGGGGGCGAGGCATTGATTGAAGGCGGCGAGCGCTATGCCTTGAGTTGGGCGGGCAAGGCCAACGCCTACAAGGTATTGCAAACGCCGTCTCGCGCCACGCTGCGGCCCCAGCGTGACAACTCGGTCAACTTCGATGAGGCGCAGCACGTGTTCATCGAAGGCGAAAATCTGGAAGTGCTGAAGGTCTTGCAGAAAGCCTACTTCGGCAAGGTCAAGCTGATTTATATCGATCCGCCCTACAACACCGGTTCGGACAGTTTCATCTATCCCGACCGGTTTCAGGAAAGCAAGGAAGACTACCTGCGCCGCATCAACGACCTGAGTGATGACGGCACCCTGATGCGCGAAGGCTTTTTCCGCAAGAACAGCAAGGAAAGCGGCCACTATCACAGCAACTGGTTGTCGATGATGCTGCCGCGCCTGTATATCGCGCGGAATCTGTTGCGCGAGGACGGCGTGATCTTCGTGTCTTGTGATGACAATGAGGTGCACAACCTGCGGTGCCTCATGAATGAAGTGTTTGGAGAGGAAACTTTTGCCGGCCAGATTCCGGTGGTGAACAACCTCAAAGGGCGTAATGACCGCAAATACATAGCGACGGCACACGAATACGTTCTCATGTTCGCGAAACACGAATTCGAATCACTGGGTTTGCCCCTAACAAGTAAACAGGTCGCGGAGTACAAACAAGAGGATGAAGATGGGCTGAAATTTCAATGGCGTGATTTGCGAAAACGTGGAGGCGCTGATACTCGCGCCTTGCGGCCGAAACTCTACTTTCCTGTTTTCGTCGACCCCGAAACCGGCGAATGTTCAATGGCTCAATCCGCTCGTTTTTCAGTCGGCGTGTGCCCAAAGAAGAGCGACGAATCGGACGGGTGCTGGCGTTGGGGACTCTCAAAAATTAAGCAGTCCATTTCGTCCCTACGGGGAACGAAGGTGGAAGGGAAGGATAGGTGGAATATCAGTTATCGGGTCTACCTTGAGGCCGACGGTAAAGTGCGAGTGTCGAAGCCAAAGTCAATCTGGTTTGGGCCAGAGTTATCCACCGATGCTGCGACAAAGGCTTTGAAGGCGCTGGTTCCAGAGGTTACGGATTTCACTCCAAAACCGGTTGATTTGTTAAAAAACATCATCCAGCAGTCAATGGATGAAGACGATATTGCGATCGACTTTTTTGCCGGCTCTTGTACGTTTGCGCAAGCGATGCTGGAGCTTTGTCAATTTGACGGAACAAACCGTGCGTTCATTTGTGTTCAGCTTCCTGAAAAGCTCGACCCACAATCTTCCCTTGGCAAAGCCAGCTATTCGTCAATTGCTCAACTTGGGCGAACAAGAATTTCGAAGGTAATTGACGCCTTGCGGCAGTCAGCGGATTTGGCCACGTCTCCTAATCAGGAATCCGGCTTCAAGTCTTTCTTGCTTTCTCCATCGAACTTCAAACAATGGCGCGGCGATGAGATCGACACCCCGGAACAACTTGCCGAGCAAATCAAACTTTTCGCCAAGACCGAGAAAGAAGGCGCGGAAATTGAGCCCATGCTCTACGAGCTACTGCTGAAGTTTGGTCAGGAGCTGACGACGCCGGTGGAGGTACTGGACGTAGCGGGCGGCAAGATATTTGCCATTCACGAGCGGAAGATGCTTTTCGTGCTGGAGTCATTCTCCGACGCGATGATCCAGCCGCTGGTCGATATGAAGCCGCGCGAAATCATTGCCATCGATGGGGTGTTTCTCGATTCCGATCCGCTCAAGAGCAATCTCGACTTGCAGTGCCGTGATGCCGGCATCAAGTTCACCTGTCTGTGAGCACGCCAATGAAACTGCAATTCGATGCGAACCAGGACTATCAGCTCGAAGCCATTCGTGCCGTCGTCGCGCTGTTCGATGGGCAACCGGATTCCTCTCATGCTGCGGTGTCGCGGGAGGACGAGCTTTCCAGTTTGCAACTCAACGAATTCGGCGTGGCAAACCAGCGCGTTATCAATGATGAGCAATGGCTGAAAAACCTGCATGCCGTACAAACTGCGCATGGCATTGCGCCGTCGCCCGCGCTGGAAACGATGATTCTGGACGATGGCACTAAGATTGGTGCTTTTCCCAATTTCACGGTGGAGATGGAAACCGGCACCGGCAAGACTTACGTTTACCTGCGGTCGATCCATGAACTATCGAAGACCTACGGATTCAAAAAATTCGTAATCGTTGTGCCCTCGGTGGCGATTCGCGAAGGGGTGCTGAAAAGCCTGCAAATCACCCAGGATCACTTCAAGACGCTTTACGACTATGAGCGTGTCGAGTTCAAGGTGTACGACTCGGCCAAGGTCAACGAGCTGAGAAATTTTGCGCTGTCCGATGCCATCCAGATTTTGGTTATCAACATCGATGCGTTTGCCAAGGATTCGACCGAGCCGAGCGGTGCTGCCGAAGCCAAGAAGGCCAAGAAGAGCAAAGGCAACGTGATCAATCAGCTACGGGAAACCGGGGTCAAGCCCATTGAGTTCATTCAGTCCGCCCACCCAATCGTTATCCTGGACGAGCCGCAGAATCTGGAAACTGACATCCGCAAGCAGGCCATTGCGCGGCTCAACCCGATGTGCACTTTGCGCTATTCGGCGACCCACCGAAATGCCTACAACCTGATTTACTCGCTGGACCCGGTACGCGCCTACGAATTGGGACTGGTCAAACAGATCGGTGTGGATTCGGTCATTGAGCTGAAGGATGCGAATCAAGCCTTCGTTGAGGTGGAGGGCTTCAAGACAGGCGCGCGAAGCGTCAAGGCCAAGCTTTCGATCTGGCGCAACCAAGCGAGCGGGCCAGAAAAAGCCAGCGTGACCGTCAAGAACGGCGACGACCTATTTGCACTTTCAAACCAGCGCGAGATTTATCGCGATGGTTTCATCGTCAATGAGATCGACGCGGGGGAAGGTTTCATTACCTTTGCCAACGACGTGAAGGTGCGCGCCGGGAGTCCGCATGGCGCATTGACGGATGCCGTCCTGCGCTTGCAGATCGAGGCGACGGTGCGTCGCCATTTTGAGAAAGCACAGAAGCTGCACCCGATGGGAATCAAGGTGCTGTCGGTATTTTTCATCGACCGCGTGGCCAACTATCGTGCTTATGCCGAGGACGGCACGGCGGCCAAGGGCAAATTCGGCGAATGGTTTGAGGAGATTTACGAGCAGTACCGAGCGAAAGCCGAATACGCCGGCCTGATGCCACATGAAAGCGCGAAGGTTCACAACGGCTATTTTTCTCAGGACAAGCGGGCGGTGTCCCCTTTCGAGACGTTGACCGGAAAAACCAACGCCGACGCCGAAGCCAGCACCTTCGAACTCATCATGCGCGACAAGGAGCGCTTGCTGGACTTGGCGGAACCGCTGGCGTTCATTTTCAGCCACTCAGCGCTGCGTGAGGGCTGGGATAACCCCAACGTGTTCCAGATTTGCACGCTTGCCGAAAGTAGCTCCGAGATCAAGAAGCGGCAGGAAATCGGACGCGGTTTGCGGCTATGCGTTAAAGGCGTCGGGGATGAATTTGTGCGGGTAAATGACCGCGCGATCAACCGGCTAACCGTAATCGCGAACGAGAGTTACGAGGACTTCGCCAACCAGTTGCAGACCGAAATGCTTGAAGCCGGCGTCAAGTTCAAGCGCGACATGGTTCAAAACGAACGCGACAAGGTGACCGTGCGATTACGCAAAGGCTACGACACGGATAACCAGTTTTTGGAGCTTTGGGAAAAGATTCGGGCACGGACCCGTTACCGTGTTGAGTACAAGACAAGCGAGTTGATCGCCAAGGCGGCGAGCCGCATCAAAGCGAAATTAGGCACCATCGAACGGCCTAAAGTGGCGCTGACTCGCGCCGACATTGCGATTGGTGCAACCGGCGTATCCGGTACGCAAACTGGTTTTCGCACGCAGACGATAGAAGCAAAGTACGTGATGCCGGATTTTGTCGGCCAGGTGCAGGGCAAAACAGGGCTGGCGAAGTCCACCGTGGCGCGCATCCTGCTCGATTCAGGGAGGCTCGCGGACGCCGTCAATAATCCGCAGGCGTTTGTGGATCAGGTATCGGAACTGGTGAATGCCGAGAAGCGGGAGTTTCTGGTCTACGGCGACAACTCGGAAGACAGCGGGGTGAAATACCTCAAGCTGGAAAATGCTTTCTATGAAATGCGCCGATTTGAAGCTGATGATTTGATGGAAGTTTTCGCGTCCAACGTGTGTGCCGTGGGCAATCAGGACAAAACCCTGTTCTCGCACATCGTCATCGACTCGAATTCCAGCCCAGAACGCTTGTTTGCTCAAGCCTGCGAGGACAACGACGACGTTTTGTTTTACATCAAGCTGCCGCGTTGGTTTCAGATCGAAACGCCTGTCGGCCCGTACAACCCCGACTGGGCTGTGGCCTACAAGAACGACAAGGTGCTGTACTTCGTAGCTGAGACCAAGAAGACCAGCAACACTGACCATGTTCAACTTGGGCTATTGCGGCCGATTGAAGACCTGCGTATCGAATGCGGCAAGCGCCATTTCAAGAATTTCGAGGAAGTACGGTTTCGGGTCGTGAGTTCGCTCGAAGAGTTGGTCAGCTGATCCAGAGCATGACGGGCCAACAACTTGAAAAAAAATCGAAGCAACGACCGGTTGAATCCAAGTATTGATTGCGGACGAAGGTGGGGCTGATCGCCAGTTGCCGTTCAGGCTGAGTTGCACGTGTAGGGCTTCCGGCCGGTTCTGAAGTTCAGCAGACGTTCGGATGGCTGCTATCCAAATCATGGAACGTCTCTTAATGGCCGACTGCAGCCAGCAACATAATCAAACGCTAGCCTTTCATCATGCTCAACGCCACCTGCTCAGCCACTTTGATGCCATCGACCGCCGCCGAAAGTATCCCGCCCGCGTAACCAGCGCCTTCACCCGCCGGGTAAAGGCCACGGGTGTTGAGGCTTTGGCATTCGGCGTTGCGTGTGATGCGAATCGGCGAGGAGGTGCGGGTTTCGACGGCAGTGAGAATGGCATCAGCCATCGCAAAACCCTTGATCTGCTTGTCGAAGGCGGGGATGGCTTCGCGCAGGGCAGTGACGACATAGTGCGGTACGCAGCTGCTCAGGTCAGTCATGTAAACGCCGGGTTGGTAGGACGGATCAACTTCGCCTAATGCGGTCGACGGCTGTCCGGCAAGAAAATCACCGACGCGCTGGGCGGGTGCCTGGTAGGTGCTGCCGCCGGCCTGGTAGGCCATTGATTCCCAATGCCGTTGAAAATCGATGCCGGCCAGCGGGTTGGTTTTGTAGTCGCCGGGGAAATCCTCGGGATTGACATTGACCACCAGTGCCGCATTGGCGTTGCGTTCGGCGCGCGAATACTGGCTCATGCCGTTGGTGACGACACCGCCCGATTCAGAGGCGGCCGCGACGACCTGTCCGCCGGGACACATGCAAAAACTGTAAGCCGAGCGGCCATTGGCGCAGTGGTGTACCAGTTTGTAATCGGCAGCGCCGAGCATTTCGTTACCGGCAAAGTTGCCGAAGCGGGCGCGGTCGATCAGGGTTTGCGGATGTTCGATGCGGAAGCCGATGGAGAAGGGCTTGGGTTCGATATAAACGCCTTGCGCGTGCAGCATCTGGAAGGTGTCGCGGGCGCTATGGCCGATCGCCAGCACGACATGTTCGGCGGTAATTTGCTCGCCGCTGGCCAGTTCGACGCCGCGCACCTGAGCATTTTCGATAATGATGCGGTCAACGCGGGAATTGAAGCGAATTTCACCGCCCAGTTCAGTGATCTCTGCGCGCATGTTTTCGACCATCTTGACCAGCCGGAAGGTGCCGATGTGCGGTTTGCTGACGTAGAGAATTTCTTCCGGTGCGCCGGATTTGACGAATTCTTCCAGCACCTTGCGCCCGTGGTGTTGCGGGTCTTTGATCTGGCTGTAGAGTTTTCCGTCCGAGAAAGTGCCGGCACCGCCTTCGCCGAACTGGACGTTGGATTCCGGGTTGAGTTCGCCTTTGCGCCACAGGCCCCAGGTGTCCTTGGTCCGCTCGCGCACTGCCTTGCCGCGTTCAAGAATGATCGGCTTGAACCCCATTTGCGCCAGCACCAGCCCGGCCAGCAGACCGCAGGGGCCGGTGCCGATGATGATCGGTCGTGAACTCAGATTGGCCGGGGCGTGGGTGACGAATTTGTAACTGGTATCGGGCGTCAGGCCGACATCGGTGTTCTTGCCGCTGGCTTGCAGGCGCTTGAGGACAGCCGCTTCGTCGCGCAATTCAACATCAATCGTGAAAATAAAAAAGATGTTGGAGCGTTTGCGCGCATCGTAGCCACGGCGAAAAATCGTCACGCCGAGCAGTTCATCAGGCGCGATGCCCAGGCGGTCGATGATCGCGGCCTTGAGGCTGGCGTCGTTGTAGTCGAGAGGGAGCTTGAGCTGAGTCAGGCGCAGCATGGTGTCTATCCGTGGGGGCGCGTAAGGGGTGCGTATTCTAGCAAGCTGCGGCAGCGGCTTGCTTTAATCAACAGGGCCAGCGGATGACTTAAAACAGCAAGGTCGTGCGCAGGGAAAAGACGACTGCGCTGTCGCGTGTCGGCGCGTAGCTGGGGTGGCGGATATAGAGCAGATCAGGGGTCAGCAGGACGCCGGCGAGGAGGGTCCAGTTCCAGTAGGCTTCAATCTGCTGGCTGTGGTCGATGCCGAGTCGGCGTGCGAGTGGGCTGTTTTGCTGGCTGCTGCCAAGCGAAATTGCAATCTGGTCGGTAGCGCTGCGGCGCAGCGGGTTGAGTAGTGCAATGCCGCCAATCAAACTGCTTTTTTTGATGCCGTCAGCGTCCTGGCTGGTGTTAGCGCGCCCGAAAATCGCCCAATGCGGGCTTAAATTTTGTGCGGCATTGAGTGACCAGCCGCTGCTTTGCGGCGTATTTTCGACGGCGCTTGAGCGATAGCTGGTCAGCGAATATTCTCCTTCGCCGAGTTCGGCGAATTCCGGCATCCACTGCAGATGGTTCCACCAGGTGTATTTGTGTTGGCTGAAACCTTCGTTCGACAATCCGCCAGCATTCAGGCGCGGTGGGTTCTGAAAACCACCAAGCAAAGCCAGCTTGGAAGTCAGCTTGTATTGCAGATAGGCGCCGAGGCCGGTGGCCGGGTAGGTGGCTGAGGTGTTTTCCGAAAAGGCGCTGCCCGCGAAATTTTGCTGCTGGTCGGCGAGATAGGGATTGCTGTCGAAGTTGAAAATTGAATATTGGCCAACGCTGATCGTCAGTTTCTCGCCGGGCAGGGCGTGGCTGTATGTCAGTTGGCCGATTTTGTTGCTGTAGGGTGGTGAGTCGATGCTGCGCGTTTGCTGGCCGACGTTGAGGCGAATTGGTCCGCGGTGGCTGCGTTCGCCGAAATAGAGAAATTGAAGCGAGCCGGCGCCGAAACGCTCGCTGTCGAACATGTCCCAATTGAGCGACGGCCAGAACAGAACTTGGTCACTGCGCCCGATGTCGGCCGGGCGTTGCCAGCGCGAGCGGTAACTCAGGTTGAATGAATAGCTCAGGCCGTAGTCTTCTTCGAGCTGATCCTTGAATTTGTTATAGCCATCGTCCGCGCCGGCAGCGCTTGCCGAAGCCGCTAGCAGCGACAGCGCAGGCAGCAGACAGGTGATGAGTGCTGCGGTTTTGGGTTTGAACATCGCTGGCTTCAGGGCAGGGCAATGCATAATTTTGGCCTAAATATCCGGTTGACCGTAGCAATTGCTTGCCGGCGGCTGGCAATTGGCGTTTTGCCGGGTGCGATAATGGCTTGCGCTACGCTTGGTCGGTTCGATAGTTCAAGGAGGTTTTGTGTTTTACATCGTTGAAAGCAGCAAGTCATTTTACGAAGCGACCTTCGATCTGGGGCCGGTAATCCAGCGCCTCGGCTTCGTTATCCTGCATGTTCACGACATCAGTGAAACCCTGCGCCGCAGGGAAATTGGCCTGGATGACGAGTGCCAACTATTCGACATCTGCAACTATCGGCAGATTGAGAAACTGCTCGCCATCGACATGCAGATGAGCCTGACTTTGCCCTGGCGGATTTCGGTTTTTACTGAAAACGGAGCAACCAAGCTAGGCGTAATGCGACCGGCAACTTTGCTTGGCTCATTCTCGACAAACCCGGAAGTTTTGCGAATTGCTCGCGAGATCGAGGAAAAGATGATTCAGATCATCGATGAAACGCGCTGATTTTTCGCAAAATTCGAGCGTTGACCGTAAGTATCGACAAATAAAATATTTACGCTTGATCCGCGCGAAAAGCAGGCGCAGACTGGCATTCGGCACGTTATAAAAGGAGCAAGCCATGACTGAATCGCAACTCAAGGAACGCATCACCTCTCCCTGGCCATTTTTTGGCACCAGCCCGCATGGCGACGTGCTGGCGCGCTACGTGCCCTACGGCCCGGTTTTCCGCTGGAGCTGGAACCAGATGATTCCGATGCCGGTGCAAGGCAGTGATCTTTGCTGGTTGCTTCACGCGGCGGGCGAAGAAGGCCATGCGATAGGCGATAAAGAGGCCGACCGTGCTGTCGCCAAGGCGCCGCGCAGTAAGGCACCCAAGGAATAAGCCGTGCCTGGCGATGGTCGCCGGAAAATTTTTGGCTAAATTTTCCGGTTGACCGTCAGCGTTCCAGACGGATAAATCCGTCGGCATCGAGCGCTACAAAGGGGTTGTAGCAAGCCTCCCAAAGAAAGCCATCGGGGTCCGCAAAGTAACCGCGAAAGCCACCCCAAAAGACTTTGTCAGCCGGTCGCACCAGTTTTGCACCGGCAGCCACGGCCTCATCCAGCAAAGCCATTACCGCCGCTTCAGATTCAACATTGTGGGCCAGCGTAAAACTGGCAAAGCCGCTACCGGTTGCTGGCACGTTGGCATCTTCGGCCAGTGCTTCGCGCTGAAACAGGGCAAAGGCCACCGAGCCGGCTTGATAGAAGGCAATGCTTTCCTGGCTGGCCGACGATTCCTGCCAGCCCAGCGCCTTGTAAAAAGCCCGGCTACGGGCAAGATCGGCGACGCCGAGGGTAATGAAGCTGATGGCTTGTTTCATGGGGGACTCCAGTGCAGCGATGAATGGGGGGCGCGATAATTTACCCCAATTTCTATCGGATTCACCATTGTCCCGCCACTGGCGCCAGCAGCAACTATGCGCACCATGAATTGATCAGGCTGCGCTTCGTAAATCCCGGTAAAAGGCTTGTTCGTGATCGGCAATCAGGCGCAGTTTGGCGGCCAGTGCCGGCGTGGCCAGTGGTTCACGGTCACGGATCATGCGCGCGGCGGAGAGGGCGAATTCGCGCCATTCGTCGCCGATGTCGACCAGTGCTTCGGAGAGTTCGTTGAGTCGGGGGCGGGCGAGCAGATCCGCTGCTTCCTGCAAAAAAGAGGCGTAGATAAAGCGGAAGCCACCGCCGCCGGTGCCGATTTCTTCCTGCATGCGCACCACCTGGCCGATGAACATTTTGGCTTGCGCTGGTTGCAGGCGTTCGATGGCGTTGGCCAGGCGGCGAATGCCGCGCACGCCGATGATTGGCAGCGGCGTATCGAGCATGATGCGCGTGGTTTTTTTCAGGGCTTTCGGGATGACAACCGCCCAGTCCGGCGTCGATGGCTTGCCGGTGGCGTAATAGAGCAGGCCTTTGGGGGCGAGCATGCCCTTGGCGAAGCGGGCGCGTTGCAGGGCGTCAGCCGGGCAGGTGACCGGGGTTTCAAAGACCGGGTCGGAAAGCTGGTATTCGCCACTGGCCGTATCGCGGCCAAAGGCCAGCACATTGTGGGCATTGAAGTGAAAACGCAGGTCTTCCGGCATGTAAGGCAGCCAGAAAACCGAGGTTTGCATGCCGACAATTTCACCACTGGCCAACAATTCATCCAGCCGCCGCGTGCCGGCTTGCGGGTTGCGGAAGGTTTCAAAGCGCATCTTCAGGCCTAGCGGTTTTTGCAGGCCCTTGATGATGGCTTTGGGGGGCATGCGATAGGCAACCAGCGGCAGGCCATTGATCTTGATGATCGGCAGGTAGGCAAAAGACATTGCTGATGACAAGCCGAAAGCCATCGGCTCCGAAATCGGCAGGCCGTGGTGACGCAGCATGGCGGACATGACGCCGCTTTCGCAATGGGATGCCTGGCTGTGCTGGAATTCCATTATTTCGCCTGTTTTAACTGGTCGACCGTAACACCCAAAGCCTCGGCATAGCGCTGCAGTTGGGCGCTTGATAGCTGGGCAAAAATCGCTGGCTGAAAATGCCGGCGAATCCGCCATTGCCAGACGCCGCTGGTTTGCGAAAGTAACGGGACATCCATGCGTGCCTTGTGCATGTGATATTCAAGCGCCGAGGTTTCGCCGCTGGCGACGCGTTGGCGGGCGTTTTCGGCGAGCTGATTGAGGTCATCGACCGCCTGCCGGGTGACAATTTCCTCAACTTCCCAGCCGGCGGATTGGACGATCTGGATCTTGCCGTCGGCGCCGCGTGCATAAACTGCCTTGCGATGGCCGCCGAGCGTGACATTGCCTTCCTGCGGGACTTCACTTTCCAGCATGATCAACTACCGTCAGATACATCAGTGAGCCGGTAAAACGACCACTTTCCGGGATGAAGCAGAGCAGGCGCTCGCCAGCCTTGAGCTTGCCGCTCTTAAACAATTCATCGACCATGATGTAGATTGCTGCCGAGCCGGTATTGCCCTTGGTGTGCAGATTGGTGAACCATTTTTCCTGCGCCACCGGGAAACCAAGCGAAGCCATGCAATCGGCAAGTGGCTTGCGGAAATACTCGGAGGACATGTGCGGTAGAAACCAATCGACAGCGGCTGGGGTCAGGCCGCGCGTTGCCATGACCTTTTCCAGCGGCTTGCCGATGGTTTGAAAAACCACGCTTTCGTTGAGCAGGCGGACATCCTGTTTGACCGAGAACACCGAGCGCTTGGTCCATTCGTCCGCAGGAAATTCCTTCCAGCCCTTCAGCGAACCATCTTCCTGCTTTTCCCCACCGGCATACATGCAGGCTTCCATGCTGCCCGCTTGCGAGAGGATTTCGATCCACTCGATGCGCAGTGAAAGTCCTTCTGTCGCCGGCTGGTTTTGTACCAGAAACGCACCAGCGCCATCGGACAACATCCAGCGCAGAAAATCTTTTTCAAAAGCGATTTCCGGGTTGTTTTCCAGTTCGGCAACCCGATGCTCTGATTCCGCCGCGAAGTTGCGCGCATGCAAAACAGCTGATGCCTGTTCCGAACCGGTTGCAACTGCATTCCTTGCTTGCCCTGACAATACAGCCAGATAGGCATATTTGAGCGCGGTAATACCGGCCACGCAAATACCGGCAGTAGAAACCACTTCACAAGCTGGAATGCCCAGTTCGCCATGAACCATTACCCCGTGGTTGGGCATCAGTTGGTCCGGCATGGTGGTGCCGGTGACCAGGCAATCAATCTCGCCATCAACATTCAGCTTGCGCACTGCTTCTGCCGTGAGTTGAGCGTTGTTGTGCGTGCTTTCTCCCGTATTGGGATCAATTGCGTAATAACGCTGGCGAATGCCGTTATTGCGTAAAACGATACGTCGGGCGCGTGAAGGTTTGCCGGCAATCATGCCGAGCACGTTCTCAATGTGGTCGTTTTCTACCGGCGGATTGGGCAAAAAAACCGCGCTGCGGGTGATGTAGGCCTTGCCGCTACTATGCATATTTTTTCAGGTTGAAATCCTGCGAGCCAGAAGGCAGTTCAAGCTCGGTTTTGAGCCGTTCAAGTCGCGGTTTGAGCAAAGGGGAAAATAAGCATTGTAGCAACAGGCTTAAAGGTACGACGGTTAATACCAAAGTAATCAAATACAGTGCAAAAACCAGCAAGATTGGCCGCCGCCGCCATTGCCCACGTTTGCCAAACAACCGAATCAACTTTGACCAGACTTTAAAAGCCCGATGTGCGGCTCGCTCACTCAACGCCAGACGCGGGTTGACGGTGGCTGCGCGTAGCCCAGTGAGCATGGGTGCGGCAGATTTCTCAGCATCACAATCCAGTGCATCGGCCAGCGCCCGTCCAAACCGACTCGCGCCGCGAATTTCTTCAGGAGCAACGCCGGCGGGTGGCAGGCCAAGAAAGCGATTACGTTTGCCAGTCAGCACCCAACGCGGGGTGGTGATAAAAGTCGCTAGGGCATGGCCTTGGTCAGTAAACGCCAGGTGATCACGCAACATGCCGCCAGCTTCGGCAATCAGTTGCTTCATGGTTTCTTGTGCCGAAAGCCACATATTGCGACAGGCAACCAGCGTAATTACCGGTTTGCCCTTGATCAGGCGCTGGCCTTCAGGGCTTTTCAGAAAAGCCGTCATTGGCAATGCCGGGGAGAGGTACCAGACTTGATAAGTCAAAATCACCAGATCAAATGGCTGGTCAGCAGAAATGCTCAGCGGCTTTAGCGGTGGCGCATCAAGTTGAACGCATTCAGGAAAGGCATCAACAAAATCAACAATCGGCCACGGCCACGGAAAGGGCGTTTCAGGCAGCAATGTCTCGACATGTACCGAATGCCCAGCCGCGCGCAAGGGCGCAACAACTTGCGCGCTGACCTCCGAAAGCTGCCCGGTTTGCGAGTAATCGATGACGAGAACGTTCTTCACGGCGGTTTCTGATATTGGCGAACCTTAAATTCTAGCAAATCGTAGGGTTATTTCGGGGAAACGCAAGAACTTGTCTGGAATACAGGATTGGCGTCGACACGCTTGGGGTTTTGCCTGCTTATCGGCTATCATTCTGCTTTCCCGCAGCCTGTCTTTTTATGACCAAATACGTTTTTGTTACAGGTGGTGTCGTGTCCTCATTGGGCAAAGGCATCGCCGCCGCGTCGCTGGGGGCCATTCTGGAATCCCGCAGCATCAAGGTTACGCACATCAAGCTTGACCCCTACATCAACGTCGACCCCGGCACGATGAGCCCTTTCCAGCACGGCGAGGTTTTCGTTACCGAGGATGGCGCCGAGACCGATCTTGATCTGGGGCATTACGAGCGCTTTACCAGCGCCAAGATGAGCCGCCGCAATAATTTCACGACTGGCCAGATCTACGACACCGTGATCAAGAAGGAACGCCGGGGTGAATACCTCGGCAAGACCGTTCAGGTCATTCCGCACATTACCGACGAAATCAAAACCAAGATCAAGGCTGGCGCTGAAGGCGCTGATGTCGCGATTATTGAAGTCGGCGGCACGGTGGGTGACATCGAATCGCTGCCTTTCCTTGAAGCGATTCGTCAGATGGGCATCCAGGAAGGCCGTAACAACGTCTGCTACATGCATCTAACGCTGTTGCCTTACATCCCGACTGCCGGTGAATTGAAAACCAAGCCGACCCAGCATTCCGTCAAGGAGTTGCGCGAAATCGGTATCCAGCCGGACATCCTGTTGTGCCGCGCCGATCGCTCGATCCCGGTTGAGGAACGCCGCAAAATTGCGCTGTTCTGTAATGTGATGCCGGAAGCGGTGATCGAGTGTCTTGACGCTGATTCAATCTACAAGATTCCCGGCATGCTGCACGAACAGATGCTTGATGAAATCGTCTGCCACAAGCTGAATATTCTGGCTAAAGCAGCTGATTTGTCGATCTGGAACAAGCTGATCGATGCACTGGAACACCCGCTGAACAAGGTGAAAATCGCTTTCGTCGGCAAATATGTCGATCTGACCGAGTCTTACAAGTCACTGATCGAAGCGATCAAACACGCTGGCATTCATACGCGCAGCGAAGTCAATATTGTCTATATCGATTCTGAAAATATCGAAAATGACGGTATTGACGTACTCAAGGATGTTGATGCCATTCTGGTGCCCGGCGGTTTCGGTCGACGCGGTACGGAAGGGAAAATTGCTGCGATTCGCTATGCCCGTGAAAATAAGGTGCCCTATCTTGGCATCTGCCTAGGTATGCAACTCGCGGTTGTTGAATTTGCGCGCGACGTGGCTGGCATGGCAGGGGCGCACTCCACCGAGTTCGTTCAGGACACGCCTTATCCGGTCATCGGCCTGATTACTGAGTGGCTGGACGCCTCCGGCAAGATCGAGAAGCGTAGCGAAGATTCGGACATCGGCGGCACCATGCGCCTTGGCGCGCAGGTTTGCCAGCTGGCTGAAGGCTCATTGTCACGCGAGATCTACGGTGCGGCTGAAATTACCGAGCGCCATCGTCATCGCTATGAGGTGAACAACACACTGCTGGCCCAGCTCGAAGAGAAGGGTCTGATCGTCGCTGGTCGTGCGCCGGGGACCGATCTCTGCGAAATGGTTGAGTTGCCGGCGGCGGTTCATCCGTGGTTCGTTGGCTGCCAGTTCCATCCCGAATTCACCTCCAATCCGCGTCAGGGTCACCCGCTGTTTACTTCATATGTGAAGGCGGCGCTGGTCAATCAACAGGCCAAAGGTAAATGAAACTCTGTGGTTTTGAGGCTGGTCTTGACCAGCCTTTTTTTCTGATCGCTGGGCCTTGTACCGCTGAATCGGAGCAACTTTGCCTTGATGTGGCTGGCCACATGAAAGAAGTTTGCGGTCGACTCGGTATTTCGTACATTTTCAAGGCCTCATACGACAAGGCCAATCGCAGTTCCGGCAAGTCGGTGCGCGGTCTGGGTCTGGACGAGGGGCTGCGGATTTTCTCCGAGGTCAAACGGCAAATCGGCGTCCCGGTTCTTACCGATGTTCACTCAATTGATGATGTGGCCGCGGTGGCCGCGGTGGTCGATGTCTTGCAAACCCCGGCTTTTTTGTGTCGCCAGACCGATTTCATCCACGCTGTTGCTACTTGCGGCAAGCCGGTAAATATCAAGAAGGGCCAGTTTCTCGCGCCAGGCGACATGAAAAATGTCGTTGATAAGGCGCGAGAAGTGAATAACGGCGCCGACAACATCATGGTTTGCGAGCGCGGCGCTACGTTTGGCTATAACAATCTGGTTTCCGATATGCGCAGTCTGGCAATCATGCGCGAAACCGGTTGTCCGGTAGTTTTTGATGCGACGCATAGCGTTCAGTTGCCGGGTGGGCAGGGCGCAACCTCCGGCGGTCAACGTGAATTTGTGCCGGTTTTGGCGCGGGCTGCGGTGGCGGTCGGTATTTCCGGCTTGTTCATGGAAACCCATCCGCGTCCCGAATTGGCTTGGTCGGATGGCCCTAACAGCTGGCCGCTGCAGCGTATGGAAAGTTTACTGACGACGCTGGCTGCTCTGGATCGTGCAGTCAAGCTGGCTGGCTTTGAAGAATTAAGTTAATAATCTAGTTTAAATAGCATCTTCAACCTGTTGATAATAAGGAAGAAATATGAGTTCAATCGTTGATGTTGTTGCCCGCGAAATTCTTGATTCCCGTGGCAATCCGACTGTCGAAGCTGATGTGCTACTGGAGTCCGGCGTCATGGGCCGTGCTGCCGTACCTTCAGGTGCCTCGACCGGTTCCCGCGAAGCTATCGAACTGCGCGATGGTGATGCCAGCCGTTACCTCGGCAAAGGCGTGATGCAGGCCGTTGAGAACGTCAATACTGAAATTTCCGAAGCGATCATCGGTCTTGATGCGCAGGAACAGGCGTTCATTGATCAGACCATGATTGATCTTGATGGCACTGATAACAAGTCACGCCTTGGTGCCAACGCCATTCTGGCGGTGTCGATGGCAGTTGCCAAAGCTGCTGCCGAAGAATCCGGCTTGCCGCTTTACCGTTACTTTGGTGGCATGGGACCGATGCAGATGCCGGTACCGATGATGAATATTATCAACGGTGGTGAGCATGCCAATAACAGCCTGGATATTCAGGAATTTATGATCATGCCGGTTGGCGCGGTCAACTTCCGTGAAGCCTTGCGTTGTGGCGCTGAAATTTTCCATTCGCTGAAGAAGTTGCTCGACAAGAAGGGTCACTCGACCGCTGTTGGCGACGAAGGCGGCTTTGCCCCGAACCTGGGCAGCCACGCCGAAGCTCTGCAGATCATCATGCAGGCAATTGAAGCCGCTGGCTACGTGCCGGGTCAGGACGTGTTGCTGGCGCTCGACTGCGCTGCTTCCGAGTTCTATAAAGATGGCAAATACCACTTGTCTGGCGAAGGTCTGCAACTGACCTCCGCTCAATTCGTTGATTATCTGGCTAACCTGGCTGACCAGTTCCCGATCGTCTCGATTGAAGACGGCATGTCCGAAGCGGACTGGGATGGCTGGAAGCTGTTGACTGATCGCCTCGGCAAGTCGGTGCAGATCGTTGGCGACGATATTTTTGTTACCAACACCAAGATCTTCAAGGAAGGTATCAAGAAGGGCATTTGTAATTCCATTCTGATCAAGATCAACCAGATTGGCACCCTTTCCGAAACCTTTGCTGCCGTCGAAATGGCCAAGCGCGCTGGTTACACTGCGGTGATTTCGCATCGCTCAGGTGAAACTGAAGACAGCACGATTGCCGATATCGCGGTGGGCCTCAATGCCGGCCAGATCAAGACCGGTTCGCTGTCGCGTTCTGACCGGATTGCCAAGTACAACCAGCTGATTCGGATCGAAGAAGATTTGGGCGATACCGCTTCCTACCCAGGTCGCGAAACCTTCTACAACCTGCGCTAATTTTTGATGCGTTGGCTGACGGTCGGCCTCCTTGCTGTCATCGGCCTGCTCCAGTATCCCCTTTGGGTGGGTAAGGGCGGCTGGCTGAAGGTTTGGGATTATGACCGTCAACTACAGCAGCAGAAGGAAGTCACGCGCAAGCTTGAAATCAGGAACGCGGGCCTCGATGCCGAGGTTCGCGATCTGAAACAGGGCTACGATGCGATTGAAGAGCGTGCCCGCTTTGAGCTGGGTATGATCAAGCAAGATGAAAGTTTCGTTCAGATCCCGGAAAAAAATTCCAGAAAATAAGCGAAATAAAGCCGTCGACCGCAGTAGTCACCAGCAATTGCCTCCGTTAGAATCAGCCTCGCAGGACCCCCTTCAGAGCGCTCAAGGAGATCAATATGCGGCTCAAGGCTGGAGACAAAGCACCCGCATTCAAGTTGCCGGATGCCGATATGGAATCGATAGATCTGGCGGCCTACCACGGTAAAAAGCACATCGTTATTTTCTTCTACCCGAAGGATGGAACGCCATGCTGCACCAAGGAAGCGACTGACTTCTCAGACCATGAGGAGGATTTCAAGGCAGAGGATTGTGTCCTGTTCGGGATCAATCGCGACGATTGCCTGAAACACGCGGAATTTCGCGACAAGGAAGGCATCGGGACCGAACTGCTTTCGGATTGTGAAGGGAGTGTTTGCAAGCAGTACGGCGTCTGGCAGGCAAAAGAAGTCGATGGTCACAAGAAATACAGTGTGGTCCGTTCAACTTTTATCATTGATCGCACTGGCATCATTCGCCATGCGTTCTACAACGTTAACTACAAGGGCCATGCAATGGAAATGCTGCGCCTGGTCAAGGAACTCAATTCATGAATACGCAGGTTGCTAAAAATTTCGTTATCACCCTTGATTACCACGTGACTGACCCGGATGGTGAAGTGGTCGACGAAGGCCGTGAGCCACTGATTTACTTGCACGGCGGCTACGACGATATTTTTCCGCTGATTGAAGAATCGCTGCAAGGCAAAAAGATTGGCGAGTCAGTCAAGGTCAAGTTGCAGCCTGATGAGGCCTTTGGCGAATACGATGCCGACATGGTTCAGGTTGAGCCGCGCAAGGATTTCCCGAAGGAAATCGAAGTCGGCATGCAGTTTGAAGGTGGGCCGGAAGAGGGCGACGAAGACGAAATCGTCATTTACCGCGTGACTGAAATTGCTGACGACAAAGTTGTCCTCGATGGCAATCATCCGCTAGCTGGTATGGCGCTGATTTTTACCTGCACGGTGACGGCAATTCGTCCGGCCAGTGAAGAAGAGCTGGAACACGGCCACGTCCATAACCCGGATGATGACGAGGAAACCTGTCACTGAGCCTTTGCCGGCCAGGGATAAGTTTCAAAACTGAATAAGGCCGGGGAATTGGTATCGATAATTCCCCGCGTCCAACCCATGATTGGGTAGCCGAAGGTTTCAATCCGCGTGAAGTTGGGCAAAACCTTGCCTTGCGCATCGCGCAATGGATGATCGATACGGCTGATGTGGGTGTCGCCGTGTACCGCGACGACTTGCCCGGAGAAATTCAGCGTTTCTGCGTGCAGGATTTCAAGAAATTCCCGAAAGCCTTGATGCGCCAAGCCTTGAGAAAAATGCTTGAAGCCGGGGTTGGCCTGAAATAACAACACGATGCCGGCCAGTTTTTGACTTCTGGCCAAGGCAAAGCTCTCTTTGAGCCAGGCGACAACGACCGGGTTACGCGCCTTGAATTCAGCGCTGGGAATCTGGTTTAAACCAAAGTTGTTGCCGCCCGGTAGATTGAGCGTGACGAACAATACGGGGCCAATCTGGAAACGGCTGTGTTCGGAGTAGGGGCCAGCTTGCTGAACCAGCTTCAGTTTTTTCTGACCAAGCGAAAATCCCTCTTTCCAGAACAGGCTGCGGAGTTTGTTGAGACGCTCCAGCGGATCATAGGCGCCGTTTGATAGACGCTCACAGTCAGTCCATTCATTGTCGCCGGGAACGAAAATGAAAGCTGCCTGGCTGCTGTTGAATAGCTGGTGGCGGTCTTCAAAAAGGGCGTCGTCACAACGATCCTTGCCGTGCTTGAAGTCGCCGATGTGGGCGATGAAATCGACGTGGCTTTCGTTGATTGCCCGCAGCATCAGCGGCAATTCGCGGCGTTCATAGTCTGAGTAGGGAACGTCGCCAATCAGGCCGAAGCGCCAGGTTTCGGCGTGCGACAAATTGCTGATTGCCAGAAACAGCATCGCTAGCCAGATTTTCATTTGAGCAGGCCCTTCAGTGCGTACAAGGCAGCGAGTGCTTCGCGCGGGGTCAGGCTGTCCGGGTCGAGTGTGGCGAGTTGTTCAAGCGCTGGGTGCGGCTCAGGCTCAGCCGGTTCTGGATCGCCCTGGGCAAAAAGATCGGGTTGTAGCGGGTCGACCGTGGCACGTTGCTCAAATTCGCGTAGTTGCTTGCGGGCGGCGCGCACCACGGCATTGGGAATGCCGGCCAGTGCGGCGACCTGAATCCCGTAACTCTGATTGGCCGGGCCTTCTTCAACTGAGTGCATGAAAACGATGCGGTCATTGTGCTCGACGGCATCGAGGTGCACATTGGCCAGTTCGCTGTATTCGTGCGCGAGCCGGGTCATCTCGAAATAATGCGTCGCAAACAGCGTCAGACAGCGGTTCTTGGCGATCAGGTGACGGAGGATGGCGAAGGCCAGGGACATGCCATCAAAGGTCGACGTGCCGCGCCCGATTTCGTCCATCAGCACCAGACTGTTCTGCGTTGCATGGTGCAGGATGGCGGCGGCTTCGGTCATTTCGACCATAAAGGTGGAGCGACCGGATGCCAGATCATCGGAGGCGCCGATGCGGGTGAAGATACGGTCGAGCGGGCCGAGGACGACGCGATCCGCCGGTACGTAACTGCCGATGTGAGCGAGCAGGGCGATCAGCGCCGTTTGCCGCATATAGGTTGATTTACCGCCCATGTTGGGGCCGGTGATCAGCAACAGGCGGCGGTTTTCCAGCAACAGACAGTCGTTGGCGATGAAAGTCTGGGCGCTATTGGCCATTTCGGCCTCAACCACTGGGTGGCGGCCACCGCTTACGGTCAACCCGATTTCGGCAACGAATTCCGGCTTGCTCCAGTTGCGCTTGAGGGCGGTATCGGCAAAGCCGGCCAGCAAATCAAGTTGGGCGACAGCACGGGCGATCGTTTGCAGGTTGGCGACGGCGGGTAGCAACTCATTGAGGATGCCTTCGTAGAGCATTTTTTCGCGGGCCAGGGCACGTTCCTGGGCGGACAAGGCCTTGTCCTCAAAGGCTTTCAGCTCAGGCGTGATGTAACGCTCGGCATTTTTCAGCGTCTGGCGGCGGCGGTAATCGTCCGGAATCTTGTCGGTGTTGGCGTGCGTAACCTCGATATAAAAGCCATGCACCTTGTTGAATTCGACCTTGAGGCTGGCAATGCCGCTGCGCTCGCGTTCGCGGATTTCCATGTCAACCAGATAGGCGCCACAGTTGTCGTTAAGCGAGCGCAGTTCGTCGAGGTCGGCATCGTAGCCGTTGGCAATCGCACCGCCATCACGAATCTGGGCGGCGGGTTCCGGGGCAATGGCGCGGATCAGCAGGTCCAGCGTGCTAACCGGGGTGTCGAGATCGGCGTAGAGGCTGTCGAGCAGCGGCGAAGGACTGGTATTTAAAGGGGCGCGCAGGGCTGCCAGACGGGCCAGCGATAGTCGCAGGCTGGCCAGATCACGTGGCCGGGCATTTTTTAACGCGATGCGGCTGGCGATGCGTTCAATATCAGCGATTTCACGCAGTTCGCGGCGCACTTCGCCGGCGATGCGTCCGTAGTCTTCGAGCAGCACTTCAACCGCACCGTGGCGAGCGGCGGGAATCGTGCGCTCGCGCAGCGGGTGGTGCAGGGCATGGCGCAACTGACGAGAGCCCATGCTGGTGACGCAGTTGTCGAGCAGTGAAAAGAGGGTGGGCGAGGGCTGGCCGCGCAGGGTTTCGGTCAGTTCCAGATTGCGCCGGGTGGCGAGATCGAGGCCGAGATAGTTGCCTTCAAGTTCTACGGTCAACGCCTGCAAATGCGGCAAATTGCCGGCCTGAGTGGCTTGCGCGTATTGCAACAAGGCGCCGGCGGCGGCGATTGCCGGGCGCAGACCTTCGGCCCCAAAGCCGGAGAGCGAGGCAACTTTGAACTGTTCGCAAAGCAGGCGCTTGGCTGAATCGTATTCAAAATACCAGTCGGGCTGGCGGGTACGGGCTGACTCCAGCGCGAAATCAGGCACCCAACTTTCCGGGTAGAGAATTTCGGCTGGGCGAATCCGTTCCAGTGTGGCAGCCAGTTGTTCGCTGCCGACTTCGGTCAGGATGAATTCACCACTCGCCAGATTCAGCCGAGCCAGGCCGGCGGTGTTGCGCGTTGTACATAAGGCCAGCAGCCAGGCATCGCGCTTGTCATCAAGCAGCGCGGCATCGGTCAGGGTGCCGGGCGTGACAATGCGGGCCACAGCGCGCTCAACCGGTCCCTTGCTGGTCGCCGGGTCACCAATTTGTTCGCAAATGACGACCGATTCGCCAAGTTTCACCAGCTTGGCCAGATAGGGCTCCAGCGAATGAAAGGGGATGCCGCACATCTTGATCGGCGTACCGGCAGTCTGGCCGCGAGTGGTCAGCGTAATGTCGAGCAGACGCGCCGCTTTCTCGGCGTCTTCAAAGAAAAGCTCGTAGAAATCGCCCATTCTGTAAAACAAAAGTGTGTTGGGTGCGTTTTCAGCCTTTAATTTTAAAAATTGCCTCATCATCGGCGTATGTTTGGCTAATTCAGCCTCGCCTATTCCCTTGCTGGTTGGGACTTTTGCTTGTTCGATTGGTTGATTCATAACGGTAAAGTGTGTTTATTGGTGTCGGAAGCGTACTGCTCGTCTAAGAAAAGGCGAGTTTTTTACTGGCACATGCGGCGGATTTCGTCTTCCTTGATGGCTTCTTCAATTTGTAGCAGCACAGCATCGACGTCGGCCAGGCTTTCGTCGAGTACGACCTGGCCGGTCAAAACCTGATCTGGTTGGAGCAAACCGCTTTCATACAGCGCCCAGATTTCCTTGCCGTACTGGCTATTGGCCAGCGTTGGCGCAAAGGCGCTGAAGTAGCTACGCAGATTATTGACGTCACGTTCCAGCATTTCGGCGGCGGTGCTGTTGGCCGCAGCGTCGATGGCTTGCGGCAGGTCGATGATGACCGGTCCGTTTGCGTCGACGAGGATGTTGTATTCCGAAAGGTCGCCGTGAATGATGCCGGCGCAAAGCATGCGCACGACCTGATTAATCAGGATGGCGTGATATTCCAGCGCCACTTCTTCGCTGAGCGCGACATCGTTGAGCCGTGGCGCGGCGCCACCCTCGGCGTCGACCACCAGATCCATCAGCAAGACACCATCGAAACAGATATACGGCTGCGGCACGCGCACGCCAGCAGCGGCTAGCCGATACAGGGCATCAACCTCGGCGTTCTGCCAGACCTCTTCCTGCATCTGGCGGCCATAACGACTGCCTTTCTCCATCGCCCGCGCCTGCCGGCTGTTCTTGACCTTGCGCCCTTCCTGATACGAAGTGGCTTTGCGGAAGCTGCGTTGCTTGGCATCCTTATAAACCTTGGCACAACGAATATGCTCGCCACAGCGGACGATATAAACAGTGGCTTCCTTGCCGCTCATCAACTGCCCGAGCACCTCGTCGACAAGGCCTTCTTCAACGAGGGTGATGAGTCTTTTTGGGGTTTTCATAAATTTTTCATTCAGACATCCGTCTCAACCAGCCCACCGTCTTTTTCCATCCATGCGCGGCGACCGGCGGCTTCGCCTTTGCCCATCAACAGGGTGAACGTGGCGGTCATTTCTTTAATTGTTTCGCGGCTGGCCTGGAAGGGCACGAGGCGGCGGGTGTCGGGGCAGAGGGTGGTTTCCCAGAGTTGGTCGGGATTCATTTCGCCCAAGCCTTTAAAGCGCGAGACGGTAATTTTGTTTTCGTTGACGCCTTCGTCACGCAGCTTGGTCAGCGTCTGTTCCTTCTCGGCTTCGTCCAGGCAATAAACCTTGCGCGTATGGCCGCGTGCTTCGACATCAACGCGGAACAGCGGCGGCTGGGCGACGTGAATGTGGCCGCGTTCGACCAGCGCCGGGAAGTGTTTGAGGAAGAGCGTGAACAGCAGCACCTGAATGTGCGAGCCATCGACGTCGGCATCGGACATGACAATGATCCGGCCATAGCGCAGGCCGGAAACATCGACCGTATCAATCTGTTCGATGCCGTGCGGGTCGACGCCAACCGCGACCGAAATATCGTGCACTTCATTGTTCTTGAAAAGTTGATCGCGCTCGACTTCCCAGGTGTTGAGGACTTTACCGCGCAGGGGCAAAACCGCTTGAGTTTCCTTGTCGCGACCTTGTTTGGCCGAGCCGCCGGCGGAATCGCCCTCGACCAGGAAAACTTCGTTACGGCTCAGGTCTTCCGATTCGCAGTCGGTTAGCTTGCCGGGCAGGGTGGCGATGCCGGAGGTTTTTTTCTTTTCCACCTTCTGGGTGGATTTCATCCGGTTTTGGGCTGCCTTGACCGCCAGTTCAGCGATTTTTTTACCGAAATCAGCGTGGCTGTTGAGCCACAGCTCGAACGGGTCGCGCACCATTTGCGAGACCAGCTTGTAGGCATCGCGGCTGGTCAGCTTTTCCTTGGTCTGGCCCTGAAATTGCGGGTCGAGTACCTTGGCCGAGAGCAGGTAAGTCATTCGGCCACAGACATCTTCCTGCGCCAGTTTGACCTTGGCTGGCAGAATCGCATGGTGATCGGCAAAGGCCTTGATTGCCTCGAAAACGCCGGCTTTCAAGCCAGCTTCATGGGTGCCGCCATCCAGGGTCGGGATCAGATTGACGTAGGATTCCGGCTTGCCGCCGCCTTCCTCGAACCAGGCCAGCGCCCAGGTGGCGCCTTCACCAACGGCGAAACCGTTGGCCGTTTCGACATATTTTTCGCTGACAAAAATCGGCGCCACCGGCTCGCCAACCATCATTTCGGCCAGATAGTCGGCCATTCCGTTCTGGTAGCACCAGGTTTTCTTGATCGGGTTGCCAGAATCGCCCTCAATTTCGAGGTCGACCGTAACATTCGGCATCAGCACCGCTTTTGAACGTAGCAGGTGCTCCAGTTGCGCCAGATTGATCTTCGGCGAATCGAAATATTTCGGGTCGGGCTGGATGCGAACGGTGGTGCCGGTGTTGCGCTGGCCGCAGTCGCCGATGCGGCTGAGCGGTTCGGTGACAAAACCGGCGCCGAAGGCAATGTGATGAATGCCGCCGCCGCGCTTGATTTCGACTTCCAGCCGAATCGACAGCGCATTGGTCACCGAAACGCCAACGCCATGCAGGCCGCCGGAAAAACGGTAGGCGTTGCCGCTTTCCTTCTTGTTGAATTTGCCGCCGGCGTGCAGCTTGCAGAAGACCAGTTCGACCGCCGGGCGGCCTTCTTCCGGGTGAATCTCGACCGGAATGCCGCGCCCGTTATCGCTGACTTCAATCACGCCATCGGCCCGCACCAGCACGCCAATTTTCTTGGCGTAGCCAGCCAGCGCTTCGTCGGCCGAGTTGTCGATGACTTCCTGAATGATGTGAGTCGGGCAGGTTGTCCTGGTGTACATGCCAGGACGCTCCTTGACGGGTTCAAGGTCTTTCAGGACACGGATGGAGGAGGCGGAATATTCAGACATTCGATTCAAAAAATGAGGTGATTTAGGCGGTTGACCGCAAGAGGCAAGATTTTACCGTTTAGACGGCATGCTGACGGCGTCTATCATCGCTCGCACCGCACGAACTTGAACGCCGTTGCGGGTGTGGTAATCAGTGCCGGTATAACCCCACCAATCCCAGCAGCCCTTGGGGTTGAGGATCATCTTCATTGAACCGAAGGCCAGCCCGCTCCGGGCGGTGGTTTGCGGGTACAGAATGATCAGGCGGTTGCTGGCTGCCCAGCTGTTATAGCCGGCGCCTTCGATAAAGCGCCGGCCAACTTCGCCGGCATGCTGGCGGCAACCATGAAACGCAACATGCACTTTGCAGCCGCCGCTCTGGCAGGCTTTTGGCACAAAGGCGTAGCCATCTTCCGCCAGGCTGGCATCAATCGCCGAACCGTTGATGAACGGGCGTTGGTCGAAAGCGATGATTTCGCCATCGGGCGGGCTAGTGGCGGGTTTTAGCGGGCCAAGCAAATGCGCCAGCAGTTGACCTGCAGCGTCGACATCCTGGCAACGATTGATGAAAGGCGGGGTGCTGGTATCGCAGGCATTGGCTTTGGTATCGCTAATCGAAAGCATGGCGTGGCCTGCCTCGGGCACCTTGACGTAGCGAATTGCATCTTCCGGCAAAATTTCGCGATAGAAAGCGGCGAGGCTATCCATGACTACTGGTGCCACCGTCTTGTCCTTGCCGCCGGAAAGTAGCCAGACGCGGTCATCGTTGAGGAATTTAAGTGGGTCAATCTTGCCGGCCTCGGCCAGTTGGGTGATCGTTTTCAGGGTGTCCTTGGGGGCTGGCGGTGCTTCCTTGGCGCTTGGCTCCATACAATTAGCCAGCGCCCGGCCCACGGCTCCTTCGGCGCAATAGTAAGGCCCACCGGCCAGCACGCCGGCGCCACGTACCATCTGCGAATAGGCCACCTGAAACTGGACAGCCATGTAGCCGCCGGATGAAACGCCGGAAACAGTCACTTCACTGATATTGGCGCCAAGGCCCGGCAGGGCCGGGGCTGCCGAGGTGCCGGTGGCCAAAATGAGGAGGAAAGGCAGGCTGAGACGACGAAAAGTGGATAGGCGTTGCATGCGATCACCGGGCGATTTAACGGTTTGCAGAATAACAGAGGCCGGACATTCTTCTTTAGAATTGGATTTTTATTCAAAACGGAACAATCCCAATGGCCGGAGCCAGCCTGCTTGCGCTAATTGATGACATCGCTTCGGTGCTTGATGATGTCGCGATCCTGACCAAAGTTGCTGCCAAAAAGACGGCAGGCGTACTTGGCGATGATCTGGCATTGAATGCCCAACAAGTCTCTGGCGTGCGTGCCGAGCGCGAACTGCCGGTAGTTTGGGCGGTGGCGGTTGGCTCGCTTAAAAATAAATTGATTTTGGTGCCGGCGGCGCTGGCGATCAGTGCCTTTATGCCCTGGGCAGTAACGCCGCTGCTGATGATCGGTGGGCTTTATCTCTGTTTTGAAGGGGTCGAAAAGCTGGCGCACAAGTTTTTGCACAGCGCTGAGGAAGATGCCGCCAGTCACGCTGAAGAAATTGCTGCCATCGCCGATGCTACGGTCGATATGGCGGTTTTTGAGGCCGACAAGATCAAGGGGGCGATCCGCACGGATTTTGTCCTCTCGGCTGAAATTATCGTCATTGCGCTGGGCACGGTGGCTGATCAGCCGTTTACGTCGCAGGTCGCCGTACTCAGCGGTATCGGGCTGATCATGACAGTAGGCGTTTATGGCATTGTCGCCGGCATCGTCAAAATGGACGATGCCGGCCTTTATCTGCTGCAAAAGCCCGGCGCTCTGGCGCGTACGGTTGGCAAAGGCCTGTTGCTCGCCGCGCCTAAACTGATGAAGTCGCTGGCGGTGATCGGCACGGCGGCGATGTTCATGGTCGGCGGCGGCATTCTGACGCACGGCATACCGCTGGTCCACCATGCGATTGAGCACAGTGCCGAGGTGCTTGGGGCGGTGGCCGGGGTAGGCTTTATTTTGCAGGCGCTGACGCCGGTAACACTGGATGCCTTGTTCGGAATATTTTGTGGTGCGCTGGCATTGCTCGGGTTTAAGGTAGTTTCTATGGCGCAACAGGCGGCGAAAGGTACAAAGCAATGAGCAAATCCTTAAGGCTTTCGGAAAAATGGTTTCGGCTTGGCCTGTGGCTGGTTGCCGCCATTTTTGCCAGTTTTCTGATCGGGCTGGGCGGCACGGTTGTCAAAAATCTGCCCAAGGTCGAACAGCGCTATACGCTTGAGGATTTTATCGACAAAAATGCTGCCAACACTTCGCGGTTGGCGATCAAGCAAACCCAGAAGACACGCCAGGAAGCCCAGGAAGCACTTGATCAAGCCGGGCTCAAACTCAATGCGGCGCGCGCCAATGCCGCAACTGCACGCGAAACCTTCAATAATTGGCTGGCGACCCGGCGTGCTACGCAACGCCCGGAGCAGGATAGCGAATTGCTGACCCGGACACAGGCGCTTGACGAGTTGAAGGTGCTTGAGCGCAGGGCCTTGTCGCAAGTTGAGGTGCAGCAACAGAAAGCACTGGATGCCCAGCAGGAAGAACAACATGCGCAGGAACGCTTGCGCGAACTGGAGCGGGCGGCTAGTGGTCAATTGAACGAGGCCTTGCGCGACCAGGAATTGCGGGTTTTTGGCTATCGTCTGGTGTTGACCCTGCCCTTGCTCGGGCTGGCCGGCTGGCTGTTCGCCAAGCAGCGCAAAAGCACTTACTGGCCGTTTGTCTGGGGCTTTATCTACTTTGCGCTGTTTGCCTTCTTTGTCGAACTGGTGCCTTATCTGCCCAGTTATGGTGGCTATGTGCGCTACGTCGTCGGCATCATCATCACCGTGTTGGTCGGGCGTCAGGCCATTGTTTCGCTTAACCGCTATCTTGAGCAGCAGAAGCTCAACGAAACCTTGCCGGATGTCGAACGGCGTAAGGATCTTGCTTACGATACCGCGCTGGCCCGATTGGCGAAGAATGTCTGCCCCGGTTGCGAACGACCGGTTGACCTCAAAAATACCGCTATCGATTTTTGCCCGCACTGCGGCATTTGTCTCTTTGATCGTTGCCAAAAGTGCACTGAGCGCAAGAGTGCATTTTCGCTGTTTTGCCATGCCTGTGGGGCAATAGCGCGGGAGGTTAGGGGCTGAAAATTAAAATGTTGCACTGCAACAAAAAAGTGTTGACATGAAGGGTTTGATGCGTAAAAATGGAGTCATGTTGCAGTGCAGCAAAAGATTCCAACCACGATTCAATCACTCTTCAGGAGAACTCACCATGAACAAGCCCCAGGATTTCGCCAAAGCTGGTATCGATTCCATTTCTTTCTTCGGTAACACCGCCATCGACGGTATCGAGCGCATTGCTGCTCTGAACCTGAGCTCGGCTCGTTCCTTCATCGAAGCTTCCTTCGCCAACCTGTCCGCACTGATGGGCGCCAAGGATGTTCAGTCTTTCGTCAGCATGCAGAAAGAACTGGCTGCTCCGACCCTCGAAAAGGGCATGGCTTACTCACGTAACGTTTACGCGATTGCTACCGAAACCAAAGACAAGATGGCCAAGGAAGTTGCAACCCAGGTTGCTACCGCCAAGTCCAACGTTGAAGGCCTGGTCGAAAAGACCCTGGCTGCTGCACCGGCTGGTTCTGAAGCCGCTGTTGCTGCTGTCAAGTCCGCGATCAAGACCGCCAACGAAGCCTACGAAGGTCTGAACAAGGCTGCCCAGCAAGCTACCGAAGTTGCTCAAGCCAGCGTTGTTGCTACCGTTGAAGCTGCCAAGGCTGCTGCTCCTAAGGCTGCCAAAAAAGCTGCCTAATCGCTTTTAAGCGGTCAGCAAAAAGCCAGCGCTAAGTCGCTGGCTTTTTTACGCCCTGAATTTTGACTGGGGTGGTCGAGCGTAGGTCGGGTTTTAACCCGACATTGTCATTGTCGGGCTGAAGCCCGACCTACAGATCAGCGGCTTGCAGCATGAAGACGTACTGATCGCCGGCACTGGTTTCGAGCCAGGTGAAGGGCAGGTTCGGGTAGGCGGCTTCGAGTTCATCGCGGTTGTGGCCAATCTCAACAATCAGCAGGCCGTCATCCGTCAGATGCTGGCGTGCTTCGCGCAAAATGACATGGGTGAAATCGAGTCCATCTTCACCTGAACCGAGCGCCATTTCTGGTTCGTGCAGGTATTCCGGCGGCAGCTTGTTGACCGATTCGGCATTGACGTAAGGCGGGTTGCTGATGATCAGGTCGTAGCGCTTGCCCGATAAATTGGTGAATGCGTCGGATTGAATGAGCTGGATGCGCTCAGCGAGTTCATATTCGCAGACATTGCGTTCGGCAACAAAAATAGCGTCTTCCGAGAGGTCGACCGCATCAACTTGCGCTTCCGGGAAGGCGAGGGCGGTCAGGATAGCCAGGCAGCCGGAACCGGTGCATAAATCAAGTGCTGAATGAATCGCCCAGGGGTCTTCAACCCACGGTGTCAGTTGTTCTTCAAGCAATTCGGCGATGAATGAGCGCGGCACGATAACGCGGTCATCGACATAAAAACGGTGCTCGCCGAGCCAGGCTTCGTTGGTTAGATAGGCGGCTGGCAGGCGTTCTTCGCAGCGGCGACGGTAGATGTCGAGCAAAGCCTTGCGTTCGCCGGGCAGCAAACGGGCATCAAGGAAAGGTTCGAGGCGGTCGAGCGGCAGACTGAGCGTGTGCAGCGTCAGGTAAACCGCTTCATCCCAGGCGTTGTCGCTGCCGTGGCCGAAGAACAGGCGGGCGGCGGTGAACCGGCTGACGGCATAGCGCAGGTGGTCGCGCACTGTGATCAGGTCACTGGTATTTTCTGGAGTCATGGCTAGTTGGTAGTCGGTAGTTATTAGTTGTTAGCGCGAGGGTTTTGCTAGTAACTAACTACTAGCAACTAACAGCTGCCGCAGGATGCGGCCATAGATTGCCGATAGTTTGGGCAGGCTGTCGACGGCGATACATTCGTCGATTTTGTGGCTGGTTGCATTGACCGGGCCGATTTCGAGCAATTGCTGGCAAATATCGGCGATGAAACGGCCATCCGAGGTGCCGCCGGTGGTCGATAACTCGGTTTCAATGCCGCAAACGTCGCGAATGGCGATAGTCGCGGCATCGGCCAGCGGGCCGCGTCCAGTCAGGAAGGGGCGGGCGCCCAGCGTCCAGTCGATGTCGTAATCCAGCCCGTGCTGGTCGAGAACGGCGCGCAAACGTTGTTGCAAGCCTTCGACGGTGCTGGCGGTGGAAAAGCGGAAATTGAACTTGATTTCGACACTGCCGGGGATGACATTGGTCGCGCCGGTACCGCCGTGAATATTGGAAATTTGCCAGGTGGTCGGCGGGAAATATTCATTGCCCTGGTCCCACTCAATTGCGGTCAATTCGGCGATTGCCGGTGCGGCGAGGTGAATCGGATTTTTACCAAGATGCGGATAGGCGATGTGGCACTGAATGCCCTTGACCGTCAGCTTGCCGGATAGCGAGCCGCGGCGGCCATTCTTGATCATGTCGCCGAGTGTATCAACCGAGGTCGGTTCGCCGATGATGCAGTAATCGAGTGTTTCGCCGCGTGCCTTGAGCGCTTCGACAACGGCAATGGTGCCATCGTTGGCATCGCCTTCTTCATCGGAGGTGAGCAGGAAAGCAATTGAGCCGGGATGTTCGGGATTAGCTGCAATAAAGGCTTCTGTTGCGGTCAACGCCGCTGCCAGCGAGGATTTCATGTCGGCGGCGCCGCGCCCGTAGAGCATGCCGTCACGGATTTCCGGGGTGAAGGGGGGCGAAGTCCATTTTTCTAGCGGGCCGGTCGGCACCACGTCGGTGTGGCCGGCGAAGACGAATAACGGTTTGGCGTTTCCGCGCCGCGCCCAGAGATTGGTCACCCCGTTACGGTTGATGTATTCGCAATGAAAGCCGAGCGGCTCAAGGCGCTTGGTGAAAATTTCGCAACAACCGGCATCGTCAGGCGTTAGCGAAGGGCGGGACATGATTTGGCGGGCCAAATCGAGCGTGGTATCAGCCATCGGTGATCAGTTTTCTTCGGCGGTCGACAGATTGAATGAAAACTCTTTGAAGGAGGCACCTGCTTCATTGGTGCTGTCAAAGTCCAGGGTCAGGTCCATTTTCTTGTCTTCCGTGGCGGAACCGCTATTGGCATCCGAGTTGTTGATCAGCCAGGAAAGATTGGTCGGCGAATCGGCATTGGCCAGTGCTTCGTCGAGGGTGATGATGCCATCGCGATAGAGGCGGAAAAGGTCCTGCTCAAAGGTCAGCGAACCGGGCGCCATCGATTGCTCCATCGCATCCTTGATCGATTGGACTTCCCCGCGCTCGACCAGATCGGCGACATGGCGTGTATTGAGCATGACTTCGCAGGTTGGCACCCGTTTGCCATCCGGTTTCTTGACCAGCCGCTGCGAAACAATCGCCCGTAGCGAAACGGCCAGATCGAGGAAAAGCGCTGGACGATTTTCAATCTGGAAGAAACTGATAATCCGGTTTAGCGCGTGATAACTGTTGTTGGCATGTAGCGTGGCGACGCAGAGGTGGCCGGTTTGGGCATAGGAAATCGCCGCCTGCATGGTTTCCTTGTCGCGAATTTCACCGATCAGGATGCAATCCGGCGCTTGGCGCATGGCGTTTTTCAGGGCCGATTGCCAGTCGACCGTATCCATGCCGATTTCGCGCTGATTGACGATGGATTTCTTGTGCTTGAAGAGGAATTCAATCGGATCTTCAACCGTCAGAATATGCCCGGAACGGTTGGTGTTGCGGTGGTCGAGCATCGACGCAATGGTCGTCGATTTGCCAGAACCGGTGGCGCCAACGATCAGGATCAAGCCGCGCTTTTCCATGATCAGCTCGCTCAGTACGGTCGGTAGCCCGAGGCTCTCCAATTCCGGAATATTGCCCAGAATGAAGCGAACCACAATCCCGATCGTGCCGCGCTGGCGGAAGATATTGACCCGGAAATTGCCCACTTGCGGCACGCCGAACGAGAGATTCATCTCGTTCGTGGCCTCGAAGGTCTTGGCTTGTTCCGGTGACATCAGTTCGTGGGCAATTTTGTCGATCATGTCAGGCAACATCACCTGTTGATTGACCGGCAGGGTATTGCCCTGAATTTTGATGTGGATCGGCGCACCTGCGGATATCAAAATATCCGAGGCCTGCTTTTCCGACATGAGCAGGAACAGTTTGTCGAGAATCATGACAAGACCTTCGTGAGGTGAATTGGCTTACGGGCGCAGCAGTTCGTTGATGCTGGTCTTGGAGCGGGTTTGCGCGTCGACTTTCTTGACGATGATCGCGGCGTACAGGCTGTAGGCGCCATTGGCCTTGGGCAAGCTGCCGCTGATCACAACCGAACCCGGCGGGACGCTGCCGTAGGTGACTTCACCGGTTTCACGGTCATAAATTGGTGTGCTCTGGCCAATATAAACGCCCATCGACAGCACCGAGTTTTCACCGATGATGACGCCTTCAACGACTTCAGAGCGGGCGCCGATGAAACAGTTGTCTTCGATGATGGTCGGATTGGCCTGCAACGGTTCAAGCACGCCGCCGATGCCGACGCCGCCCGAGAGGTGCACGTTCTTGCCGATCTGCGCGCAGGAACCGACGGTGACCCAGGTATCGACCATCGTCGCTTCATCGACATAGGCGCCGATATTGACGAAGGACGGCATCAGCACGGCATTTTTGGCGACGTAGGAACCCTTGCGGACGATGGTGCCCGGTACGACGCGGAAACCGCCCTGACGGAATTGTTCTTCAGTCCAACCCTGGAATTTGGTGTCGACTTTGTCGTAGAAACGCACATCGCCGCCATCCTGAACACGATTGTCACGAATGCGGAAGGAGAGCAGTACGGCTTTTTTGATCCACTGGTGGGTGACCCATTCACCGGCGATTTTCTCGGCAACGCGCAGTTTGCCGGCATCCAGATCGGCGATGACGGATTCAATAATGGCGATGGTTTCAACCGGCGATTGCGGGGAAAGCTCGGTGCGGCGTTCCCAGAGTTGGTCGATGGTGGCTTCTAGCGGATGGCTCATGAAAATTCTCTCTGATTACAGTTGTTGGGCAAATTGGCGGATGCGATTGGCGGCGTCGAGACATTCAGCGAGCGAAGCAACCAGCGCAATCCGTACAAAATTGGCACCCGGATTGACGCCGCGAATTTCACGGGCGAGGAAGCTGCCGGGCAGGACCACGACATTATAGTGTTCGAGCAGACCACGGGCGAATTCGGTGTCGGCAATCGGCGTCTTGGCCCATAGATAGAAGCTGGCATCCGGCATGCGGGTCTCCAGCACTTCGGCGATCAAGGGCGTCACGGCAGCAAATTTTTCGCGGTACTGGTTGCGATTATCGAGGACGTGCGCCTCGTCGTTCCAGGCCGCCAGCGAAGCGGTTTGCACCGGCGGCGCCATCGCGCAACCGTGATAGGTGCGGTAAAGCAGGAATTTCTTGAGGATTTCGGCATCGCCGGCAGCGAAACCGGAACGCATGCCCGGTACGTTGGAGCGTTTCGACAAGCTGGAGAGCATGACCACCCGCGCATTGCTGCGCCCGAGCAGTTGGGCGGCCTGCAGGCCACCAATCGGCGGGTTGGCTTCCTCGAAATAAACTTCTGAATAACATTCATCGGAGGCGATGATGAAGTTGTATTTGTCGGAGAGCGCGAACAGTGTTTTCCAGTCGTCAAGCGACAGCACCTTGCCGGTCGGGTTGCCCGGCGAGCAAACATAGAACAACTGGACGCGGGCCCATTCTTCTTCGCTCAGGCTACTGAAGTCGAAGGCAAAGTCGTTGTCCGGCAGATTGTTCAGAAAACGTGGTTCGGCACCGGCCAGATAGGCTGCGCCTTCGTAAATCTGGTAGAAGGGATTGGGGCAAACAACCAGCGGTACGTAGCCACGGCTCGGATCGATGACGGTTTGCGCCAGTGAAAAAAGTGCCTCGCGTGAGCCGTTGACCGGGAGAATTTCGGTTTCCGGATTCAAGCTTAAAGCGTAGCGCCGTTCACACCAGGCGGCGATGCCCTGACGTAGCGCCGGAACGCCTTGCGTCGTCGGATAATTGGCTAAACCCTTCAAGCCGTTGGCCAGCGCTTCCATGATGAAGGGCGGCGTCGCGTGTTGCGGTTCACCGATGGAAAGCTTGATTTCCTTGTAGGCGGGGTTGGGCGTGATGCCGGCAAACAGGGCGCGCAGTTTTTCAAAGGGGTAGGGCTGGAGTTGGGCGAGGTGTGGATTCACGTCGGGCGTCGAGGGTGTGTAAAAATGGCAATTATCCCTGAAAAAACGGCCTCTGCCTTGTGAACAAACGCTCATTCCTCGCTATCGTTTTCCCCTGCCTGCTCGCCGCCTGCGCCTTTGGCTATCAGGCGCGGGGAAATTTGAGTGATGTCAGCGGCGAGATGCGCGGCAAAGCTTACCCCGCTAACCAGGGCGGCGGGCGTTTTGTGCTGTCCGACCCGGCGCGAACCTTGACTTGCGATGGGGTGGCCAACCCGCCCAGTATTTCACCCACGCCCGGCAGTTGTGAGGGCGAGCAGGGCACGGGCGAGATGCGCTGTTCGGATGGCCGGGTAGTCAATTTTGAATGGCAGGCATCCAGTTGTCGTTCGCTGCATGGAAACGGCAAGGATGCGCAGGGAAATCGGCTGGAATTTCGGGTTGACCGGCGTTAAGCAAGCCGCAAGTTTTACACTCGCCCAAGCTTTCGATACAGAGTATTGCGGCTGACGCCGAGTAATCTGGCGGCAGCGGAGACATTGCCGCCGGCAGTTTCGAGTGCATTGAGTGCGGCTAGTCGGCCAATTTCTTCGAGACTGCCCTTGCCTGTTGCGGAAGTGCTAGCCGTTTTATCCGGGTGTTTGGGCTGGATAGTCGTTTCAAATAATTCTTCGGGCAGATGACTTTCTGTAATCAGGCTTTCATCGTTATCCATCAAGGCGATGGCGACGCGGATCACGTTGTTCAATTGGCGAATATTGCCCGGCCAGGCGTAGGTTTCCAGCGCTTGCATGGCGCTTGCCGAAAACTGGATGTTCTCTACACGGCCATTTTTGCGTGCCTCTTCAAGTGCCAATGCTGTCGATAGCGCATGAATGTCGGCGCGCTCGCGCAGCGCGGGTAAGGTGACGCAAAGGCCGTTGAGGCGGTAATAGAGATCTTCGCGGAAGGTGCCAAGGGCAACCTCGTCGCGTAGTTTGCGATGCGTGGCGCATACCAGGGAAATATCGACCTGAATCGATTTAGTGCTCCCCAGTGGCGTCACGCTGCGCTCCTGTAAAACTCGCAGCAATCGGGCTTGAAGGTTGAGCGGCATGTCGCCGATTTCATCGAGGAATAAAGTGCCGCCGTGTGCTTGCTGGATTTTGCCCGGTGCGCCTTCCTTGCGCGCGCCGGTAAAGGCGCCGCCCTGGTAACCGAAAAGTTCCGACTCAATCAGGTTTTCCGGAATCGCGGCACAGTTGAGCGCAACGAACGGGGCGCTGTGGCGTGGGCCGGAATTGTGGAAAGCTTTGGCGAATATTTCCTTGCCGGCCCCGGATTCGCCCTGAATCAGAATCGGGATATCGCGACCGATAATCCGTCGCGCCCGGGCAATCGCCAGTTGCAGTTTGGGGTCGCCGGCATTCAGGGTGTCCAGATTGATTTCGGGGCGCACTTCGGCCTGCGTTTGAGGGCGGACGGTGATCGATTTTGCCGGGGCTTCATAAACGTAACCGGACACCGCTTGCGCCGGTAGTTGACCACGAATCTGAAGAAACAGCGTGCGTTTGCCGATCTTGATTTCGTGCATCGCGAAGGGTGTTTGGCGTGCTTGATCAATCAGTTTGGCCAGATTGTTTTCAAAAACCATAGAGAAATCACGGTGAACCGCATCAACCCGGCGAATACCGAGTAATTGCAGGGCATTTTGATTAACGGCAAGCACTTGCCCATCGCTTGCAACCGCTGCAATTCCTTCGCTGGGGCCGGCGATGAAGTCGGCACGCTCGTGGAAACAAATCAGGATGTCGCGGGCGTGTTCCGCCTCAAACAGGCGCCGTTCGACAAATTTTGACGACAGGCGAACCAGGCCCAGCGTGTGGCTCTGGTAACTGCGGTAATCGCCGGAAATATCGAGCACGCCGACCAGATGGCCATCCGGCCCAAAAATCGGGCAGGCGCAGCAGGTCAAAAAACCGTTGTGTGAAAGAAAATGCTCGGCACCCAGAATTTCAGTCGCCGCTTCTTCCGCCAAGGCGGTGCCGATGGCGTTGGTGCCGCGCTGGTTTTCATCCCAGGATGCACCGGCAGTCAGTGCAACGCGGTCGGCGCGGTCAACGAAATCCGGGTCGCCCACCGTATCGAGCAAAAGGCCATTGGCGTCGGCCAGAATGACCATGCTGCCCGATTCGCGAATTTGCTCAAAAACATGCTCCATAATCGGTCGACCGTGATTGAGTAACTGACGATGGCGATTTTGTTCGGTTCGTAGCGCGAAGCGGTCAAGGGAGTCTGCGTTCAGTACTTCGCTGTTTTCGTTCAGGCCAAAGCGTCGGCAACGCTCCCAGGAACGCAGGATGACTGGCTCGACAAGGCCTTCCGGTCGATCACCTTGAGCAAAAAATAATTGCCTTGCCTCGAGCAATTGCTGCCCATGAATATCAGCAGCCAATTGAATTCGCCCCATTCTCTCCTCCTGATCACTTGCTTTTTAAGCTGACGCTCACCATCGTTGGCCATCGGTAAAGCTATTTCCTGATAGTGAATCAGATGCAGGTGTCGATTAGATCACATGGCACAGGCTTGCTTGAAGGGATTGCAAGAGAAGAGGGCTTGGGCTGCCGGGCTTGGGTTAAAACTTGCCCGAATCTATTTCAGCCGCCAGTTTTCCTGTTACCTGCTCAAAGGTGAGTATTTTCTTGCCTTTGTGGTCTTTCAAGAAATCATCGGCATCGGCCTTGTTGGCCAAGGCAACGAACTCGTGCCCCATCGGGCCGAGGACATCGGAACCGATGACGAATAGCGCTTTGCGCGCATCGATGCGTTCCAGATTGTAGAAATCAGTGACATGAATCGCCGCAATATCTTCATTGCGGTGACCCGGCGCGAACTTGGGCAGATCATGCAGAAACTTGAACATGTCCTTGGCGCCGTCAAAAAAATGCGTGTGCCCATCTTTCCAGGTAACTACGGTAATCCAGTTGGGGTACTTGGCAACCAGCATGCCGCACACCGGGCAGAGATCCTTGGCACCCGGCTTTGGCAGGTTCTGGGCGAACGCAAAACTCGCCCAGAAAGCCAGGCAAAAAGCGAGAAGATGACGACGTTTCATTAGCCCTTCTTCATTTCTGCGGCACGTTTGCGGCGCTCTTCGCGGTTTTTGCGAATCATGCTGGCATCCGTTGCCATGTCGAGATAAGACTCGCGCAGCGCGTCGTCAAACTTGGCGAGCGTGCCGCCGTGTTTGGTCTGAAACTCCTTGGCGACATCAGCAGAGGCAAAGGAATGTTTGCTGCGTTTGGTCATTGCATGCTTGAGGTCGGCACCGATCAGGTAAGTCAGTTGATCGACCGGCAGCAGTGGACGGGGTTCTGCGGTCGACGCGAAATCCGGGCCAAAAATGGCTTTCGGTTCGCGGTCAATATTGATGCCGAGGCTGAGTGACAGGCAATGGATCGAACAAGTGCCATCAGCCAGATCGTCCGAATAATGAACCAGCATGCGCGTGCGGTGGTGTTCCTTGCGATCCATGCCGCAATAAGGGCATTTCGGATATTTTTCAAGCTCATTTTCGAGCGGCTTGCTGTCGGCGGCTTTTTTCGGAACGAACTGGTTTGGTGTTCCGTCAGTGGAGCAAGCTTCGGCGCTGGCTTGTGTGGAGATGGCGGCCAAGCCGGTCAAGGCGGAGAGTTTGAGTAGATCGCGGCGTTTCATGGTGGTGCTCCCTGAGTCGTAAATCAACCCCGGTATATTAGCCCTCAGTTATTCAGCCAACATGCGACATAGTGTCGCACTTAGCCAAGCAGGTTGCGCATGATGGCGTAGTAGGTGAGGCCTTGCCAGAGCGTTGAAACGCCAAGCGCAATGACGAAGATTGCTGCCGCTTTAAGCAGCCAGCCGCGCAGTTTTGGGCCCAGCTTGCCGAACAGGAAAGAGGCTGAAAGCATTGAGGGCAGGGTGCCGGCGCCGAAGGCTAACAGCAACAGGCCGCCTTCGATAATGCTTGGCGCGGTGGTGGCTTTGACGGCCATCGCCATGGTCATCGAGCAGGGCATCAGGCCGTTGATTGCGCCACCAATCAGGGCGCCCAGTACCGGGCCTTTTTGTACGGCCTGACTGAATTGCTTGCGCAACCAGGCAATCGGCGCGAAGCCCAGGCTGTTGCGAATCGGCGAAACTCCCAGTAAATCGAGGCCGAGCAGAATGACGACAATGCCGGCGACAATCTGCAAAATTCCCTGCAATTTGCCGAACTGTCCGGTGGATACCAGCACCGCGCCGAGCGCCGCCGCGATCAAGCCAACCACGCCATAAACCCCAACTCGTGCCCCGTGATAAGCGAAGTAGGGCCAGATGCCTTTTGCGCCAAGGCGAATAAAAAAGCTGGAAACCAGCCCGCCACACATGCCCAGGCAATGGCCGCTGCCGAGCAGGCCGGTCATGAAGGCAAGCCAGTAGGAAAATTCGGCAATCGCCTGATGCTGCGCGTGGTCCATCAGTCTTTTTGCAGGCGCAGCGAGTTGGTGACGACCGAGACTGAACTCATCGCCATTGCCGCCGCAGCGATCATCGGGTTAAGCCGGCCAGCGGCTGCAACCGGAATTGAAATGACGTTGTAGCCAAGCGCCCAGAACAGGTTTTGGCGAATGATTGCCATCGTTCGCCGCGAGAGTTCAACGCCAGCGGCAACGCGGGCAATATCGCCACCGATCAGCGTGATGTCAGCCGATTCAACCGCAATATCAGCCCCGCCACCAATTGCAAAACCGACATCGGCAGCGGCGAGGGCGGGCGCATCGTTGATGCCATCGCCAATCATGCCGACTTTTTGCCCGGCGGCCTGCAAACGGCGGATCACGGCCAGTTTGTCGGCTGGCGTCGCACGGGCAACGACTTCATCGATGCCGACTTCACGCGCCACATGGCGGGCAACGGCTTCAAGATCACCGGTGGCCATCACCGTTTTAAGGCCGAGGCGATGCAGCAAGGCGATGGCTTCGCGCGCGCCGGGGCGCGGCTGGTCGGCAATGGCAAAAATGGCCGCAGAAAAGCCGTCGACCGCAACAAAGACCGGGGTTTTGCCCTGTTCGGCCAGACGGGTGGCTTCATCGTTCAACGTTGCACTATCGATGCCCTCTTCGGCCAGCAAAGCGGCGTTGCCGACGACGATGCTTTGGCCGTCCACCGTGGCAATCACGCCGCGTCCGGGCAGGGCGGAAAACGCCTCGGCGCTGAGCTGGTTCGCAGTGCGCGGCTTGCACCAGTCAGCCACGGCACGCGCCAAAAAGTGTTCCGAACCGGCTTCGGCGGCGGCGAGCAAAGCAGTAAGTCGTGCTTCGTCGAAGCCGGGCAGGATCAAGGTATCGGTAACGACGGGTTTGCCTTCGGTGATCGTGCCAGTTTTGTCGAAAACGATGGTGGTTAGCTTGGATGCGGTTTCCAGCGCTTCGCCATTACGGATATAGATGCCGCGCTTGGCGGCTTGGCCGGTGCCGACCATGATCGCAGTCGGTGTCGCCAGGCCAAGCGCGCAGGGGCAGGCGATCAGCAGGACGGCTACCGAATGGGCTAGCGCCTTGGATATCGGATGCGCAGAGAGCGCCCAGCCAACAAAGGTCAGCGCCGCGACACCGCCCACAGCGGGGACAAAACGGGCAGAGATGCGGTCGACCAGCTTTTGCACCGGTAATTTGCTGCCCTGGGCGTGATCGACCAGTTTGACGATGCCGGACAATACCGTGTCGCCGCCAATCGCGGTCACGCACATGATGAAACTGCCGTTGCCGTTGAGGCAGCCGCCAATCACTGCATCACCGGTAGTTTTGGCGACGGGTAGCGATTCGCCGGTAATCATTGCTTCATCTATCGATGAATTGCCTTCCAGCACGCGGCCATCGGTGGGCACCTTGTCACCAGCGCGTACGCGCAGGCGGTCGCCGAGTTGGACGTCGTCAATCGCCACTTCATGTTCGCTGCCGTCTGCCTCGATACGTAAGGCCGTTTCCGGCTGGAGTTCGATCAACTTGCGGATCGCTTCGCTGGCTTTACCCTTGGCGCGCTCTTCCATATAGCGGCCAAGCAGGACAAAAGTACAAATGCCCGCCGCCGATTCAAAATAAACGTGGTGATTCATCTTGAACACACCGGGAATGCTGTAGGCCCAGGCGGCACCGGAGCCGATGGCGATTAGTGTGTCCATGTTGGCTTCGCCCTGTTTGGCGAGCGACCAGGCTTTGCGGAAAATGCTGTTGCTGCTGCCGAACAGAATGGCGGTGGACAAGCCAAATTCCAGTACCCGCAAGGCTGGCGAGCGGTGCATGGCCATGCCGGAAATCATCACCGGCACGGTCATCCAGGCGGCTTGAACGAAGCGTTTTTTGGCTTCGGCGACCCGTTCCTTTTCGCGTTCAACCAGTAAGCGACGTTGCGCCAGCGTGTCCATGGGCCGGGCTTCGTAGCCGAGGCGGGCGACAACCTCTGACACGCCTTCGCGATCAATCACACCAAACACCGTCAGTGTGGCCGAGGCGAAATTGACTACCGCCGAGCGCACGCGAGGGTCGCGTTTGAGCTTCATTTCAACCAGCAGAGCGCAGGAGGCGCAAGTCATGCCCTCAATTGCCACCGAGCATTCACGGACCGGGCCATCGACCGGCATAGCGGCTGGCGGTGGCGCCTTGGGTGCGGCGATCAGGTTGCCGAGCACGGCATCCAGCGTCGCCAGCAAACGTGCTTCAGGCAGATTGGCCGGGTCGTAATGGATCACCAGCGAGCCGATCTCCGGCACGATACGGATGTCCTTGATCGCCGGATGCTTGCGCAGCAGGATTTCCAGGATGTAGCAACGTTCCTGCTCCTTGATCAGCGACGGAGCAAGGACGCGAATGCGCCGCGATAGACGATGGACAATCCGCAGGTTTTTCATTTTGCGAGATGGGTCTTGCGATAACGCACCAGCAGGAAAACCAGATAGAACGTCGTCATCCAGGCATTGCTGTAGGCCAGCGGTTGTTGCAGCCAGCGCTTGGTGATCAGATCCCAGTGCGCCTTGATCAGGTAGAAGGCGACCAGATCGTTGAGGAAGTTGGTAATCGCCTTTTCGGTCAGGGCACTGGCCAGAATCGGCTGAATTTTTGCCTGTAGCGAACCCGCCGGCGCCTCAACTGCAGGCGTTAGCATCGCCCTGAATTTGTCGAGCAGGGGTTGCAGGCCGTTACCTGCCGCTTCTGTGATCAGTGGTTCCGGTGCGGCGTTTGGCGTGGGTAAATTATCCAGCAAAGCGAAAAGTTGGCGGGCGACCTGGGCGGTCGTGCAAACCATCTGCTCGAAACGGATGGAAATTCGCTGCCAGTCGCGGTCGACCGCAGCAACGCTGATGCCGGCCATCCCTGCCATGCCTTGCTCAATGGCTGCTGAGGCTTCCGGCGTGCAGAGTTCTGCCGGAAGTTGGAGGCGCAAATAACCCGGTTCGCGGTGTAAAACAATCACCCGCTGCGCCAGTTGTGCGGCTTGCGACATCGCTTTCTCCCTCAAGCCGCCGGGGTTTCTTGAACCGGCGCACTGACCGGCGCAACGCCTTCAACCTTCTCCTGCGCTTCGGCCATCAGGTCGTTGAGGTTTTCCTGCTGCTGCAGGGCGAAATCCTTGCCCATGCCAGTCGCTTTGGACAGCCCTTCGATAATTTCCTTCTCGTATTTGTGGAGCAGGAAGCCGGCGGCAATCCCACCGGCAACGCCAACCGCCAGCAAGGTTAGCGGGTTGCGCAGAAGGCTGGCGCCGAGCAAACCGCGACCGGCAGCAAAACCCGTTGCAGCAACGGCGGCACCCTTGGCCAGCGGGGCGCTCATGGCGTGCGCGGCCTTACTCATCATTTGCGGCATGTGTTTCATCATTTCTTCGGTCATCATGATGCTTTCCTTTCAGGATTTGTTCGGTGGAATGTTGCCATTTTGGGCCGGGATTTCCTTGATGTCATGCAACATCTCATAAATTCCGCGGCAACCTTCGCAACAAAATTGGTATTGTTTTTCCGGTGCATTGAGGATGAAAGGCTTGATCCCGACAGCAAGGCCACACAGATCGCAAGGGGCACTCATTTCAGCATCTCCAGCACTTGGCGTTCAAAAGTGGCTTCATCGGCTTCGCCGATAATCTTGGCGCGAATCACCCCTTTGGCATCAATAAAATAGGTCGTCGGCAAACCAACCACACCGTAGCTGCGGGCGATATTCGATTTTTCATCCAGCAGGGACGGGTAGGTAAAACCGACTTTTTTGATGAAGCTTTCGATCGTCGCCTTATCCTGCCCGGCATTGATCGCCAGCACTTCCAGCCCTTTGCCCTTGTGGCGCTGATAAACACTTTCGATGGCTTTCATCTCGCCTTCGCAGTATTTGCACCAGTCAGCCCAGAAGCGGATAACCAGCGGCTTATCGGCATACGTATCAGGAAATGCACTGCTTTTGCCGTCGACCGTAACGGTCTGGAACTTGGGTGCCAGATCGCCCATATTCAGCTTGACTGCCGGATTGTCGCTGCCACAGCCGGCAAGCAAGGCAAAACCGAGGAAAAACGTGAGTAAGCGCATGTCAGTGTTCGATCAAAATCAGGTTTGAGGCGAGTATGAAATAAGTGGCAACCAGGGCAAAGAGAAAATAGCCGCCCGCCGCCAACCCGGCTAGGCGTGCCGAAGCACGGGGAATGATCTGGCACAGACTGGCTACCCGCGCAAATGGCTGCATGGCCCCGGCACCCAGCCCGGCGGCGGTTGCCACAAACAGCGGCAGATAAAGCCAATAGCCCTGGTAATCGTATTCCGGCTTGAGGATGCAGAAGGGGCAATGATGGTGCGGGTGCTCGTAAATGTAGAGCGAAATGAAGGACAGCACACCGATGATCGCCGCGACGAAGGCCGCTGCACTGGTGCCAGCCAGCAAGTAGCCACTGCGCCGGATGCCTTTTTTCGAGTGCCACAGCGCACTGACTATCGCTAATACCAGCGCGCCATAGAACAGGAACAAGGCCGGCTTGGGTTCCATGCCAGAGGCTTCGCCGGCAATGGTTTTGGCATCGCCAGAAAACAGGCTGCCACAGCAGGAGGTAATTACGTTGGCCTTGAGGCCGAGAAAATATTGCAGCTCCAGCCAGAAACTGAGCGCCATCACCGGCAGCAGCAGAATCAGCAGGCCGTATTTAATCTTGACCAGCGGGTAATCCGGCGCCCGCGTGTCGACATGGTTGATCGCCAGCCACATGGCAGCCAGGAAGAAAACGACGATCTGGCTAATCAGTGCGGGAAAGCCGAAATCATTGACGTTAAGCGTGCCGACCGCGCACATCGCGCCAACGAACATCGCCGAGAGGCGATCCGCATTGAAGACGAAGAGCAGCAAGGCGGCAAGCTGGATGACGAAAACGAAAGTCAGCAGCGTTGAAAAAAGGTAGGTGCGACGTTCGAAATCCAGCTGGCGCTCGGCGCCGCTGTGAATATCCCAGTGGCGGATGACTTGCACCGCAAAGGGGGCGGCTGCGGTCAACATCAGCACCGCAATAGCGGCGGCCATGAGTAAAGCGATGATAGCGGGCTGGAAAAGCATGGATTTTCAGGCGTCGACCAGACAACCATCGCGCATGCCGATCACGCGGTGCACGGCATTCGACTCGACGACCAGCGGATCGTGGCTGGTCAGCAAAACCGTTTTACCGTCAGCCGTGAAGCCCTCCAGAATTGCCATGAATTCGCGCGATAAAGCCGTATCGAGATTGGCAGTCGGCTCATCGGCGATGATTACTTCCGGGTTGTTGATCAGCGCACGGGCGATGGCGACACGCTGCTGTTCGCCGCCTGACAGCCATTCCACCTTGGCCATGCGGCGGTGGCTGAGCTTGAGTTGTTCAAGAATCTGTTCGGCTGCCGCCATCAGTTCGGCACGTGGCCGACCGCTTGGAAAGCCGGGCAGGATGACGTTTTCGATCGCGGTCAGCCCTTTGATCAGATTGAATTGCTGAAAAATGAAGCCAAAGCTCTGGCGGCGAATTTCGGTCAAAAATCGCTCGGGCAAGCCGGAAATATCCTGCCCCTTGAAACGCACACGGCCACTGGTCGGGCGCGACAGACAACCAACCAGCGTCAACAGCGTGGTTTTGCCGGAACCGCTGGGGCCGCGAAAGGCGGTGACCTTGCCGGCTTCCAGCCTCAGATCAATCCCGTTCAGCGCCCAATATTCGTTGGGCTGGCCTTGATTGAAGGCCTTTTTGATTTGTGAAAGTTCGATCATGCGCGCATCACCGAGTCAGGATCGGTAATCGCTGCGCGCCAGATGGGCACCAGCACCGCCGCTGTGTAGGGAAAAACCGTGAAGAAAAACAAAGTGGCGATCTGCAGTCCGTCGACCGTCGGCACCAGGGCAAAGCGTGGGTAAAGCACTGCCCAGCCTTTGAGAACCGGTTCAAAAACTGCCGCGCCGAAGTAGAAAACATGGACGTAGGCAGCGATGAAGCCAAGCAAAAAAGCAGTCAGCGAAATCAACAAGCCTTCCCACATTTTCATGCGGATCACGTCGCTGGTTTCCCAGCCGATGGCTTTGAGAATGCCGATTTCACGCTTTTCTTCCGCCGACAAGCCGGAGGCTTTTTCCCAGGAAAGAATGGCAAAGGCGAGGATGGCGCCAGCCAGCACGGTGAGCATGATGCCTTCACGCCAGTCGAAAACGCTTTGATACGTGCGTAAAACCTCTTCGCGCAGAATCGGGCGCGAATCGGGCAGGCTGGCCGAAAGTTTCTCGGCTACCTTGCGCACCTCCTGCGGATTGGCGACGGACAAGGCAATGTCGGTGTAATGGCCTGCCGGATACTCGAAGAATGCGCGGAAATCGGCTTCGGAGAGCAGGACGAGATCAGCCGATAACAACTCGGAATCGGGCGACAAAACAGCGGCGACCTTGAACGCAAACAACTTGCCGGAATAGGAGCGGAAGGAAATTACATTACCTGCCGCCAGGCCACGCGCCCGTGCCAGCGTGGCGCCGACCATGATGCTGCCGGTCGCCACTTCATCAGCTGGCCGCGCCATGAAGGTGTAATTGGCGTTCACCACCGGGTCGTAGTAATAGCCCCACAACCGGCCTTCCTGCTTTTGCACGCCGCGAATACGACCAATTTTTTCGATATAACCGGGCGGGATCAGGTCATGTCGCCCGGCCACCATGCGTTGCAAAATGACTTCCGGCGAGCCGGCCAGCACAAAGCTCGCTTCGCTGCGCAGCGCCTGGGTGAATAGCGCCAGCGAGGCGAGTACGAAGACGAGCACGGTGTAGGCGAGCAGCAGCCCGATGTTTTTGGTTTTACGCCGGGCCAGTGAGGCCAGCGTGAAATCAATCAGATGACGTTGTTTTTCCAGCCAGACGTTCATGCGTTGCAGTCAGGTGAGCCGGCGGCGAAAGCAGCGAACCGGTGGGGAAATGGTCAAAAGCGCCGGGATGATCCTGCAGGGCAGAATGCAGATCGGCTTGCGAGGGATGGCGGGTATAGCGCGATTCGCTGAACAGCGCCAGATCGGTCAGGCCCAACTGGGTGACCAAGGCCCGATTCGCCTGCAGGCGAGATTGCTCTGTTGCGGTCAACCGCCAGGAATGGGCAAAAATCAACACGAAGATCAGCCCGAGCAGCGCAAGTAATACGAACGCAAGGGTGGAGGGACGGCGCACTAAAGCAGCTTTCTGATGGTTGCGACCAGCTTGTCGGTGGTGACGCCGAGATCGAGCACGGCGGCGAGTTTGCCATCGCGATCAACCACATAGGTAGACACCGTATGATCGACCGCATAGCTGCCATCGGCCTTGGCCGGCTGTTTGATATAGCCCGCGCCAAAAGCCTTGGCCAGGCTGGCGATTTCGGCTGTTGTACCGGTGACACCGCTCATTTCGCCGTGGAAAAAAGCAGTGTATTCCTTGAGGTGCTTGACGCTGTCACGCTCGGGATCAACTGAAACCATGATCAGTTTGACCTGCTTGCGCTCATCCGGGGTCAAGGCATTCAGTGCCTGACCGCCCGCCGCGAGGGAGGCCGGGCAGACATCAGGGCAATTGGTGTAGCCAAAATAAACCAGCATGACTTTGCCGCGAAAACTGCGTGAATCGACCGGCCCATCGGCCGATTGCAAAACAAAATCGCCACCTGCCGGCAGCTTGGGGTCGCGTGCTTGCTGGCAACCGAGCAACGCCGCCATCACAAGGGCGACGGCAATCAAGGCAAATTTTTTCATGGTTCGTAAAAACAAAAAGGCAGACCCGCAGTCTGCCCCAAATCAAAAATTAGAGAAACCGCATATATCAAAAACGGTTAGCTGCCCGCATCAGCGCACCACGTAGCGCAATGGTCAAACTGGAACCCATGCCGATGCGTTGTGCAACCGCCGGCAGAATAATCAGCGAAGCCAGCGCAAACCCGGCGCCGAGCAACAAGGATGCCATTTCTGGCTGGTTTTCTTTGGTCTGATTGGTGTTCATGGCGTCTCCCTCGCAATGAACGGCATCCTACCCAGTTTCCTGCGCAGCCGGAATGCGACAAATTGCCGCAGTCTGTCGCAGCCTATGCCGCAGCCAGATTGACGGCGTAACCCCGCGTCGCATGGACGCCTTCCATTTTTACCGGCAGCAGTACGCCAACCCGCTCCAGCCCCTTGATGATGCGTGAGATGGTTTCGAAGCGCAGGTTGGTAATGTCAGCAATATCCTGCCGGGTTGGCAAGACCACCTGGCCGGCACCACCCCCCAACAGACGAATCAAACCCAGTACGCGGTCGGCAGCCTGACCACCGCGCAAGGCAATCACATCGGCTGCGCGACTTTGCGCCAGCGCCAGCGATTCGAGCAGGCTCTCGCCAGTGCCTGCCGGCTCACCCTCGGGCCAGGGCGAGAGTTCACAATGGGTCAGCGCCGAGGCCGAGAAGGTGTAGGCGCCAAAGAGCATGGTTTCGCAACCGACAATATCGCCGCCAATCGCCAGGCTGGCAAAGCTGGGTTCGCCCGTTTTAGTGGCTGTATCCAGCCGCACCACGCCGCTTCTTACTCGCCAGGCCAAGCCTTCAGCGCCGGCGGCGTAGATTGCCTGGCTTGCCAAATAGGCAGTGCCCTGACGGGGTGAAAGGGATTTGTTCCGGTCAACCGGCGAAAGCAGGCCCATTTTCAGCTCCTCAAATACGCTAAAAGCCCAGGCCGAAACCGGGGCTTTTGAGCATCATGCATCAGACGGTTTTAGAACTTGATGTTTACCCCGGTGTAAATCGAGCGGCCCATGCCTGGAACACCGGTACCCCAAGGTGTACCTGACGTCATCATGGTGCCGCCCTGTCCGGTATAGGCACCGCCTTGTGGCAGGGTGTAAAACTTGTCGAAGAGATTTTCGACACCCAGGTCAAGTCTGACCTGCTTCCAGGTATAGCTGGTACGCAAGTTGGTCAAACCATAACCAGACGTTTTGATTTCGTTGCGCACGTCGGAAACATTGTGCTTGCCGGCCACCGCAACCAGTTCAACCGCGTTATCCCAGCCACCGATTTTTTGTCCCAGTGAGAATTTCCCGCTGAGCGGCATGATGTTGTAAAGATCATCGCCGGTATCCCGGTTTTCACCCTTGGTGTAATTGATCAAACCCTTGAGGCTAAAGTCGCCAAGGCCGGTGCTGGCCAACGGCATATAGCCGGAGAGGTCGATACCGTAGAGGCGTGCTGACTGGTTAGCGTACTCCAGCACAACAAACTGATTAGTCGTTGTCGCATTGGTCGGGACGCCATTGGTTAGGATGCTCTTGCACCCACTGCGCGTGCAGCGCACTGCATCGATATAGTCCTGAACTTCGCTGTAGTAAGGCGTTGCTTTGAAACCCCAGTTGCGATCAGCGGCATGCCAATCCAGGGTAGCGCTCAGGGTGTGTGCTTTTTCCGGCTTGAGATCGACATTGCCGACATAGCCGTTACCGTCACCGACAAAATTGTTCATCAACGCTGCCATTGTCCAGGTCGACCAGGTGTAACGCTCATACAGGTTAGGCGAACGGGTTTTGCGGGCGAAACCAAACTCGATGTCGGTATTGGTATTGGCGGTGTAACGCGCCAGGGCGGTCATGTCCCAATTGTTATCGGTGCGCTTGTGGTTTTGGGCGTTGAATGCTGCGGCATCGTCTGTTTGATTTAATGCCGTCGTGCTATAGCCGCGAACGTTGTCAGCATCCGACTTCACCTGCTCATAGCGCACACCCAACAAGCTCATCCACTGTGGGTTATAACGTGATTCCCACTCGCCAAACAATGCCGTGCGATCACGCTTGCCGTTGTTGACGTTTTCAAAGGTACCAGGGGACATGCCAGCACCGGAAGCAGTCCACCAGTCGTCCAGGCGATAGCTTTGATATAGCCCGCCAACGCGCAGCAAATCCTGCTGGCCTAGCAAAATATCGGCTTTGAGATTAAAGCCAGTAGTTTTGCTTTCTGAGTACATCGGCATGCCATTGGCGCAGGTTGCCGTTCCGACTGGAGAGCAGGGGAAGCCGTTACCCTTGCCGTCATAGCCCAGCGGGCCACCAGAACCCGTTGGCGCAGGTCCGTTGCCATACCAGAAGCGCTTGTCGGCGCCAAAATCCATGAAGTGATCAACCTTTTCCTGATAGGCACGCGCTTCCAGCGAACCCCAATCAAACTGGCCGAGATACCGTAGATTGAAACGTTTCTGGGTGTTGTCGAGCATGTCCATACGCTGATTCGGGTAGAGCTGCTCGGGCACTTCCTGGTAGCCAATTTTGGCTTCGAAAAGATGATTACCGCCTTTGAGCGCAAAGCCCAGGGTGTGGGTGCGGGTTTCATATGCGGTTGAACCCACTTCATCACGCGGCAGGGTGTGGCCAATTCGGCCAGTGCCATCATAATTTTTGAAATCGCCACCTGCCGTGTAGTTGTCCGCCTTGGACAGACCACCGGTGTAGGTCACGTTGAAGTTTTCGGTGGCGACGCTGGCCGAGGCGTTAACGCCGGTTGCCTTGTTGTTGCTGCGATAAAAACCGCCAATCTCGCCCTTGGCCATCATGCCCTGACCCGGCGCAGCAAATTCAGGGGCCAGCGTGTCGGCGATGATCGTTCCGCCGATACTGTCGCCACCGACGCTGACCGGCGTAATGCCGGCATAGACCTTGAGTTTGCCGACGCTGTTCGGGTTGAGGTAGGAGAGCGGCGGGTTCATGTGATTCGGGCAGGAGGCAATGAAATCCATGCCATCGACGATGATGCGCAGGCGATCATCGGCCAGACCGTGGATCGCTGGCAGGCTGGAAACACCGCCGGCGCCATACATGCTGACGCCCGGTACATCACGCAACAGTTGAGCGGTATCGCTGACGTAAGCACGTTGACCGGCAACTTCGACTGCGTTGATTGCTGCGGTGTTATTAGGTAGTGGCGTTTCACGCTTGGCGGTGACATTGACGGTGTCCATGACCTGCGGACTGGTCTGGGCCAGGGCAATACCTGAAAAAGCCAGCGCCATTGCGGCAACCAGCGGATGAATACGATGTGACATGCAACTCTCCCCGAGTTTTTAGAAATAAATTCGGCGCGATTCTCTTCTTTTCCGGGGGGCAGCGGAATGCGACAAATTGTCGCTGGCAATTTGACTAATACCAAAGAGGGGGGAAGCATTGCTGGTCAGAGAAAAGCCCGCCCATGCTTCGATACGCCTTGCTACGCAAGGCTACTCAGCGCGAGTGGGCTTTTTCTGAGGTGTTTTTTCGGTTAAACCAGTCCCGCCGCCTGCAATTCAGCCCATTCAGCATCGCTGAAAAGCCGCGAGCGGGTGTGGAAAGCCTTGCCGGTGTTGCCTTCAAGCGAGAAGGTACCGCCTGATCCGTCGATTACATCAATGATCAATTGCGTGTGCTTCCAGTACTCGTATTGCGAAGCGCTGATGTAGAAAGGGACGTCGCCAATATCGCCGAGATGGACATCGTAGGCGCCGATGGTGAGGTCGGTGGGCAGGTAGCAGTTGGCTGCACTGTTGTCGCAACAGCCGCCGGACTGGTGAAACATTAGCTGCGGCCCGTATTGCGTTTTGAGTTGGGCAATCAGCGCCAGCGTTGCCGGCGTGCAAATGACACGGTCAACCATGTTTTTCGCCTAAAAAAAGGGGCGGTTGCCCGCCCCGTAAAAATCTCACCCAAGAGTGAGCAGAGAAGAATCGGACAGTGCTTAGAAGAAGCCCAGCTTGCTTTCGCTGTAGCTGACCAGCAGGTTCTTGGTTTGCTGGTAATGGTCGAGCATGACTTTGTGGGTCTCGCGGCCGATGCCGGACTCCTTGTAGCCGCCGAAGGCTGCGTGCGCCGGGTAGGCGTGGTAGCAGTTGGTCCATACGCGGCCAGCCTGGATGGCACGGCCCATGCGGTAGGCGACATTGCCGTTACGCGCCCAGACACCGGCGCCAAGGCCATAGATGGTGTCATTGGCGATGGCGAGGGCTTCAGCTTCGTCCTTGAAGGTGGTCACGGCAAGCACTGGTCCGAAGATTTCTTCCTGGAAAATGCGCATTTTGTTGTGGCCCTTGAACATCGTCGGCTGGATGTAATAACCGCCTTCAAGCTCGCCGCTCAACTGGGCGCGTTCGCCCCCGATCAGGCATTCAGCGCCTTCCTGCTTGCCGATGTCGAGATATGACTGGATCTTGGTCATCTGTTCCTGCGAACACTGGGCACCCATCATGCAGTCGGTATCGAGCGGGCTGATCTGCTTGATCGCGGCAACGCGAGCCAGGACGCGCTCCATGAACTTCTCGTAAATCGATTCCTGAATCAGCGCCCGGCTCGGGCAGGTACACACTTCGCCCTGATTGAAGGCAAACAGCACCATGCCTTCGATCGCCTTGTCGAGGAAGCCATCATCCTTGTCCATGATGTCGGCAAAGAAGACGTTGGGCGACTTGCCGCCCAGTTCCAGCGTCGCCGGAATCAGGTTGTTGGCAGCGGCCTGGGCGATCACGCGGCCGGTCGAGGTCGAACCGGTGAAGGCAATCTTGGCGATCCGCTTGGAAGTAGCCAGCGGCATGCCGGCTTCGCGCCCAAAACCGTTAACAATATTCAACACACCCGGCGGCAGGATGTCGGCGATCAGTTCAGCCAGGATCAGGATGGAGATCGGGGTCGATTCAGCCGGCTTCAAAACGACACAGTTGCCGGCGCCGATGGCCGGGGCCAGTTTCCAGGCCGCCATCAGGATCGGGAAATTCCACGGGATGATCTGGCCGACAACGCCGAGTGGCTCGTGGATGTGATAAGCCATGGTGTTTTCGTCAATTTCCGAAATGCCACCTTCCTGCGCCCGCAAGCAACCGGCGAAGTAACGGAAGTGGTCGACGGCGAGCGGAATATCAGCGTTCAGGGTTTCGCGAATCGCCTTGCCGTTATCGACGGTCTCGGCATAAGCGAGCATTTCGAGGTTCGCTTCAAGGCGGTCAGCGATCTTGAGCAGCACATTGGCGCGATCAGCCGCAGAGGTCTTGCCCCATTTAGCGAAGGCTGCATGGCCGGCGTCCAGCGCCAGTTCGATATCTTCGGCGGTGGAACGGGCGGCCTGGGTATAAACCTTGCCGGAAATCGGCGTGACGACGTCGAAATATTGACCTTTAACCGGGGCGACCCATTTGCCGCCGATGAAGTTGTCGTATTTTGCCTTGTAGGTGATCTTGGCGCCGTCTGCGCCGGGAGCTGCGTAAATCATGTTTGTCTCCGATTTCGTAAAGGATTTTCGTAAAGGGGTCGATTTCGTAAAGGGGTCAGACCCCTTAGCTGTGGTTTGGTTAGTTACGAACAGTTATTGCAAGCCCGGCAGAGTGTGGTTCTTGGTGAACATTGGCTCTGCCGTCGCCCGTGCTTGTTTGTTTGCATGGCTTGTGCCAGCCGAGATGAGTCAGGTTGATTTTTTGAAACTATAAAATAATCAGATACTTGTCTTCCGGGTGAGACCTGAGCTTGCGAAGCGGGTTGGTTTGATCTGATTCGTTATGCAACACTTGTTCAAATATGGAGCAGGTGAATTCGGCGCAACTGCATGGAGCGACTATGGCCAAAAAACGTAAAAAGAAAACGCTTCGCGTCATCTATCAATCGCTTGGCCCGCTGCCGCTGCGTCTGGCCGAAAAATATGCCGGGCAAGCGCTGGTTTTTAGCGATGCCAGCGCCAAGAGGCAGGGCGGACTGGCGGCCGTGCTGTTCAGCGATCCTTTGGCGGAAGCTGTCGTTGCGACGCAAACCGTGCCACTTGAGGCCAGCAATGCGCTGGAATTTCAGGCCGTTCTGTTTGCCTTGGCGCAAGCCGCTATTCATTTTCCTGGCCGGCCATTTGCCTTGTTGACTGACAATCAGGATGCCGCCGAGCGGCTCAAACGGGCGCAGCTGCTTGGCTTGGGGCAGGATGCCGAACTGGCCGAAAATCTGACTCGACTGGGCATTGCCGAAGCCTTCACCCAGGCTTCAATTGGCTGGGTTAAGGGGCACTCAAGCTGTCGCGGCAATACGCTTGCTGACCAATATGCTGGCGAGGCGGCCAGCTAAAGAGGCGCTGATCAATAGCGCGTGTGATCCGCCTTGTTAAACCAGTCCTGCATGGGCTGCAAAGCTTCCGGCAGCGGGTGGTGTTCCATGACGATACTGCGCGCCGAGAAGTGGCGATTCAATTCTTCGTATAACGCATCGTCGCAAAAGCCGATGGCGGCGGCTTCGGCGCGGCTGTTGGCGAAAACGATGCGCTCGATGCGCGCCCAGTAGGCGGCGGAAAGGCACATCGGGCAAGGTTCGCTGGAGGTGTACAGGGTGCAGCCGGTCAGGTGAAAGTGCTTTAGCGTGGCGCAGGCGCTGCGAATGGCGCTGATTTCGGCATGCGCCGTCGGGTCGCCGCTGACCAGAACACGGTTCCAGCCTTCGGCAATGATCTTGCCCTGATCCACAATCACCGCGCCAAAAGGGCCGCCATCGCCACTTTCGCCAGCTTTTTGCGCCAATTCGACTGCGCGCGTGAGAAACATGTCGTCCGTGCTCATCTGGCTGTTGCCTCCTGAGTGTCGCGAAGTCGATCAAATCGGTGAATGCTATTATACGGCCCCCATCATGGCCGGCGTTTCAAGCCCGCCGGAACCAGGCATGCGTCTTACCAAACTCAAACTCGCCGGCTTTAAATCTTTTGTCGACCCAACTTCTGTCGCCCTTCCCGGGCAACTAGTTGGCGTCGTCGGGCCGAATGGCTGCGGCAAATCCAACATTATGGATGCCGTGCGCTGGGTGCTGGGCGAATCGAAAGCCTCGGAATTGCGCGGCGAGTCGATGATGGACGTTATTTTCAACGGCTCGTCCAACCGCAAACCGGTGTCGCGCGCTTCGGTTGAGCTGATTTTCGATAATCTGCTTGGTCGGGCCCTGGGCCAATGGACGCAATACAGCGAGCTGTCAGTCAAGCGCACGCTGACGCGGCAGGGGCAGTCAGACTATTTCATCAACAACCAGAAGGTGCGGCGCAAGGATATTACCGATCTCTTCCTCGGTACCGGCTTGGGGCCACGCGCCTACGCGATCATCGGCCAGGGCATGATTTCGCGCATTATCGAGGCGCGACCGGATGATTTGCGCGTGTTCCTTGAAGAAGCGGCGGGCGTCACGCGTTATAAAGAGCGGCGCAAGGAAACCAACGGTCGACTCGAAGATAGCCGCGAAAATTTGACGCGGGTTGAAGATATTCGCCTTGAACTGGGCAATCAGATCGAAAAGTTGGGCGCCCAGGCCGAAGTGGCGCGCCGCTACCATGCGCTCAACGAGCAACTGGTCCAGCGCCAGCAACTTTTGTGGCTGTTGAAAAAACGTGAGGCGGATGCTGAGCGGCAGCGTTTGTCGCTGGAAGTTGAGCGCGCCGTCACCGAACTCGAAGCGCAAAGCGCCGCCCTGCGTGAGACGGAGGCGCGGGCCGAGGAAACGCGCGAGGCGCATTTCGCTGCCGGCGATGCGCTGCATAACGCACAAAGCGACATGTATGCGGCCAATGCCGAGGTGGCCAAGCTGGAGGCGGAGATTCGCCATCGCCGCGAATCGTATCGCCAGCTTGAGTCGCGTCTGGCGCAACTGGAAGGCGAATTGGCGCAATGGACTCAAAGCGCTGAAAATCTTACGGTCGACCGCCAAAAGTGGGAAGAATTGCAGGAAATCACCCGCCTGCGGGTTGAGGAAGCCGAAGAGCGTTTGCATCAGCAGATGAATCTGGCACCGCAGGTTGAAGAAAGCCACACTCAGGCGCAGGAGGAGTTGCAGCGTTTGCGCTCGCGAACCAGCAATGCCGAACAGCGCCTTGAGGTTGAGCTGACCAATAAATCCCACGCCCAGCGTGCCTTGCAGGCGCTTACGCTGCGTCGCGAACGGCTGCGTGAAGAAGCCGGTGGGCAGAATGCGCCGGATGCGCTCGATCTGGCCGAGAAGGAAGAAGAACTTTCCCTGCTGCGCGAGGAGCTGGCTGGCGATCAGGATCATTTGCAGCAATTGCAGCTTGAAATGCCGCAAATGGAAGCGGCGCGACGCCAGGTACAAGATGACTTGCAGCGCATTGAGCGTGAATTGGCCGCCGGTCAGGCACGCCGCGCTGCGCTGGAGCAGATGCAGGCGCGCACCCAAAAGAGCGGCAAATTACCGGAATGGTTGCAGCGCCACGGGCTGGATGGTGCGCCGCCGCTCTGGCAACAGATTCATGTCGAAGCCGGTTGGGAATCCGCCGTTGAAGCCGTTTTACGTGAGCGCCTGAGTGCAATTGCCTGCGACGACCCGGCGAAACTGGCCGAATGGCTGCACGACAGGCCGGATGCGCATTTGAGCGTGGTTTTGCCTGGCGCAGCAATTATTGAGGCAAAAACCGGGTTGACCGCAAGCAGCTTGAAGCAGCGGGTGCGTAGCGATAATCCAGCCCTGGCCGGGGTTTTGCATGACTGGCTGGACAGCGTGTGGACGGCTGAAACGCTGGATGCTGCTTTGGAACTGCGCAATGAACTGCCACCCGGCTGTGCGCTAGTCACCCAGTCCGGCGATATTTTGACCCGTTCCAGCCTGACTTTTTTTGCGCCGGACAAGAGCGAACACGGCCTGCTTGAACGTCAGCGCGAAATCGAAACGTTGGGCGAAGGCATCGCTGCTTTTGAAGAAAAAGCCGAAGACATCGGCGAACAGCTGGCAATGCTCGATGAGCAACTCGACGACAAACGTGAAGAACTGGGCGAAATCCGCCAGTACATCACTGACCGGCAGCAACGTGTCCATGCTGTGCAGCTTGAAGTCGTGAAATTGACACAGGCCTTGGAACGCTATCGCGAAATCAAGGAACGCCAGCAGGAACAACTGGCCGAGCTGGCCGAAGAAGAGGAAACCGAGCGCGAGCGCGACATGGCGGCGGATGAAAAAATCGCTGAAGTGCGTGACGGCCTGGGCCGTATCCGTGTGCTGGTGGCCGGCGCCCAATCGCGGCTCGATGAAGCCGAACGCGCCGTACGTGCCGAACGTGAGCGGAATTCCGATTTCGACCGGGCGCTGCGTGAGGCGCAGTTTTCCCTGCGTGAATCGGAAAGCAAGCTGAAAGATATTTTTGTCCAATTGGCTACCGCGCAGCGCGAGCTAATCCGCATCGAGAAAGATCGTACGATTTGCGCCGAGCAGGTTGCCGCGGTGCCGCCGGATGTGATGGAAGGCAATCTGCAAGCGGCGCTGGAACTGCGCCAGGAAAAGGAAATGGCGCTGGTTGCCCGCCGTGAGGCGCTGGAAGCGGCGACCAATGCGCTGCGCGGGCTGGAAGAACAGCGCATGAAGATTGAGCAGGGGTTGGAGCCGCTGCGCGTGCGGATTGGCGAGCTCAAGCTGAAAGAACAGGCGGCGGCGCTCAATACCGAACAGTTTGCCCAGCAATTGCAGGAAGCCGGTGCCGATGAAGCGGCGTTGCTGGCGGAATTGGAAAAATCGGGAAATGCGGCAAGGCCAGCCAGCTTGCAGGGTGAAATCACCCGTTTAGGCAATGCAATAAGCGAGCTTGGTGCGGTCAACCTCGCTGCCTTGCTGGAACTTGAAACCGCCACCGAGCGTAAAGGCTACCTCGACATGCAGGCGGCTGATTTGAATGAAGCGATGGAAACGCTGGAAAACGCCATCCGCCGCATCGACCGCGAAACGCGTGACTTGCTCAAATCAACCTTTGATACGGTCAACAGCCATTTTGGCCAACTTTTCCCCGAACTGTTTGGTGGTGGTCGCGCTGAATTGGTGATGACTGGCGAGGAAATCCTCGATGCTGGTGTTCAGGTCATCGCCCAGCCGCCGGGCAAGAAGAATTCGACCATTCATTTGCTTTCCGGCGGGGAAAAGGCGTTGACCGCAATCGCCCTGGTTTTCTCGATGTTCCAGCTCAACCCGGCGCCGTTCTGCCTGCTTGACGAGGTCGACGCACCGCTGGACGATACTAATACCGAACGTTTTTGTGGCATGGTGAAGAAAATGTCGGCCAACACACAATTTCTATTCATCTCCCATAATAAAATCGCGATGGAAATGGCTGAGCAGCTAGTCGGCGTGACGATGCAGGAATCCGGCGTTTCGCGCGTGGTGGAAGTGGATATTCAGGAAGCTTTGAAGATGAGGGATGCAGCGTAAATGACTGAACTCCAGATGGGTTTGATTGGCCTAGGCGCAATAGCCGTCGTGGTCGTATTTGGCTACAACAAATGGCAGGAGAGCCGCCATCGCAAGTTGGCTGAATCCTTGCTCAAACCGGCGCACGATGACGTATTGCTCGGAAATGAAGCCAAAACGGCGCCCAAAGCTGCGCCGATTGAGCGTAACGAACCCGACATTGGGCTTGAGGAGGCCGGCACTCATGCAGGCGAACGCCTTGAGCCGATGCTGGCGGATGCCGCTGCAATGGTTCAGCACGCACCGGATGCGCAAATTAATAGTGTCAGTGCCGCCGAAGTGCGCCATTCGCAAGCACTTGAAGAACTTGACGATGCCCCGGTGGGCGAAGTACCAAGCGCGCTGCTCGACCCGCGCCTTGAATTTATTGTGGCGATGGAATTGGTCGATCCGGTTTCTGTAATCCAGATTTTGCACTCGCAGCGCGAAGTGCTACAAAGCGTCAGCAAGCCCGTGCACTGGGTTGGCTACAACGAACTGACCCGCGAATGGGTGCGTCTGCTGCCGGATGCCGATCTGCAAGTGCGTCGTTTGCGCGTTGGCTTGCAACTGGCTAACCGGATGGGGCCGGTTTCTGATGCCGATCTCGTGGTTTTTGCCGGAGCAATGCAGGCTTTGGCGGATGAATTGATGGCGGTTGCTGATATGCCGTCAATCCGGGTGCGCGATCAGGCGGTCGAAGTTGACCTTTTTTCAGCCGAAGTGGATCTCGAAATCGGCATCAATCTGGTCAGCAAAGGCGCCGCCTTTTCCGGTACAAAAATCCGTGCGCTGGCTGAAGCGGCCGGCATGGTGCTGGGTGGTGATGGCTTGTTCACGCGCTACGATGAAGCTGGCCGTGCCCAGTTCTGCCTGCAAAATTTCGAGAGCACCCAGTTTTCAGCTGAATCGATCCGCAGCATGAGCACGCACGGGCTGACTTTCCTGCTTGATGTGCCGCGCGTTGATCACGGTGAGCGTGTTTTCATGCAAATGGCCGAGTTGGCCAAGCGTTTCGCCGAAACGCTGCAAGGCGCGCTGGTCGATGACAATCGCCAACCGCTGGGCGATGCCCAGTTGGATCACATCCGCCGTGAATTTATCGGCAAGCCGCAGGCCAAAATGGCCAGCTATGACTTGCCGGCGGGTTCCCCCCAGGCCTTGCGTCTCTTCTCCTGATGTCGGAACTGGTTGCAGAAACTCAGCGCGCAGCTGTCTTGCGCGCTGAAATCGAGCGCCATAACGCGGCCTATTACCGGCACGATGCGCCAACGATTCCCGATGCGGAATACGACAAGCTGTTTCGCGAATTGCAGGCGCTGGAAGCGCAATATCCAGCTTTACAAACCCCCGATTCGCCGACTCAGCGGGTCGGTGCGGCGCCGCTCAAGGAATTTACGCCGCACCGGCATGGTGTGCCGATGTTGTCCCTGAATAACGCGTTTGAGCCAGCCGAAGTTGAAGCCTTCGACCAGCGCGTGCGCGATGGTCTGGAAACGATTGCTGCGGTCGACTACGCCGTCGAGCCTAAATTTGATGGTCTGGCGATCAGCCTGACTTATCAAAATGGGTTTTTCACGAGCGGGGCGACGCGCGGCGATGGCACAACGGGTGAGGATGTCACGCCCAATCTGCGCACGCTGCGCTGTCTTCCCTTGCGGTTGAACGGCAGTGGCTGGCCTGAACTGATCGAGATTCGCGGTGAAGTCCTCTTGTTCAAGCAAGCATTTATTGAGCTGAATACCCGCCAGCGCGAACGTGGCGACAAGGAATTTGCTAACCCGCGCAACGCCGCAGCCGGCAGTTTGCGCCAGCTTGATTCGCGGATTACGGCCAGCCGCCCCTTATCCTTTTTTGCTTATGGCGTGGGCGCCGGGGGCGATCAGCTGGCGCTCAAAACGCATGGCGAATTGATGGATCAGCTTGCCATCTGGGGTTTTCCGGTCGCCGCAGAGCGCCGGGTAGTGCAGGGCGCCAAAGGCTTGTTGGCCTATTTTTCCGAAATTGGTGATAAGCGTGTGAGCTTGCCCTACGACATCGACGGCGTGGTTTACAAGGTCAACAAACTGGCCGCCCAGGCGCAACTGGGTTTTGTCTCGCGAGCACCACGTTTTGCCATTGCCCATAAATTTCCGGCTGAAGAGGCGTTGACCGTAGTCATTGGGATCGATGTGCAGGTTGGCCGTACCGGGGCGATTACGCCGGTGGCGCGGCTCCAGCCGGTTTTCGTCGGTGGCGTCACGGTAACCAATGCAACGCTACACAATGAAGATGAGGTCCGCCGCAAGGATGTGCGGGTCGGTGATACGGTGATTGTTCGCCGCGCTGGCGACGTCATCCCTGAAGTTGTCGCCATCGTCCCCGAAAAACGGCCAAGTCGTGATTTGTTTGGCGGCGAACCCTTGCATCTGCCGTTTGCCATGCCGACGACTTGTCCCGAATGTGATTCAGCCATCGCCAAAGGTATTGATGAGGCAATTGCCCGGTGCACCGGCGGCCTCTTTTGCCCAGCCCAGCGCAAGGCCGCCTTGACCCATTTCGCGGCACGCCGGGCAATGGATATTGAAGGCCTGGGTGACAAACTGGTTGATCAACTGGTCGATGCCGGTCTGGTTCATTCGCCTGCTGATCTCTATGACTTGAAGCTTGAAACCCTGGCCGGACTTGATCGGATGGGTGAAAAATCGGCGCAAAATCTGGTCGCGGCGATTGAGCAAAGCAAACAGACCACGCTGGCCCGTTTCATTTTCTCGCTCGGGATACGCAATGTCGGCGAATCAACCGCCCGTGATCTGGCCAGGCATTTCGGCCAGCTTGATGGCCTGCTGGTTGCTGATGGCGAAGCTCTGCAGCAGGTGCCGGATGTTGGCCCGATTGTCGCGGCAAGTCTCGTCGCCTTCTTTAAAGAATCACATAACCTTGCGATCATTGAACGGCTGCGGGCAGCCGGCGTTAATTGGCCGAAAGGTGAACCGCTCGATGCCGGCCCGAAAGTGCTGGCCGGCAAGACGCTGGTGCTGACCGGCACCTTGCCAACGCTCAAACGTGACGAGGCCAAGGCGATGATCGAAGCGGCGGGCGGCAAGGTATCCGGCTCAGTCTCGAAGAAAACTGATTTTGTGGTGGCTGGCGAAGAAGCCGGCTCCAAACTTGAAAAGGCACAGGAACTGGCTGTTCCGGTGCTCGATGAAAGAGAATTTTTGAAATTGTTGAATGAAGGAACAGGGCAATGAAAAAAGTCAGAAAAGCGGTTTTCCCGGTGGCCGGCATGGGCACCCGATTTCTCCCGGCCACCAAGGCCAGCCCCAAGGAAATGCTGCCGATTGTCGATAAGCCGCTAATCCAGTTTGCGGTTGAAGAGGCCGTTGCGGCGGGTATCACTGACATGATTTTTGTCACCGGTCGCTCGAAGCGTTCAATTGAAGACCATTTCGACAAGGCTTACGAACTGGAGTCAGAACTGGAGGCGCGCGGCAAGAGTGAATTGCTCGATTTCGTGCGCAACATGATTCCCAAAAACATCAATTGCATCTATATCCGTCAGGCCGAAGCGCTCGGCCTCGGTCATGCCGTGCTGTGTGCCAAGCCGGTGATCGGTGATGAACCCTTCGCCGTGCTGCTCGCCGATGACTTGCTCGACGGCACGCCAGCGGTGATGAAGCAGATGACCGACACCTACGACTATTACCGCTGTTCGGTACTGGGCGTACAGGACGTGCCGCGTGCCGATACCAGAAGCTACGGCATCGTTGATGCGCGCCGCGTGGCTGACCGTCTGGAGCAGGTGAACGCGATTGTCGAGAAGCCGAAACCGGAAGATGCGCCGTCTACCCTGGCGGTGGTTGGCCGCTATATTTTGACGCCACGCATCTTTCACCATCTGGAAACGATCAAGCCCGGTGCCGGTGGTGAAATTCAACTAACCGACGGCATTGCTTCGCTGCTTAGCGAAGAACAGGTTTTGGCCTACCGTTACAACGGCACGCGCTACGATTGCGGCTCCAAGCTGGGCTATTTGCAGGCCACCGTTGTCTTTGGCCAGCGTCATCCCGAAGTCGGGGCGGATTTTCAAGCCTATCTAAAAAGTCTGGGGTAAAGCATGGATGCAGAAAAAGCACGCAAATTATTTGATGAAGCCGAACTGATACATTCGGAGGAGGTGGTCAGTGCTGCGGTCAACGAATTGGCGCGCCAAATCAGCGCCAAACTGGCCGATAAAAACCCGCTGGTACTCTGCGTGATGACTGGCGGCCTGATCTTCTGCGGTCAACTGCTGACCAAGCTCGATTTTCCGCTTGAATTCGATTACCTCCACGCCACGCGTTATGGCCCGGACACTCAGGGCGGCAAAATTTCCTGGCGTAGTGCGCCGTGGACCTCGGTCAAAGGGCGCACCGTATTAGTCGTGGACGATATTCTTGACGAAGGCGTGACGCTGGCGGCGGTCAAGGAAAGCCTGCGCCGCATGGGTGCGGAAGAGGTTTTGACGGCAGTTTTCACGGACAAGCTGAACGGCAAACAAAAACCAATTTCTGCCGATTTTGTCGGGTTGACCGTACCCGATCGTTTCGTCTTCGGTTTCGGCATGGATGTTGACGGTGCCTGGCGCCATTTGCCGGCCATTTACGCGATGAAAGAAGACGCGTGAGCGGAACCTCTGTCGCCGAATTTCTTGGCTACTGGGAAACCGAAGGTGCCGCCTATGTGCGGCATGGCGATTACGACTGGATGGCCGCGCTGGTGCCCGGCAAGCGCGTGCTGGAAATCGGTTGCGGCCTGGGCTTTGGCACGCAGGCGCTGGCTGCCCGTGGCCTTGCCGTGCTTGCCATCGATACGCTGGCGGAATGCCTGACGGCCAGCGAGCAACGTACAGCCGGGCAGGGCGTCAGCTTTTTGCAGGCCGATGTCAGCCATCTCGATGAAACACAACGCCAGGCCATCAATAATTTTGCCCCCGATTGCGTGGTTTGCTGGTTGATGGGCGCACCGGCTGATACCACGGGTGCCACGCTGCATGATGGGGGGCAGGCAGTTGCTGCTTACCGTGAGGGGATTCATCGCAAAATTGCCGAACTAGCCGCCAGCTTGCCGACAGTCACTGCCTTGCATCTCGTTGATCGCACCGCCATCCCCTGGCAGGCCAAGGATATCGGGCGCGATACGCTGGTTCGCTATCACAGCGGCAAAACCTTGCTTGATCTGCCGTTCAGCGCCGACCGGCGCAATGCGCTTTATCGAAAACTGGGCGGTAATGTGGTCGACCTGGCTGCCATGCGTCGCCCGCATCCCGCTCTGAAGAGTGTCGTGCCAACCCTGGCCTCACTCCTCGCCGAAAGGAAATAAAAATATGTTGGCAATTATCGGTGGCAGTGGCCTGACCACGCTTTCCAATCTGGATGTTTCGCATCGTGAAGTCGTCCGCACGCCCTACGGTGAGCCATCCGGCTCGCTGGTTTTTGGCGAAATCTGCGGCAAGCCGGCGATGTTCCTGCCGCGTCACGGTTATGGGCACACGATTGCGCCGCACATGGTCAATTACCGCGCCAATCTGTGGGCCATTCATCACCACAAGGCCACCGGAATCATTTCAGTCGCCTCGGTGGGCGGCATTCGCGATGATCTTGGCCCCGGTGAAATTGTTTTACCAAACCAGATTATTGATTACACCTGGGGTCGTAAATCGACCTTCTTTGAAGGGATCGGCACGACGGTGACGCACGTTGATTTCACCGAACCCTATGATCGTGCACTCTGCCAGCGTATTCAGGACGCCGCTGAAGGATTGGGCATTGCCGTCAAAATTGGCGGGGTTTATGCCGCCACCCAAGGCCCACGCCTTGAAACCGCCGCTGAAATCAACCGGCTTGAACGTGACGGTGCCGATCTGGTCGGCATGACCGGCATGCCGGAAGCAGTTCTCGCCCGCGAACTCGGTATTCCTTACGCGGCGATCAACGTCGTCGCCAACCATGCCGCCGGGCGCGGCAGCAGCGTAAACGGCATCCATTTCGAGAGCCTCGAACACGTCCTGCATGAAGCGATGGGACGCGTCCGGACGATCATCGAACGCGTCGTCGGCTGTCAGGATAACTGTCAGCCCCTGGGGCTTTCGGTTTAACGTTCATTGCGCTAGGCGCTAGCCTTGATGATGAACCCGATCACCCGGTAGGTCGGGTTTTAACCCGACATTTTCAGGTTGAATCCGCCTTGGGATTGTCGGGCTGAAGCCCGACCTACGCCCGAGCTGTCCTGTTAAACCTTCAGGCGCTCCATCAACTCGGTTTCGAGTTTGATGCGGTTGCTGCTCTGCCGCAAATCACCGCCACTGATCAGGAAAACGTCCTCGGCGCGTTCGCCGAGGGTGGTGATTTTGGCGGTATGCAGATTGGCTCCGTGTTCGGTCAAAATATTTGCCACCGTGTACAGCAAACCGGGGCGGTCGGCTGCCACCAGCGAAAGAATGAAATGTGCACCGCGTTCATCACCCTGAATGGTGGCAACCGGTTTGATCGGGAAGTGCTTGACCTGACGTGAAAGCCGGCCAGATGAAGGTTGCTCGGGTGGCGACTGGTGGATCAGGCGATATTCCAGTTCGTGTTCAATATAGGACAGCATTTCGCGGTCATTGTCGCGTTGCGAAACATCAAGCAACACGAAGCTGTCGAGTGCGTAGCCATGCGCCGTGGTGTGAATTTTGGCATCGACAATGCTGTAACCGGCGCGCGCAAAAAAGCCGACGATACGGGCGAAAAGATCAGGTTGGTCCTTGGTGTAGACCATGACCTGCAAACCTTCGCCTTCGTGATGCAGGCGGGCGCGGACGACCGGTTGATCGTTGAAAATCCGGTAGTGCAGCGAGCGTGTATGCCAGGCAATCTCTTCTGCCGAATGGCGCAGGAAGTAGGCCATGTCGAGTTGTTTCCATAAACGCTCATGGACCGTGGCCGAGAGCGCGAAGAAACGCAGCAGGCGCATGGCTTCGGCCTGACGTTCGGTAATCACGCCGTGCGTAGCCGGGGTGTTTTCCTGCTCCAGATGGCGCTGGGTCAGTGAATAGAGATCGTAAAGCAACTTGCCTTTCCACTGATTCCAGACCTTCGGGCTGGTGCCCCGAATATCGGCGTGAGTGAGCAGATAAAGCGCAGCGAGGTGCCGATTGTCGCCGACCAGACAGGCAAAACCATCGATCACATCAGGATCACTGAGGTCTTCCTTTTGCGCCACGCGCGACATGACCAGATGGTTTTTGACCAGCCAGACAACCAGTTCGGTGTCTTCTTCCGAAAGCTCGTGTTCTTCGCAGAAAATGCGCGCATCGACGGTGCCGAGTTCGGAGTGATCGCCGCCGCGGCCCTTGGCGATGTCATGGAAAATAGCCGCCACGTAAAGTAGCCAGGGCTTGTCAAAGTCGCTGATGGCGCGGGTGCACAGCGGGTATTCATGGGCGAATTCGCTCATCGTGAAACGGCGAATATTGCGAAAAACTTGCAGGATATGCTGGTCGACCGTGTAAACATGAAACAAATCATGTTGCATCTGACCGACGATGCGGCCAAAGGCCGGCAAATAGGCACCGAGAATGTCGAGTTGATTCATCCGGCGGAATTCGTGCAATACCCCACGCTCGCTCTGAAACAGCTTGATGAAGGCGGCGCGGTTGGCCGGGTCGGCACGGAATTGTGGTGTGATGAACTGGCGGGAACGCCACAAGGCACGCAGGGTGCGGGCGGTCATTCCCTGCAGTTCATGGTTTTCCTGCATGACCAGAAAAGCATCGAAAATTGCGGCTGGCTTTTGCTCGAAAAGACCTTCATCGCGCAGATCGAGCAGGTTGCCAACGGACTGGAAATCGTCGTCGATGGTCTGCGGCAATTGCTCATTTTCCGGGGCCAGCGCCGCCCCCAGGTTTTGCATCAGAATCGTGTTGAGCAGGGTGATGGCTTTGGCGTTGCGATAATAGCCCTGCATCAGTTGCTCGGAGGCGCGTGTCTCGGGCGTCGACTCAAAGCCATATTGGCTGGCAAGGGTGTTCTGATAATCGAACATCAGCCGGTCTTCTCGCCGACCCAGTAAGAAATGCATACGAATCCGCAAATGGCGCAGGAAGGTTTCGCAGTCCTCTGCGAGATTTTGCCCTTCCTGGGTCAAAAAACCATTCTTGACGATATCGGACCAGGTTGTTCCATAACCGGCGGCTTTGGCAATCCAGAAAATTACCTGAAGATCGCGCAGGCCACCCGGTGCTTCCTTGAAATTTGGCTCAAGGCTGTACGGCGTTTCGTTGTATCGCATGTAACGCTCTTGTTGCTCGAGGCGTTTGGCCTCGAAAAACACCAGCGGATCAAGGTTGCCGTGCAGACGTTTCTCGAAGGTGGCAAAAAGTTTTTCGCTGCCGGTGATCAGGCGCGCTTCAAGGAGGGCGGTTTGCACCGAAATATCATTACTGGCTTCGTTCAGACATTCCTGAATGGTGCGGACGCTGTGCCCAATTTCGAGGCCGATGTCCCAGAAATGGCTAACCAGCCTTTCCAGTTTTTCCTGCAGCGCAACACTTGGTGCCTGAGGCAGGAGTATCAACAAATCAATATCGGATGCCGGATACAACTCACCCCGGCCATAACCACCAACCGCTGCCAGGGTAAGCGAGGCCGGAAAATCCAGATTTTTCCAAAGCTTGAGCAGCACCTGATCAACCTGGTTGCTGCGCGTATGGAGCAAAGCCATGCCGTCGCCGGTGCGTTCGTAATTTTCACGCAGCGCTAGCTGCATGGCTTTCACTTCTCCGCGTAGCGCGGCAACCTGTTCAATCATCAGGCAATCCAGTCAGGTTTCGGGCGGCAGCCGGCAGATTGTGTCAATACTTCGTACCCGGTTTCGGTGACCAGCACGGTATGTTCCCATTGCGCAGACAGGCTGTGGTCCTTGGTGACGATGGTCCAGCCATCGGCCAGCTCGCGGATCGGTGCCTTGCCAGCATTGATCATTGGCTCAATGGTAAAAATCATCCCAGCTTCCATTTTTGGCCCGGTACCGGCTTTGCCATAATGCGTAACCTGCGGCTCTTCGTGAAATTTGGCACCGATGCCGTGACCGCAAAATTCGCGAACAACGGAGTAGCCATTTTTCTCGGCATATTTCTGAATGATTTCGCCGATGTCGCCAAAACGGGCGCCGGGGCGAACCACTGAAATGCCCAGCCAAAGGCAATCAAAAGTGATTTCACAAAGTCGTTTGGCCTGAATCGACGGCTCGCCAATCATGTACATGCGGCTGGTGTCACCGTGGTAGCCGGCCTTGATTGGCGTTACATCAACGTTGATGATGTCACCGTTCTTGAGCACGCGATCACCCGGAATGCCGTGGCAAACCTGATGGTTAACCGAGGTGCAGATGGCTTTCGGGTAAGGGTTGTAGCCCGATGGCGCGTAATTGAGCGGGGCCGAGATGGCTTGCTGAACATTGACCGTGTATTCGTTGCACAGCCGGTCGATTTCGCCGGTCGTGATGCCCGCCTTGATGAAGGGTTCGATGTAGTCGAGTAATTCAGAAGCGAGGCGGCCTGCGACGCGCATTTTCTCGATTTCTTCTGGCGTCTTGATGGGAATGCCCATGAAAATCCTGCTATTGGGTGAATGGAGACGGTGGATTTTAGCGGGAAACGCCAATTTACACAGCGTTCGCGGGGTCAAATGATCATGCGTGGGATGGCATAATCTTCACTTTCGTTCCAGATTTCACAAATGAAAATATTGCTATTGGGTAAAGACGGGCAGCTGGGCTGGCAATTGCAGCGTTCGCTGGCGCCGCATGGGAGGGTCGTGGCCTGTGGTCGTGCGGAATGTGATCTGGCTGACCTTGATCGGTTGCGCACGGTGGTGCGCCAGGTTAATCCCACGGTAATCGTCAATGCCACGGCTTATACCGCGGTTGATCGTGCCGAGAGCGAAGCCGATCTGGCCTTACGCATCAATGCTGAGGCGCCTGGTGTTTTGGCTGAAGAGGCGGCGCGTAACGGTGCCTTGCTGGTTCATTATTCAACGGACTATGTATTTGATGGCAACAAGGCAACGCCTTATGTTGAAAGTGATACCCCGGCCCCGCAAAGTGTTTATGGGCGAACCAAGCTGGCTGGTGAGCAGGCAATTGCTGCGGTCAACTGCCGTTCAGTGATATTTCGTACCAGTTGGGTTTTTGGTGCGCGCGGCGCTAATTTTGTTAAAACCATGCTCCGGCTGGCGCGTGAAAAAGACGCGCTGAATGTCGTTGATGACCAAGTGGGTAGCCCAACACCGGCGGCCTTGATCGCCACCGTCAGTGGCGTGAGTCTGGCGATGCTGCGTCAAGGGCAGGCGATGGCGCCGGGTGAGCATCGGCTTTACCATCTGGCTGCGGCAAATCCGGTCAGCTGGCACAGTTTTGCGCAAACCATCATTGAGCTTGCCGCAGCGATGCCGGGCTTTGATTTACGTCTGAAAGCCGAGGCAATTCGCGCCATTCCCAGTACGGATTACCCGACGCCTGCCAGGCGCCCGATCAATTCGCGACTTGATTGCACGCATCTGGAAAATGACTTCGGGTTGCTCATGCCGGACTGGCAGCCCTATCTGGCGCGCATGTTGCAGCTTTTGTCACTCAAGCAAAATGGCTATTGAGCTTGGGTTACGCCGGGTCTTTTGCTATAATCGAAAAGTTTTTCCGAGCTGAAAAGCTTGTTAAAGCGGTTGTGCGCGAGGTGCGTGCAGCCAAATCCACACATCCGCCGATTAAGGGTGTTCGCCAGAAGCTAATAATGGCGAGCGTTTCAGGCGGGTGGAGGTTCAACCCTTAAGGAGTTTTTGTATGTCCGTAACTATGCGCGAAATGCTGGAGGCTGGTGTTCACTTCGGCCACCAAACCCGTTTCTGGTCCCCCAAGATGGCACCGTACATCTTCGGCGCACGTAACAAAATTCACATCGTCAACCTCGAAAAGACCCTGGCCAAGTACAACGAAGCCACCGCTTTCGTGAAGAAGCTGTCCGCCAATCGCGGCAACATCTTGTTCGTCAGCACCAAGCGCCAAGCGCGCGAAATCGTTGCTGAAGAGGCGCAACGCGCTGGTGTTCCGTATGTTGACCAGCGTTGGTTGGGCGGCATGCTGACCAACTTCAAGACGGTCAAAACCTCGATCAAGCGCCTGAAAGACATGGAAGTTGCTGTTGAGGCTGGTGATCTTGAGCGTATGCCCAAGAAAGAAGCGCTGACCTTCCGTCGCGAAATGGAAAAGCTGCAGAAATCGATTGGCGGTATCAAGGAAATGAATGGTCTGCCGGATGCGATCTTTGTTATCGACGTCGGCTACCACAAAATTGGTATCACTGAAGCCGGCAAGCTTGGCATTCCAGTGATCGGTGTGGTTGATACCAACCACTCACCCGAAGGTGTCTCGTACATCATTCCGGGTAACGATGACTCTTCCCGCGCTATCCGTCTTTACGCTCGCGGCATGGCTGATGCCATCCTTGAAGGTCGTAGCCAGGTGTTGCAGGAAATCGTTGCAGCGGCCAATGGCGATGACGAGTTTGTTGAAGTCGTTGAAGCGGCTCAGTAAGCTGGTTGCAGGTTGAAAAAGGGCGGGGCGTAAGGCCCCGTCTGTTTTAAAGCTCAGGAGAACAAAATATGGCGGCAATTACCGCAAGCATGGTGGCAGAACTGCGCGGCAAGACCGACGCACCCATGATGGAATGTAAAAAAGCACTGACCGAAGCTGATGGCGACATGGTCAAGGCTGAAGAGATTCTTCGCGTCAAACTCGGCAACAAGGCCTCCAAGGCAGCAACCCGTATCGCTGCCGAAGGTATCGTGGCGATCAGCATCTCTGCTGATGGCAAGCAGGGCGCGATGATCGAAGTTAATAGCGAAACCGATTTTGTCGCCAAGAACGACGAGTTCATTGCGCTGGCCAACGGCTCTGCCGCATTGGTTGCCGACAAAAATCCTGCCGATGTTGCTGAATTGTCGGCGCTGGCGATGGGTGAAGGCACTGTTGAGTCAACCCGTTCCGCACTGGTTGGCAAAATTGGCGAGAACATGAGCATCCGTCGCTTTGCCCGTTTCGAAGCCAAGGGCAAGCTGGTTCCTTATATTCACGGTGGCGCCAAGGTTGGCGTGCTGGTTGATGTCGTCGGTGGTGACGAGCAATTGGGCAAGGATCTGGCGATGCACATCGCTGCCTCCAAGCCAAAGTCACTGGACTCAAGCGGTGTTTCCGCTGAGTTGCTCGATACCGAGCGTCGTATTGCCATTGAAAAGGCACGCGAAGCCGGCAAGCCAGAAGAAATGCTGGAAAAGATTGCTGAAGGTACCGTTCAGAAATATCTGAAAGATGTCACCCTGCTGGGTCAGGTTTTCGTCAAGGCGGCCGATGGCAAACAAACTATTGAGCAATTGCTGAAATCTAAGGGCGCATCCGTCGCTGGTTTCACGCTGTTCGTGGTTGGTGAAGGCATTGAGAAGAAGGTTGATGACTTCGCTGCTGAAGTCGCTGCTCAGGCTGCTGCCGCAGCTGCCAAGAAGTAATTTGTAGGAAAGCACCATGACCGCACCCAAATACAAGCGAATTCTCCTGAAACTTTCCGGCGAGGCCCTGATGGGCAACGACGCCTATGGCATCAACCCGCAGACCATCGCGGCGATTGTCGGTGAGATCAAGGTCGTTGCCGATATGGGTGTGGAAATTGGTGTGGTAATTGGCGGCGGCAATATCTTTCGCGGCATGGCCGGTACGGCCACCGGGATGGATAGGGCTACCGCTGATTACATGGGCATGATGGCGACAGTCATGAATGCCATGGCTCTGTCTGATGCATTTCGCCAGGCGGGCCTTAACGCCCGCGTACAGTCGGCGCTGAATATCGAGCAGGTCGTCGAGCCGTATATTCGTGGTAAGGCGATTCGCTATCTGGAAGAAGGAAAGATTGTTATTTTTGGTGCTGGCACCGGCAATCCTTTCTTTACCACCGACACCGCTGCAGCATTGCGCGGATCGGAAATCGGCGCAGAAATTGTGCTGAAAGCAACCAAGGTTGATGGTATTTACAGTGCTGACCCAAAGAAAGACCCTTTGGCCACGCGCTATGACCAGATCAGCTTCAATGAAGCGATTTCCAAGAATCTTGCAGTGATGGATGCGACTGCTTTTGCGCTGTGTCGCGATCAAAAATTGCCGATCAACGTATTTTCAATCTTCAAGGCCGGTGCGCTGAAGCGCGTGGTGCTTGGGGAAAATGAGGGTACGCTGGTTTACTACTGAAAGACGACGAGATGATTTCCGAACTCAAAAAAACACTCGAAGCCAAAATGCTGAAGTCTCTTGAGGTCCTCAAGAATGACTTGCAAAAGGTGCGTACTGGCCGTGCCCATACGGGATTGCTGGATCACGTCCAGGTTGATTATTACGGTTCTATGGTGCCGGTCAATCAGGTCGCCAACGTCACGCTGGTCGATGCACGTACGATTGGGGTGCAGCCTTGGGAAAAACCCATGCTGCAAAAAGTTGAAAAAGCGATTCGTGACTGTGATCTGGGCTTGAACCCATCTTCGCAAGGTGATTTGATCCGCGTCCCAATGCCGGCTTTGACTGAAGAGCGCCGGCGTGACCTGATCAAGGTCGTGAAGACGGAAGGCGAAGATACCAAGATTGCCCTGCGCAATTTGCGTCGCGATGCGAATGCCCATCTCAAGGATGCCTTGAAAAAGCACGAAATCCCCGAGGATGATGAGCGCAAGGCGCAGGACGAAGTTCAAAAATTCACCGACAAATACGTCGCCGAAGTCGACAAGATGCTCGCCCATAAAGAGGCCGAGCTGATGCAGGTTTAAGCTCGCCGCCGAATGGCTTTTTTTTCCAGCTCGACTCGTCAAGTACCCAGCGCTGTAGCGGTGCCCGATCACGTTGCCGTGATCATGGATGGCAATGGGCGTTGGGCAAAAAAACGCTTTTTGCCGCGCTTTGCTGGGCACGCCAAAGGCGTTGAGTTGGTGCGCGAGATGGTACGTGCCTGTCTTGAGCGAAATATTAGCTACCTGACACTCTTCGCATTTAGTTCCGAAAACTGGCGTCGACCGCAAGACGAGGTCAGCTTGTTGATGCAGTTGTTCGTCAAGACGCTGGAGCAGGAAGTTGAAAAACTTGATCGAAATGGTGTTCGTTTGCGGGTGATCGGTGATTTGTCGCGTTTCGACCAGGCTCTGCAGGCCCTGATCCGCGATGCCGAAGCACGGACCGCCGGTAACACGCGTCTTGATCTGACGATTGCCGCAAACTACGGCGGGCGCTGGGACATCATGCAGGCGGTCAATCAAATGCTGTCCAGCCATCCCGAAAAGCGTGATGGCTGGACAGAGTCAGATCTTGAGCCATTCCTTTCGATGGCCTTTGCTCCTGAGCCGGATTTGTTCATTCGCACTGGTGGCGAGGAGCGCATCAGTAATTTTCTGCTTTGGCAACTCGCCTACACGGAACTGTATTTCACCGATACCTTGTGGCCTGAGTTCAATACCGCCGAGTTCGACAAGGCCGTACTTTCCTATCAGGAACGTGAACGGCGCTTTGGTCGAACCAGTGAGCAACTGACCGGAAAAGCGGATGCTTAGAACGCGCGTTATTACCGCGTTTGTCTTGCTTGGCCTGCTTTTGCCCAGCCTGTTTTATCTTTCACAGGCACACTGGGCGCTTCTTGTTGCCGCCTTCATTGGCGTTGGCGCGTGGGAGTGGGGCGCTTTGCTGCGCTGGAATGAAATTCAGCGGCGTCTGCTTGGCTGCGTTGTGGCCTTGGCTTGCGTGGGCGTTGCGCTGATCGCACCGGATGCCATTGGCGCTACGGAAATTCATGAATATGCACCGGCGTGGGTCATTGCGGTCTACGGGATTGCCTCAATTTTCTGGTGCCTCCTCATTCCGTTCTGGTTGCGCACCCGCTGGGCGCTCGGTACAGGTACCGCAGGTTTGTTGACCGGACTGGTTGTTTTATTTCCAACCTGGTTGGCGCTGGTTCAATTGCGTATCCCCGGCCCCGGCATTTTGCTGGCATTGTTTGCCGTGGTGTGGATGGCCGATGTGGCCGCCTATTTCTCCGGTAAGGCTTTCGGTAAACACAAACTGGCACCTAATATCAGCCCGGGAAAAACCTGGGAAGGAGCGCTAGGCGCAGTTGTCGGCGTGATTTTTTATGGTCTGGTGATGCGTTTCGCCACAGGATATGCTCCGCTTGCACTACCACTGTGGGTGCTGGCGCTTGTCTTGGTGACCGCAGTCAGCATCATCGGTGATTTATACGAATCGATGCTCAAACGCCAGGCGGGAATCAAGGATAGTAGCAATGTGCTGCCCGGCCACGGCGGGGTGCTTGATCGGATAGATAGTTTGACGTCGACCATGCCGATCATTGCTTTACTCTGGCTGGTCACCCAGGCCGCTCAATGACCCTGCAAAATATTACGATTTTAGGTTCGACTGGATCGATCGGGGTTAGCACGCTTGAAGTGATGCGCCGCCATCCTGAGCGTTATCGTGCTTTTGCCCTTTGTGCCCACAGTCAGGTCGACAAACTGTTTGAACAGTGCCGCGAATTTCAACCGCGCTTTGCGGTGGTGCGCGATGCTCTTTTAGCCCAGCAACTGAAGGAATTGTGTCGTACCGCCGGGCTGCTGATCGAAGTTCGCCACGGCATTGAAGCCCTGATCGAGATGTCTACGCTGCCTGAAGTCGATGCAGTCATGGCGGCAATTGTTGGTGCTGCAGGGCTTGAACCGACGCTGGCGGCAGCGAAGGCCGGCAAGAAAATCATGTTGGCCAACAAGGAAGTGCTGGTCATGGCCGGCGAGTTGTTCATGCACGCAGTCCGCGAGCATGGCGCGACATTGCTTCCGGTCGACAGCGAACATAACGCCATTTTTCAGGCCCTGCCGACAGACTTTTCGCGTGGCCTGGAGGCTTGCGGCGTACGGCGAATTCTCTTGACTGCATCGGGTGGCCCGTTCCGCGAGAAGGCGCTTGATGATCTGCACCATGTCACTCCCGAAGCTGCCTGCGCCCACCCCAATTGGGTGATGGGTCCGAAAATCTCGGTTGATTCGGCCAGCATGATGAACAAAGGCCTTGAGGTGATCGAGGCGCATTGGTTGTTTGCTGCGCCGCCCGAACAAATTCAAGTGGTTATTCACCCGCAAAGTGTCATTCACTCGGCGGTTGAATATAGCGATGGCTCGGTGCTGGCGCAAATGGGAAATCCGGACATGCGCACGCCGATTGCTTTTGCGCTGGCCTATCCCGAACGAATTGTTTCCGGTGTTGAACCCCTCGATCTCTTCAAAATTGCCCGGCTGGATTTTTACCCGCCGGATTTTGAGCGCTTCCGCTGCTTGCGCCTAGCCTATGATGCTTTACGCCAAGGCGGGATGGCGCCGGCGATTTTGAATGCGGCCAATGAAGTCGCGGTCGCCGCTTTTCTCAATCGACAGTTGCCATTTCTTGGTATCTCGCGCTTGATTGAATCCGTTCTGGCACTCTTGCCTGGTGGCCCCGAGGGAAATCTTGGTGATGTGCTGGCTGCTGATGGCGAAGCACGTCAGGCGGCACAGCGAATAATCAAGGAACAAAGTTTCGCGTGAGTAATTTTCTGCTTTACCTGGCTGCCTTCCTCGTCGTTTTAGGCGTGCTTGTTGTGGTTCACGAGCTGGGGCATTATTTGGCCGCACGATACTGCGGTGTCAAGGTGCTGCGCTTTTCAGTCGGCTTCGGAAAAACAATTTTTCAACGGAAATTGGGTGTTGACCGTACCGAATGGGCAATTGCTGCCGTGCCACTCGGTGGTTTCGTCAAAATGCTGGATGAGCGTGAGGGCGAAGTGGCGCCAGAGGAGCGCCATCGGGCGTTCAATCAACAATCCGTCGGCAAACGCAGTCTGATTGTTGCGGCAGGGCCGCTGGCGAATTTTGCCTTAGCCATCCTGATCTACTGGGCGATATTCATGCATGGCAGCGAAGAGTTGCTGCCGATACTTGGGGCGCCCCCCGTTAATACGCCAGCGGCGGTGGCCGGTATCGCCAATGGTGAGCGAGTGAGAACAATTGACGGGCAAGCGGTAGCGAGCTGGGATGACTTTCGTTGGCTCTTGCTGCAAAAAGCCGCCGATCAAGACAGTGTCGAGCTGGAAGTGATCAACGAGCAGCGGGAAATCGCCCTGCGCCGCCTGCTCTTGGTTGCCGCTGGCGAGCAGGGCTGGGAAGGCGATGCCTTGGCGCGGTTGGGGATCACATTTTTCCGACCAAAAATGCCACCGATAATTGGCAAAGTTTCCCCCGGCGGCCCGGCACAAGCTGCCGGCCTACAGGTTGGCGATTTTGTGCGGGCGATCAACGATATGGAAATCAGCAGCTGGTTCGAGTTTGTTCGCCAGGTGCGTGATGGGGAAGGCAAGCCTTTGCGCCTGGAAATTAGTCGCGATGGACAAAATGTTACGGTCAACGTGATTCCCGAGTTGATTTCCGAACGTGGTCGCCAAGTAGGAAAGATTGGCGTTGCAGTAGCGGAAACCGCTGATAGTCGTCGTGATCTGCACGCATTTGTCAGCTACGGGTTTTTTGAGGCGGGAGTAAAAGCCGTTAGTGAAACCTGGGATAAATCGGTTTTCACGCTCGTTATGATGGGCAAGATGCTGACCGGTGAGGTTTCCTGGAAAAATATTTCCGGCCCTGTAACCATTGCCGATTATGCCGGTCAGTCAGCACGCCTTGGGCTGGATTATTACCTCAAATTTATGGCGCTGGTCAGTATCAGTCTTGGCGTCCTTAATCTGCTGCCCATTCCGGTTCTGGATGGTGGGCATTTGTTGTATCATGTGATTGAAGTCGTCAGGCGCCGCCCGCTTTCAGAGCGCGCGATGGAGTTAGGCCAGCAAGTTGGTGTGGCTATTCTCCTAACCTTGATGGCTTTCGCCTTTTTTAATGACATAAATCGCCTGGTCTCCGGCTGAATGATGAAGAAATCCCTGCTTTCCATCCTGATCGCCAGTGCATTTGCACTGCCTGCGCATGCATTTGAGCCTTTTGCGGTCAAGGATATTCGTGTCGAGGGAATCCAGCGCACCGAGGCGGGTACTGTTTTCAGTTATTTGCCAGTCAAAGTCGGCGATACGCTGACCGATGAAAAATCTGCACAATCGATCAAGGCATTGTTTGCCACTGGCTTCTTTAAAGATGTCCGGATTGAGGTTGGCCGCGCTGTCATGGTGGTCGTGGTGCAAGAGCGACCGGCGATTGCAAAAATCAATTTTGTCGGCCTCAAGGAATTTGAGAACGATGTAATCATCAAGGCGCTCAAGGAAACCGGGATTGCTGAAGGTCGCATTTTCGACCGAGCGCAACTTGAAAAGGCAGAGCAGGAACTCAAACGCCAATATCTGACGCGCGGCAAGTATGGCGCGACGATTACCACCACAATTACGCCATTGGAGCGCAATCGGGTTGGCATTAATTTCAATATTGAAGAAGGTGCAGCTGCGCGGATCAAGCAAATCAACGTTGTTGGCGCCAAGGCATTCAAGGAAAAGGAACTGATCGGGTTGCTGGAACTGACAACCCCCGGTTTTTTTAGCTGGTACACCAAAAGCGACCAGTATTCGCGTCAAAAACTGTCGGCTGATCTAGAAAAACTCAAGTCTTTCTATATGAATCGGGGCTATCTCGAATTTAATGTTGAGTCGACGCAGGTTTCGATCTCGCCGGACAAGCAGGACGTGTTTATCACGGTGAACGTCGCTGAAGGTGAGCGTTATCAAGTGTCATCGGTCAAGCTGGCTGGCGATTTCTCTATTTCTGAAGAGGAAATTCGCACGCTGGTTACGATCAAGCCTGGCGATGTTTTCTCACGCGAGCGTTTGAACGAATCAACAAAAGCGGTTGGCGAGCGTTTGGGGAAAGAGGGTTATGCCTTTGCCAACGTTAATGCATCCCCGGAAATTGACAAGGAAAAGCGCCAGGTTGCTTTTACTATCTTCGTCGATCCGGGCAAGCGGGTTTATGTGCGGCGAGTCAATATTACGGGGAATACCAAGACACGCGATGAAGTCGTTCGGCGTGAAATGCGTCAAATGGAAGGTGGTTGGTACGACTCTGAACGGGTAAGTGCCTCCAAATTGCGTCTTGATCGCCTTGGATATTTCTCGGAAGTAGCCGTCGAGACGCCTGCTGTGCAAGGTACTTCAGATCAAATTGACGTCAATATGAATGTGACTGAAAAGCCGACCGGTAACCTCATGCTCGGTCTTGGTTTATCCAGTACAGAAGGAGTTGTGCTGTCTGGTTCGATTGCCCAAAATAATTTCATGGGCAGCGGCAATAACGTCGGGATTCAGGTCAATACAGGAAAAATCAATACGGTTTATTCGTTTTCATATACAAACCCTTACTTCACTAAAGATGGAGTAAGCCAAGGTTTTGATGTATATCAACGCAAAGTTGATTCAACGACTACGGCAGTTGCACCCTATAAAACAGAATCTCTTGGTGGTGGATTGAGATTTGGCTTCCCGATTAGTGAAAAGGAATCGCTAAGTTTTGGTGTGGGTCTCGATTCAACAACTATTACAACGGTAAGTGAAAGTCCTGACCGATATAAAAAGTTCGTCAATACCTTTGGCGAGACCAACATGACTATCCCGGTTTCAATGAATTGGGTTAGTGATGGCAAGGATAGTTTTATGTTCCCGACTCGCGGCACTTACCAGAAAGCGGGTCTTGAAGTTGCTGTTCCGGGCGGCGATTTGACTTTTTATCGCGCTTCATACCAGTTGCAGCAATACTTTCCATTGAGCAAGACGTTCACTTTGCTGCTCAATGGGGATCTGGGTTATGCCGGTGGATACGGTGATACCACGAGTTTGCCGTTCTACAAGAATTTTTACGCAGGTGGTGTTAATACCGTGCGCGGTTTCAAGGCCGGTAGCCTTGGCCCTAAAGAACCGGGTACAAATGACAGCCTCGGTGGAACCAGGCGAGTGATCGGTAATGCTGAAGTTCTGTGGGGCATCCCTGGCATGGAAAAGAGCTTGAGAATGGGGCTTTTCTTTGATGCTGGTCAGGTTTATGGGCAGGGGCAGAATATTTCGGTAAGTGATTTGCGGTATTCTACGGGTATATCGATGGCTTGGATTTCACCTATCGGTCCGCTTAAATTCAGTTATGGTCAAGCGCTTAATAAACAGGAAAGCGATAAGCCAGAGTCTTTCCAGTTCCAGTTGGGTACTACTTTTTGATTCAGGAGTGTCATGTTGAAAGCTAAATCCCTCGTACTTGCATCGTTGATGTCCGCCTTGTTCGTTACTGGCGTTGGCGCCTCCGAGTTGAAGGTGGGCTACGTTAATACTCAGCGTATTTTCCGTGATGCACCTGCCGCACAAAAGGCTGCCAAGAAGCTTGAAGGCGAGTTTTCTCGTCGCGATCAGGATCTTCAAAAGATGGCAAAGCAGCTTCAGGGCTTGCAGGAAAATCTTGAGAAGAATTCTGTGACGATGGCCGAGAGTGATCGTCGCAACAAGGAAAAGGAATTCGGCGAGTTATCGCGTGAATTCCAGCGTAAGCAGCGCGAATTCCGTGAAGATCTGAACTTGCGCCAGAACGAGGAAAATGCAGCCGTGATCGAGAAGGCCAACAAGGCGATTAAACAGATTGCTGAAGCCGAGAAATACGATCTGGTGCTGCAGGATGTGGTTTGGGTTAGCCCCAAGCTGGATATGACTGATCGCGTCATCAAGGCGCTCGCCGAAGGCAAGTAATGCCTGCTGCTGCGGGTGTTGAGCTTTCCTTGGCTGATATCGCCGCCCGTCTGGGCGGCGATGTATTTGGTGATCCACAAACCTTGATCAGGCAGGTGGCGACACTGGCTTCGGCTGGTGCCGGTGAGATTGGTTTTTTGACCAATCTGAAATACAAAAGCCAGCTCAAAACGACCAAAGCAGCGGCGGTTATTATCTCGGCTGAGTTTGCCGATGCCGTCGATTTGCCGCGGATAGTCACAAAAAATCCTTACGCTTACTACGCTCGGCTGGCGACATTGCTTAATCCCCGAACCATCGCAGCACCGGGGGTCCATCCTTCTGCCTATTGCGCCTCTGATCTGCCGCCTGATGTCACGATTGGCCCTAACGCGAGCATTGGGGCAGGTGTGATCCTTGGCCAGGGTGTCGTTGTGCATGCAGGTTGCGTGTTGGGCGATGGCGTCAAGCTAGGTTCAGGCAGTGTGCTTTACCCGAATGTCAGCATTTATGCGGGCTGTGAGATTGGTCAAAACGCGATTATTCATTCAGGCGTTGTGATCGGTGCTGATGGTTTTGGTTTCGCACCGGATGCCGGGCAGTGGGTCAAGATTCCGCAAATTGGCCGGGTGATTATTGGCGACGATGTGGAAATTGGGGCCAGTACGACGGTTGACCGTGGTGCTTTGGACGACACGCTGATTGGTGATGGTTGCAAAATTGATAACCAGATCCAGATCGGTCATAACTGCGTGATTGGCAAGCATTGCGTTATTGCAGCCTGTGCCGCGATCGCCGGTAGTGTAACGCTGCAGGATAACGTGATTGTCGGCGGTGCGGCGATGATCGCTGGGCATGTGACGATTGCTTCCGGGGCGGTGATTTCCGGTGGTTCGCTGGTCATGAAAAATATTACCAAGCCGGGGCAATACACCAGCGTTTTTCCGCTGGAAGAGCATAGCCACTGGTTGCACAATGCCGCGCAGATTCGGCATTTGGCGAAGTTGGCCGAGCGTGTTTCCGAGCTTGAGAAAATGCTTAAAAATACTACTATAAAGGGTTGATTAAATGGATATCCATGAAATTTTAGAGCACCTGCCGCATCGTTACCCCTTCCTGCTTGTGGATCGGGTGCTTGAAGTGGAGCCGGGTAAATCAATCCACGCCTACAAAAATATCACGATGAACGAGCCGTATTTTGTCGGCCATTTTCCGCACCATCCGGTGATGCCGGGCGTGTTGATCATGGAGGCATTGGCGCAGGCGGCAGGTATTCTTTCGTTTAAAACGATGGATTCCAAGCCGGATCCCAATTCGGTTTTTTACTTTGTCGGGATTGATAATTGCCGTTTCAAGAAACCGGTGATGCCGGGCGATCAACTGCACCTGCATGTTGAAATCGTGCGTCAAATGCGTGGCATCTGGAAATACAAGGCGGAAGCCCGGGTTGATGGTCAGGTGGTGGCTGAAGCCAATTTGATGTGTGCCAAACGCGATGTCTAAGATGATTCATCCGACTGCTATTGTCGATCCAGCCGCGAAAATCGCTGCCAATGTCGAGATCGGCCCTTATTCAATCATTGGTCCAGATGTTGAGATTGGCGAACATACGGTAATCGGGCCGCATGTCGTGATCAAAGGGCATACCCGGATTGGTCGTGAAAACCGTATTTTTCAGTTTTCATCGCTAGGCGAAGTGCCGCAGGACAAAAAATACGCCGGCGAACCGACGCGTCTGGAAATTGGCGATCGCAATGTGATCCGCGAGTTCTGTACCTTCAATCTGGGTACTGCGCAGGATGCTGGCGTGACGCGCATCGGTGACGACAACTGGATCATGGCCTACGTGCATATCGCGCACGATTGCCAGGTCGGCAACAAAACGACTTTTGCCAACAATGCCCAACTCGCCGGCCATGTCGTGGTTGAAGATTGGGCCATTCTGGGTGGCTACACCGGCGTGCATCAGTTTTGCCGGGTTGGCGCGCATGTGATGACGGCGGTGGGTACCGTTGTTTTGCAGGATGTGCCGCCTTATCTGATGGCTGCGGGCAATACCGCGACACCATATGGGATCAATGTTGAGGGCCTGAAGCGGCGTGGTTTTACCGCAGAATCACTGAGTGCGCTGAAGCGCGCCTACCGCACCTTGTACAAATCCGGGTTGCTGCTTGAAGAAGCCAAGATCAAGCTGGCTGAAGAAGCGCAAACGCAACCTGATGTGCAGCGCTTTGTCGATTTTCTGGCGGTATCCAAGCGCGGCATTATTCGCTGATGGGAAATGCTGTACGAATAGCCATGGTGGCAGGGGAGGCCTCAGGGGATCTCCTGGCCGCTCACCTTATCGCTGCATTGAAGGCCAAATTGCCGGATGCCGAGTTTTACGGCATCGGCGGCCCCCGCATGGAAGGGCACGGCTTTGATGCCTGGTGGCCGATGGAGAAACTGGCGGTGATGGGCTATGTCGATGCCCTCAAGCATTACCGCGAGATTTCCGGAATTCGTCGCCAACTCAAGAAGCGCTTGCTGGCGAGTAAACCGGATATTTTTATCGGTGTTGATGCGCCCGATTTCAATCTGGGTCTGGAAACCGATCTCAAGTCAGCCGGTGTCAAAACCATTCACTACGTCAGTCCATCGATCTGGGCCTGGCGCGGCGGACGAATAAAAAAGATTGCCCGGGCGGTTGACCGCGTCCTTGCCCTGTTTCCAATGGAGCCGCCGCTTTATGAAAAAGAGCGGATTCCGGTAACTTATGTCGGTCATCCGCTGGCTGACATCATTCCGCTCGAAACCAATAAATTTACCGTTCGTGAAAAGCTCGCCTTGCCGCGTGACGTGCCGATTTTTGCCTTGCTGCCGGGTAGCCGTAACGGTGAACTGGAGAAAATGGCTGAAACCTTCGTGCAGACCGCCAAAATCATACGCGAGCGTTATCAGCCCAATGCCTTGTTTGTGGTGCCGCTGACCACTCGTGAAACGCGTTTGCAGTTTGAAATGGCGATTTACACCCAACAAGCCAGCGACGTGCCTTTCCGCTTGTTATTTGGTCATGCGCAGGATGCCCTCGGTGCCGCCGATGTGTCGCTGGTGGCAAGTGGCACGGCAACGCTCGAAGCCGCGCTGATCAAACGGCCAATGGTGATCACCTACAAAATCGCCAAGCTCTCGTACTGGATCATGAAACGCATGGCGTATCAGCCCTTCGTCGGCCTGCCGAATATTCTGGCCGGGCGCTCGGTGGTGCCGGAAATCCTTCAGGAACAGGCAACGCCAGAGAATCTGGCCGAAGCCTTGGCCAAGTTGTACGACGATAAAGAAAACGCTGCCCTGGTCGCTGAAGCCTTCACCGAGATTCATCTGCAATTGCGCCAGAACACCGCCGAAAAAGCCGCCAACGCGGTGATTGAATGCCTGAACTGATCATTCCGCC